>NZ_BBBJ01000005.1 GCF_001316005.1 Vulcanisaeta distributa JCM 11217
CCCTAACGTTTAGCCCATCAACCTCATCGAAGAGTATAATCCTACCTTTAAAGCCGAAGAGCGAGCCCATCCTCATTGAACTACCGATCACTTGCCTAATCCTCTCACCGGTCCTAACATCGCTTGCATTTAACTCAAGAACCTCATAACCCCTCTCATTAGCTAGTGCATAGGCGAGTGTTGTTTTTCCAATTCCCGGCGGTCCCACGAGCATTACCGCCTTCTTACTGGGCTTACCCTTCTCCCAACCATTTATCCAATCGAGCAAAGCCTTCTTAGCCTCCTCCTGATTAACGACCTCAGAAAGCCTCCTTGGGCGATACTTCTCAACCCAGGGAATCCTCCTTGACAATCAAAATCACCTCCTCTTTGCAGGTGCTTTGGTCTCCTTACCAACCTCCTTACCAGCCCCCCCTAAACCATACTTCTTACCAATCAGCATTAACTTGGCTAGGAAAGCCGAGAGCTGTATCTCCTCATCAGAACCCTCAGTAAGCCTATAATCAATGTCGGCCGCGGCTCCGCAATCTCAACCTTCGCCTCATCAGGCACGTTAATGGCCCCACTCATTATCTGCCTCTGTATTGCCCTCAGTATCTCCGTACCAGACACACCATGCTCATACATTAAGGTCCTCAATCTATCCCTAGCCCTAACAAAGTCTCCGCCAAACACCGTATTTACCAGGTCAATTATATCCTTAGGCTCTATGTAACCAACGGTCTTATAAATGACCTCAGGCGTTATTTCCTTAGCCGTAGCAGCAGCGGCCTGTAGTGTGTTTATTGCTTTTCTCATGTCTCCCTGGCTTATGTCCCATATGGCCTCGAGGGCCTCATCAGTAACCTTAACACCCTCCCTCGAAGCAATCTCCCTAAGCCTACCAAGAACAGCATCCCTAGGAAGTGGTGAGAATCTGAACATGGCGCAGCGGGACTGTATTGGATCAATAATCCTGGACACGTAATTAGCAATTAGTATGAACCTGGTCACGTTAGCGTACATCTCCATCATCCTCCTAAGGGCCTGCTGGGCGTCAGAGGTCATATTATCAGCCTCGTCAAGTATGACTAATTTATACGGTGCCTTACCCATCGGCGCTGTCCTTGCAAACTCCTTAACCCTCTCCCTAATGGTGGTTATACCCCTCTCGTCACTAGCGTTAAGCTCAAGAACATTCTCACGCCAGGCATCACCATAAAGCTCATGGGCAATGGCAAGAGCCATCGTAGTCTTACCAGTACCAGGGGGGGACCATAAAACAGCATGTGCGGCATGTTACCGCTCTTCAGAAACTGCTTAATCCTCTCCTTAACCTCCTCCTGGTCAATAATGTCATCAATCCTCGAAGGACGGTACTTCTCAACCCATATTAATTCTGCGATTGACATTACGATATAAATGAATTAAATTGGTTAAATAAGTATTCCTCCTGGGTAATTAGGATGATTAGTGGGTATTATTGATAGAGAGTATGTGTAGGTTAACTGGTGGTTAGCTTGGAAAGGTAAGTGAATAATAAAAGATGGGCTATCATGGTGCTTCATAAATGCTATAGATAGTTCCTTAACCTGCTCATTGCTAATATCGTACCTAGGAAAAATGAAGTAATAAGGGCATGCACTAGGTATAAATAAGTAATAGCAAGGCTTGAGCCTTACCTCGCGCTCGCGGCTATCCTCTCCATCTCATCCTTCTTCCTAATCGCGTATGACTTCTGGTCATTCTGTGCCGCGGCTATTATCTCATCGGCCAAGCACTCCTCGATTGGCTTGGGATTATTGAAGGAGCACTGCCTGGCACCCTCGGTTATCCACCTAATGGCTAGGTCAAGTCTCCTTAGTGGTGAGACGTCGACCGATACTGGGTATGCAATACCACCATAGACGACCCTCGTAATCTCCTCCCTGGGTGCCGCATTCACTATGGCATCTACAAAGACCTGTATTGGGTTCTGCCCAGTCTTTAGGTGTATCATCTCGAAGGCTCTCTTAACGATATTGTAGGCCTTATGCTTCTTACCTGCATTCCTACCTGGGTGCATTAGCTGGTTCATTAATCTCTCGATGGCCGGTATCCTAGCCTTACCAAACTTCCTCTTCTGATGCCTACCGCTTGTGTGTGGAAGGTACATGGGCTTTAGGCACAGGTACCTCCTGAGGCCTGGGTCCTTAACAATGACGTTATCGAAAGCCCACTTACCAAATAACTTGATTGGTTCGCCATCGAGAGTTCTTAAATCCCTTGGGCACTCCTCAATTATTGTTACACCACCAACTTGATAAGTAACGGTCTCCTTAGACAGTGTAATTCCTTGATCGCTACTCATTACGCAGGATAAGAAGCAAGTGCCTTTTTAAAGATTTGCCGCACGACCCGGCCCAAACGTGGGTAGGATAATACATGGTTTTTACTTATCCCTTAACGACGCCAATGGGTACATGCCTTGAAATTCTCTTCGCCATTCCAGTCAGCTCGGCAACTTCGGCAACCTTATCAACGTTCTTATACGCCTCAGGCGCCTCCTCAGATATTATCTCACTCTCCGCGGACCTAACAATGATACCCTTACTCTCCAGGGCGCCCCCCCTAACCTTGTTAGGCGGCAGCATCCTAACGGCGGCGGACCTACTCAACGTCCTACCTGCTCCATGTGGTGCCGTGCCGAAGGTCACCTGGAACGACGTTGGTAAACCAATCAATACGTAGGATGCCGTACCCATGCTACCGGGTATTAAGACGGGCTGCCCAATATCTCTATACTTAGGCGGTATCTCAGGCCTACCTGCTGGGAACGACCTAGTGGCTCCCTTCCTATGCACGAGAACCCTCCTAACATGGCCCTCATCATCGATTACGTGATCCTCGATCTTAGCGATGTTGTGAGCAACGTCATAGACGATCTCGAGGCCAAGCTTGTCAGGGTCCTTACCAAAGACCCTCCTGAAGGCCTCCCTAACCCAATGCGTTATTATCTGCCTATTCGTCCATGCATAGTTAGCCGCAGCCTTCATCGCAGCCAGGTAATCCTGGGCCTCCCTAGTGGTAAGGGGGGGCATTGACGCCAACTCCCTATCCGGCAGGAACAAGCCCCCCCACTGCTTCATCTTATTCTCCGCAACCCTTATGTAGTCAGTGGCGACTTGGTGCCCAAGACCCCCCCTACTGCCAGTGTGTATTAGGACCATTACCTGACCCTCCTGCTCAATACCAAGTCTCTTGGCTAAGTTGGCATCGAATATCTTATTAACGACTTGAATCTCAATGAAGTGGTTGCCACTGCCAGTCGTGCCAAGCTCATCCTTGCCCCCCCTCTCCTTAGCCCTCTGGCTAACCTTACTCGAGTCCGCACCCTCGTAATGCCCAAACTCCTCAATGAAATTCTTATCATCACCCCCCCAACCATAGCCCTTAGACAATGCCCAATCAACACCCTCATCAAGCACCTTATCCAAGTCACCAAAGGACAGCTTAAGAAGCCCAGTCTCACCAACACCAGCGGGGACTAACTTGAATATAGTGTCAACGAGCTCCCTTAATTTAGGCCTAACGTCCTTCTCCGTTAGATTTGTCCTAAGAAGTCTTACACCACAATTAATGTCATAACCAATTCCTCCTGGGCTTACTACACCTTGTTCCATGTCCATTGCCGCTACACCACCCACTGGGAATCCATAGCCCTGATGAGCATCTGGCAATGCAATGCTATACTTGTAAATGCCTGGCAAGCACGCGACGTTGGCTGCCTGCTCCAACGTCATGTCCGTCTTCATCTTCTCAAGCAGTGTCTCATCAGCAAATATCCTAGCTGGCACCTTCATGCACGGTTTATACCCCCCCTTCGGTATCTCCCACACATAATCGCTTACTTTCTTCAGTGGTGGTACCATGATTAAGTCATAATCATTAATTGGGTTAATAAAACTTCACTCTATATCCAGTTAGGTTAATAGCACGTATTTAGTGTATGGTCCTTAATAATATGAATCTTCATTATAAATATAAATCATAGCTCAAGTTAAAAATTGTTTGCTAATTCCCAATTAAAAGTTAAAAATTATCTTAAGAACATTAAGACCATAATACTGCCATATTGGTAATTAAGTAAAATTTGCTGACATTTGACATAGTATAAAACAACGTAATTAATGCCCCCCATAACTTAGACCTGGACTTTAGAATGATCGTTAGAGTTTATAATCATAGGAATAATGTTAGGAGCGTTAAGTAATTAAATAGGTATGGTCTTTAGTCATGGATATATGCCTATTGATTATAGGGCTGTTGGGCTTAAGGTTGGCCTGGAGATACATGTTCAATTGAATACTGGCAGGAAGCTGTTCTGTAATTGCCTGCCAATCGTTAGGAATGATGAGCCCCCCCACTTCAGGGTCGTTAGGAGGTTGAGGCCCAGCATGAGTGAGCTTGGCGAGGTTGATCCGGCGGCCATTTGGGAGTTTAGGAAGCATAGGACCTTCGTTTATGAGGGTTATTACGACACCACATGCCTTGTGGAACTTGATGAGGAGCCACCACATGATCCGGACCCTGAGTCTCTCGAGGTTGCGTTGGCCGTTGCTATGATGTTTAATGCCAAGATATTTGATGAGGTTTACGTGATGAGGAAGACCGTGATTGACGGGTCCAATACCTCGGGTTTCCAGAGGACCATGTTGATTGCTCATGATGGTTTAGCCAAGTTCTTTGATTATAAGGTTCCAATACAGACGATAGCCCTTGAGGAGGATGCGGCTAGAAAAATTGAGGAGAGGGGGGGCGATACCGTTGTTTATAGGCTTGATAGGCTCGGTATACCGCTTATTGAGATATCCACGGGAATACTCACCTATAATCCTCAGGAGGTCATGGAGGTAGCTTATTACATCGGTCATAGCATTAAGATGACTGGTAAGGCCAAGAGGGGGCTTGGCACGGTTAGGCAGGACGTGAACGTATCTATCGAGGGTGGCGCTAAGACGGAGATTAAGGGCGTGCCTGACCTCAGCCTGATACCTAAGGTCATTGAGTATGAGGTTCAGCGTCAATTAAACCTATTGGCCATTCGTGACGAGTTGATCAGGAGGGGGGGCGTGAGGGAGGATTGGTTTGTTAAGGACTTCGTGGACGTCACCGACATATTCTCATCCACCAAATCCAACCTGATCAGGAAGGTCCTTGAGGGTGGTGGTAAGGTGGTGGCCATAAAGACGCCTGGCCTAAAGGGCATACTGGGTAAGGAGGTTCAGCCGAATAGGAGGTTTGGCACAGAGTTGGCGGATAGGGTTAAGGTTTGGACGAGTTTGTCAGGCCTAATTCACAGCGATGAATTACCCGGCTATGGAATAACCGCTGAGGAGGTTTCCAAGGTGTCCTCGAGGCTTGGCGTGGACTCATTCATACTCCTGGCAGGTACTTCGGATAGGGACTTGGTGGATGCCGTGGATGTGATCATTGATAGGATCAGGGAGGCGTTGCATGGCGTTCCTGAGGAGACCAGGGCGGCCAATCCTGACGGCACGACGAGGTTCATGAGGCCCAGGCCAGGCGCCGCGAGGATGTACCCAGAGACTGACCTTAGACCCATAAGGATTACCGAGGAAATGTTAGCGAGGGCTAGGGCATTAATACCAGAACCTATCGAGTCTAGGGTGAGTAGGTATGTCGGCTACGGCATGAGTAGGGAATTGGCGATGCAGGTAATTAAGTCCCCCCCGTTCTATGACCTAATTGATTACTTAATAGGTGAGTTTCAGGGTAGGGTACCAGCCACGTTAATAGCGAACACGGTCGTGAATACCATGAAGTCGCTCCAGAGGGATGGTGTTGATGTGTCTGTGATAACTGAGGACCACCTTAAGGCGATATTCAATGAGTATGCCCAGGGCGTAATAACCAAGGAGGCAATACCCGACATAATAGCGGCATGGAGTAAGGAACCCGATAAACCTATTGACGACGTAATCAATAGACTAGGGTTGAGAAGGATGAATCCTGAAGAGGTTAGGAAATACGTAATGGAGAGGGCGCCCAAGCTCGGCATAAACGATAAGAACAAGCTCATGAATGCGCTTATGAAGGAGTTAAGGGGTAAGGCCGACCCAAGCGATATAATGAGAGCGATAGATGAGTACTTAAAGAATTCCCAAAAAGATAAGGTAGCATAAACGCCGTGATGCGGTGTACTCAGTATTTTCTCACTATATAATCTATATGCAAATAAGCAATATTAATTCGTTGGGCGCTTAAAGCATGATCAGGAATGGGTGAGGATAGGGAGGTATACGTAGTTTATTTCAAGAGGACTGCCTTCTCAAGGGTTAAGAGGGAGGATCCGAAGTTCGACGTGTTCTATGATATAAGTGGTCCAACCCTATTCTCAAGATTGCTTGTTAAGGCTGTTCAGGACCTTGGTATAAAGCCTGAACAGATTGACCACGTGATAGTCGGTAATGCATTGCAGGGTGGTGATAACTGGAGTATGGGTGGTAGGATACCGGTGTTTCTTGCAAAGTTTCCGGTTACCATACCCGCCATGGCTGTTGACATGCAGTGTGCCTCATCATTTGACGCAATTGGTATTGGCACAATGGAGATATGGACTGGGCAAGCCGACATAGTCTTTGCCGGTGGTTATGAGCACATGTCCAGGGTTCCCATGTACAACAATCCGTATATAGTCCCGCATCTTGAGTTGGCGACTAATCCCGAGTACGCGATGTATGACATGGCCACTGGTTACGTGATGGGGGGGTTAACCGCCGAGAAATTGGCGGCTCTCAAGAAGATAAGTAGGGAGGAGATGGATAGGTGGTCTTACAGAAGCCACATGCTCGCCACGAAGGCCTACGAGGAGGGTTACTTCAAGGATGAGATACTCCCGATAGAGGTCGTTAAAGATGGACAGAAGATAGTGGTTGATAGAGATCTTAGTGTTAGGCCAAACACGTCATTGGAAGCCTTAGCCAAGTTACCACCTGCCTTCAAACCAGGTGGTGTAATAACCGCGGGTAACTCCGCGCCCCCCCTTAACTCAGGCGCATCGTTAGTAGTCTTAATGTCGGGTAAGATGGTTAAGGAACTCGGCCTAAAGCCACTGGCTAGGGTTGTGTCGCTAGGTTGGGCCGCCGTTGATCCATCAATAATGGGCGAGGGCCCGGTACCAGCATCAAAGAAGGCGTTGGCTAAGGCTGGGCTTAGGGTTGAGGATATAGATCTTTGGGAGATTAATGAGGCCTTTGCCGTAGTTACCTTAAACGCAATTAAGGAATTAGGTATTGATGAGAATAAGGTAAACCTTAAGGGAGGAGCCATAGCGATTGGCCACCCACTCGGTGCGACCGGAGCGAGATTAGTTGGTACCTTGGCTAGGCAGTTGCAGTTGACTGGTAAGGAGTATGGACTTGCGACTGCATGCGTTGGTGGTGGGCAGGGCT
This sequence comes from Vulcanisaeta distributa JCM 11217, assembly GCF_001316005.1. Classification (GTDB taxonomy): domain Archaea; phylum Thermoproteota; class Thermoprotei; order Thermoproteales; family Thermocladiaceae; genus Vulcanisaeta; species Vulcanisaeta distributa_B. The sequence goes on from NZ_BBBJ01000005.1 coordinate 7,434, forward strand.
ACGCGATAATTATTCAAAGGGCTTAAGTTATTTACATTCAATTTAAACTGAAAACTTAAAATTACGCACAAAACTAAGGTATTGTATGTCTGAGATACCGCTTAAGCCTCTGGGTAAGGAGGATATTAGAAAGCTCGAAAGCGCCTTACTCGCCATGTCCCTATTCTCACAGGAAACCCTGGAGGCGCTTAGGAATCCACATGAAAGACTTACCTGGGTCGATAGCCTATACACGGCGGCTGCAGCGTTTGCCAGGGATAAGGCGGGAATGCCCATTTCACAGATAGCTGATGAGATTGGGGTTACCGAAGCCACGATACGTAAGCACCTCAGGGGGGGTGAGACGAAGGCCGGTCAACTTGTGTTGAAGGCTTATGAGAGGCTTTCTAAGGAGGGTTTCAAGATTGAATTGCCGAGTGAATTGGCTGGGGGGGCCATACCTACGGAGGACGTGAGTAAGTTAAGGGAGAAGATAGAGAGAGTTAAGAAACTACTTAATGATGCACTGAGGGAGTTGAGTTCGTGATTGTAAATCGCATTTATGCTGGGTAAGTTTAATGATGGGATTTCTCTATTCCTCTTCTTCCTCCTCCTCAGTTTCGCGGACCGTAGCCCTAACTTCTTTAGCAGCCTTCTCCGTTTCCTCGACGGCCTTTCTCATCTCATCAACCTCCTCCTTAGGCAATGGTTGTATTGATGCGGAGGTCGCGGTTAACTTTAGGTACTTGTCCCAGTAAATAACGACTCCCTCATCCGTTATATCCATTGGATGCCTAACCATCGAGATCTTAGTATCCCTCATCTTCCAGACAATTATTGACCTATACAGTTTACCATCTATCTCATCAAGATCAAGCCTAATAATTCCATCGACGGCATGCTCAACACCAGGCCCGCCAAAGCCTCGCTCGCCAACTGATACCTGGCTTATGAAGAGCGCCGTTGTGCCTAAGCCAGCAATCACCCTCTTAAGGAGCATCACCGTTGACCTGGCAATTGATGGCTTGGTCAGGTATAACGTACTCACGGAGTCGATCGTAACCCTCCTAGCGCCGGTATCCTTAATTGCCTGCCTAAGTACATCGACAAGCTCATGTACATTATCAATATCCTTAACAACGTACTTCTCCCTCTGGGAAGCAGAGCCGATGCCCGCCGTGAACGCATCAACAATTGCGAACTTACCCTCCTTCTCGAATTTCGTTATATCCCAATTAAAGTGCCTAAAACTTCTCCTAACAGCGACTGGATGTTCCTCGAGTGCCACGAAGACTCCAGCCTCATCCCTCACAAGCCCATTATAGAGGAATTGCTTACCCAGTATTGACTTCCCAGTGCCCGGTCCACCAGAAATTAAGACCACACTCCTTTCTGGAATGCCACCATACAGTATCTCATCAAGTCCAGGCACGTAAGTCCTAACCCTAGGGACAGTCATTAAAATAGCAAGTCATAATTTCTACTTTAAAACTTTTCGTAAATATGGTTAATAAATAATACTTATAAATAAATTAATTAATGAATTAGCAATGTTTTTCTTGATATCTATACTGATGTACTAGGGTATCTCTTCTGGATACTTCTCTTCATAGCGATGCTTTCACCATGGCTATCAATGAGGTCACTACAGCATGCACGATTAAGGCTTATTGCGTTTATGGAGCGTAAGTATGGTGCTAGGGTCATAACCATGATACATAGGCAGGAGAAAATAGGGCTATTAGGTGTGCCTATATATAGGTATATCGATATTGAGGATTCGGAGGCCATTATAAGGGCTATCAGGACTACACCACCTAATATGCCGATAATGCTTATTTTACATACACCAGGAGGTTTGGTATTGGCTGCCTCACAAATAGCTAAGGCACTCAAGGCACACCCGGCTAGGAAGGTCGTAGTGATACCTCACTATGCCATGAGCGGGGGGGGTACATTAATAGCATTGGCAGCCGATGAAATAATAATGGATCCAAACGCCGTACTCGGTCCTCTTGATCTCCAGCTGAGCGGTCCTGGAGGAATTTACTTACCGGCACCGTCTATTCTAAGGGCAGTTGAGATTAAAGGTAAGGATAAAGTCGATGATCAAACGCTAATTCTTGCGGACATGGCTGAAAAAGCCATTAATCAAGTTAAGGAGTTAGTTATTGAGTTAGTTAAGGATAAAGTTGGTGAAGAAAGAGCTAGGTACATAGCTGATAGGCTTGTGAGCGGTTATTACACTCATGACTATCCAATAACCGTAGAGCAATTAAGGGAAATGGGGGGGCTTAAAGTATCAACCGACGTACCACCTGAAATATACGAATTAATGACGCTATACCCACAAGCTAGAACGAATAGACCTGGCATTGAGTATTTACCACACCCAATAGCACCAAGACCAACAACCAGAGATCAAAGATAATCAATAATACTTACCGTTAGTAAAAACTTAAATTTCCAATCACCATTGTTTACCCGCGGCCGTAGTCTAGCCTGGTCTAGGATGGCGGCCTTCCGAGCAATGAACGTAGAAAGCCGCAGAACCCGGGTTCGAATCCCGGCGGCCGCACCACTAAACTTTATAAATATTTATTAATAAATAAATTAATTAATGCCGAATGAGCATTTAGGATTATAAGCCCGGGCTATGCTTACCCTACTATATGGTTAGTCTATACCTTGTTCAGCATGGTAAGGCTTTCGATGAAAGGGTTGATCCAGAGAGAAGATTAACTCCAGAGGGTGTTTTCGAGACGGAGAGGATCGCCAGGTACCTCAACGGTGTTGGCGTTACCGTTGCTGAGATCGTTCATAGTGGTAAGGCTAGGGCTAGGCAGACGGCGGAGATCTTCGCTAAATATCTGGGCGTTAGTAATGTTAGGGAGGTTGATGGTTTAAATCCAAGTGATGATCCTAGGATATGGTTTGAAAGGTTGTCAGGGCTTGACCACGATTTAATGATCGTGGGTCACCTACCGCACCTCAGCCGTCTGGTCTCGCTGTTAATTACAGGTAACCCCCCGACATTAAGGTCGTTGAGTTTAGGTATTCTGGCGTATTAAGGCTTAGTAAGGCTGAAGGTAATTGGGTCATTAATTGGTTCATTACACCAGACCTAGTACGTTAAAGTCTTCTCCTTAATTCCCCGGGCGTCTTTAACCTTAAAATGATCTCCCTGGCTTCCTTACCATTTTTGGCCCTCGCAATTATTGACGTCTCCTCAATGCGCATTACGTAACCACAGTATGGGCATTGGTGTGTCTTAACCGTGTCACGGGCTATGGAGTAATTCCCACATTTTGGGCATGCGACGATTAGGTACATACTATTAATTGCATCATGAATTGCAAGAATAAATTGTTTTTGGGCTTTAGGATTTTACAGCTGAGGTGGGTGAAAGCAATATATATTCTCTTCACTTAAGTTCGTGTTAACTTATTTTGTCCGCTGCCCCCTAATAAAAGTAATTTAAATTTCCTGTGTGCAATTAAGTACTGAAGCAATAAGCAAGGTGGTTGGGATAAAGATCTTAAAGAGGAATGGAAATACAGAGGACTTCTCAAGGGATAAGTTAGTCCGCTCTCTAAAACTCGCAGGCGTTCCAGATCCTGACTTAGTAATTAACGCCCTTGACATTAAAGGCACAGTACCAAGTAGCGAGTTATCGGATAGGATTCAATTAATCATGCTTAATATGGTGACTGACGACTTGAGGTGGCACGATGCGGCTAGGAACTACCTGATATGGAGCGTGTATAAGCAGGTCTGGGGGGGTAAGGACGTCGTTAAGGCGATTAATGAGGGCAGGACTAAGTTTGAGGATGCGTATAGGGAGGGCTTTAAGACATGGTTTAGGACCGGGCTTGAGCTTAGGATTTGGGATTCAGAGATGAGTGCTTGGTATGCTCAATACATCGATGAGTTAGCTAGATACCTCGACCCCCCCAGCAGGGACTTACTGCTTACTTACAATGGCGTTAGGACATTAATGAGTAGGTATCTACTGAAGAGGCTTGATGGTACATTCTTTGAGGCGCCTCAATACCTGTGGATGAGGACTGCAATGGGCGTTGCCTACGCAGAGCTTAAGTACGGTGGTGACCCAATAACGTGGGCCAGGAGGTTCTACGACATGATGAGCCAACTCAAGTTCATGCCCAACTCACCAACACTTTATAACGCTATGACTAGGCTTGGACAACTCTCTGCGTGCTTTGTAGTACCCATTGATGACTGCTTATCCAGGGAGAGTGACACGAATAAGGAAGACCCCCCCGAGTGCAACTTCGGCATAATGGATGCCCTGAGACTCGCGGCATTAATATTCCAGTCAGGTGGTGGTGTTGGTTATAACTTCGGTAAGTTAAGGCCTGAGGGTGACATCGTCAGGAGTACGACAGGGATAGCCTCTGGCCCGCTTAGCTTCATGAAGCTCTTTGATACGTTGGTGGACACGATTAAGCAGGGCGGTAAGAGGCGCGGCGCTCAGATGGGCATGCTCTTCTGGTGGCACCCAGACATTGAGAAGTTCATAACCTCGAAGAGCGGTGAGCTTAAGGACATTCAGCTCCAGAACTTCAACATAAGCGTCACAATAGACGACTACTTCATGCAGAGGGCACTCAGGAGCGAGGACATATACCTGATAAACCCGAGGGAGTGCCCATGCCTATACAAGACCTGGGGGGGTGAGGAGTTCGTTAAGTGCTATGAGGGGGGTGTGTCGAGGCCATAAAAGCCGGCAAGATAAGGATTTGGAGGAAAATAAACGCAAAAGAACTCTGGGACAAGATAGTCAAGTCCGCATGGGACAGCGGAGATCCAGGACTATGGAACAGAGACTTAGCCAATTACATAAATAATGAGAAATTACCGGGCGAGGTCATAAACGCAACTAACCCATGCAGTGAAGAGAGTCTTTACGATTTTGAGAGTTGTAACCTAGGTAGTATTAATCTTGTTAAGTATGTTAAGGATGGTAAGATTGAGTGGGAGGATTTAGCTAGGGATGTTCAGTTGGCGGTTAGGTTCCTTGATGATGTCATTGATGTTAATAAGTTACCACATGAGAGGCTTAGGAAGAGGGTGCTCGAGACTAGGAGAATTGGGCTTGGTGCCAACGGCCTTGCCGATACCCTAATAGCCCTTGGCCTTAGGTACGACTCACCGCAGGCATTGGCAGTCTCTAATGAATTGGCTAGTTTCATAGCTAGGATGGCTGTTAGGGCTAGTATTGAGTTGGCTAAGGAGAAGGGTGTTTACCCGGCATATAAGCATAGTGATTGGGCTGAGGGCGTATTACCGTGGACAAAGCACAGGGAGAGGCTTGAGAAGTTCTCCAGCACCATTGATAAGGAGGCCGTTGATGAGTACATGAAGACCCTTGATGTGGGCTATAACGATCCGAAGGTTAAGGCTATTATTGACGGCTCATCAACGGTACTTAAGGGATATAGGGCATTAGACAGTGATTTGTCGATAGATGTTAGTACGATAGGTATTAGGAATGGATCCATAATGAGTATAGCGCCTGAGGGCTCCAGGAGCCTAATCGCCGGCGTGAACTCAAGCATTGAGCCCCCCCTCTTCGCGATTGCCTACATCAGGAACCTATCAATTGGGAGGCTCATTGAGTATAACTACACTGCACTTAAGCTGTTAATGCAGACGAAGACGCTGGATGAATCAACGAGGAAGTTTGTCGAGGAGTACGGAATACTGCCAAGGGATCACCCACTGGCTGACCTGCTTAGGACGGCTCATGAGATTCACTGGAAGTGGCACGTATACATGCAGGTGACCTGGGCCAGGTGGAATGACTCAGGCGTTAGTAAGACTATTAACATGCCGAGCAATACCCCCATGGAGGATGTTGAGCAGGCCTATAGGCTGGCCTGGTTGCTTAATGCCTTTGGAATAACCGTGTATAGGGATAAGAGTAAGTCTGTTCAGGTAATATACACCGGCGTTAAGGGTGCTGAGGTTAAGCCAACCGTTGAGGTTAAGGAGGTTAAGGTTGAGACCAAGCCCAAGGTGGAAACCAAGGCTAGCTACACATCATTGTCAGCACTTAAGGATAAGCTAGTTAGGATTAAGGGCAATGGTGGTGAGAGTATTGAGGAGGAGATGCAGGAGGAGCTTGGGGGGGAGACTGATGACCCATACTGCAAGACTGGTTCATGTGGTTAAGTTTAACTAATAACGTTTTCCTTAAGTATACCCTTACTTATCGCCTCATTAAATAACTCATTAAGCACATCCATGTAATCCCTCTCACCAACCTCAACATCATCCATGTGCTTCTCAACGATCCTAGTCCTCTCCTCACTAACTAAGTCACTAAACTCCTTATTCTCCTCAGTTAGGAACCTATAAACCTGGCGGCCAAGGTTCGTGGGCACTACGTACCTAGTCCTCCTACCAACAACTAGGGCATAGCGCCTCTTCAGTATCACATCGACGATCTTCGCATAAGTACTTGGCCTACCAATGCCCCCTCTCCTTCATCATAGCGATTATATCGCCCTCCCTAAGCGGTGGTGTCCTACTCACCTTCTTAATATAATCGATGCTAGTTATATCATACTCACCAGGTGCGAGCTCCTGGTACTCCCTACCCTCAATGTAGCCCCAAACCTTTGTGAATCCAGGCTCCAATATCTTGGAAACCCTCTCCACCTCCTCCTCGTGGGCACTCGTACCATTAAGGTAAACGCTTATCTTCAGCCTCTCCTTCAAAACCCTGGCACTCCTCATTTGGCTTGCCATGAATCTCCTAAATATTAAGTCGTAAACTTTAAGATGATTTGCCGTAACCCTAATAGCCAGCTGAAGCAGGCCCGTATTGAGCAGATTCCTTAAGTCATCACTATCGATGGGTCTCGTCGGCCTTATGCATTCATGAGCCCCAATCTCCTTGCCACCCCCCCAGGCCCTACCCACAAAATAATCAGCTCCAACCCTCTCACTTATGTACTCCTTGGCAATGCCAATGCCCACCGTTGATACCCTGGTACTATCCGTCCTATGATACGTTATGAGCCCTGACTCAAACAATTCCTGGGCGATGGCCATTGTCTGCTCAACGCTTAGACCAAGTATGTTTGCTGAGTCCCTAAGTAAGGCGTCCGTAGTGTACGGTGGTGCTGGGTTCAACTCCTCCTCTTCCTCACCCACCCTAGTTACCTTAACCTTAACCTCAACATCCGTTGACTTATTCCTATGCATTGCCTTAAGGGCCTTTATTAATTCCTCCTTATCCGGCGGTATATTCAACCTCAACTTTACACCGTTACTTAAAGTCATGGTTACTGAGTATACCTTATCCCTCCTACTCTCGTCATACCTATCTATTATCCAACCAAGGACTGGGGGGGTTTGAACCCTGCCTGCCGATAGAGTCTTCCTACCAAACTTCTCCTGAACAATCTGACTAAGCCCAAACCCAATCCACCTATCCTCAATCCTCCTCACCAATTGAGCACCAACCATGCTGAGACTTATCGCCCTCGGATTGGTGATTGCGTCAATGATGGCCTTCTTAGTAACCTCATGGAACTCAATCCTAACGATATTACTAACGTAGGGCCTTAACATCATGTAAACATCCCAAGCGATCTTCTCACCCTCGGCATCCGGATCCGTACCAATCATCACCTGGTCAACCTCAGTAGCTATGTCTCTTATTGCATTTACTATATCCATGGCATCGATAAGCTTGACGCCATGGATTTTACAGACATCGACATCCTCAGTATACGTTTCCCCCCCACCAACCGGGCATCTCTTTATTGTTCCGTAGATCGGTACGAAATTATTACCGGTTTTAAGTATCCCATAGTAATCAATGATCTTTCCCACCTTTAAGGCAGGTGCAAGTTCCTTAACATCGGCTGGGCCCGCCGGTATTAAGTCCACATGTGGCCCTTGGTGGCCGTTATTAATAGGTACAGGTTGCCCAGGGTAGCTTCATAGATTATTAAAGGACCAACCTCCCTCCTGGTGGGTACGCCGAAGAAGCCTGCGATTGTCCTAGCCTTCGTCGGTGATTCGACGATTACGAACGCAGTCCTCAATGGATCTTTCTCGAGGAATTGATTGGGTATCTTCCCAAGCATTATATTCCTTATTAATTCCCTCTCATCTCTAATCCTTTTCATTAAATCATCAATATTAACCTCGTTGATATCCTGTATCTTCACATCCTCAAGCCTATACCTCAGATTCCTAACCAAGCCATTAAACACCTTTTCATTATCCACTATCAGTACTGATAAGCCCTGGGATACACCACCAACATAGAGCCTCGATGTTCTACCACTACCCTGAATATACGTCGTCACATCGGGAATAATCACATAAAGCTCACCACCCCCCCTATATTCAAGGCCAACCTCATTAGACTGCTCTATGGCCTTCCTAACATTGGAATCACTCAATAACTTATTTACTAAGTCCACGGCATCCTTAATTACGTCGGCTGCGTACTTATCAAATCCACTCAATTCCTTATTCTCCTCAATAGCCCTCAACAAATTATTGATTTGCTCCTGATTAAGTGCCGTTAAGTTCCTGAGCCTTGCAACGACTCTATCAATGTCATTCCTCAGGTATTGAGGTACTACATTCCTAATGGTGAACAAAAACATTAAGTACCTTATTGGCGTAAATTCCTCAAGCCTCAACCTAAACCTCATGCGTGGAACACCCACAAAGACTACGTATGCAATCCTCTGCGGCAAGTCGATACCCCCCCTAACAAGGGATGACCTTGATGTGGCAAGCCCAATTAATACGTCAACCTTACCCTCCACAAAGTCATTAAGTAACGACTTACTTGGCTTTAGGTAAGATGCTGCCTTAACGCCATTATTATTTAATGCCTCGAGCAACTCATCAACGATGTCCTTAAGGTCTGGCGGTACATAGATTATCCCACCACCGCCCAACCTCTTTACTATGTCAACCGCCGTACTTACCAGGGAATCCCTGGGCCTTACGTAGACATCAACCACGTTTCTTAATCCCTCGGCCCTACCACCGGTCTCGAAGCCAAGGAACTCCCTGAATAGAAATAGCCTGGCCGTCCTCCTCATCCTCGTTAGTGCACCCGAGGCTATTAGTATGCCAATGTTATTGCTCTTTACGTAATTGGTCAGTTCAGCATTCAACTTCTTAATATCCTCCCTAAGCTTATTAATCTCCTCCTCACTCGCCCTAAATCTAATGGCCTTCCTAAGCTTCTTCATTAAATCAACTACCGTTAGAGCCTTACGGAGAGCCTCCTCATTAATACCAAGCAGTAGTAATAACCTATCAATATTCTTGCTTGATGCCTTCAGGACACTATCAACATCATCAACGAAAATCAACGAAAACCTATACTTACTAAGTAGGTCCATATGTCTTGGCAGGAAGGCATTGGTTACTATTAATATGTCGAAGTTACCATCTCAATTGTCTTCATAGCCTCAGCCAACTCCTGCTTGGAAAGTATTGAGGATGCCATGACAATCCTAACGTTCGCACCAACCTTAGTTGCGTAGTCGCTTAATCTCCTATGAACGTCATAGGCTAGAGTCGATGTTGGGACGACGATTAATACCTTTCCATTCCTCTTGAGAACGATATATAATGATGCGATCATTCCGAAGGTAGTCTTACCACTTCCTGTCGGCGCGACTATCGCAAAGCTCTTACCCTTAATGATCCTCCTAGCCCATAATCTTTGGGCGCCCCACATATTAGTTCCAATTATCTTCCTAAACATGTTGGCGAACTCGTTATACTCATTAATCAGGTTTGCCAACGACCTTAACCTATTTATGGTGCCAAGCTTTTCTAGCATGTTTAGCACCTCAATGGTACTTGCGACCTTCCTTGGCACGTCTGGTAAGCATCTATGGCATGGTAACCCGGAGGCTAGCCTATCCGATGTTATGTCTCCTCCACAGTTTGGGCATGCTCTTCGGTATATTACTAATGGTTGTTTCTCCATTTAATTCTTCATCACATTAATTAAAACCCCCCCTTAATAAATATTCGTCGCCAATACGCAATCTTAATTGTTAGTATTAAATATTGATATTACATTGATATTGCTTGAGTAGTATGTCGGTTAATACGGGAGGCATTCAGGACTATGTGCGATACGTATACATAATGTCACTGGTGTCTGCCTTAGCCATGGCTATTGCTGTGGATTACGTACTCACTGAGTTGTGGATTTACGGTTCTGCGGACTTAACAATACTCGTGATAACACCTGTGTTTATGTTTATGCTTTCGATGCTTGTTATCTCATCAATAACTATGATTAAGCAATTAAGGGGGGGTAGCTTCGGTAGATTATCGTCTAAGGCTAAGGCCCTCATGATTACGTACATCGCGTTCTTCATGATAGCGTTGATATACTTCACCTACATATCAATAATTCACTACGCGGGTCTAGGGCTTACGATCTCAGATCCACAGTTAGTTGGCGATCACTATCTCGGCTTTGGGCTTGCGCTTTATGATGCAGGTTTGTTAACTACTTCATGGCAGCTCGTTGAGGATTTATTAAATAATAAGTTGTCATCACTATATAAATTCTTTATCATGATGTTTAAGTCTCATTCGGATGATGACGATGATACAATTATTATTAAGTAAAAATCAGGTCGGTATTACGTGGGTTACGAAATGGCATGATTTTAAAAATAGGTGTTGTGGAGAATTAACGGTATGCGTGTTGCTGGTTTGGTGGCTGATTTACTCATGAGGACTTGCAACGCGAGTTCTGTGGAGAGGCAATCATTTATTGATGGGTCTAGGTACATGATTCGATTTAGTGATAATCATAACATGGAGGTACACCTAGTGGATAAGGGTGAAAGACTCTTTGCCGAGTTCTGGGTCAATACATACGCAACGCCCCTAATGATAATTGAGTACGTATACACGGACATAAAGCCATCTAGCATTTGTGAGGAGATTTGTGAATTAATACGCATAATTAATGAGTCATTCATGAAGCAGGGTGAAAAGAGTAATAGAAACCAAGCAGTTCAACCTAGGTAATCAAGTATTCCACCCTTCCTACCCGTGGTTGTAACCTCCGTACCAGGTGATAAGTCATTAATTAATATCCTTACCAAGTCATTCCAGGCAAGCGTGTTCCTAATCGCCCAATCAATTAGTTCCTGGGTATGGTTACTTAGTATCGAGAGGAATTTCTGCCAATTAATGCCTATTCTACTTAATTCCCTGCCCCCCCAATGATCCCATAAATACCTCGCAACTTCATTACCAAACCATACGGAGAAGGAGTCACAACCAGGCCCGGTGCATACGCTCCTTCTCTTCACTATCCTATCCTTAATGTCCCTAGGCTCAGGTGGTGTAGGGAGTGTCATCAATACCATATTACATTAAAAGTGAGTATTATATTAAGCTAGTGCCTAGGTATTACGTTTAAACCCGTTAAGGTGTTCATAAGTCCTCAATTATTTTCTTACCATTTATTAATAACCATCCATCCTCATCACTCCTTACATCGCCTTTATACTCATATCTACGTAGTAAGGCGTTAAGTAATGCCTTACCATCGAGGGTCTTAACATGGAACTCCTTACTGAAGTACCTATTAATATTCTCGATATCCCTAAGTAGGAATTCAATGGCATTTGGGTGGTTCGCCTTCACGGCGCTACCCCCCCAATCAATGATTACCAACTCATCGCCGGTATTGACGATGTTGAACTCGCTTAGGTCTGCGTGGATTATCTTACCCAAAATAAATGCTCTCTCTACGTACTTAATTATTGTTAGGTAGCAGTCTCAGGATCCTCGGGTGGTGCATCCTTAATCAACGGTGCTGGTACCCCCCCATTAACTCCCTTGTAGCTTATGAATTCCATGACCAGGATATTCCTGTTAAAGGTTATTGGCTTAGGCACCCTGACACCCGCATTATAGGCATCACTCAAGTTACTGAACTCCTTCCTACACCAATACTCAATGAGTTTCCTAGTATTCGTAATCTTAACGCCAGTAAATCGCGGATCACCGAGCAGGTACTTGTACCTACCCCCCCTAATGAATTGGGCTGTGGATGTATAGAATATCTTTAGGGCTATGTCAGTACCGTCAGGTGCCTTAGCCCATATTACCTTGGCCTCCTTACCCTGTGCGACGGCCCATAAACCTCATCAACAACGCGCCTATTCATTAACTCCCTCAGGGCATCTATTGTGTATTGATTAAATACATCGTCGACGGTCTTTAATTGATCAATATCCTTTATCCTAAACCTCCTACTCTCCACTCTCTCCCGAATAATCCTGTCAACGTCGTGACTACCCACTGAGGTAATGAATAGTGCAGTACTTTATATATCAGTTTGGTCCGTAAAATTCGTTTTGCTTACTTTCATGGAAAATATTCTAATGAATTCAATAAATGAAAATGAATTAAAATGTATGCAAAAGGCTAAAGTTAATAGGTATTGTACGATTGAAGAAGAAAAAAGATTTAAAAGTATTTCTAATGAAAAATAATTTAGGAAATATGGCTTTAGTTCAGCAGGACGAGACTTGGTTCATGCGTAGGCTCGTTAACCTCCATAAGATGAAGAGACCAATTGGTAAGATTATCGTTAATATCGATCTTTGCAAGGATTGCAGGTTCTGCATTGAGTTTTGCCCTAATGGTGTCCTTGAGGAGTCTAAGGACGTTAATTCCAAGGGCTATCATTACCCAGTTGTTAAGCCAGGTAAGGAGCTTGATTGTGTAGCCTGCAGAATGTGTGAGAAGGTTTGCCCAGACTTCGCGATTACGGTTGTCTCTGAGGAGTACATAACATACGATAAGTACTACGGGGGGGTGAGTAGGCATGCCCACAGTGCTGAGCTCTATAAGAAGGACCTGGATAAACTGTTAAGGCCTGGAATTCACTTTCTAGATGGTAATACGGCCGTTGCTGAGGGTGCAATAACCGCTGGTTGTAGGTTCTATGCTGGTTACCCAATAACCCCGTCAAATGAGATAGCGGAGTACATGTCTTACAGGCTACCGCAGGTTGGTGGTAAGTTCATCCAGATGGAGGACGAGATAGGCAGCATAATGGCTGTGCTCGGAGCATCAGCCGCTGGAGTTAAGTCAATGACAGCAACATCGGGTCCAGGCTTTTCACTGATGCAGGAGGAGATTGGGCTTGGCTCAATGCTTGAAATACCGGCGGTAATAGTCGATGTAATGAGGGCTGGTCCATCAACGGGAATACCAACATTACTGGGGGGGCAGGGAGACATACTGCAGGCTAAGTATGGTTCGCACGGTGACTACGAGATAGTGGCTTACCTACCTGCAATCCCCAGGAGGCCTTTGACTTCACGATAAAGGCATTTAACATGGCTGAGAAGTACAGGGTTGTTGCTATCGTACTCTCCGACCAATTGGTTGGGCATATGTATGGTAAGGTTAGAGTTCCTGAGTTCGATGAGATTGAGATTGTAGAGAGGCCGAAGCCCACGGTACCCCCCCAGATCAGTACTTACCCTATGATAGCAGGTACTTAGTGCCGCCAATGGCAATAGCAGGTACTGGTTATAGGGTTAACAATGAGTCATTGACGCACACCGATAAGGGGTACCCAACAACCGATAAGGACGCCTCATTCAAGTTAGTAATGAGGCTTGTCCGTAAGATTAGGGAGAATGAGAAGGAGATAGCTGAGTGGGAGGAGTACATGCTCGATGACGCAGAATACGTAATTGTGTCCTATGGCTCAACATCGGGTTCCGTGAGGAGGGCAATAAAGGTGTTGAGGGCGCAGGGCTATAGGGTCGGCATGCTCAGGCCAAAGACCGCGTGGCCATTCCCAGGCTGGGTCGTGGAGAATCTAGCGCTGAGAGGTGTTCAGAAGTTCATAACTGTGGAGGTCAATATGGGTAAGATGTACCACGTGGTTAAGGAGTTCTCTAAGGGGGGGGTTCCCGTGGAGCACATACCGTATGCCCCTGGTTATATTCCTGATCCTGACTATGTAATAAATAACGTGAGGAAGGTGATCGAAGGATGAGCATGGAGGCTGAGGTAACAACAACTGGAATTAAGGTGGAGCTGCCTAAGTCGTATGAGGATATTAAGGATTTGATAAGGATTGATAGACTGCCGCACATTTGGTGCCCTGGCTGTGGCTTGGGAATCCTGCTTAAGTTATTGGCTAGGGCCATAAAGAATTCAGGAATACCAATTGAGAAGCACGTGATAGTCACGGGTATAGGCTGCACGGGTAGGCTCGGTGGATATCTAAAATTGGATGCGTACCATGTAACCCACGGTAGGGCCATACCATTTGCAGTGGGTTTAAAGATGGCTAATCCCGAGCTTGAGGTAACGGTTGTCGGCGGTGATGGAGATATTCTTGCCATAGGTGGTAATCACTTCATACATGCCGCTAGAAGGAATGACGACATCAACGTAATAATAGTAAATAATTTCATCTATGGAATGACAGGCGGACAATATAGCCCAACCACGCCCAAGGGCGCTAAGACTACGACATCGCCATATGGTCATTACGAGAATCCATTTAACGTGCCATTACTTGCGTATGCCGCGGGGGGGCCTCATACGTGGCCAGGTGGACAGTTCTTCACCAAAATGAGCTTTACCAATCCCTCCTAGAGATGTTTAAGGTTAAGGGCTTCGCCGTTATCGAGGTATTATCGCCCTGCATTATCTACACTGATAGGAATGCCATGGGTGATGCCGTTGATTTAATGAAGATATTAAAGGAGAGACCCGTGATTGATCATAATGCGAACTTAGCCGATCTAGACATTGACTTCAGCATGAAGAAGATTATCCTGGGAAATTTTGTGAAAAGAGAGAGACCTGTATCGTATGGATAGTGATCATAAATCTTAAACTTTTTTCTCATAATTACGTATAATATAAAATAATTTTTGTCAAATTAGAATAAAATTTATTAAGGTTTCATAATTATTTATCAATAGAAAAATATGCAACAACAGCTCGATCAGATACGTATCAGGCTTATGGGGCTTGGCGGCCATGGCATAGTCTTCGCTGGTAGGCTCCTTGGTATGGCAGCTGCAATGGGCGGTCTTGACTCAATATTAACAATAACGTATAGCCCAGAGCAGAGGGGTGGTTGGTCCAGGGCTGACCTCATAATAGCTAAGGAGATGGTTGATTATCCACTCATTGATGAGGCCGACATATTTCTCGCGACCACACAGCAAGCGTTCAACCTAGAATTTAAGAGTCTCCGTAAGGGTGGTGTATTCATTTATGAGAGTACTATCTATAAACCAACCATTCAAAATACAAATGATTATGTAATAATTCCCGTACCTGCAACGGAAATTGCTGAGAAGGTGACGGGCAGGAGACTAACCATGAATGTGGTTCTAGTCGGTGTTATAACGGCCATCCTCGAGCCGTTGCTAAGGGAGGAGCACATAATTAATGCCATAAGGAATATGACCAGGAGGCTGGTAAGCTGGACGCATCAATTCAGGAAATGAACATAAAGGCGTTCCAGGCAGGCCTTGATTACGGTAGGAAGTACTTACAGGGATTGAGGTGATTCAATGCCAACAAATAGAATCCTTATTCTAGGTGGTGGTATTGCTGGTATTGAGGCTGCCCTCGCCCTGGCTAACATGGCTATAGGGTTACACTTGTTGAGAAGTCACCGGCCATTGGCGGTAAGATGGCGTTACTCGACAAGACATTCCCAACACTCGACTGCAGCATATGCATAGAAGGACCATTGATAAGTGATGTTGCGAGACACCCATACATTGAATTGCTTGCCCCCCCTGCTGAACTGCTTGATTTAACGGGCTCGCCAGGCGATTTTAAGGCTAGGATACTCGTTAAGCCAAGATACGTAACTGAGGACTGCACCAAGTGTGGCCAATGCGAGGATGTGTGCCCTGTAATTGTTCCCAGTGAGTTTGAGGCAGGTATTGGTGCTAGGAAGGCGATATACCTGCCATTCCCACAGGCAGAGCCAGGAATATACATGCTCGATATTGATCACTGCCTAAACAAGCCACCGAATTACTTCCCATGTGATAGGTGTGCTAAGGCGTGCGATAGGAATGCCATAATATATACGATGATGCCTAAGGTCATAGAGCGTGATGTTGCTGCCGTAATAGTGTCAACAGGCTTCGACTTAGAGAAGGGCGATATACTTGGGGAGTATGGTTACGGTAAGTACATGGACGTAGTTACATCACTCGAGTTTGAGAGACTGGTTAACGCATCGGGGCCATCAAGTGGTGTTGTCGTTAAACCGAGCACAGGTGAGGAGCCGGAGAATATACTTCTTGTGTCCTGTGTTGGTTCAAGAAATAATAAGTATAATGATTATTGTTCTGGGTTCTGCTGCACATACTTGCTTAAGCAGGGTATATATGCCAAGGTGCTTCACGGTATTAAGAACGTAACCATAATGTACATGAACGATGTTAGGACCTATGGTAAAGGCTTCGAGAGCTTCTTCGACAGGGCTCTAAAGGAGGGTATAAACATTGTCTGGGGGGGTAGGCCTGAAATACTTGGTGAGAGAAATGGTAAGATCATCGTTAAGTTCGAGGACACGAGGAATAAGAAAGTTGTTGTAAATGAGTATGACATGGTTGTTTTAGCACCCTCCGTGAAGCCCGTGAGCGATATGAATAAGTTAAGCAAAATACTGAATATTTCATTAAATAGGGTTGGTTTCGTAAAGACAGATCCAGCTAACCCGACATTAACAACGAGACCCGGCATTTTCGTAGCAGGCTCGGCAAGTGGCCCTAAGGATATTTCGGAGTCCGTTGTTACCGGATTAGCCGCCGCGGTACAGGCAATTAGGTATGCAAGCCCTGGAGTAATTGAGGAGGAGAAGTATGAGGAGACCATAGAGCCATATCCAATTAGGGTTGGGGGGGTCTTCGTGTGCCACTGCGGCACTAACATAGCTGGTGTCGCCGACGTGCCCGCATTAGTGGAGGCTGCTAAGCAAATGCCCGACGTAGTTCATGCTGAAGACCTTCAGTTCGCATGC
The DNA here is from genome assembly GCF_001316005.1 of Vulcanisaeta distributa JCM 11217. GTDB lineage: Archaea > Thermoproteota > Thermoprotei > Thermoproteales > Thermocladiaceae > Vulcanisaeta > Vulcanisaeta distributa_B. The sequence goes on from NZ_BBBJ01000005.1 coordinate 24,493, forward strand.
GCGAAATCATCACTAGATAGGATAACTCAAGTGATTAAGGAGAAGAAATTGAATAGGGTTGTCGTTGCATCGTGCTCGCCAGTCACACACTTGAGGTTTTTCCAGGATGCTGCGAGGAGGGCTGGTCTTAATCCCTACCTCGTGGAGATGACGAACATTAGGAACCTGGACACCTGGGTCCACAACGACAGGAAGGTAGCCACAGAAAAGGCAAAAGACATGATAAGAATGGCGGTGGCGAAGGTCCACCATATGGTGCCACTACAGACAATAAAGCTACCAGTAATTAAGAGGGCGCTGGTCATTGGCTGCGGACCAGCAGGGCTCGCGGCAGCCACGGGGGGGCTAGCCGGCGCCGGCATTGAGACTATACTCGTTGAGAAGGCTGATGAGTGCGGCGGCATGCTTAGGCGCTTAAATAGCTTGAGCCTGAGGGTATTGAGGCCAGGAAACTACTTGATAGGATGGTTGAGGAGGCTAGGGAGGTTGGTGTTAAGTTCATGCTTGGAACAACTATTAAGGATGTGTCTGGCTTCACGGGTAACTTCCACGTAGTCCTAAGCAACGGCGTTGAACTCGACGTTGGCGCAATAATAGTCGCCACGGGGGCCAAGCCCTACGCACCGACGGAGTTTAACTACGGTAAGGACCCAAGGGTATTGACAACGCTTGACCTTGAGAACGGGAAAACTGTTGATGGCAGGAATGTGGCGATAATAAACTGCGTCGGTTCTAGAACCAGTGGTAGAGGGTGTTCAAGGTACTGCTGTGCCGTGGGCTTGAGTAAGGCCATTGAGTTGAGGAGTCAGGGTAAGAACGTAGTCCTAATCTACAGGGATATAATGGGCGTGGATCCCGAGGTCGAGGACCTATATAAGAAGGCTAGGGATGCTGGCGTGCTCTTCATTAGGATTCCCAGGAAGGCTGAGTTAACCGAGGCCATAAGAATGGACACCAATAAGTTAATAGTCCATGACGTCGAGTTAGGAGATGATGTTGAGGTGCCATTTGACAACGTAATCCTCAACATAGGTCTGATGCCCAGTGAGGATACAGACGAGGTTTCCAAGATTTTGAGACTTTCTAAGGATCAGGAGGGCTTCCTGATGGAGGCCCACCCGAAGCTCGGCCCCGTGGACACGATGACCCCCAGGAATATTCATAGCCGGTGCAGCTAGGGGGGGTCCGAAGAATGTGGCCGAGGCCATCGCCGAGGGCTATGCGGCTGCCTCAAGGGCGTTAATGATGCTTGCCCAGGGCTATGTCACCAAGGAACCATTTATACCAAAGTTCGATTGGTCCAAGTGCACTAAGTGCGGTCTCTGCATTAAGGCTTGTCCATACGGTGCCATTAGGGGGGTGTGCCAGGTAAGTGGATTGAGCACATACCAGCTGCCTGCCAGGGCTGTGGTGCGTGCGTGGCTGAATGTCCACAGGATGCCATAACACTTGATGCTATGAGCGACGACGCCATTATGGCTCAGATTGAGGCTGCTTTGGCTGAGGAGCCTGAGAAGAAGGTGATAATGTTCACGTGTGCTTATTGTTCGTATTGGGCTGCCGATAACGCTGGCATATTTAAGATGCAGTACCGCCCTACGCGAGGATCATTAGGCTTCAATGTAGTTCTAGGTTGGCTTGGAAGCACGTTAAGCGTGCTTTTGAGCTTGGTGCTGCTGGTGTCTTCGTGACTGGTTGTAGCTTGGTGACTGCCACTACATAACGGCGAATTACAACACCGTCAGAAGATTCGAAAACTGGAAAAAGAGACTAAAAAACATAGGCGTTAGAGATGAGAGGTTCCAGCTGAGGTTATTTGGTGCGCCCGATGTTGTTGACCTTGTTGAGGCTATGAAGGAGGCTGAGAGAGTCGTTAAGTCGGTGACCAAGGAGGAGATTGAAATGACAAAACAAAGAATCAAGCAGTTGAGGTGATGGGCATGCCGGTAACGGTTAACTTCGAGCTTAGGGAAGAATTACTTAAGTTAGTACCCACCCTAAGCCTTTGCTACCAATGTGGTACCTGCAGCACCTATTGTCCAATAACTGACGAGTCCTACAACATAAGGCTCATCGTTAAGAAGGCTCAACTTGGTGTTGTTGATCCAAAGGACTTTAAGGTCATCTGGGACTGCGTAACCTGCGGCACCTGCCAAGCCCTGTGCCCCAATAATGTTGAGATCGTTAATCTTGTGGAGGTCATTAGGACCATGGCAATGAAGTCCAAGGTCTTCCCAACAAAGATTAACGAAATACTCTGGAAGATATACGAGAATCAGAATCCATGGGGGGGTTACACCGTCACTGACAAGAGGAGGTTCCTAGCCCAATTCAGTGGTTTGATTAATAATGAGAATCCAGACGTTGTAATATACCCATGCTGCCTATCGGTTGGCGACCCGAGGCTTCAGAGACATATTAAGGCTTTGATCAGGGTATTGACCAAGGCAGGCCTTAAGGTGGGTATGTACACAGGCTTGTCCTGCTGCGGTGACATAATACTTCACACGGGCAATAAGGCATTCTATGAGGAATACACCGCAAAGCTAAGGGATTCAATAATGAGTAGTGTTAAGGCTCCAATAATAGTTACGTTATCGCCGCATTGCGAATACGCGCTTAAGAAGTATCTTAAGGGTGTTAGGGTGGTTCACTACGTTGAGTTACTTGATGAGCTTATACGCAGTGGTAAATTGAAGATTGACAAGAAGGTGGATATCACCGTGACTTATCATGACCCGTGTTACCTATCTAAGCATCAAAGGATCATTGAGGAGCCTAGGAGGGTAATCACGTCAATACCAGGTGTTAGGCTCGTTGAGATGGCTCACTCAAGGGAGAAGTCGCTGTGTTGCGGTGCCGGTGGTGGGGGGGGTATAGCCCTTGAGACCAGGGTATCCACTGAATTATCGAAACGCAGGTTGAAGGAGGCCGTCGACACAGGCGCCTCGGTAGTACTCACGGCATGTACGTACTGCTTCAGGATGCTTGAGGATGCGAATAAGGTCATGAGAACAAGCTTAAAGGTTATGGATCTAGTGGAATTCCTAGATAGTGTTATGGGTGATTGACATGAGTGAGTGGAGGGGGGGTATATCCGTGTTTATTGAGCAGGACAATGGCGAGCTAGAGAGGGCATCGCTTGAGATTTTAACGAGGGCTGGCGAGTTAGGTAGGAAGTTTGGTGAGGAGGTTCTCGGCATATTACTAGGTCATGAAGTGGGTAACCTGGTTAAGGAGTCCTCTAGGTATGGCGCTGATAAGCTCATAGTGGTTGATCACCCAGACCTGAGGCACTACAATAGTGATGCCTACACTGAGGTCATGGCATACCTAATCAATAAGTATAGGCCCAGGTACTTATTACTACCAGCCACCAGGAATTCTAGGGACTTAGCCGGCAGGTTGGCCGTGAGATTTAGGACATGCCTTAGCGCGCATGTAATCATGGTTGATATTGACGAGAAGGATAGGAAATTAGTCACAGCAGTACCGGGCTTTGGCGGTAATATAGTCGCCACGGTGGTCTGCACGGGAGGTAAGCCTGAGATGGCTACCGTAAGCCCAGGTACTTACGAGGCAAGACCAAGTGATAAGGAGGCTTCAATAATCATGGAGTCCGTACCTGAGGACCTAATAAGGAAGCGTAGGATCGAACTCGTGGAGAAGAAGACCTCACCAATGCCTGACTTATCAAGGGCTGAGAAGGTCGTTGTGGCGGGGGGGCTTGGGACTGGGGGGGTGATTTGGAATTGATTAAGGAATTCGCAAACCTAATAGGCGCTGCCGTCGGCGTTACAAGACCGCTCGCAGACATGGGTATAATGCCCAGGGACTACCAAATAGGTACCACGGGTGTCTCATTGAGGGCTAAAACAGTGTTCGTGTTTGGCGCCAGCGGTGCTCCGCACTTTGTCTATGGAATTAGGGACTGCGGCACAATAGTCGCGGTTAATACGGATAGGGAGGCGCCAATATTTGAGAATTGTGATTACTGCATTGTGGCTGATTTATTCGACATTCTTAAGGCATTGATAAAGGAGTTAAGGGGGGGTGGTAAGTGATGGCTTCCCTCAAGAACATAATAGTCACGATGAAGATAACGCCAAAGCCCGAGGAGATAAGGTTTGACCCGGTCACAAAGACTGTCGATAGATCGAAAGCTACGAATGAGATAAACCCAGCCGATAAGAACGCCCTCGAACTCGCATTACAGCTTAAGGAGAAGTACGGCGGTAGGGTAATAATACTGTCCATGGGACCACCATTCTGGGACCAATTCATAAAGATGGGCATAGCCATGGGTGCCGATGACGCGGTACTAATAAGCGACAGAGCCTTGGGGGGGGCTCTGACGCCTTTGTAACGTCAAAGGTACTTGCAGCCGCCATTAAGAAGATTGGCGATTACTCGCTCATCATTACTGGCGAGGAGAGCGAGGATGGCTCAACAGGTCAGGTACCACCTGGCATCGCTGAGTGGCTGGGGGGGATTCCCGCGGTGACGTATGTTTCCCAAGTCATTGATGTGACTGAGGATTCAATAATCGTTAAGAGGACCATTAAGGGAGGTTATGAGGTTGTTAAGGTTAGGATGCCGGCTGTAATATCTGTGGAGCTTGGCGTGAATACGCCCAGGTTCCCAGACTTTGAGAGGTTGCAGTGGGCCCAAAGCCAGTTTAAGACAACTGTATGGGGGGGTATTAAGGACCTTGGGCTTACTGAGGATGAGGTTGGCTTCAAGGGCTCATTGACGGCAGTTACCGAGTTGAAGGAGTTAAGGCCTCGTGAGCGCTTGCGTCAATTCATTGAGGGTAGCCCTGAGGAGATAGCTAGGGAACTCATTAAGAGACTTGGCCTTAAATGATTATCCTGCCAATTCATCTAATTGATTTAAAACATCTGCATAACCGCTTTGTCTTAATTCATTGACCTCGTTCTTCTCGTACTTATATATTAAATCTGCCCTGTTTGGTTCAAAGTCCCAGGGCGCAACTAATATGTAGTCGCCAACCCTAAGCCACATCTTTTTCCTATACTTACCTGGTATTCTCACGAGCCTAATCTTGCCATCTTGGCACACGGCCTTAGCCCTGTCATCGCCGACGAGCTCAATAACCTTAGCAAGCATTTCGCCCTCCCCAGGTAGTCGCACCTTACCTCCCTGCTGGTTTTCCTTAGGCATCCACGATAGTGAATCTCATACCTTTATAAACCCAACCTTCATTGTCAGCACATATCATTAAGCACATACCTATCACTACCGATTACAATCTCAAGAGCCTTCGAACCCCCACCCTCAATGCACCTAGCTTCATAACTCGGCATAGACACGCCACCCTTAACGATATCGCCAAGCCTAATATTAACGACTTCCTTACTGCCCAACTCCATTAGTCTGAATGTTCCCTGTGAGTAGGAAAGCACGTAGTAGGGCTTGTTAGAGTAAATTATTACCGAGCCACGACTAAGGGGAACCAAGACAACGCTAATGCTTAATTTAGTAACCACCTTATCACCGCGTCCCCCCCTAACCACGCTTTGGCTCTCAGTTACCTTGCTCGGCACTGCCTTATGTATCTTATAGGCTATGGTCCTAGCCAAACCCTGGTCTGACAACTTAATATCAAGTCCATCCCCCCCAACATCATCAATCCTTAGGAAACCACTCCTCTCATCTTTAATGGTTTCCTTTCTAACGATGTCTATCACTAACCTCTTTAATTGACCATTCATTGGTATTACACTTCTAACCTGGACGACAGCCCTCTCCCTCTCGTTAATCATATCCCTACACCTAGGGCATAACTCCTCGCTATACCTTACCCTGATTTGGATCTCCTCCTCATACTCACTAATGAGTTCGTGAACTGAACCCCTAACCTTAACCACTGCCGTATTTAATCCATGCTTTAAGCTCAGGGTTTCGATGGATGCATTGGTGACCCTGCCCATGTACTCTATGGACTCGAGTATTAACTTCTCAATAACCCTTGGATCCCTCACCCACCTACCCCCCCTGTAGAGTATTGCGCCGCAACTTGGACACCTAACAATACCCACTACATCCCTCTTCACCCTGGCGAGTGGGTGGGTCTTCCTATAGCAGTCTGGGCATAATCCTTCAATCAATATATCAGTCTCCCTACCGCATAATGCGCATACCTTGCGCATTTCTCATTAACGAATTAAGGCGGGTTAAATAAATCCTTTCCATCACCATAATACTTAATACATCTAGTTGCATTAATTACCTGTGAGTAAGGACGTGGAGTCAAGGATTATAGATATAGTTAATGAGATGAGGTCCTCAGTCGTTAGTATAATAACGACGAGACTAATGGTTGATGAGTGGCTAAATGCAACGCCAGTTAGGGGGGGACTTGGCACGGGCTTCTTCATCGATAATAAGCACGTGGTCACCGCAAACCACGTGGTCCAGGACGCAACGGAGCTTGTGGTGGTTACACCCGAGGGTGATGAGTACGAAGGTGAGTTATTAGGTAGGGACCCTGAGTTCGATGCCGCGTTAATTAGGGTTGAGGGCGCCCGCTCTGTTAAGTCTGTTAGGCTTGGAGACTCGGACAAGCTTAAAGTGGGGGGGCAAATGGTCATAGCCATTGGTTATCCACTCGGCTTGCTCGGCGAGCCAACAGTCACCCTAGGGGGGGTTGTTTCGGCAATTGGTAGGAGCATAAGGACGCCAGTGGGTGTTCTTGAGGGCTTAATACAGACTGATGCCGCAATTAACCCGGGGGGGAATTCAGGCGGTCCGTTGCTTAACCTCGATGGTGAGGTTGTTGGTATGAATACGGCAATAATAGCTGGCGCCCAGGGAATTGGGTTTGCCGTACCAATAAACCTGGTTAAGTTAACAATAGATGAAATACTAAAGTTTGGTAGGGTTGTTAGGCCTAGGTTGGGTATATATGGAGTTGATCTCAGCAAGCCTATGGCCAAGTACTTCAGATTGCCTGTGGAGAAGGGGGGGGTGCTGGTGGTTGGGGGGGTCTTGCCTGGTTCGCCGGCTGATGACGCAGGTATTAGGCAGGGTGACGTAATTACGGCAATAGATGATGAGGAATTATCAAGCATTGTTCAGCTGAAGGTGCACCTGGCCAGGAGATTCATTGAGGGTAATAGGGTATTTGATTTAACGGTGGTTAGGGGGGGCAGGACTAGGTACAGGATTAAGGTCAGCATCTAAGCTATTACCTCATAGGAATCATTAAAAATTAAAATTGCTATGAATAAGGGCGATGAGTGAACTATCAATACCTGATTATTCAGGATTGAGCATCCAGAATTTAGCTAATACATTACTATCGCATTTCGGCGCAGTACCTAGAGGTCCTAAGTTAAGGCTTGACCTTGACATTAACGATCGCGTAGTCCTAATACTAATTGATGGCCTTAGTTACCTAGATTTAATAAATGCCATGGGCAATTCATTACCCGTAAGTAGACTGTATAGAATAACCTCGGTTTTTCCAACAACCACATCCACGGTATTAACAACACTATTCACAGGCCTAAGTCCTGGTCAGCACGGTGTCTTCGGCCCTAATGTCTACATTAAGGAGATCGGAACAATAGTCAATACCCTATCCATGGGTCCCGTAATTGGTGAGAGGGATGGACTACATAAAATGGGTTATGACCTAAAGAAACTCTTCCCAATAAAGTCTACAATATTTGAGGAGTTGGGCAACATGGGTATAAGGAGTAGGGTGTATGTTCCTAAGGGCCTATCCGGAGGCTTATCGAGAATATCCTACGCAGGCGCTGAGATTGTGGAGTACGTAACGCCATATGACGCAATAATAAACGCATCAAAGTTCTTGAGTGAGTATAGGACTAGCTTTGTACACATATACATAACCACGGTGGACTCCGCAGCGCATAAGTATGGGCCGGACTCCGAGGAATGCAATGCCGTGATTAGGGAGACCGTGGACTCCGTGATTAGGATGGCTAAGAAGTACATGGCTGATGCCACGGTCTTGATAACGGCAGATCACGGGCATGATGAGGTCAAGAGTAATGTTAAGGCTAATGATGTTCAGGGATTAATGAGGTACTTGCATGTACCACCCTACGGTGATGCCAGGGCCGTATACCTCAAGCTTAGTGATAAGTCGAGTATTGATGAATTAACGGCATTACTTAGTAAGCATAACGTGGCCGGGCGCTTCCTAAGTAGGGATGAGGCGATTAACATGGGCCTGTTTGGTGAGGTTTCAAGCGATGTAATTGATAGGGTTGGTGATGTAATCTTCATACCCAATAGTGGCTCAGCCTTTATCTACCTGTATAAGCCGGACAATGAGGAATTACTAACTCTCAGGGGTCAGCATGGAGGCTTAACCGAGAGGGAATTGTACATACCATTAATACAGCTATAATTACTCACCAACCAACCTGCCCAGTCTCCTACGTGACTTCTTTAACTGATTAACCATCCTCTTCATTAATTGATAGTAATTCAATAACTCCTTAACGTCCTTAGGAGTTACCCCAGCGCCCCTGGCTATTCTACGTATTCTAGATGCATTAATAATATCCGGGTTTAACAGCTCTTCCTTGGTCATTGAATCGAGTATGTGCCTCCACCTCCTGAGCATCTCCTGGGCGTTACTCACCTTCTCCTCATCAAGCATCACAGCCCTATACTGCATTGGCAACATACTACTTGGTAATAACTCCAGGATCTTACTAAGGGGGGCCCAAGCTTCATTATTGAGTCAATCTGCTTCTTAATGGTTAGCAGGTTTATTTTGCCCTCCTCGATCTCCTCCATGATTTTACTCTCCTCCTCAATAGCCCTTATCTTCTCGACTAACGCCTCAAGATCGCCCATGCCCAGTAGTCTCGACACGTACTTATTAGCATCGAAGACCTCGATCTCATCAATATCCTCACCAACACCAATAAACTTAATCCTAGCCCCCCCACTCTTTATAACCGAGGTTAATGCGCCGCCGGCCTTTGCGGTACTATCCATCTTAGTCAGGAAAACGCTATTTATTGGTACGTACTTCATGAAGGCCTCGGTTTGGGCTGCGGCTTGCCTACCGACCGTGGCATCAATCACTAACATGACCTCATCAGGCTTAGCCTCATCGTAAATAGCCTTAGCCTCCTTCAGTAACTCCTCTTCATTCCTATGCCTACCCGCCGTATCAATTATCACCAAGTCAACCCTATTCCTCTGCATGTACTCGAGGCCGTGCCTAAGTATGGCTATGGGGGGGTCTTTAGAATCCTCCTCACCGTAAAACAGGGCATTAACCCTCTCCGCCAATTGTTTAAGCTGGTGATAAGCACCGGGCCTATACGTGTCAGTCTCAATAAGGCCAACCCTCAGGTTTCTCTTAATGTAGAACCTAGCCAACTTAGCCGCTGATGTTGTCTTTCCACTACCCTCAACGCCAATCAGCATTAGTTTATACGGTCTCTTACCAATGTTTACATTCGGTGCCTCCTCACCACCGAGTGCCTTAACCAATTCCTGATAGAGGAGGTATAGTAAGAATTCCTTACTTGTGATGCCCTGTGGAGGCTTCTCCTGCCTAAATCTTTCCTCGATTGTCTTCGTTATTGATAAGACAACATCAGCACTAACATCGGCCCTCAACAATATTCTCTGAATCTCCCTTAGCACCTCCTTGAGCGTTGCCTCGTCTATGTAATTCAATCCCCTAATTCTATTGACCAGGTTCGTGAAGGCCTCAACTAATGGGTTTGGCGCCACTGCAGTTTAATTCGTTCCCTGATCCCTTAAATAATTTATTGCGGGAATTGCTGCGTTTCGTAATACTGAGACGTGTAGTACTGCTGCGGGTAGTAATAATAACCCTGCGGATACTGCTGCCCGCAGTAATAACTCCTATAATAATTAAGTGTGTTCTCATCATTGAGGGGGGGACCAATCACGTAAATGCCCCCAGGCCCTATCTCGTATATGAGCTTTATTGGCCTAATGGGCATCCACCTCATCTTCCTAATGAACATTATCCTAGCCAAGCACCCAAAATCGCTATTTGCCATTGATATTTCCCTGAGGGATAGCATAATCACGCCACTTGCGAGGTACTCCTCGACTCCAAACCTGCTAAGCTTATTCTCCTCACCCGTGGGTATTTCCGACGTCATTATCGTAGTCACATCCTTAAGCCTCTTAAGCTGGAACACCAACTCCCTCAGGTACTCCCTAATCCAAATAACGTCTTGATGGCTCATTATTATTAATGGCGCAATTGGGTCAATGACGAGCCTCTTAACATCGTACTTCTTAACCTGCTCAATGATCATCTTAGCCAAATCCCTCGGATCAAGGGTTATCTTCTCATCACGCGCATAAATCCTGAAGTAAGTCCTGAAATCAGCCATTATTAACTTACCACTTCTCTCGTATGAATCGAGATCCCAACCAAGCGCATCGCGAACACCCCTCTTAACGTCCTCAGAAGGCTCATCGACGGTCACGTACATACCCACCTCGCCAAGCTCAGCACCCGTCCTAAGGAATGTTAGGCTGAATATGGTCTTCCCAGTACCAGCCTCACCAGCTATTAGGTAAACCTCACCCCCCCTCTTAAATCCGCCACTGAGTATGTACGTGTCCAGGTAATTAATTCCGGTTAATGCCTTATCCTCATAGTAATAATAGTAATATGGGTATTGATCCTGCGGATACTGAATCGTCTGCGTATTATATGGGTATTGATAATAAGTCATTGTATCATTATAATAATTACCCGTTTGATAATTCCCATAGTAATTATTATAATTCGAATAAGCATCCGAATCTGAAATTGTTTGCCTCCTCATGGAATTCATACTATCCTGACAATAGCTATAGAAGTACTTATATATGTTGCGTTTCGTTAATGTTCCTTCGGCCTTACCTTAAGTTGAACATTAAACTTCTTTCTAATGTTCTCAAGCTTAGGTAAACCCTTAGAAATAACGGCGCCTATGTACGCATCCGGTACCTGAATCACCACCGACCCATCCTCACCCCCCCTAACAATTGATATCTCCTCAGGTGGTACGTACTTCCTCAAAACCCTAACAATCCTACTAATCAACCTCTTATCACTAACAGCCTGACTTACCTTACGTGACCTGCCTATTGGCGTTACGAATATCTCCTCACCAAATACGTAAATCTCATACTCAACGGTATCGTTTATGAAGTCCTTAACGATAACCACGGGCCTCGCCAAGTCCTCCTCGCTCATACCCTCGGGAACCTTAACGGTAAGCTCAAGACTATACACCTTCTGAACCTCACCATCCTTCATAAAGAGGACTGTATCTATTATTGATGGTAGCATGCCGAGCTCAGTCCTACCTATAAACCTCTGGATCGCGTCTATAGGGCTTGTCGCATGCACAACACCGACCATACCGACGCCGGCTAACCTAAGGTCTATGTATAATTGAAAGTCAGCGGTATCCCTCATCTCATCGAATATCGTGAAGTCGGGCCTAGATAGCAGTAATAAGTCGTGTATTTCCTCAGATGATGCGTAGGTCTTTGATATCTGCGTTATCTCATTGGGTAGTATCATATCCCTAGGAGACTCCACTGTCTTAACAACCTTACCAAGGCTCATGTAGTACTCAGCCAATGCTTGGGCGAAGGTCGTCTTACCAGCACCCGGTGGGCCGGCTATCAATATTCCCTCAGCCTGCCTACTCAATCTATCAAGAACCTTAGGATGAAGTGAATACTCCTCAAGTCTCCTCTTAATTAGTGGTTTAACGGCCGTTATCTCGATTCCATCGGACACGGGAGGTAATGCAACAACAATCCTATACTCACCATGCTGAATAATGAGTGAATTCTCCCTCCTAATCTCAACCCTAGTATTACTATTGGCCATTAACGATGCAGATATTAACTCCCTAACCATCTTCTCCAGGTACTCCCTACTGAGCGGTTCATTACCGAGAGGCACCAATTGCCAGTTTCCTGGCCTACCCTTCTTAGCGTAGGGTATTGAACCCTCCTTTAGATGGACGGACATTGTGTCGTTATCGAAAAACCTCTCAATCTCTAGCTTATCCTTATGCTGACCAATGAATAGCGTTTCAATACCCATAGCCCGTGAAATCTCAAAATTCATCTCATCACTGGTCACCAATGTTGCGCCTAATTCCCTGGCCAATTCTCTAACAATCTCATCAACTGAGTGCTGGTCAGGTCTTGGTATTGACTTTGGGAGCGTCGATACGTACTCAACCCTTACATCCTCGAGGCCAAGTTTGTTTATTGAGTCCATGATGTAATTCAACTCCCTAATACCTAACCAACCCAATGCACCGCCAGCCCTGGCTTCGCTCTCGAATTTCCTAATTATCTCTGTATGTATTAATAACCTACCCTTAATATTGCCCCCCCTCAATATTGCCTCCTTTAGGCTTCCATCCAAGAACACTGACGTATCAGGTACATAAATATTGCCTACTTGCATTTCGCTTATCGCTAAGTAATCGATATTAGGTACCCTTAATAAACACTTTTATTCATATACTCATAGTAAACCAATTAGTCATTACTCACGACAACAACGCCATTAGTATCCAGCACAGTCCTTAGCACCGATCCGCCAGTAAGCTCGATAGCCTTCTCAACCTCGACCCTATCAGATAAAGCTATCATGCACCCTCCACCACCAGCACCTGTTAGCTTTGAGCCGAGAGCACCGGCATTCCTAGCCGCGTAAACCATCTCATTCAACTGCCGAGTCGATACGCCGAGGGCATCAAGCAATCCATGATTAATGTTCATTAAAGTACCCATTAGCTCCAGGTCACCCTTCTCCAGGGCCTCCCTACCCTTCCTAGTAATTAGCCCTATCGATCTTATTATTGGCTCTATTACGTCTCTCATGGTCTCATACTTCCTCCTAACCATAGCCACTAGGTCCTTAGTCGTACTCACCCTGGGCACATACCCAATAATTAACGGAATACTAACCCAGGCCTTACAGGTTCCATCACAGCGTTATTGCCCTCAGGCCTTACATACATTATACCGCCGAACGTAGCCATCGTGGTATCCGTGGGACTTGCGGAACCCTGAACGTCCTTCTCAACCTGCCACGCAAGACGCGCCAGTTCGCGCTTATCAATGTCATAGCCCAACTCCCTTATGTATGCGTATATCGTTGCGACAGCCACGGCAGCCGATGTACCCAACCCAGCACCAACCGGCATCTCAGACCGTATCTCCAGGTCAATACCAGCCTTTTTATCGACGTATTCCATGGCTAACTCAATGGCCCTCTTAACATAGCTCAATGCAGATATTACCGCACCGTAATCCGTCTTAGCGATTATATCACCGTTCTCATTAATCGTTACAGAGATACCTGCCAATCTTAAATCCCTCGCATTTATATTGATTTTACCATCACTCCTAGCCCTTGCCGTGACATAGACGTACTTATTAATAGCCATTGCCAGGCTGGTTCGCCGTAAACAACTGCATGTTCCCCCCCATAAAGTATCACCTTACCGGGCGCCCTTACAGTAACCACGGACTTATGGGTAATTCGGGAAAATTAAATTCTTCCGTTAAATAGCTTTGAACTACCTGGCTTACTAAGTTCAATGATTAAATTTGTTATAGTCCTATGTGCATTATTAAGCCCATAAATCACTGAGCCATAGCTGGGCACTAGTATAAATACTCCAGTAATGAATAATCCACCAGCAATTAAGTAATTGCGAAGTAATACTATGGTCAGCCCTAGGTATACCAATACGTAACTAATCATCATTATTACTGATGAATACTTAAGGGTATTACTGTAGTAACCAAGCCTGTAGAGTGCGGTCATTATCATGAATTGGCCAATGAAGTTCTCAATAGCCACAACCACACTTACTAAGTTAATGATTAATGGGCTAACCCTGATCACGACCATCACGTCCATAGCCAGGGATAGCAAGGAGGCAAATATGACGATAAATACACCGACCTTACCAACATCGTAATCCTTAGGGTATGCCTTAACCATTAGGTCGAAACCCCTCCTCACTAGGGTTGCGTATGTGACTAGTAGTAGAATTGGGACTAGGGCATTGATCATATCCATGGATATTGGCGGTAAATGAATTAGTATTCCCATGAGCGCGATTACGGAGAACGCATAGAATATGAATACCACTAGGTATAGTATGAAGCCTGTCATGATTGCATCAACACCCTTAATGAGCAGGCTCAACCTATCAACGGTGTCATCGCTCATTACTAATATTATGGCGAATCGCACTTAAATAAATTATCATTAAACCTAACGAAAGAATTAATGGTATTAGAAATAGAGACTCCGTATTAATTCTGTAAAACTCACCAGTTAGGTAGCTTCCAATTGTTTGTCCAATTAACTGAAATACTATTAGTAGACTCATTCCATAGCCCCCCCTTCTATTAACTCCAATTCTACCACCCAATTCACTCTGTATCGCTGTAATAACTAGCTGAACACCAACCTGAAGCATGAGTAAGTAACCCACGACTGAATAGATGTTTTCGATTAATCCCATTGCACTACCCACCGCACTAATCATCGTACCTAAGGCGAACAACTTACTCCTATACCTATCAACGTAGAAGGTTAGGAATATCCCTATCATGACGTAGACGGCGTATGAAATTGATACCAAGTAACCCCAATAGACTGTGTTGAGTCCTAACTTGTAGATTACGTATATTGGTAATAACGTGTTTATGGGCATTATGGCAATTGATATCATTAATGCCGATACATAAATCATTAATAAATCACCAGGTAAATTAGCAATGCTAATTAATTGATTATATGAACGTAAGATTTCCCTAAAGGTTATTCTGCCAATCCTATTCCCCAGGGTCTCCTTAATTGTAAACTGCCTAATTATTGCAACAACTACGGAGATAATCGAGGAGATTAAATACGCAAGTCTAATACCGAAGAGACCGTACTTATCAATTAAAAAGCCACTGACGGGTGGTAAAACTAACCAGGGTATTTGGGGTAGTATTGACGTGATTAGAATCCCACTGGCGTATCTTTCCTGAGGTAAGGAGTCCATTAAAATCGCAAGCAGCGCAGGTTGGTAAAAGGATGCAGCCATGTTTAATGCATAGAATATCGCAAGTAATTGCCAATTGGGCGCTATGACCATTAGGAATGACATTACCGTTATTAACCAAGTCCCTATGACAATCGATGACCTGCGACCTAAGGTGTCCGTTAAGTACCCTCCTGGGATTATCGCAATTAACTGCACAATCATTGATATTGAGTAAGTTAGGCCTATGTCTACGGCGTTGGCGCCAAGCATCTTTAGGTAAATCGAGAAGTAGGGCATCGTCATGGCATTACCGATTGCGTAAAGGAACCAGGTAAGTAACAGTATTCCCACGTTACCTGTTACGTAATACTTAATGTTCCTTCTTACGTCATGCAATTATAACACCCTTTTGTCCGTAGGGTATGTGCAGCATTTAAAAATGTCTATGAACGTTAAGGTTCAGTTATTTTACCCATTCATCACTTGTTCAAGAGACCGTCGTTTCATCACACGAAAATAACAGTTGTCTAGGCTTAAAAGACTTAGGTACCGTGGCTTCTATGGTAGTACGTAATAATGGTCCTTAATTAATTCCCTAACGACTCTCTCATTGGCGTATATGGGTACTATTATTGGTAATGAGTATGGTGTTGGCACAATCATTAGATGGGCATATTCCTGCCACCGTATTGATTAGAAATTGCGTTGATCTCCGTATTATCTATTGAGTAATTATTACCTATTGTCATTCTCCTTAATTGCATTGGTAATATCCTTATGTTCCTAATGTTCCTAATTATTGATTTCACTCCCATCATACATTTTTCAGGGGGCTATGGAGGGTTTAAATGCCTTTATGGTGTGAAGGGTACACTTGCTATATAGCAAGTGTAGTGGAAAAATTACTACATATACTATATAATTCACGTAAAATTAAGTACGTGTATTTAAATATTTTTCACGATACCTTAACCCTAGTTATCGCACCCCCCCTCAAGCACACTAATTGGCAAATACCACAGCCAACGCATGTCTTAGCGTCAATAATGGGCTTCTTACTTAACTTAATGGCTGGGCAATTAATCCTTAAGCAATCACCGCAATTATCGCAATACTCATCAACGATACTAAACGCGTATTTACCTAGGGAATGCGCCGAGATACGTATTACAATTATACCACGTGAATTGACAATGCCCAAAACATCCTGTAGTGAGCTCAGGGGGGGGTTGCTTGGGTCGTAATTTACGACTTGATATTGAGCATTGACTTTAGATAGACCGTTTAAAGCCTCGTTACATTCATCATTAATTAATGGAATTATCATGAGATAATTACCGTGATAGGTATTAATAATCTCACGGATTATATCCTCCTGGTTCAATAATGAGCATGGATTAACCACTGCTATTAACCTGCCGTAATCATAACCAGCTCTTAGAAATGCCAATATTGACATTAATGGGTTTGTCACAAAATCAACTACTTGATCAAAATTCCTCGGTTCGAAGAATGTTGGAAGCATGTCATAGCTTGGCGTCAGCCTTCAGTACCGATTATGTGCATGTATGATGGGTCAATCACAATTATTGGTACCTCACCCTGCCTCCTATACTTTGAAAAAAGCCACTCAATGAGCATTAATGGGTCTCCTGGTCCTCGAAAAAAGAGCTGTTGAACTGCATTATTAATTAAGTCGTTATACCACTTATTGATATCATCAATCATAAGCCTATCAACGCCAACCTCCTTCACTAGGTAATCCCCCTGGATCAACAACGTACTTAACATTAATAAAATCCCTGGGTAATGGATTTATATACAATGATAGAACCACTGAGTAATTACTGACTTTATCAAGGCGTTCCTTAATAAATGACCACGCAGGGCCTGACACAAGAACTCCATCACCCTTACCAATGACGGTAATATTATCACGAGACCTAACCCCCCCAACCTCCTCAGGAATTCTCCTACGGATATTACTCAACAATCGATTAAGACCCCCCCAACGCATGGGCTCGCCCCCCCAATTCTTATTAAACGTAGCCTCCCTACGCTTAACACCAATGCCGCTGAGACCCTCACCCACGCTCAGCCAAGGTCCTAACCTCACTATGTATGGTAGTTCAAAGGCCTCACTGTAATCTCGGCTCTCCTTAATGGCCTTAACAAGGCTCTCCTGATCCCAGGGTTCTAGGCATGGTAAACCCGTTAATTCACAGAATGGCCTTATGTCGTGAATATCGTAAACAAACACCACGAGTGAGCCCCTAATCCTGGCAATGCTTAGTGAGCCTAGGGAATTTAGGAAACCAAGGTCGTCAATTAGTACTGCGACATCCTTAAACATGCTCGAGAGAGTCTCGGCCTCGTTAATCGTACCCTCAGGACCTACTTTTATAGTGAATACCTTATTCATTAAGTAAGAGCCTGTTATGAGTACGTCATTGAATGAGTTCCTTAACGCATCCGCAATTCCTAAAATGCTGCTCCTTATATCATGCACTGATTTCGTTAATATATTGCGATTTAAAAAGTATTATTTTTTTATCATGGAATTGAAAGGTTTTAATAACTTTAATATTAATGTATTTACTAAATATGAGTGTGAATAGTAGTTGGAATGGACGCGCGCTCTCGGTAATTAGGAGATACGTAGTCACTATATTGATAATCCTAATCTTTACATCAATCAATGCTAGGGCATTAACACCTGCTGTGAATAGCACGCACTTCCTAATATACGACCTAGCAAATCTGAGCGGGGGGGCAGTTTAGGTTTGTCATCGCCTTTGTTATCTTCTTTGCCCTTCTTTCGTTTCCTTCATTTATTGCTTCTTCAAGCATTCTTTTTAATATCTCGCAAACCTTAGCAACAAGCTCAGGGTACTTCCTGATTGCATTCATGCCCATATAGACCACGTACCTATCAATCCACTTACTCAGCTCAACCTCCTCATAACCAGCGCCCTTCAACCTCTCTAAGATTGTCCTGGCCTCCTCATACTCCTTACGGCCAACTTTTAACTCCACGAAACCATCATCATTCACAAAAACGCTCATTTTAATGCCGGCAATCTCGACTGAAGACCTATCCCTCGGTTTAATCGTTATGTTAATTAATCTAATTAATCGTCTAAGCTTATCTGCATCGGGTAGCTTACTCAAGTTCTCAATCAAAGCCTTAATTGTTGGATCACTAAGCATCTTCTTCGCCAACTCAATGGCCTTCGAGGACATAACCATATACACAATTTTATGCTTTTCATCATACATCCTAAACCTAAGGTTCTCCAATCTCTTAATTATGCCACTCCATAGCTCATGTTTTGAGTTACCTAGGGTAAGTCCAATCGCGTTCTTATTAGTTACGTAACCATCACCTAGAATTAAGAAGAGTATGAATGGCAGGAACTCCTCATTGCTAAGCTTACTCGCTTCCTCAGCGATTATGGTCTTATCCTCAAACTTATCCTTATAGTCCATGGCCTTTAAATTCCACTTAATGCTTATGTCATCATTATTGATGTTTATGCCATTTATGTTCATGTAAGTCCTGCCTGGAAATATTAACGTGAAAACGATGGCTTGCCAGAGCCGGTTTGTGTTCATTTCTGGGTAGCCCTCCTCGTGGATTGCCCCATCCGTCAACAGTAGTCCGTATTGCATAGCCCTCAGCTTGTTCTCGCTGAATAATCTCGCGTAGTCACATAAACGCCACTAAGGCCGGTGAGTGATATAATCATCGTTATACTTTCCGACTTAGCGACTTTATCAACCTCAATAGCTAAGTTCTCCGTATATAAATACGCTATGAATGATTTGTTACTGTTAAACGGTTCTCCATTAATGATTATTTCAGCTTCTCCTTTCCTTAGCTTCTCGATCAGTTCTCTAAGCTCTGGCTTGTATGCGCTTAACCATTTCTTCCTTACTTGGCTTAATAGCTCAATCATCTCATTGCTAGTCTTTTGCTCGGCAGGCATTAGTTCTGCAATCACTTCGTTATCATTAACCATGGCAACGGCGTTAGTTAGCCAATTATTTAATGCCCTTATTGACTCGTCAAATGGCGTCGCTGAATCACTTAACAACAAGCTTTTGTGCCTCTCTACTCGGTTTAGGAACTCATTAATTAACTTCATTACCTCCTTAATGACCCTTGGGTCATCGACTGGCTCACCGCACTTAAGTCTTCTCGAGCCTTTTACCTTGACTCCCCCAGCAGATTTTTGGTTTAACAACCTCAAGAGCCATAAAGACATCTGTGGATTTAATTCCCAGCAAGACTAATAAGTTACTGCCGAACTAGTACTGAATTGGCTTAAGCAGACGATTGAAAAAGAGAACAACCAAGCTTAAGTACGAAGTCACGCACATTCTAACAAGTGATGAGACAAAATAAAGGTAAAACCCGCAACATACATGATAAGCCGCACCAAAGCCAAGGTAACGAATATTAAGCCCAAAACCCCAACGGAGAGCTCTGAACAAAGTTCCTCAACACCTAGGGAGTAAGCAGCAATATTTACCACATTACCGAAAAGTAACAAATATTATATTAGTTTAACAAATATTATATTAGTTAAAGTATATATCACTGCCATAGGTTCACCTATAAATTACTAATGAAGAAAGCAACTGGAACAATTAAGACTAATGAAACCCTAACCCTAAGCCCGGGCGAGTCAGTAATCAGTGTTTACTTCTTCACGAACGCCACCGTGTCAAGTGGTCAGGGGGATATCTACCTATACAATAGCCCAAGCACGGCAATATCCGTTGGATACAACGTAGTGCCTGCGCAGGTGGGCGTACTGAACGCCACGTATTACATAAACGGCAATTACACAGTAGTTAATGTATATGTCAATAACGTGGGAATTACGCAGTCAATGTTGAAGGGTCTCGCTGGGACAGTATATGTTAACTATAGCACGTACGTAATAACAACACTTGACATAAATATATCAAGCCCCGCAATAAAGCTTCTGCCCAGAATCACCGTATTGGCACCGCATTGGGCCTTAGTTAACGTGACCATCAACTTATTAGCACCAAAAACCTGCCCAAGCTTCTCGGTGTTTTATAACGGTGAATTCTACGTAAACAATACATACATAGGTGGCGTACTCATTCCATGTAATGGTGAGGGCGTTGCATGGAACGTGATAAATGTGACCTACACAGGTTATTACATTACTTTATCGATTACAAATACAACAATCACCACGAGGATAGGTATTGTATTCCCATCAATCAACTTGGTTTATTACCTATGGAATATGACGGGTAATGGCGAGTATGTAATCGCAAACCTAAGCATATATGGCCCGTATAAGTACGTGGTTCTTGGTAAGGAGGTAAGTAACTCAACACTGCAGGTTAAGTACTCCCTACCCATAAATAATACCGTATTAACCATAAATACCGGATTTAACAACATAACCATTCAGAGACCAACACCATCGATAGTCCTGGAATCGCCGGCGATATCCATATACCCGCAGGTAATTAACGTGGTCATTAATATCACAATGCCCTCAACACTCACTTATCAGGGTGTGTTAAGTACGTTCTTAAACGGCTCATTGTACTCATCAACAATCGTTTATTTACCACCGGGTAAGTCAACGCTCGTTAATGTATTGATTAAGCCTATGATGCCAAGCATATACGTAGTTAATGTGGAATTTGGAGTATGGTCATCAAACAACATCACGGTGGCTAATGTGGAGTTATATGGTTTAAACGTGCAGGCCAAGCCATTGGTGATCATAGGCCATGATGAGGCAGTAAATATAACGCTTAATGATTACCCGCCGATTGAATTACCCGTTAACTTAACGCTTCAGGGCTGCATTAACGAGACCATGACGGTCACGGCCAACACATCACTAAGTTTAGGATTTGATAGAGAATGCGCATTACTTATCACTGCATCAACATACGCATTAACGAGCGAGGCCATCAGTTATTGGGATTACCTAAACCTATGGATCAACAACACAGTTGGTTACTACAATGGTTATCCATTAATACTCAACGAGACAATAAGGGCATACGCCACATTCCTAAATGGCTCTGAGGTACCGTCTACAGTCCTCATTAATGGGTCATCAACATTTACGCCACAGACGCTGGGCTCATCACAATTACATTAAGCATTAATTACCTCGGCGTCACCAATGAGTCCTCATTAAATGCTACGTAATACCGCCAACATACTTCGAGGCGGAGGAGATACTTGAGGAGTCGGGTAATCCGCAATTCCTAAACACCACAATTGGCAGTGCAATAACGAGTGGTAATTGGGGGCTTAGTCAATGAAATAGTTAGTGAGTATCAGGAATCGTCAAGGCCTTACGACTCGCTCGCCCAGCTATCAAGGTATTTATTGGTGCAGGCTATTATGAATGGTGATGTTAATAAGATAGGCCTCGTAAATTTCATACTGAGGTATGAAATTCTTATATACGTTATTTTCATACTGATAATCGCATTAATAATAGTGGCTGTTTATAGGATAGTTAGGGCTGGGTCACGTAAGGCCTAACTTACCCTCCTCCCTTAAACGCCTGTCAAATATCTTCACGAGTATTACCGTAATGAGGAATAGGGATATTACCGTGGTCACCGAGTAAAGCAGTTGGTAAGTAATTGGTATGGGGAGTTCTAGGTAGCCCAGGGCAGCTTCACGCATTATTACGAATGGGTAGGCTATTGGTGAGCACTCGTTTATCATCATTATGTACTTACTCGCCTCGCTGGGTATTAACCCGCCTAATGCTGGCATTAGGAACTGCATTATGTCTGTGATAACCCAGTTGGACCTGAGCCTAATCACGAGCATTGCGTATATCGTTGATATGAAGAGGAGTTGTAGTGAGGCAAGTATTACCGATATTGCGAGGAGTAGGGGGGGGTCCTTAACATCTATGACTAAGCCAAACACGATGTAGAAGCTTATCACGAGCGCCACCAAGTCAAGTAATGTGTATATGGAGTATGCGATGCCCCCCCAACCAACCACATGAGTTAGCAGGCTATTTGTGGTGGCCATCACATTCTCGAGAACGCCCTCATAACCCTCCTCAATTATTCCATTACCAAAGCCCCCCCACAACCAGCTTGAGTATAGTGCGAAGGCATAGGCAGCCCAAAGGAATAATTGAAGAGTGAATTCGCCCAGTGTAAATACGCCGAACCCCCCCTGAGTGTTAGTATGAAGAATGCGAGCCATAGTGGTGCCGTTATTATGTTTATCATTATTGATGATGGCTTAGAAAACAGTAAGCGTAAGCCCCCCCTCCAAACTTCAATACCCAACCCCCCCCTAAATGCCCCCCCTATTCTTGAATTCCCTTTCGAGTCTCGCATACGAGGTCATCCCAAGTAGTAGGTAAATTATCGTTGCGGCGATTAGATAAGCAATTAGGGTGAGGCTTTCATGACCGATGCTCTCCAGGTACATGGAGTAGAAGGTTATGTACATGGGTAATGCATAGACGAGCTCCCTAATCCACCAGGGTAGTACGTATATTGGGTATGTAGCCCCTGACAATATTGTTAGTATTGGTGTTAGCACGTTAGTCACAGAGTCCGCGTCGTTGAGTCTCATGACTAAACCCGCTATTAATAATCCAATACCATAGAGAGGTAGTAACCCAATGAAGAGTAATAGAAGGGCTACGGCTAATCTCACAGCTCCGATCAACCCATACTCAGCGTAAAATAGTGGTAGGGAGGCTATCGTAAAGGCGCCGATATTCACCACAATCATTACGAGGGATGTGCCGAATAGGATCACGTACATGCTAGTTGGCGATGCAAGCAGGAACTCAAGCCTACCACCCCCCCTCCTCTCCTCCCATAGAAACCTAGCCCCCCCTGTCTGCATCATTATCATTGATAGCATCAAGACCTCAAACCCAATGAACTGCCTAATGAATACCCCCCCACTGGTTACCCTAACGAAGAATGACGCTATGAACGCCATACCACCAGCAATGAAGTATGGAAGAATAATCAATAACGCAAGGCCACCCGGCTCCCTACTTATTATCTTCAATTCATTCATCATCACAGCAAGCAATGCATTAACCTTACCTAACCTGTTTACCCTCATCACCAATCACCCTAACAAAGGCCTCTTCCAGGGAGGGTTCATTAATCCTAATCCTACTTATCCTCAAACCCCTTGCCTCAGCATCACTTATTACCCTACGAAGTGTCTCAGCAGGATTAACCGTCTCCTCACGTATGGTCTCCACACGACCATTAAGTTGAACCTCAACCTCAATTACGTACTTCAACCCAAGCATATCCTTTATGTCTCTTGGTGGACCCTCGATAATCATCTTACCATTATTTATTATACCAACCCTATCACAGACCTCCTCCACCTCCCAAAGGTTATGACTGGTAAAGAGTATTGCCTTACCCTCCTTTCTCAATCTCCTTACCAACTCCCTTACCTCCCTCGCCGAGATTGGGTCTAAACCAATGGTTGGTTCATCAAGGAACAGCACAGGTGGGTCATGAATCAACGCCCTGGCTATGGCAAGCCTAGCCCTCATACCAAGTGAGTACTCCTCATAGGGTCTATTCATCGCATTCTCAAGCCCAACGAGGTTCATTAACTCCCTAGCCCTCGCCTCTGCCATTGACTTACTCAACCCATAGAGCCTGCCAAAGTAGACTAGGTTTTCATACCCACTGAGCCTTGAGTAAAATCCCTTATCTGGGTAGAGAACAAGCCCTATAATACCCCTAACAACATTTGCTTCCTTAACCACGTCATGCCCATCAATTAGGGCGTACCCATCATCGGGAATTAGTAAGGTGGCGAGTATCTTAACGGTAGTCGTCTTGCCGGCGCCATTTGGACCTAGCAACCCATATACCTCACCCCCCCACCTAACCCTAAAGGAAACACCCCCCCTTAGTGCCTCAACTATGATCTTCCTCCTCCTTATAAAGCCAATACGTTCATAGCTAATGAACCTCTTCCTAAGGTTTGAGGCTACTATTGCATCATTCACACAACCCCCCCTATGTAACAACCCGAGTAATAAGGTTTTGCCGATCACCGCATTAATGAGGCTTTAATCACATGCACTGTCCAAAGGCATAAGGTTTATTAAGCCTGACATTTTTATGAGTGTCGAATGAAAATACCGTTTTGCACCTTCTGCGTTAAGACAAGGGTGTTCTGCGAAGTGCCAGTCTTTGCTCGATAGTGGAGAGTACTCCATGCTTGATGTCGATGTTAGTGACGCACTGCTGAACATAGCCACTGGAAAGATGGAAGAGATCCTGAAGAATGTTGAGTATGTGAAGTCTTACGAGGTTGGTGATTTAATAATCGTGGTGCTTAAAGGCATAAAGGCAATCCCCCGGGCAATAGTTCAGCAGATCGAGCATGACCTCGAAAGGGCATTAAATAAGAGGGTTAAGGTTGTTGAGAAGGGCGTTAATGTGAATGAGCTCGCCACGCAATTGGCTTCTCCTGCCAGGATACTCACCGTATCAACGTCCTGGCTTCCTGATGGCACCACGGAGACCGTAGTCAGAATAACAAAGAGTGAACTTAGGAGGTTACCGTTCAGACCAAGTGAGTTGGCTAAGGTTCTTAGTCAAATTAGCGGTACAAACATTAGGGTTGAGGTTACCAAGTAATCACAATTTTTAAATCCCCCCCAAAATCTACAAGTTGGTCGTGAGTTTTCCAAGGAAGACCCATTGGACTAAAGACGTAACTCCTGAACTAGACGGTAAGGAGGTGGTTTTGGCGGGCTGGGTTTGGGATATTAGGGATCTCGGCAATATAAAGTTCATACTACTAAGGGATAGGGAGGGCATAATACAATTAACAATAAAGAAGGGCGTTACACCGGAGAGTGTTTTATCGTTAACGCAGTCGTTGGGTAGGGAGGATGCGATAGTCGTTAGGGGGGGGATTGTCAAGGCGAGTAAGATAGCCAGGGCTGGGGGGGTTGAGGTCTTCCCGAGCGAGGTATACGTTGTGTCTAAGTCAAAGGCTTTACCAATAGATATATGGGGGGGCTCGGTGGAGACCGACTTAGATACGAGGTTAAAGTATAGATCGGTCGATCTTAAGAGACCAATCAACTCATTAATATTTAGGGTTGAGAGTGAGGTTGTTCGTGCAATTCGTGAGGCGCTTTATAATCGTGGATTCATCGAGGTATTTACACCAAAGATAATTGTTACGAGTACGGAGGGTGGTGCCGAGTTATTTGCCGTGCAGTACTTCGAAAGGGTTGCGTACCTGGCCCAGAGCCCGCAGTTGTATAAGGAGGAGTTAACGGCAAGCCTTGAGAGGGTATTTGAGATAGCCCCCCCTGCCTATAGGGCTGAGAAGCATAACACGAATTACCACCTCAATGAGTTTATATCAGTGGATATTGAGGAGGCCTTTGCCAATTATGTGGATGTCATGGACATTCTCGAGGACGTGATAATAAACGTCTATGATAGGGTAAATAAGGTGTTTAGTAATGAATTGGCTAAATACGGCGTAGAGATTAAGGTTCCTAAGAAACCATTTAGAAGAGTTACGTACGACGAAGCCTTAGACATACTGGGTAGGAGGGGGGGTTTAAAGATTAATTGGGGCGATGACGTACCTAAAAATGGCCTGGAGATCCTAAGTGAGGAGTTTGGCGAGCCCTTCTTCATAATACACTTCCCAACGGACTTAAGGGCATTCTACACAAAGCCCCCCCTCGACTCGGATCCAAAAATCAGTGAATCATTTGACTTAGTCATGGGCGGCCTAGAGATAGCGTCAGGTAGTAGTAGAATTCACGTTAAGGAACAGTTAATAGAGGCACTAAGAAAGAGGGGGGCTTAACCCTGAGAGTTTCGAAAGTCACCTAATGATTTATGACTATGGAATGCCACCACATGCTGGCTGGGGCATGGGACTCTACAGATTACTAATGGTATTGCTCAGGAGGGATAACATTCGTGAGGTCGTGCTTTACCCAAGGGATAGGTTCAGACTTGAGCCTTAGCTATATCACCTTCCTCTTCCCAATAATTCTAGTTATTAGGTGCGGATTGATTAATATTACATGATTTCCAAACCCCCCCATGTTTAATGATGAGGTACTTCCCTCATTTACCTGTATAGGTAGGCGATAGCTCATTAATTGCGGTCTCCTCAATACATTACTTCTACTCAATTCAACATTGAGCGATAGTATTGAAATGGCTAGTAATACCCAGGCCACCGGGTTTGTTGGTAATTGCTGTATTGGTAATGATGCTATTAATGAACTAATGGTCTCCATAGAAGACGTTAACGAGGTCTCGACAGGGCCTATCTGCCTAATTGATTCCACGTATAATATGTAGGGTATTACGTTACCAACCAATGCCAGTATTAATGGGTAATAAAGGTAATCAAGACTGAGGGTTAATGCTGAGGGATTCCGTATCATTAAGTATGAAATTAGGAGAGTACCTAGTGATTGGCCGAATACGAAGTTTGTGATATCAATATCATTAACTCTTGCAAGGACTATTGTGTATACGAGGTTCATAACCATGAGGAGTAACGCCACATATATTGAGTCGTTATAACCCTGGAACAATAGGTATAGGGCTCCGAGTAGGGTGATCGCTGATACTAGGTACCTCGCATTAACATTCCTATTATTAACATAGTCAAGGACTATTAATGGTATTATATAGCTCGAGCTCATGAGGGCTGTTAATCCACCAACACCACCTGACAGCTCAGTGTAGAGGTAAACAATTACGTAATTTATTGGCGACAACAGTAAGCCATCAATTATTGATTTCTCATCATAACCATGAAATAGCGATACTATGAGGAGCGCCACCGTGGAGAATAGGTAACTTAAGGTAATTAGTTCATTTACATGGAATAGCCTCAATGCTAAGTAAGTCATTGGGTATGAGACTCCCCCCACAGAGCCGAGGCGAGCATCGCCAATGCTAAGTACCGCTTAGCCATAGGACTCACCGTGAGTTTAGGGATTTAAGGAAGAGAGCGAAACTTTTACTGCACTTGATAATTAAAAATCTTTCTAAATCAATTTCTTAGAATTCTGTGAGTGCTTCGTTAAGTTATTTCATGAGGTTTCACCAGAATATTTAATAATGGACTACGACTGGGTCTTTAAAGAATGCATTGGTTCATTACCTACCGTCCGCCGCCTTATCAAGCGCATGTACCGGTAGTCCCCCCCTAGTCTCAACACCAAATATGAACCAAGCCAATGCGGCTAGGAAACCTACTACGTAGAGTATTAGGTTTGAGAGTAGGTATACGTAGGTATTTGCCGAGGCGAGTAGGTAGTAGATTAGGAGTACGTACATTACCCACGCAACGAATCTAACAACGCCAACCCAGGTAGCCCTATTCCTGGTTGGATATAGTTCGGGTTCTAGGAGGACCCTGACAGCCCAACCAAACTCACTAAATACCATGTTTAGGAATAATAATACATAAAATACGACTAAAGATGACGCCAAACTACTCCCGCTCATTACGCCGTATATCATGAATATGGGTATCATGGTCAATAACCCACCCAGGAATGAGATGAGGGTGAAGACCTTCCTACTCAACCTATCAATGACTAACCCAATTAACCCAGCTATTGAAGCACCCACGTTAGCCCACAATAGCACCTGAGTAGCTAACATCTCATTGCTAGAGAATGGCAGTGAGGGTAGGTAAACAATGTAGAAGGCCATTAATCCATAGGTCACTAACTGGGATATGCCGAGGAGAGATAGTACCAGTGTCCTAAACCACAACGGTGGAAACCTAATGCTCTGCCTAGGGCCTTCAGTGAGGGTGTATGATAGGCCATACTCATTGGCTATCCTTTCAGCTTCACTAACTCTGCCCTTAACGACGAGCCATCTAACTGATTCAGGCGTTATTAACCTAATGATTACCGCTACTATTAAGACGATTATCGCGGAACCAATCATGGTCCAGGTAGCGGATAACTGGGTGCCCCTCATCAACGCCAGCAATAGTATTGCCGATGCTATGGCCGCGCCTATATTATCGAAATTCGTTATTAAGACGAGCATGGAACCCCCCCTGTAATTATACGGCATTAACTCCGTAGCCGCGGCAAGTGCTGGCGGTTCCTCACCACCAACGCCTATCTCGGCTAATATGTACGATATAATGAACGGTATGAAGGCCTCAGACGCCGGTATTACATTTGATAGAAGGATTGACAACCCCATGCCTATCAACCCAATGGTATATAGACTCATTGTATAGGCGTAGATACCCCCCCTCCTACCAACGATATCCGCCAACCTACCCATAAACACATTACCAATCATTAGGGATATCGGTCCGAGAGCTACGGAGATGGGCACTAAGAACCTGGGTATGTACTTAGAGAAGTAGTAAATTGACATGACACCACTCGTGGTCACAAATCCCCATATTAAGAACGTGAGTGAGTAGCTCACAAACATAACATAGTGAATCCCCGATAATCTCAGGTTCTCGGATGCCTTCATATCAATCACTTTGTTATTATTTATCAATAACATGTTTATTTTTAAAGATTACTCGAGAGTACTAATTACTTAAGTTGGTGAGAATGTATTGTGAGGTGGTATTTATGAGAAATAGAAAGAAACAATTAAACTTACCCTATTCCTCCTCGGCCTCCTGGGGTATTTCTATGTTCAGCTTCTTAAACCAACCCATGTAATAATTCCTTATCTTATCCCTAACCTCCTCGAAATGCTTTGGTAAGTCAACTGGGTCCAGGCCCTTGGCCAGGTACTGCGAGAATCGAGCCTTATACAACGCCTCATTCTCACCCTTAAGCTTCTCCGCATACTCAGCAATGTGCTTACCGCTTATCCTATCCTCGTCAGGGAGCACATCCTCACCATGAGGTATCTCAAGACCTGCATCAAGTGCGCCCTTAAGGACTGCAAAGACGCGAGCACCCTTAGTCGGCCTATGAAGCCCAATGTCAAGTATTGCCCTCTTAACGCCCTTAAGCAACGCCTTATACCCAATTATTAAACCCACGAGGTAAGCACTTGGTGTACTCTTTAGACCACCCTTCCAACCGAAACCCACCAACTCCTTAGACGTGGCACTCACGACAACCTCATCACCCATAACCTTAGGTACAATGACCTGGGCAATTACGTACTTATTCGTCCTCCTAACAACAAGTCTAGGCAAACCGCTTTTAATCATCTCCCTACGCTTGTAATAATTAGTCTTGCCCTCCCTTCTTCTTCTGAATTTTACTTTATAGCGCCCAGTCCTTGCCATGTTCGTAAACCCAAGAAGATAATCACTTAATAAGTATTTCTAGGGTGGAGGAATGTCTTTACCGCTGTTGCTTAAGGAGGTTATTGCTAATTAGGTATGCCCTAAGCGACGCCACACTATCGAACCTACCACCCTTAACCTGAAGATAAAGCTCCCTCCAGGTCTTCGCATCAATTAAGCCCCCCCTCCTCTTAAGTGAGTTTAGGTACCTCCTCAATGCCCTAACCTTATTAACCCAAGCCTCCTTAGGATCAAGCCTAGCGTACTTACTACCCTTCCTACTACCAACGCCCCCCCTCCTCCTACCCTTCCTCCTCTTCTCATGCAATTCACGCCACCTACCCCCCCCTGCTAACACCCTTGGCATACTCAGCGTATATCAAGCCCTCCTTAATCAAAGCCCTAACATCAGCCTTAGTGGTAACCTCCTCAAGCCTATCAAGAGCCTCAGGGCTAATCCTAACCCGCGACTCACCAACACCAAGCACCTCAGCAGCCAATTTCTTAACGTCAACCATCAGTGGCTTGCTGCAAATGCGGTTTTTAAGTGTTTACTTAACGCATATATCCCCTATCTCCCATGCTTAATAGCTTTGTATGGTGTATTATCCTGTTAGTATATTTGAGACTTGATGATCAAGTAAGGAATTATTAGACCTTATTAAATCTAGGGACCAGGGACCTAGAATTAAATAGATTCAGCAATTGAGAATTATATTAAACATGATGAGTAATATAATGAATAATTATTGCCAAGTCTCAAGATAGTATTATTGAAAATTTATCGATGCTGGTCCTGATTATAGCTGGGTCTTTTCACGGCATAAGTAATATCTTGCCTACCCTATCCTCAGCCTTAAACATAGTGTCGAATGCTTCCTTAACACTGTCAAGACCCATTTTTGAGTGGATTGGTGCCTTGATCCTGCGCTTACTGATTAGGTCAAGTAGTTTAATAAGTTCGGCTCTGGTACCGCCTGTCGAGCCTATTACGGTGACCTCTCTTGAGTATAGTGACGGTAGACTAAGCGTAACATCGCCACCGGTAAGTGCGCCGGCCGTCACCCACCTACCGTAACGGGTAACCAATTGGAAGCTTAGGTTCCAGGTTGCTTGGCCAACGGCGTCAACCACTAAGTCAGCGCCAAGCCCATTACTTAACTCGTTCACTAGCGCTTGAGCCTCCTCCGGCGTTACTACGTAATCGGCGCCTAGCCCCCATTAATGCATCCTTAACCTTGCTTGCCTTACGGCTTACTGCTATGACTGTGGCACCAGCTAGTTTTGCGAACTGAACGGCATAACTACCCACGTTGCCCGTGGCCCCCCCAAATATAACGACCAATTCACCGGGCTTTACGCCGGCCCTGTCGAAGACCATGTGCCAGGCGGTTAATGCGCCAACGGGCAGTGTTGCTGCTTCGTCAAGACCGACGTTCTTTGGTACCTTTATTGCGTTAATTGCGGGCACAACTGCGTATTCCGCAAACCCACCATTAGTCACAACGCCTATTAAACCACCATTCACGCATAATTCTTCATGCCCAATTAAGCAATACCTGCAGGTACCATCAAATAGCCTGTTGTAGATCACGACCTCATCGCCAATGTTAACACCCTTAACGTTTGAGTCAACCTCCTCAATCACGCCGGCAACTCCGCACCTGGTATGTGTGGCATTGGTTTACCGCCCCTATTGATTGTGAAGTAATCCACTGGATTAACACCTGCATATTTAACACGCACTAACACCTCGTTCGGTCCAGGCCTTGGTATCTCGACATCCATCACACGTACATTCTCCATACCTGGCTTGTCGAAGATCACAGCACGCATTACGTTATTCTCAATAAACCTTAATTTAAAGCAGTATGCGGTGGTTTTCAAATTCTTGACACATGCAGTATGGCGTAAATGCCCATCATTACTGTGATTACGGCGACCGTGAGTTTAATATAGTGTTCTGGAAGTCTTCTTTGGATATCTCACCCTATTTCATTTTTAGTTAAAAATACAACGAGGCTAAGCTGCATCACAATGGTTTAACCTCGTACTTACCATTGGGGTAAACAATTGCCCGGGCCCTCCTAGTTGCCCAGCAGGAGAAGACTATGCCTATTGCGAAGGTCGCTGGGTGCCTATAGGCGTACTCAATATGTACATCAAGCGCTGTTACCCTACCGCCAGTTCCATGGGCTCCAATGCCGAGTTTGTTAATGGCGTTCAGTAGTGCATCCTCTATCTTAGCAATGTCG
Source organism: Vulcanisaeta distributa JCM 11217 (assembly GCF_001316005.1). Taxonomy (GTDB): domain Archaea; phylum Thermoproteota; class Thermoprotei; order Thermoproteales; family Thermocladiaceae; genus Vulcanisaeta; species Vulcanisaeta distributa_B. The sequence continues at coordinate 56,154 of NZ_BBBJ01000005.1, forward strand.
GGGGGGTTACTATTCCTTGAGCCAACGGGTCTAAGCACTGCCGCCTTCTTTGCGAGTTTTGCGGCAACGTCTAGGTTAGGGCCTATGCCTATCCCAACGATGACCGGTGGGCATGGCATTGGGCCGGCGTCTATAACGGCATTAAGCACCAACTCAGGTAGTCTCTCCCAGGCATTACCTGGTGGCACGACAAACGCCTTGCTGGGTAATTCTGTGCCGCCGCCCTTTGGCGTGTAGATCATCTCTAGGTAATCTCCATCGAATAGCTCAACGTCAAAGACTGGTATTCCAATCCCGGTATTATCTCCTGGGTTCTTCTCAGTTAGTGGGTCTACGGAGTTAGACCTGAGCGGTAATTCCTTAGTGACTTCCCTAACGGCCTCTGTGAGTATTGAGAATAATTTACTTCTAATGGGGAAGCCATCGCCAAGTCTTATGAAGAATGTTGGGACGCCAGTGTCCTGGCACACCGCGGCCGTGTACTTCTGAGCTAACTCAATATTTGTTAATATGGCATTTAACTGGACCTTACTCGGTTCATGAATTTCAACCTTAAGTGCATTCTTTAATGCATTAACAACGTCTTCGGCGGGGGATACGCTAGCCATCTTTACTATTGTCTTAGCCGTCTCCTTAACCACGTCCTCGAGACTCGGCATAAGTGGGCACCGCTTTACTTGTATTAAAGCTTTAATCCTATGTTTGCTTACGGAAAATACTTAGGGGAATACTTAATTATACCCCCCCAACCTGGTTGACTTAATTGGTAGGTATGGGTACGTACTACCTCAAAACACCGATATCAGACGATGACATTACTAAATTAAGGGTTGGCGACACTATATACGTAAGCGGTGTCCTTGTTAGTGCTAGGGATGCGGCTCACGTGAGAATGGTCGAGTTACTACATAGGGGGGGCGAGAAATTACCTGTGGATCTCAGGGGCGGCGTTATTTACCACGCGGGGGGGCCCGTGGCCCTTAAGCAGGGCAATACCTGGAGGATAGTGAGTATGGGACCAACGACCAGTGCTAGGATGGATGACTTCGAACCTGAGGTCATTGAGAAGCTGGGGGGGGTTAAGTTAGTGATTGGTAAGGGTGGCATGGGCGTTAAAACCACGGAGGCCATGAAGAGGTATAAGGCGGCTTACGCAATATTCACCGGCGGCGCCGGGGGGGTTCTTGCGGCGCAGGCGATAAAGAGGGTTATTGATGTGTACTGGCTTGACCTGGGGATTGCCGAGGCCATGTGGTTCTTGAGGTTGAGAATTTTGGCCCATTAACCGTGATAATTGATTCATATGGTAATAATTATTATGAGGACTTGAGGAAGAACGTTAGGAGTAAAGTACCCGATCTGAGTAAGGAGGTCGTTGATACAATAAAGAGTTTAATCAAGATATAGGCGGGCATTGTTACGGTGCAGACTTAAATTTACTTAATTATACTCCTAACAATGTCGTGCTCTGTGATTATACCCATTAACCTGCCGGTCTCAACGATCGGTAACGAACCAATATTATTCCTCCTCATTAACCTAACTGCGTCGAGTAACGAAGCTGCGCTATCGATTGTTACTGGATTATGACTCATCAACTTTGATACGGCAATACCAAGGTCAACTTGACCCCCCCTCAATTTATAGTACCTAACCACATACCTCAGTATGTCCTTAACCGTCATGATCCCAAGCAGCTTGTCCTGGTCCGTAATTAATAAATGCCTAATGCCATGCTTAATCATAACCTCCATGGCGGAGGTTAATGATTCATCCTCATTAATCCTTACTGGATTCCTATTAGCAATCTCATGAACCCTGTACCTAGTGAATGATTGTTCAGGCATTTTGTTGATTAAATCACGCTCAGTGATTATACCGACTAATTCGTTGCCTTTAAGCACGAGTGCGTGGTCAACACCATTATCGAGCATTTTCTTAATCACTGTCATGGCATCGTCGCTGTACGACACCATTAAGAACCTCTCACTGCCATACCTAGCTACGGGCTCCCTCAGGGCATTAATACCATTGTTAATAATTCCATTGATTATGCCTAATGCCGTTAATACGAACCTCACAGAACCACCCTCAGTAATTGGTAGGTGCCTAAAGCCGTGATCAACCATTAATTGAGCGGCAGTTAGTAATTCCTGGTTAGGGCTTACCGTAAATACGTTGCTAGTCATTAACTCCTGCGCATTCATTAGTAAAGGAGTGGTGCCTCCCCCCCAGTTAAGCATTTCCAATCATTAAACCTTAAGTTAACCCAGAAGGCTTATTTTAAGGTCATTAAGAGCATGGTTAATGCAGGCAATAACCATAAACATACTCGGTCCCGTAACATTGCCGGATTTCCCCAGGGAATTCCACGACACAATGACCAAGTTCGGTGTCTTCCGCGCCTTTATTGCTGGTTCGTGGATAGACTTCGGTAACTACATGCCGGTTAAGTCACCAATAAATGGTGAGGTGATAGCACAGGTAAATAAGTTAGGCGCAGAGCACGTTAATTCAGCCATAGAGAGGCTTCACTATTCATGGCCGTCACTCAAGGCAATACCGGCGCATAAGCGTGCTGACATGCTAATAAAGGTGGCGGACTTCATCCAGGAGTATAGGCAGTTGTTTAGGGATGTCCTCATAATCGAGGGTGGAAAACCCATCAGTGAGGCTGAGGGTGAGGTTGATTCAACAATAACTAGGCTCAGAATGATTCACCAGGATCTGGGCAGGCTGTTAAACGTGGGCATTCCAGGCGAGTATGGGGCGGGTACTGAGAATAAGTACGCGGTGGTTGTTAGGGAGCCCATAGGCGTAGTCGCGGCGATTGCACCATTCAACTACCCATTATTCACATCAATGGTTAAGATAGCCACGGCTCTCTTAGCCGGCGACCCCCCCGTAATATTTAAACCATCGAGTTACACACCAATAACCGGAGTGTTAATAGCTAAGGCCATTGAATACGCGGGGGGGCTCGGTAATTACTTCGCGATGGTTACAGGGCCTGGAGCAACAGTGGGTGATGCCATGGTAACGCACCCATTGGTCAGAGCCGTCACTCTGACTGGCAGTACGGAGACTGGACTTAGGGTCATGAGGATGGCCGGCTTAAAGAAGCTGCAGCTCGAACTTGGTGGTAAGGCGCCGGCAATAGTCCTTGAGGATGCCGATTTAAGAGATGCGGCTAAGAAGATAGTTATGGGTTCATTAAGGCTCTCGGGCCAGCGTTGTGATGCGATTAGCAGAGTCATTGCCATTGATAATATCGCTGACGAATTAATAGAGTACATCGTTAAGGAAGTGAGCGAGTGGGTTGTTGGTGATCCACGTGATCCAAAGGTTAGGGTTGGCCCGCTCATTGATTCAAACGCTGTTGAGAGGGTTCACTCAATGGTTGATGATACATTGATTAAGGGAGGCAAGCTAATCTACGGCGGTAGGTACTGGCTCACTTACCATGAACCCACCGTGATTGATAACGTGAGTAGAAAATCAAGGCTTGCGCTTGAGGAAACCTTCGGACCTATAATACCTATCATAAGGGTTAAGTCCGTTGATGAAGCCATCGAGACGGCTAACGAGGTCATTTACGGGCTTGACGCCGCCGTGTTCGGGCGTGACGTAGGCACACTATGGAGGGTGGCGAGGTCCCTTGAGGTTGGTGAGGTCACGATAAACGACTTCCCAAGGCATGGACTCGGCTTATTCCCGTTTGGGGGGGGAGTGAAAGATTCAGGATTCGGTAGGGAGGGCGTGGGCTTTAGTGTTGAGGATGTTACTGAGTTGAAGACTATTGTTATAACGTATGGTTAGTCAGTCCCTGACCCATCATTCATTGGTGTTCATCCGCCGCTGAAGTTTCATCATCTGCAAAACACTATAAGTGGGTGTTAAAATACATTTATTAAGGATGAGTTTAAGGGAGAGACTTGTTAAGGCGTTGATAATCGTCTCTAAGGATGGTGTTTTTACGCGTGAGTCGCTTAAGTCGGTGTCTGGGCTTGGTGATTCCATGATTGATGAGTTCATAGGCTCTCTGATTAATGATGGGGGGGTTTTAGTTAGGGTTGGTGATGGCTATAAGTCGGTCATGCCACCTCATAGGTTAATTAGGTACTTCGTGGATAGGGGGGGTGTTTATGTTGATCTTGAGTCGGTATCGAGGTACCTGCCCTGGGATGAGTTTGAGGCTTTGATTAGGCTTGTGTTTGAGGAGTGGGGGGGGATTTAGGGTTGTTAGTAGGCTTAGGGTTCCCGTGACTGGTTCTAGGTTGAGTTCGACGTAATAGCCTATAGGAGACCCTGGGTACTGCTGATAGAAGCTAAGCGTTGGAGGAGGATTTCATCATCGATACGTCAGATTGTGAATAGGCATCTTGAGAAGGTTGGGCTGGTTGCCAGAGAGCCTGAGGTTTTGATGAGTAGGATTGGTGTTAATTGGGGTGAGGCGTTGCTTATACCTGTTGTTATTACCTGGCATAGGGCATCCACGGAGTTTATTGAGGGTGTGCCAGTGGTTAGCATTTACCAGATTAACTCCTTCATTAATGGGCTTGACGGTATAATCGATAACATAAAAACATTTAGGGTATCCTGGAGCCATTTATGATATTAATGGTAATAATCGAACCAACTCAGCACTTTACTGAGTCTGCTTTCCTCTGCGCGATGTGATTTTTGCGTAGCACTCAGGGCATGCGTACACCTTGAATGTCATGCCCAATTCCTTAACTTCATAATCAACGATGTAGTACTCCCTGACCCTCCTCAGGCAGAAGAAGCAAATCACACCCTTATTACTGACTTTCCTCATTATTCTCAGACCGCTCCGTCTCCTCCTCGCTCTTAAGCATAATGGTCATGCTCATTAACTGGTCAATGTCCGAATACGTGCCCTCCATGGCGGTCTTCTCACGGTAAAGCCAGGCGCTCATCATGAGCAGTATTGTGCTTATTAAGTAAGTTATTGATGAGAACCCAACATACGCATTGACGCCAACTAATATTGATTGCGTAACTGGACCTCGCTCAGGTAGATCTGGGTTGGTATGGGTAGTGAGAATACGAGGGCCACTATAAGCATTAGGATTATTCCGAAGAATAGTGGGTCTGAAACATCAATGCTTTGATTCCTTTTAATTATTAGTAGGGTTATCGATATTATTATCCCTACGAATATGAATATTGGTGATAAATAATCAATAGTGTCTATGAATGATGAGTAGCCTTTAATTGGTATTAGTGTTAGTGAGCCATTGGTGTCGCTGATTATTAATTTCAATCCGGGCGTACGTTAACGATATCGTTGAAATTAAGCATTGCTACATTAGTTATTGGTAATGCAATCCTTATGTTAGACATTATGAGTATTATTATGCCAATGACTATGAACGTCAATATGATCTTTCTCATAATTATCGCCTAAAGGATTAATACTCTGTTTTAAGGTTTTCTCTATCAATTCCTAATTCAGTACCTACACCGCCGTATTTAATTCTACTCCTAATAACACCCTTAATATAGTAAATCAATTCGTAATCATTATTAGCCCACCTATTCACAGCATCAAGCAATGAATCAATAGGATTCTTACTAAATAATGGCTCAAGTAGCTTCCTATTGGTCTCTAAGCGCTTAATCACATTTGATGGATCTGCATAAAGTGTCAGGAAATCATAAACCCTGGCAAGTGGTATTGCTGATAGCTTAGTTGACCAATGCAGGGACAGGGGCACCCTATACATCTTAACCTTAAGCATTGTGTTACCGCCAATGATTACGTCATTACCGTATGCCTGGAATAGATCGAAGGACTTCAAGCTCCTATTCACCACCTCACCCACTAAATTAACGAAGGACTTCATGTCATCATCGCTAACCTCCCTCGATAATGACGCAACCACTTTAAAACCGTTCATGCCATCAAATATCACCGCATTATTCACTAAACCAACGTACTCAAAGACAACGCGTATCACAGTCACTATTAAGTCCATTAACTCCAACCCCCCCCTATCCAGCATCCAAACCTTCCTACCACCCTTAACATCTATTATGGCAATGTCAATACCCCCCCTCGACAACGCCGTGCCCACGGACGCCATGAAATCAATACCGCCAGCCTTAACATACCTAATCAACTCATCCTTATTATTAATTATGATCGGCAATTTACTCCCATCCTCATGCTTAGCCCTGGTCATTAATGTCGCCGAATCACCAACCTGCTTAATAATGGCGGCTCTCCTGTTTGCTAGGAAATTGATCATTAAATCGCCAACAATGTCATAATACTTAAGGGGGGGCCTAACGGATGGCTTGGGCACCATTGGCACGAGCCTCTTAGCATTGCCAATCACCCCCCCAGGCCTGTAGTAGTAAGTTAATTTACCGAGTATCCAATCCCTAATCACGGCAATGGCGGCTTCCCTAATATTTACCTTACCACCCCCCCTCAAAAGCAACCCCCCCTCCTTCTACCGACTAGTTCCAGGAGCTCCATTGGATCCTCAGAATCAACGCCATACCTATCCATAAATGCCTTGGGGTTGAACGACTTAATCCTCATTATTAACTTTACCGCCGGTAAAACAGGTCCTCAAGCTTGGAGGGGGTCTATGGCGCCCTTAATAATTAGTAAAGCCTCATCCTTAACCTCCTCAGGTGGTATAACGCCGGGCGTGTCTATGACGATGAGCATTGCTTAGCCTTGACGATCTGCTCGCCGATAGTCCAGCCAGGCACTGGGCTTGTCTCAGCGACATGCCTACCTTCAGGTAATTAATTATTGTTGACTTACCCACGTTAGGATAACCAACCACGGAGACTGACGGGAAGCCTGGGCGCATGCTGCTTAATACTGACGATAAGTTTCCTAGTGCCAAGCCTATTCTTGGCGCTTATGAACACCGTTGGGTATTCACGCTCGATGTATTCCTTCCACTCCCTAAGCACGTCAATAGGCACTAAGTCGGCCTTGTTGATTACTATTATTAACGGCTTACCTAACTTACCTAGTAACTCCTCAACCCTTTTATTCCTGGTCTCCACGGGGGGGTCCCTGGAATCAATAACCTCAAGTACTAAGTCACTCATTTCCAGGACATTCCTAACCCTCCTCCAAGCCTCGGTCTGGCTTACCCTACTCATTTATTGGACCTTATGCTTATGTAATAATGTTTAAAAATATAAAACGTACCCTAACTACGTGGCCTTTGAGAGACCAATACCGTCAAGGCTAACCCTATTAAGACTTAGAAATCAGGAGAGGCTTTATAGGAGTATTAAGAAGACGGTTGAGGATGCGAGGAATGCGACAATACAGAGAATTAGGGCAATAATACCCAAGCTCGAGAGCGCGAGGAAGAGCGTTTATGAGGAATTGGGTAAGGCATCTTTAATGCTTAAGGCCGTCATTTCGAAGATGAGCATTGAGGATTACGGAAAGTTGAGTGAGGTTGTAAAGCCGTCAGTTGATGCGGAGTTTACGGACATAATAATGGAAGGGCTTAAGTTCAGGGGGCTTGAGTTTAGGGGTGTTTCAAGTCCTAACTATGGCATATTTGCAATACCGCCGGAACTTGATAGCGCCCTGTACGGTATTTATAGCAACTTCAGGGCAATCTCGGAGATGATGAATCTGGAGAGCCTATTCTATACGTTACTGGCTAGGGTCAGGGAGTACCAGAGAATGGTGAATGCCATAGACAACGTATTGTTGCCCAGGATTGTCGAGAGTGCGAGGTTCGTTAGGCTTAAGCTTGATGAGGATGAGCGTGAGGAGTTCGTCAGGAGGATAGTGATTAATAGACTCCTTGAATCATTAGGTAGGCGTTGACTTGGTAAGTAAGGCTTAAGTACTTCATAGTGGTTTTACACGTAATGAAGACAGGAGGGATGCACCGAGCGGTGACGAAGGATTTGAACGCAGATTTACAAAATCCCTCCTCAATTCACAATAATTACTTAGTGAGACATTATGGCAATTAATATTAAGAGGGTCGCTCTGATCTACGTAATTGAGTTAATCACCTTAGTATTATTATCAATAATTGGTTTTTACGTTGGCCCATTATTCGTGAGCCAATCAGTAATTAAATCACTGCGTAACCAATTAATAAGCACAGTTGATCTAGGTCCAAACTATATCTTCCTTCATAACCTGGAAATTGATACATTAATGGCAATTCCAGTGATTGGTCCATTCTTCTTCGTGCTTGCCCTGGTAATGACAGGCTTCGTATTAGGCGTGTATGTAGCGTATGCGTTGAATTCAATACTCGGTCTTATAATATCTCTACTCATAACAATGTTCTTTCCCCCCCATGGAATAATAGAGCTTCTCGCATACGCCTTCTCCACGACTGGCTCGCTAACCTTCACAAGAGACCTCATTACCTCATTACGTGGTGGTAGGCGTATTAGCAAGAGTGATGTAACGGTATTAATAATATATTACCTAATCTCGGTGGTGCTTCTTTACATAGCGGCGAATGTTGAGTATTTCGAAATAACGGCATTGAAGGGCTTAATAAGTAGTATGATTAGTTAACCGCTTAGGCTTTGATATATGAACTTTTGGGTCATTAGGTTCTGCACGAATATTGGTAACTGAATGTTATTAATGGTATCGTCGTAGGCCCCCCCGTCATGGTATTATAACCCAGCGTGAATATTATTGGTGAGTTTATGGGAACCTCGTACGTGAGTGGTGATGGGGTTAAGAATGGTGGTACGTAGTATAGGGTGAGTACTATACCAACCTCGCCTTGGTACTTCATGACGTACTGCTCATACTTATTCACGCAGGATGTGGCATTTATGTTAATACCCATGCCATTAAGTATTGACTGCACTGAGGAAATAGTTGTTAAGTTAGCTATATTGCTTGCATTCGACCCAATTATTGAGCCAACCTTACTAAGGAAGAGTAGGGCATCATACTTATTTGTTGAGTTGAAGTATAGGCAGTAAGCCACTGATGCAACATTAAGTTCGGCGGTCGTCAATGGGGGGGATGCGGACATGGTACCCATGTATGAGTAAACATTAAACGCAATTTCATACTGAACAAGCCCCTTACTCGAAGTATTAATTATGTAATTGACGTTATTAACGGTGAAGTTCGTTGCAGGGGGGGCATGACTGGATTATAAAGTATTAACACCTTGATTGGGGGCCGTGCTAGGCCCATAAACTAGGCTATAATTACTAAAGCTGCTGTATATGAGCGATGCATTATCTAATTGAAAGTATGGCGGCCATATGACAATGCCCGATGTACCAATTGGGTATGTGATTTCTGTTACACCACTATGCAGCTTTGAAGGTGGCGCAACGATCTTTGCGAGTAGGAAGTACGTCAATACCGCGGCTAATATAATCACCAGTACGAATATTGCTGTATCTATTACCTTATTAACGTCCATCTCGATACAGTGGATACCCGGATTTATTAAGGATTACTCACGCATTAATAACGTTATAGAAATGCTTAAATTAGTGATTACCCCCCCACGAATACCCAATGACGCTACCCAGGTTGAGAGACCGAGGCCGGTACTCCATGGACCAACAGTACCAGTATGCACCTCATGCGGTAAGCCAATTAAGCCATACGAGAGAGCAACGCACTTTCTATGCCCAAACTGTGGTAAAGCCGAGATTTGGAGGTGTGAGCACTGTAGGAGGACAGGAAATCCATACAAGTGCCCAGTCTGTGGTTTTGAAGGCCCATAACATCGCAATTTAATTTATTCAATCACCCTTACCTCCTCCAATCACTGAATGGCCTTGGGAACAACTCACTAAGGCTGTGCTTAATCACCTTATCTCCATGAACAATAATCACCTCCTCAACACCGAACTCACTCATCACCTGAAGACAAGCTCCGCAGGGGGGGTATATTGGCTTGTCCAGATTTGAGGTTAGTACTATGGTCTTTATTTTCCTCTCACCGTTGGATACTGCGTTGAATATGGCGACCCTCTCTGCGCATACTGTTAGTCCAAGGGATGCGTTCTCCACATTAACTCCCCTATACACCTTACCGTCAGGCGTTATCGCCAGTGCACTCACCTTAACTCCGCTATATGGTGCGTATGAGTATTTCAACCCGTCCTTAACAAGCTCCACCCACTCCCTTGGGATCACGACTTGTAATAAGTAATAATGAATTTAAATGGTTCCCGCCTAAGTTACGTGATTGGTGATTAATATTGAAGCTAGCCATAATAGTTGGAGCAAATAACGTGAGTATTAACGTGGCCAAGGCTCTCGTGGATAGGTATGACGTAGTGATTGTTGATTCAAATGATGAGGCATGCTCAAGGGCATTTAAGATGCTTAAGTCGTCAGCACTTATTTATAGGGGGGGTGATCCAGGTAGTGAGGATGTACTTAATGAGGTTGGTATTGATAAGGCCGAGTTGTTTTTAGCCTTGTCCGATAATGACGAATTGAATTATAAGGCATGCAGCATAGCTAGGGGGGGTAAGGGAGTTCCATTGATAATCGCCAGGGTTAACAATAGGGATAACGTGGATCTATTTAGGGAATTAAATGTGGATACGATCGTCGTCGAGGACGTAGTGTCAAAGAATGTGGAGACCCTGATAATGAGTAGTATAGCTAAATCCCTATTCACCGACCCATCAATAAACCTCACATTCGCGGTGGTGAGGGTTAATACCGACTCGCAATTAATAGGTAAGCCTATTAGCGAAGTAATTGATAATTATGGCGTTGCAGTGCCGTATATAGTGACGTCAAGTGGCGTTACCAAACCAGCCAGTGACTACGTCATAGAGGGTAATGATGAGTTGGTTATCGTGGGTCCATCGGAAAACGTAAATAAATTAATAAGTGAGTTGGGTGGATAACCGTTAAGATTACTCATTACTCCTAACACTATACCTCCTGCCAAGCTCCATTGACAGTTCGAATGCCTTATTTAGTATGGAGTACCTAACATCATCGATTGTTCTCAAGTCCTTGTAAGTGCCTCGGGCCATTAACTCCACGTACTTATCCTCAATGGCCGCCACATCGACGTGAGGATCCTCAATGCCTAATTCCTCCATGTAATCCGTGAGCTCCTTACGTAAATCATCAATTAGTAACCCATCCTTGGGCACCTTAAACGGTATCCTAATCTCAATCCCCTCGGTTGGCGGTACCTTCCTAATTACGTTTTTCAACACCAATGTGTAGGGTACGTATATTAATTCATTACGTGAGCTCCTAATTATTAAGCCCATTGATGATTGCTTAATTATATAGCCCTTGATCCCCCCCATGACTTCCACGTGATCCCCGACATCCAATGAGTAATCCTTAATGAGCCTGGTTATTTTACCCGTGAAGTACTCCTCAATTATCGGCCTAGTGCCTAGTATCAGTATTACGGCGAAGACAATGAGTAGGGCACCAACGATTAAGTATTGCTGATAGACGTAGGCTATGGCCGACAATAAGGTGACTATGAGCATTATCCTAAAGATAAACTTCGCATTCTCAACATCGCCCTTCCTCGAAAGCTTAACAAAAGCCCTAACCAACTTATCGAATACATAGTCAAGAACAAAATAAATCACTACGGCAGTCACAATGACTATTATGGTAGTCCAAACCCAACTAGGGACTAAACCACCAACTCCACCACCAACACTGCCTGAACCACTTGCGGAGGCGATTATCGGCATATTGTTATTGCCCTATGATTATGAGCTATCAGCGTTTTAAGCCTAACTTCACTCAATGAACAACGAGGACGGGCCTATTGGCATATCTAACAACCTTCTCAGACACAGAACCGAGCAGGAACCTAGTCAACCCCCCCTTCAATCCCCCCCTAGAGCCAACAATTATTAAATCAACGTTTAGGTTATTCGCGATATTTATTATGGTTTCAGCAGCATCGGTGCCAACCTCGAGCAAACCCTCCGCATTAACACCCTGGTTCTTGGCACGTTCAACAGCCTTATTCAGAAGGTCCCTACCCTGCCTCTCCATGGTATCGATTAAGGCTGGGTACATCGTTGAGTCAGGGGGGGCTATGGCAATCTTACCCTCCTCAATCACATGAAGTACGTAGAGCTTTGCGTTAAAGGTCTTCGCAATACCTATCGCGTAATCCAACGCCTTATCCCCCCCAGCCTTCGAGCCATCGTAGCCAACCAATATCTTTGTTATTAATGACATTGATTTTTCACTAAATAATTCAATTAATAAATATTATCAACCATTACCAGTTTTGTTAATACTAATCATGGATTTACTACCCCCCCTATAAATTGCGTATGTACTGCAAATAGGCCTTAACTCGCATTTAATGCATAGTAATGGGTCTGGTGGCTCCATAGGCCAGCCCTGGTAGCTCTCAATCGCCTTAAGCTCGGCTAATACGCTTTGGTAGTCTCTCCTCAATTTATTTATGGGTAATGACTTAACATCCCTCATGGTCACTAGATACGCCTCCCTAATGGTTATTCCAGCCTCCTCAAGCATGAGCACGTAGGAGACTATCTGCTTGAGGTACCTCCTTTCTCTATCTTCATCGAGATTCCACGAGCTTTTCAACTCGATTAGTCCCCAAATCTCCTCACCATCAAATTCCCTCATGTACACGATGTCGGCCCTACCCGAGGTATCCACAGTCTCTATGCCACTCTCAACCTCCACGTGAACCCTGGGATTGGCGATCTTAAACCACTCCTGATAGAGGTCGTGAATAGCCCTACCCCTCGCTAAGCTCCTTATACCGTCCATGTTCGTTATCGTGCCAAACCTAAGCTTTATTAGTGACTTAACGAAACAATCATTACTGAAGAAGGATGGAGTGGCCTTGCCCGTGGGTTTATCCACGAGGAATAAATCATCGCCAATGACCTGGGCATTCCTCAGCATTTCACTTACGTATTCCTCGGTCTTCCTCCTGATCTCGTCTTCGTTCAGTACATCAGCTATGGGCTTTACGACTAATTTAACCATAAATGCAATAAAGCCATACTTAGAGCCCTTTTATAAATCCATCAATTATGTCAATTTAATAACTTAAAAGTGCGTACTTTCCCGAAGAACTTAGTATGGTGTATGTGGGTGTTGATGTTGGCGCTACGTACATAAGGATTGGACTTGTGAATGAGGACGGCCAGGTTATTAACAAGGTGAAGACAAGACAGCCAGCAAGTGGTGATGAGAATACCGTGGCTAACGTGATCATTAAATCAATAAGGGATTTGGCAGGTGGAGGTGGCATTGATGGTATAGGTATTGGCTCCATAGGCCCGTTAGACCTAAGGGAGGGTATTGTACCCTGGGCACCGAATGCACCAATCAAGAGATTTAAACTCGTGGAGCCAATAATCAAGGAGTTCAAGGTACCCGTGGTCCTAGGCAATGATGCGATGGCAGCCGTATGGGGGGGCGAGTACCTATTCGGTATTGGTAAGGGCGTTAACAACCTCGTCTATATAACCCTTAGCACCGGCATTGGCGCTGGCGTTATTGTTGACGGGCACTTGCTCGTTGGTAAGGATGGTAATGCTCACGAGATCGGCCACATGGTAATTGACGTGAATTCGGAGATACAATGTGGTTGTGGTGGTTATGGGCATTGGGAGGCCCTTGGTTCGGGAGCTAACATACCGAGGGTAATTAAGGAGTTTATTAAAGGGAGGTCGTATAGGTCAAGGTTATATGAAAGGCTTGTTAAGGGTGAGTATGTAAGTACTGAGGAAGTATTTCAGGCTTATTATGAGGGGGATGAGCTCGCCACCGATTTCATAGATAATTACTTAATGAAGGTACATGCGGCAGGCTTAGCGAGTGTAATGAATGCTTATGATCCGGAGTTAATAGTGCTTGGGGGTTCAATGGCCCTTAATAATATGGATTTATTTAGAAGGGGAATTGAAAAATACCTAAAGAAGTACTTAGCTGTTAAGCCAGCACGTATTGAGTTTACTAGGTTTGGTGATGACATTGGTATCCTGGGCGCAGCGGCGTTAGTGATAAAAGTACCTGAGTCATTAAGGACCTACGTAGAGCAGTATAGGAAATTCCTTGAGCTAAGTTATTAAAAGTCACGGGTTCCTAAATACCTTGTGGTTGATGTCGTGATAATCGGCGCAGGGCATAATGGATTAGTGGCAAGTATAGTCCTGGCCAGGGCTGGGCTCGACGTACTCGCTCTGGATCATGTGACTTGGCCTGGTGGTTTGGCTGGTTATCACGTTGTTGGCGGTGTTGAGGTGCCCATAGGGGGCCTACGTACTTGGCCTAATACCCAGCGACTTAATGAACGAGTTAGGAATAAACGTTGACCAGTACAAGCCGGAACCTATAGCAGTTTACGTAAAAGACGGTGAATTGGTTAGGTGGTGGAGAGGTTTTGAGGATAGGGTTCGTGAGTTCAATAGGTGGGGCCTTGGCGATGACCTAAGGGCTATGTGGGGTAAGATCGTGAGTTTCCATAGGGCATTACGCAAGTACATGTATAGGTTGGACCCGCCAAGTAAGGACGAATTACTCAATGACCCAGTGCTGAGTGAGTTCATTAGGTTGAGGGGGGGTTGGGAGTTCCTTAGCCAATACCTGCCCAGGGAGTTTTGGGATATGTTCATATTCGAGCCTTACCTAGACCAGCCAGCCTTCATGGTTGGTTATTACAACCCCGACACTGATTGGTGGTTCCCTGCCAAGGGTGGTGAGGTTGGTATGCAGGTCTTTGCGCGTGAACTATACAATGCCGCCCTGAGGGCCGGTGCTAAGGTGGTGCTTGGCCTGGGCGTTAAGAAGATAATCGTTGATGGTGGGAGGGTCAGGGGGGGAGTGCTCACTGATGATGGGAGGAGTATTGAGCGAGAGCCGTGTTATCCACGGCAAGCCCAATAAATACATTGATTAACCTAGTTGGTGAGGAGTACTTCGATAAGTCGGTGATCGATAGGCTGAGAGGCGTACCCCCTGGGTGGTGCGTCTAGGTTGGTCATTGTTAGTAATGAACCAATTAAGTTGAGGGGGGGTGAGTTAAATAATTACAGGGACTCAATCCTACAATTACCCTTTGGCGAAACAGTGGTTCATGGTAATTATCTAATAGTCACGGGTCTACCAACTAAAGATGAGCTCGGTGAGTACGTCGACATTGACTGGTCGAGCATTAAGGCCTTTGAATTAATAACGCCGAGTGATTACGAATCAATATTTAGGTTGGCCGGTGGAAACCTCAACCACTTACCAATGACGGAGGATTACATGTTTAATAATAGGCCTGTACCTGGTTGGGGCTACTCAACGCCGATAAGGGGCCTTTACCTGGGTGGTGCAGGTACATGGCCTGGTGGACAGGTGACTGGAGTGCCTGGTTACAACGCGGCGAGGAAAGTACTCAGTGATTGGGGGGGTTCGCTGAGGTGACCGCCGGTGTATAAGCAGGTTATTGTGGTTAGGGCTGACCTTGGGATGTCCTGTGGTAAGACGGCCGCCCAGGTGGCTCATGGCGCTGTTGGGGGGGCTGTGCTTAGAGTTCTTGAGGATGGTAAGAGGGATTGGCTCGAGTGGTTTAGGGCTTGGGAGTCCTCTGGGCAAAAGAAGGTTGTTTTGGTTGTTAACTCGCTGGATGAATTGCTTAGGCTTAAGGAGAAGGCGGAGAAACTGGGCTTGCCGACATTCCTCGTGGAGGATGCCGGTCTCACGGAGTTACCGCCGGGCACGATCACCGTACTTGCGATAGGGCCTGGACCTGAGGATTTAATTAATAAGGTCACCGGCTCGCTGAAGTTGTTAAGGTGATTGTGTGAGTTTGTCTCGATTCTTTAAAGACGTTATGAACAAAGTCTTCGTATACTCAAACTATGAATTGGTGAATACAGTCATCACATTATTTCAATTAAGGAGACTCAGGTACTGGGCCTTTCGAGAGATAGTCTCATCAATAGGCGATTGCGACGGTTATCTTCTCGATCTTGGCGCTGGGGATGGCTCAATGACTAGGTTCGTAATACACAACGGCCTGAGACATAGGCCAGTAATACTGCTTGACCCGGCGATCAATGGTCTTAAGTTAGTGGGTGACCAATACTCTGATATTATTGATAAGGTTGTTGGCGTTGGTGAGTACCTGCCGATCAGGCATGGGTCGATATGTGCTGTCTATACGTCATTCGCACTGAGGCAATTCGGCAATAAGTCAATGGCATTGCTTGAGGTGCGTAGGATCCTCAGGAGGGGGGGTGGTTCATTCATAGTCCTCGAGTTTTGGAGACCCGACAATCCACTAACATACGCCATCCTACTATTTTACCTAGTACTTGTGCTACCGCTCTTAGTATCAATAGTGGCGCCAAGGGAGGTTTGGGATTACGCCACGATGAGAATTACGGTTAGGGGGGGCATTGGAGGTATTTCGTGGCTAAGAAGGCTAATTGGGGGGGAGTTAGTTGGTAACGTTGTGCTTCATCGAACGTACCTAGAATATTCCTATTAATAAGGGCCGTGAAGACTTGATTTTAGGGAAGTATCTTAAGCCTAGCCAACGTATCCTGCCTAGGCCTCCCAACCTCATCATAACCCCCCCTCAATTCATAATACTTCCTGACCATGAACGACCACTCCTCCTCAGTAACCACGTACTGCCTGCCCTCATACTCAACGGGCTCCCTCAACCACCTTGGCGGTAACCTATCCTGCTCAATCGTGGTACCATTCATGTACCTATGAAGCACAATAATCCTCTGGGCAGCCTCCCTCAACTCATCAACCGTGTAGTTAAAGCCCGTCACGGCTTTCATGACGTCCCTAATGACGTCCCACGTATATATCGCCCTACCGAACTTACAAAGAAGCATTGAATCGTATAAGGCATTCCTCTCCTCAATATCCATTACAGCCCTAACCTTCTCCTCGCCAGTGGCGAACCTACCACCCGCCTGACCGGCGATATCGACAGCATAAGCACTAGACCAGAGATGATCAGCGCCTCTCTCGGCAATTGCATTATTGAGTATCATGCCCTTAAGCGTCCTTGGGTCATAGGCGGCCGGCTCAAGGCCCTTAACATGAATAGCCAAATCCTGAACACCCAATTTCTCGGCAATGGCTTAGTGCCCAATGCTGCTAGCTCACCAAGCCCACGCCTATAGGCAGTGTCAATTATTAGGCGCCTAATACCCTCATAATCACCCCCCCCACCTCGGCGCACCCTTAACAATGCCCTTCTCCCCCCCAAGGTATATTAGGAACGCTATTGTGTTTCCAAGGCTTATCGTATCGAAACCAAGCCTATCGGCGAGCTCAGCAAGGTCAATGAGCCTCTGTGGGTCATGAACACCCGTTAGACCTCCAAGGGCCATTGTTGTCTCATACTCAAGGTCATACTCACCATTGCTTGATCTAACGACTTTATGGCAAGCCACTGGGCAGTATAGGCAGGCGCCATGCTTAATGAAGTACCTTGCTTTAGCACCTTCTCCCACGATATGTCCTCCCAATTAGGCATAACAACCCTGGTCCAGTAAATTGATGGGAAGAACCCCCCCATGCCATTGCCAGTGTCTATAAGCCTTACAGTGCCGCCCTGCCTATACGGTATCATGCCGGGATTCGTGACGGCTTGCCTACCTAGGTTCCTAACCAAGTCCTGGTAGGCCTTATCATCAGCACATCCACGGCCTTGCTAACGGGTATGAAGGTTATGGCCTTCACGCCCTTACTACCCATGACAGCCCCCCCAGCCCCCCCAGTACGTCCAAACTGCCTCCATTCCTCATGGCCAATGCACGCATATGGCACCTTATTCTCACCGGCAGGCCCTATCGTTAAGACCGCCGAATCCCTAAACTCCCTTTTAATGGCATGCTCGGTCTCCACCGTGTCCATGCCCCCCATAACTCCCTCGCATCTCTAAATTCAACCTTACCATCACTAATCACTAAATGAACAGGCCTTGGGCTTACGCCGGTAATTACTACGGCATCAACACCGGCATACTTCATGTATGCGCCGAGTGTCCCACCAACGGTTGAGTAGCTCCACCTATTCGTGAGCGGTGACTTAAATATGGCAGCGGCCCTGGTTGCCAATGGCATTCTCGTCCCACCTAGAGGCCCTGTGGCTATTATCAACGGATTTTCAGGGCCATACGGATCAACACTGTTAAGGTTCAGGTTCAAATCAAAAATCATCTTTAGCCCCCCCAACCCCCCCTGCCTCCTATGAATAGCTTAGCCACATTTTCATTAATGCCCTCGGCCCTCACCTCGTTACGGCTTAAATTAATCCAGAGTATTCTACCTGCATAACCATGCATATTGACATGCCTCACTTAATAACTGATTAATAAGGGCTTACTCAAACATGTTAATCCCGGTACTCATTTAAAATCAGTGCCCCCCCTTAGCAATAGGTTTGTGGAGAGGACATACTCAGGCGGTGGTTGGTTGGTAAGGATTAACGATGGCGTTGCTGAGGTCATAATAAATAGGCCGCCACTGAACCTGATAACGCTTGAGATGAGGAGGGACCTGGGCAGGATAATAAATGAGTTGGAGCAGGACGGTAACGTGAGGGTCGTGATTTTCGAGGGCAGTGGTGATAGGGCATTTAGTGCAGGTGGTGATGTTACGGAATTCCTAAACACCACACCCACCGAATTAATTGATTGGGGTAGGACAATAGAGGCTGTGGAGAATCTCAGCAAGCCAACGATAGCCCTCCTCAGGGGCTACGTACTTGGAGCAGGCACTGAATTAGCCCTCGCCTGCGACATTAGAATAGGCACGCCAGACGTGGAAATAGGGCTTCCTGAGATAAGGCTTGGCATGGTGCCAGCGAGTGGTGGACTAACAAGGATTGTTAAGGCGCTCGGGGGGGCTCTGCGCGCGAGGTATTACCTGCTCCTTGGCAGGAGGATTAAGGCGGAGGAGGCGTTGCAGCTTGGCTTAGTCCATGAGGTTGTGGATCCTGCCAAGATTCATGATAGGGTTATGGAGATAGCCAGGGACTTAATGTCACTGTCACCACTTGCGATTAAGGCATTGAAGGAGGCCATTAGGCTAATCCAAGACTCGCCAATGGATGTCGGTTTCGACATTGAGAGGAAGACCTTCGCGTTACTGCGATATAGCCAGGACTTCCAGGAAGGCATTAGGGCGTTTAAGGAGAAGAGACAACCCAAGTTCCAGGGCCTATAATGCGGCGAAAGATTATTAAATCAATGTTAATATTGACTAACTACCACACAGAGACCCGACGAACGGGCCGATGAAGGTCGTGGGTTACCCCCCCGGCCATATTTCATCCTTACTCACTTTAAATAATTATCAAGGTCTTTAATTACGAGCCTTAAATCACTCGTAATCTCATAAGCAATTCTTCTCACCTCACCATTGCTGATTAGGTATATTTGCGGTATCCTCACCAAGCCATTATCAATACCATACTTAATTATTAACTGCAGGGCATCGGGGCTTCCATAATCCCTCATTTCACAGCTAATGCCAGCTTTAATGAACTGCGAGCATAGGGTGGTTAATTGATCCTTGAAGTAATCCCAATCGGCCGTTACTATGACTATCTTCTTTGGCATCTATGACTTATTGAATCAAGTAATGTTTTTAAAGTGGTCTTCAATTGACATGTCGAGGAGGTATGGAGTACGTATATGCAGCATTACTATTGCACTACGGCAAACAACCCATTAATGAGGAGAATGTAATTAAGGTTCTACAGGCAGCTGGGATACAGGTTGATGAGGTTAGGGTTAAGGCGCTCGTGGCTGCGCTGAAGGAGGTTAACATTGACGAGGCCATAAAGACGGCTGTCGCAATGCCTGTGGCCGCTGCCCCTGCGGCTGCAGCCCAGGCTGGTGGTGCTGCGGCTGGTGGTGAGCAGAAGGCTGAGGCTAAGGCTGAGGAGAAGAAGGCTGAGGAAAAGAAGGAGGGCCCGAGCGAGGAGGAGATCGCGGCTGGTCTTGCAAGTCTCTTTGGCTGATTAAATTCATTGTTAAATTAAATTCATGCCCATTCAAAATCACTTGACGGTACCCTCCTCAACCTTAAATAGGTTCTTCATAGCCCTATCCCACAGGTCCCTTGGTGATTTATGGTAAATCCTTATCTTTGTGTATGGTAGTCCAGACAGTGGTTTTGATAATTGAAACTCTATAAACCTCCTCTTCTCATTAATTACGATTTGCCTGACCTGTATTGGTGACTTGAGTAGGTACATACCATCGATAAGCATGGCATCCCTAAAGATTATCAACTCCTTAGTCACTGTGTATGGGTAGTCGGTTATTTGTACGTTCGTGGTCATGAAGGGCATCCTCATTATCCTGAATATAACGTACATGAGTATGAAGAAGACTCCGAAGTATATGAGGTAATCAATGAAGTATGCGTAGAATAGGTTTGCCTCCTGAATCGTTGGCGTGAACCAGGGCTTTAAGTAATAACCAATGTTTATCGTGCTTGATATGTACTTGGCCAGTGTTATGAATGGTCCCGAGAGTACGTAGGTGTAGAGTAGGAGTAGCCTATTAGGACCACCATAAGTATTATTAGATTCTTCATTTGAGACTTAACAAACCTATTCGTCTCCTGCACATACTCAGGGTCCTTCTCCATGGCCTTAATGAAGTCATCGCGCGTTAACTTCTCAATGGCTCCAGACTTCGTGGACTTCATGTACTCCTCAATCTCCCTAAACCTAACCCTGGTACTCCTAATGCCTATGGCAATCACTATGCCAAAGAATATCACTAAATACGCAATCACTATTATCCAGGTTACAAACGTCTCATGCGCGACGTTACCCCAGGCACCAACTATGGCGAAGGCCAGTACAAACGCTATAGGCCATACATACCTAAGCACCTTATTCCAAGTACTACTTTGTTGTGAGTACATCTTGGGTCTCTAGACTTTAATGCCCATTTAAAACTTACCGAACATTGGTGGTGTGTGAGAAAAGATTTATTTCCTATATAGTTATTGCCTAGTGGAAATGAATGCTAATAATGAATTAGCCATCAACGTAATATGTGATAATGAAGTGAAGGCGCCAAATGTGGAGGGGGGGGATAATTCGATATCGCTACTTGTTAATAATGAGCTAATGATTGATACATGCTCAAGCGTTGGCAAATTAATTAGTAATAGTAAGGTATTGGGTATTAACATTAAGCCTAGGTTGCTCGTCATAACGACACCGGTTAATCACCACTGGGGTGGTATTGACGCCGTTGGTGACGTATCGGCGGTCGTAATTCCTGTTGATAATACTATGCACGGCTTTGAGCTTAGAAGTAAGCTTGAGGGGCTTGGTCTCGACGTCATTGAAGTCGGTGGTAGGGAAAGGGTCAAGCTTGGTTTTGGTGCGGTGGAGTTCATTAGGGTTGGTAACAGGAGGGTTGGTGAATTACTTATTTATTTCCCAAGCCATAAATTACTGATTAGTGGCTGTGGTTGAACCTATGGCTTATTAATGATGATGAGATAACGAGGTTTTTCAGGGAGCTCGATGTTAGGTATTTCGTGGGTGGCCTGGGAGCTACATCAATTAGTGAGTATCAGGGTGTATTATTAAGGGACATAATTAGGGGGGGCTTGAGCGGTGTTTATCCACTGCATGGCACAGGCCCTAGGCTTAGGAGGGAGTTGGTGAGTGGTTATAGGAATGTTCATGATGTCGGTACAGGCTCCATACTTAGGTTCGGGTGATTGGCATGCAGTATCTTGGCTTATTAATCGTTATCGCCGCTTGGTTCGTAATTGTCGGGATAATATACCTGCTTAGGCGCCTCGGCATTAATGTGCCTGTTAAGGTCTACTACGGAGTATTCATAATGCTTAAGGATGAGGAGTTAGTTAAGGAGGTGATTGCGCCGCTTGGGAATGTGCTACGTAAGGTGCCTGGTTGGTTAATAATATTACTAACCGTGGGCCTCTTCTCGGTATCTATGTTCGTAATAGTGCCAATACCACTAATAATCATGAGCATCAACGCGTGGGGGGGCCTGCCATCAATGCTTTACCTAATGTCAAAGAACCTAGTCTTAATGATCATAGCGATGACCCATAAATTAAGCCCCCATGGAGACTGTGGAGAGGGGGGGATTCACACCACTTGCGCCGTTAATACCCGGCGTCACCGTGTCGTTATACACGTTCATCTACATAATAGTGGCTATCGGAATTGGGATATTACTGCATGAGCTGGCGCATGGCGCAGTATCCTCGAGGTACGGAATAAGGATAAAGTCTGGAGGAGCCTTCGCCCTCCTATTCCTCGCCTTTGGAGGCTTTGTTGAGATCGACGAGGAGGAACTAAGGAATAGGAGTATTCTAGTAAGGCTCGCCGTGTACTCAAGCGGTGTATTCATGAATATAGTACTTGCTTACATAGCCGTGGCCCTCGTGGAACTCGCATTACTAAGTCCCTCATTAACGCGAAGCCTTTTGGGAACCACGATTGTCTATGTAGCGAATTCCACGGATATAGCCCTCAGAAACGGCTACATAATAACGGCGGTCAACAATCAGCCAGTGGCTAGTATATACTCATTAATATCAATATTGAACTCAGCCGGCTCAAGTAATGTCACGTTAACCATATTTAACCCAGCAAATGGCGCCGTATTCAATGAGGTATTGAGCACGGGCAACCTATCAATGGCGCTACTTGGTTATTCAGCCTGTACATAAGCCCGTGGGGGGGTATAGTCGTGGAGAGCAGATCATTTTACAACCTAATGTTTTGGATATACACGCTGAACCTAACTCTGGCATTGCTCAATGCCTTCCCTGCGTATCCGCTTGATGGTGGTCAATTCCTGGAGGCGCTTCTCACGAAGGTGATTAGGGATCAGGCATTGAGGAGTAAGGTTATGATTGCAGTATCGGTGGTTCTATGGTCCCTCATAGGGCTTACGCTTTATTATACGTTGATAACCGGCCTGTATAGGTTGATTTAGGGAGGTGCGTGATTCTTTAATAACTGCTTAATTGGGTTAATCGGCAATGAGTAACAGTAGTGCCCTGGGTAGTCGTGAGGACGTGAGGGCGAGGGTTAGGAGGGGGGGTTTATACTCGGTATTGTCATTACGGTATTATTCCTACCACTGGGTCTATCGCACTTTGGCGAGGCGTTTGCCCTGGAGCCTAGGGTTTATGGCTATGTGGTTTATAGGTCTGGGGGGGAGGTGGTTCATGTTAGTTATTTACCGCTATATCTCTATATGTGGAGGGTTTCATCATTGCTATTCCTTGCATGGATAATCACGTACATAGCCTACATAGTAAAGCCGTCAATCGTGCTCGACTCATCGGGCATTGTTTACGGGGGGTTTCCTACGTAATAACGCACTACATATACCTATTCACAATAGGTGCGCCGGTAATCATTTACCCACTGACCTACGTACTAATTACCGTAGGCAAACCACTCCTTTACCTTGACTGGGGCCAGGTCATCGCGCTAATAACCATTTGGAGGTACTACTCAATCCGCAGATTAATGCGGGGTTGATAATGAGTGACGTTAAGGAGAAGATAGCGGAGGTATTGCGTGAACTAGGCATAGCTGGATCAGGGGGGGTTTTGAGGAGAGGGATCCTCAGTACCTCGCCGTGGCTAGGCTATGCGTGAATTGAAGCTCGACGTTGAAATAACGTTGAAATTAACGATACTTAACGCCTTAGTTAGCTATCAACTAACTGGTAAGGGTGAGGATCACTGGAACTACTTCGCCAATTACTTCATTGGGAATAAACCGGTTGATTTATGCAGGGACTTCATAAATTACGTGATGAATAGTAGGTACTTGGCTCGGTATAGGGATTCGAGGGTAAGGAGGATTCAAAATACCTGCCCGCAAATAGCCAGGTTGAGTATTAGTAATTACTTAGGTGACTTGGTATCACTCTGGAGACTACTTTCGAAAGTGACTAATACGCGTGGTGATGAGAAGACTATAGTGTTTGCTGTCAAGATGGCGTATTACGTAGGTAGGGCCTGTGGGCTTGATGTTTCCGCTCCGATGGAGATACCAATACCCGTGGATTACAGGGTTACCGTAATAACGATATGCAGCGGTTTAATGCCGGTCATGGGAGATCTCAATAATGTGACTAGCTAGCCAGGGAATTAATGACTAAGCGTAGGGCCGAGATTCAGGGTGTGTGGAGTGAGATTGGTAAGCTCAGTGGTATACCACCACTCAATCTTGACTCTGTGGTTTGGGTGCTCGGTGGCCTATTAATTAACTCATCATTTAACATGAATAAGGCAGTTAGTGGGGTGAGGGCTTTAGGCGTGTATAATGAGAAGGTCCTTGAGCTACTTCATTTGCTCGGTGGTCGATGCATTGATAAGTAAGCATTAATGATTACATCCCTGGCCTCCCTATATATTTGTGATTGGCTCTTACTTGCTTTAAACCTACGTAGCAACTCAATTCTATCACCATTAATCACTATGTAGCCACTTGAGATGAGTCTATCAAGTATCGCCTTGGAGTACTTAGGGCCGAGCCAGTAGGTCATCATCCTATAAACCTTCAGGTACTTAAGCTTAGCCTTTCCATTCCTCAACTCAAGCTCCTCAAGCAGTAGTAATGCAAGTCTCGCCTCAGGCTCATTGACATAGACCTCACCCCCCCTATCCAGGTCAACCCTGGCGATGGCACCATTATTAAGGTTCAGTATTTCCCTAGGTAGGTTAGTCATTATCGGTATTTGCGCCATGACAGCCCCAATTATCAACATAGTATCGGCCTTAACACTAAGTATCACTAATGGAGCCTTACCATACTTACTTAATTGATACATCACGTAAGGACCCACCGTCGAACCCCTCGAACTAGGTATCACCAAAATCTTACCAGCAATGCTGGCGTTAATAGTCCTTATGACGCCATTCTTACCATCAACATCGCCGAGGAAAGAAAGTGGTTCTCGGTAAATCACCAACTCACCGCTGACAATGCCACTTCCAAATACGGTATCTCCCTTAAATTTCATGTAAGTTCGGGATAATAAATAACCCTTTTAAAGTATTTTAAAGGGGGGGGTTATTTGCAGAAGTATCCTCAGCCTACTCGATCCTTAGCTTGATTATTCTCTTGGTCTCCTCAACCTCATCCTTCGGTAACTCCCTATACGTTAACCACCAGGCATAGCCCTTATACTGCTGGAGTCTCTTCGGAGCCTCCTCAACATTATGCGGTGGTGGGTTTAGTACATTCTCACCGATTAACTCGTTATACGGCCAGTTAGCCGGCATAACTACTCCATACTTATCAATGAGCTGCAGCGATCTGACAATCCTCAGTATCTCCGGTATGTTCCTACCAAGCTCCAGTGGGTAATACAGTATTGTCCTTATCGTACCCTTATCATCAACTATATAGACTATCCTAACCGTGGCAGTGCCTGATTGGGCATGTAACCCACCTAGGGCCTTTGAAACCTCACCCAATGGGTCTGCAATTATTGGGAATGGTATCTTAACACCTAGCGTCTTCTCAATCCACTGAACCCACTCAATGTGGCTAATGTCACTATCCACGCTAAGGCCAATTAACTCTGTATTTAGCTTCTTAAAGTCGTCATAGTGCTTTGCGAAGCTTACGAACTCCGTAGTGCACACTGGCGTGAAGTCGCCTGGGTGGCTGAAGAGTACGAACCACTTACCCTTGAAGGCATCCGGTAGCTTCATTGGTCCGTGGGTCGTCATTACATTTAGCTCAGGGAATTTCTCCCCCCCTATTGATGGGATTGTTATTGGCATACTACGGGTCAGTAAATGACCATGTATTTAAATGAGGTTTCTTTGTTATTTTGAATTTACTAGATAAATAGATAAGTAGCATGTTGATATTTATACAATGAATATGTGAGTAACAGCTTATAAGAATCATTTAAAATACATGAATTGAACTGCTTTAAATTAAAAATAGTGGTGCGTTGATGATAGGGTTATGAGCAATGAGGGTATTGCACTATTAGTAATCTATGTTTTTGCAGTATTTACCATAATCCTACCATTATTATTAACTCTAATTAGTGCCCACCTAAGTTATGTGGGCATCATCAACGTTTATGCTGTTATTCACGAATACATCAATGCAATAATTAGTGCAGCGATTTTACTAATAATAGGTGCGGTGTTAATTTACAAATATAGTTCATCGCTGGCGAGGGGTCTTGTGAGTGATGTGATTAGGGTTTACGAGACTCATGGCATATTTGACGTATTTACCCATAGAAGATTAATTCAATTATACCTATTACTACTGATACCGGCAGTAATTGTCTACTTAATTAACGCGGGAATTACTAAGGCGGTGAATACCTATGGTATGGAGCTCAGCATTGCCCCCCATCCATTGGTGGTTCACTCAATTTAATATTAATGATTATGGGTATCATAAACCTAGTATTGAGTACGTGGTTAATAGTTAGCGTTTCTTACCTGCAATTGAGGATTGCTACGAAGCGTGTAGTCACTAAGTTAGGTAGTGCAATTGGTGGTACTGTGGGTATTGCCGCATCCACGGGCACAGCTGCATTTGTTAGCTCGGCCTGTGGCTTGGGTGTCTGTACAGTACCTGTGTCTGGTATTTCGCCAATGGCGATGATCGTAATGAGCGTATTTAGCATTAATGCCCTTGAGCTGATTCATTACTCATTAATAGTCCTACCGATTCTAACAATAATCACTTCTGCCTTATTAGTAATTATTCATAGGGATTTAGTGAGGGGTTTATGATGGTCGTGGATTTATTTTCAACTCCACTTTTAATGATGGATTGAGGCGCTCATTTACACATTCAATTTGATTTAGGGATCTACGCGAGAATTTTCACACAATTGTTAGCAAAGTTTTTAAGTAAATCCACGAAAAACCTATTGATGGGTGTAGTGTTGTTTATTGATACTCAGACCTTGATTTTGATTATAATAGCCTTCATTGTCCTTGTTATTTGGGGGGGTCCGAGTAAGATTCCCCCCCAGTTGGCTAGGAGTCTTGGTCAGTCAATTAGGGAGTTTAAGCGTGGCGCCAGTGAGAGTGAGCCCGAGCCTGAGCTTATCGAGATTGCCAGGAAGCTTGGCATAGACCCAACTGGCAAGAGTAGGGATGAGTTGCTTACGGAGATAAATAATAAGTTGGGTCAGCAGCAGAGGGCTGCCGCCGAGAAGCCCAGTGTTGATCCCAAGGTGCTTGAGATTGCGGAGAGGCTTGGCATTGACACTAGGGGTAAGAGTGAGGAGGATTTGATTAAGGAGATTAATTGGAGACTCAGCAATAAGTGATTTTAAAGATAAGTTAATCGGTGACACTTAAAATGGGCGTTTACCTAATCCTCGATGAGCAGACGGGACTACTCCTATTCCTATTCCTCCTAATCCTACTCGCCTGGAAACCCGAGACATTACCGAAAATAGCCAGGGAACTCGGCAAGTGGTACACCTGGGCTAGGAAGTCAATGGAGGAGTTCATGAGGGAAATCAACGAGCCAGTCTATGAGGCCAGGAATACCATGAGCAATGCGGTGATGGATGTGAGAAACGCGGTAATCGACGTGAGGAGGGCCGTGACGGACCCGGTGGACCCATACATACTGAGGATAGCCAGGGCGCTGGGTATAGAAACCCAAGGAAAGACAAAGCAGCAAATAATAAACGAAATACTAAGAAAACTATCCAGTAATGAGAATCAGTAATCATAAGCTAAATCCTTAAACCTCCGAGTTAGTTCCTGTGACCATTTGTTTGCTATTTGGTTCATTTCCTCGATTATCTCCTCGTAGTACTTTAGCAGTGCTTGGGCTTCCGGTGTTAGTTTTGCACCTCCCCCCCTGCCTCTGCCTCCCTTCCTTGCATCGACTAGTTTAATGCCCAGGGTCTTCTCCATCCTATCAATGTAATTCCAGACAAAGCGGTAGGACATGCCAAGCCTACGGGCAGCACCACTAATCGAACCAACCTCATCAATAGCCTTAAGAATCTCATAACCACCAGGACCAATAACATGCCTACCACCAACCTCAACCCAAACCCTAAACCTAACACTCACAGACATACTAAACAAACGCGTACATTAAATACAAAACTTATCCTTTTTGAAATAAGGAGTTACTAAGAGTCAATTGTTTGGTTGCATCATTTATCATTTATGTGAAAAAGGGGGGGATTTTTACCCACACGCGCTCATTATAAGCAGTAATGAGTGAAGATAGGCCTCCTTATGATAGGGAGTTGCCTCTTTGGGAGTATATTCGTGAGCTTGGGGGGGTTAGGCTTAGGAGGGCCTTGATAGTATTCGCAATCGTCTTCGTGGCGCTCTGGTTACCAATGCCCGACGTTAGTGGTCATAACATCGCAAAGGTCGTCATTGGATTCTTCACCATGGAGTATAACCCAATAATTGCCTACATATATAGGCATTACATATACAACTTAGTCACAGCACCGGCTAAGTCGGTGACGTGTACCAGTAATTACGTCGTTAGTAACTCCACACAACCCATCAGTATAATTTCGACTACAGTTCTCGGCCCCTTCGTATTTAGTGTCGAGCTTAGTATCGTCATAGCGCTCCTCATAACAATACCAGTGTTTATTTACGAGATTTACCAATACGTTAAGCCAGCCCTATACCCACATGAGCTTAAGGCCGTTAGGAAATACGTGTGGGTCGCAGCCACGCTATTTTATCAAGGTGTATTCATTGGTTATTACTTCGTATTCCCAGCCTTCCTAAGGATAAGCCTATTCTGGAGTTGTCTGTTCGGCTTCGTGCATATGCTAACTGTGAGTGGTTTCCTGGACACGTTTATAGCAACACTATTCTTTGCCGGCTTCCTCTTTGAGACACCTGTGGTAATGGCCCTATTGACCCAGGCCGGCTTAATAATGCCGGACATGCTGTCGAGGAATAGGCCGTACATTTACTTTGGGGGGTTCTCGTGGCCATAGCCGTAATAAACCCAGACCCAACATTAATAAGTACGTTACTCTGGTTCATAATGTTCATAGCACTATTTGAGGCAGGATACGCATGGAGCAAAGCCATATACAGGAGCATGCCCAAGGTATGAAATTGAGAATCACCCTTCACCGCCGTTTAATTACTTACTCATGCAGCATTAATGAATAATGCTGGGAATGGCATTTAAGCCCTGCACTTAATCACTTAGTGAGTAATGGAGTACCAAAAATGGCTTGCCCAAGCGCTTAGGGACTTACGTACAGCGGAGAACTCACTTAACTCCGGAGACTATTACGCCTGCGCATTCTGGTCCCAACAGGCTGTTGAGAAGGCGCTCAAGGCATTGCTTATTTCGAGGGGGGGTAAGGTGGTTAAGGGTCATGACCTGGTGGAACTCGGCTATATAATTAGGGATGAGCTTCACATAGATGTATCGCGAATAATGGATCACCTTAGGGAGTTGACCATGCATTACACGACCTCCAGATACCCTGATGCGGCCAATGGATTACCATACGAGGTATATACTGAGGGTAAAGCGAGGAGTGTTCTTGAGATGGCTAGGGAGGTGGTTGAATGGGTAAGGCAAAATCTGCAGTAGAGAGTCAAGTCATGCTGCTTAGGAGGGCTTGGGAGTTCGTGGTTAGGGCGAGGTCTAGGATTAGTATTTCCGAGGTTTACGTGGTTGGCTCCAGGGCTAGGGGTGATTACACGGACATGAGCGATATTGACTTGGTGATTATTAGTGATGATGTGAGGGGTATGGATCAGCTAGAGAGGCGATTACTGCTTAAGGACTTCATTGAGCCTAGGATCGAGTTCTTCATATACACCACCGAGGAGTGGGATGGTGAGGTTACGGCTTGGATAAGGCAGCTTAAGCGTGAGGCTGTTAAGCTCGTTGACCTAATGAGGGCCTACGGTGTAAACCCTGGGTAAGTATTGCGAAGATTTATAACAATGTTTATGAATTACTCCACGTAGTATGAGCATACCTCAATCATTAATTGAGGCACTTAGGAGGAGAGGCCTTGACATAGACTACGTAATTGATATCTTAGCGTCAAAACTCGAGTTAGATCCATTAGATACTGCTAGGGCTCATGCTGAGTTGGCTTTGGTGGCGTTTAATGAGGGCCTTAACTTTATTGATAGGGGGGGTGATGTTGTTCAAAGTAGCGAGAAGCTGTATAAGGCGGTTGAGGAGCCATTAAGGCATTGGCAATCGCCAAAAACCTCGATGAGGCCAGGGAAGCATTAAGCAAGGGCAGATGGAGTGTAAGTTTACTTGATGATGCCGCCTCAAAACTAGGTGATATAGCAGAGAGGGCCTGGGCTGAGGCTTACTTTTTACACGTAAATGGATTTCACGAAGTAAGGATTAGAATTGATGAGGTTGAGAGGAGGGTTAAGTACATAAGGCCGTTAATTGATGAACTTAAGAATATAATAGGAGTCGGGTAGGTAGAGCAGAAAGTAAAAGCAATAGATTTTTAACGAGATTGGTAGAAGTGAATAGATTTATCCGTTAACTGTTACGTATACCTGGAACTTAATGCCGTAAGTCTCATATTGCCTATCGACATCGTAGACCCTGATGATGTAGGTGCCTCGGCTAAAGGTTATTGGTGCGTATAACTTAATAATGGCTGACTGGCCCAGCGGTACCACGAGGGCGAAGCCGTCGGAGCGCACTAAATGCCCTGGCAAGTCATACTTATTCACTATGTCGTACTGGGGTATGTGGCCTAGATACGTTGAGTTCCACTCATAGGCTATGGTGCCGTTTAGGTAAAGTGCCTGTACGAGTACTACGAATTCACCGTAGGTGTCTAGACCAGCCACCTTAATAATGCACGATATTAATGTACCATTATCAAGCAACCGAGTACCGGCCAGCGAGTATGCAGCACCAACATTGCTAATTGCATTACTAAACCTAATCGTGATCTCGCTATTATACATCATATCAAGGCTTTAATGAAGCCCAATGGAAATTAATACCCACTTCACCCTGGCTAAGTTGGCGGAAACTGCCATAAGTAGCCCAGCAGGCTGGGATTAAGTGCGCGGCCATGGATCGCCTATTATGAATGGCCTGGATGGTTATTAGAGATTGATAGTTGGGCAGGTAGAGTGGAGGTAAGATTAATCTTACCTCCACTCTTCTAGTCCAAATATTGACAAGCAATGTGACTTCCTGAATCGTGGTGTGCCTATTCACGGCTTTGTTAATGCCTTTACTGCGTTTACCATGTTCCTGGCCTTCGCCAGATCTATTTGTCCCTCCTCATCCTTTAGGTATGTGCCTACTATGAAGCCATGGGCCTCTCTGTAATCGTTTACATTATTTGGGTTTATGCCACTTCCCACTAGTACCTTCGTGTTCACCGCCTTAATAACTCGCCTAAGTAGTAATGGGTCTGGTGGCTCCCCCCCCGTCCTTGGGCCTGTGACCACCACTGCGTCTGCCAGGGCCCTCTCAACGCAGTCCTTGGCCACGTCCTCGATGGTCATCCTGTGTAACGGGCTTGCATGCTTGACAAATATGTCTGCGAGCACGGTGATCTTAGTGTTGAGTCTCGTCATTACCTCAAGGACCTCCCTGGCCACGGGCTCTATCAACCCCCCCTCAGCACTCACTATGGCCTCGCAGTAAGC
The DNA here is from genome assembly GCF_001316005.1 of Vulcanisaeta distributa JCM 11217. Taxonomy (GTDB): domain Archaea; phylum Thermoproteota; class Thermoprotei; order Thermoproteales; family Thermocladiaceae; genus Vulcanisaeta; species Vulcanisaeta distributa_B. The sequence goes on from NZ_BBBJ01000005.1 coordinate 87,816, forward strand.
GTTTGACCTGATGAAGGATGCGCCGGTGACAGCCGCTATCGCCGCGGCTCGGGGCCTGAATTCCTTAGTAGGTTAATACCGACGGGTATATTTACTGACTTAACGACTTCCCTGGCTATTATCGCCATGGACGCTATAGTCTCGGGTTCCCTAACCCTAGCCTTGAATGGATAATCGTTGTAGTTCTCGAGAATAACGGCATCAAAGCCCGCCTCATCGAGGACCTTGGAATTCCTAACGGCGAAGTCCACGATGGTGCTTATGTCAAGCCCACCATACCTAATAGAGCCTGGCAGTGGTGGTAAGTGCACGACGCCTATGAGCGTGGGCCTATCATCCCTAAACCTCAGTGTTGGCATTGATTAATGATTGGGTAGGGAATTAAAGAGTATTACCATTCAAGGCCCCCCCTTACACCAACCACACCCCCCCCTATCGAAGTAGTGCCTCCTGGGCTCCATAATGGTTATTAAGTCGGCAATCTCCATAAACTCGTTAGGCGCGTCCCTACCGGTTAACACGACATTAACCTCAGGCGGTAATGATTTAATACCACTAATGACCTCGCTGGCTGTTAGGTAACCATTGGCTACCGCGTTATTGACCTCATCGAGGATTAACAGGAAGGGCTTAACCTCCCTGGCCCTCTCAAGCGCCATTTTAAGCACGTCTCTAGGCGTCAGGTGTTGGTCTGGATCCAGGGAGTAAACATCGACATAGTCACTGAGGAACTTCTTAATGGCTAGGTACTCACCCACGTACTCACCCCCCCTGTAGATCAATGTCTTCATTAGGTGGGCAATCACGACCCTATACCCATGCCCAACAGCCCTGAGGAGGAGGCCTAGAGCGGCCGTGGTCTTTCCCTTGCCATCACCGGTATAGAGCAGTACCAACCCCCCCACACGGCGCGTTGTAAGTGGGATTAATTTGCATTACCGCAGTGATTCAAGTCCTCAAGTAAACACTTGTAGAATGTCGATTGGTTATACTTAAAAACACGTGAATTATGTCTTCCTTGCTATGGTTAGCACGTACATTGGTGCATTAATAACGCTTGGTGTTTTCGCCGTATTATCGGCCATAGGCGTAACCATAACGAAGGACAACCTATACGCGGCGATATACCTAGCCATAGCAACAGGCCTCGTTGGCGCGGTATACGGCCTGTTTGGGATAACCTACGGCTTTATACTGATATACCTAATATTCGTTGGTGCCACAATAACCATGACAATAGTCCTAGCGGCGACCTATAGGAGGGTTGAGTTTAGGGGTGGCGTTGGTAAGTCCTGGATAGCGCCAATGCTACTATTCATAATTGCGGTAATCGTTGCCTCGGCATTCACGAACTATGAGGTGACGCCAGTAACTAGCCAATCGCTGATTAGCTTCGCATCAACGCCAGATGGTTTATTACTAATTGCATTGTTGGCGTCACTCCTAATGGCGATAATGATTGGGCTAATAATGTATTACCTGGAGGTGAGTGGGGGATGGAGGTCGTGAATGCGGCCATACTGTACGGGTTCGCATCCATAATACTAATGATCGGCTACTACAGCGCGCTTAGGGCTAATGACCTGATTAGGGTTTTGATATCCCTTGAGCTCATGTTCAATGCAATATTCCTAGCGCTGGTTCCGCTCTTTGCTGTTAATGCCGTGGTTGCCCTCGGCATACTTATTGTAACTATATTATCATCATCCACGGAATTCATGACCTTGATAACGGCTATAATGGCGATGGATAGGATTAGGAAGTCAGTGAGGGTTGAGGAGATTAAGGCTGGTGGTGAGCAGTATGTCGAGTCAAAGAGTAATACTTAAATCACGTGGACAGGGTGATGTGAAGTGTCCATACCATACACATACATCCTCCTTGCATCGGCAATAATAAGCGTTGTCGGTACAGCACCGACACTACTCAGCGAGGGTGCCAGGAGGTATTCATGGATTGCGCCATTAATATCAATGATAATACTCCTCATAGCTCCAAACACGTACTTAATGGCCTACACCGCGTTCCTCGTAGTCATAGGCGTCCTGGGAATAGTCACCTTGATGAGGCTTAACTCTCCAATAAGGGGTGTTGATTACGTACTCGTCTCAATAATGATAATAGCCACGGCGCTAGCCCTATATACAAGCAACTTAGCCCTAGCATTACTGTCGTTGATGCTCGTCTCAGCGCCAACATACCTACTAATCCTAATGGGGGATCCAAATACCAGCATTGAGGTTGGTGTTAAGTATGTGGTCAACATGATAATAGCCACGGTACTCTTCTTCGTGGGTGCAGTAATAATTAGTTCAGGCCCGTCATTAATAACGTACATAATAGGCTTCTCCCTACTGCTCCTCGGCCTATCCCTGGAGGTTGGTGCGGCACCAATGCATGAGTGGGTCCCCGACGTATTCACGGCTGGCAACCCAATACCCGTCGCAATAATAGCCTCAATAGCAAAGATAGCCCCGTTCATCGTAGCCGTTAAGATAACACTAACAACAATGAGCCTTTACAAGATACCACCCTACTACCTAGCCTACATAGCTGGTGCCTTCGCGACTATATCAATGTTCCTAGGCAACATAGGCGCGCTTACGAGTAGGGAAAGTCCTAGAGTCCTTGCCTATTCCTCAATAGCCAACATGGGCTATGTAATGGCCGCCTTCGCAGCCGCAATGATGGGTGCTCAGGAAATGGGCGTAACCCTGGGGGGGCTGGCGCTCGTTGGCTTATTACTACAGTTGTTCATGAATGCTGTTGGTAAAATGGGATTCTTTAACACGGTATTTTCAAAGGGTAATAATGCCGTGAGTACTTGGTTGATATCCCTGGCCTTCATAGGCACACCACCGCTCCTGGGCTTCTGGTCAAAGCTATACATAATACTGGCATTGGTTTATGGAAACCTTACCTGGCTCGCGGTTCTCCTGGTCATTAACTCCGTAATCTCGGTGCCCTATTACGTGAGGCTCGCTAGAGAGTTGGGGGGGACTGGCTGGAAGGGTGGGTTGGCTGAGAGCTTGATAATAGTTTTTACGATACTCGTCTTATCAACCACGATACCCCCCCCATCCTGGCTAATACACCCAATAATGAACCTAATTAATTACCTAATCCTGAGCCTATGACGATACTGCTTAAAATCATTGGTAACCTCTTAAAATATTGATGAGCATTGTCCGGGGGGGCGTTTATGAGGCTTTACGGCCATAATATACGGCTTCATACTGGACATAGCGCTGAAGGCCTTACTCCTCATAGGCTTCACAGACCTCGTTTATGACGTACTGCAACTAATCATTGCAATACTCTGGATTGGAATTGAGATGTTTGGCTGGGGCGGTGTTTGCATAGTTAATAGGGGGGGTTCGTGCAGGTTATCGACAATTTACAGGTACCTAATGTTCGTAGCACCACCACTAATGGCCTTCTCCTACCTACTTTACCTATACGGCGATGAGATAGCGGCCGCCGTGTTATTCCTAATAGCCGTGAGTTTAATACTCGGTCTCTCCGTATCTAGTTACGTGGGTGCCTACATGGTCAGTAATCAATTTAGGAGCAATGTGGGTAGGGTTGGCGCATTAATCTCGATAGTGGCTGTCATAATGTGGCTAGCCCTAATACCAAGGGTTATGGAGGTTGGCACGGCAATAAATGCCATAGGCAACGCCCTAATCCTGGTAACCCTAATTCAGGTTAGGAGGAGGTACTCACCAACGACTAAATCCCGCAGGTGAGCTCTTTTAATAAACGTAAATATCCTCGATAATCCTCATGAGCTTCATAATCCCTGGGTAACCAAATATGCCCTGCCCAACATTCCTGACTAGGTTACCGATTATTATCGTTGGCGTACCCGGGGGGGCGCCCAATTCCTTAGCCACGGACTTAGCCTCCATAACCCTTTGAAGCTCCTCATTAACGCAGTCACCACTAGCCTCTGCAATGGCTTCCTCACCCTTTAACTTACCGCTTAGGTACGCCTCGTAGTGCCTCCTCACCACGTCCAGGAAGACCATTGGATCCCTCCTATAGATGCACCTGAAGGTCGCATGGAGCCTCTCAACACCCCCCCTGTGTACTGGGTAATCAACGAAGTAAAGCGATGCCTTACCACTCCTGTACAACTCAACGAGGTAATCACCAGCCTCATCCTCAAGCAGTGCGCAGCCAGGGCAGTAAAGGTCATAGAAGATTACGATTAACAACCTAGGATTTTGAGCCCTAAACCCAAGCCCAACCCTATCAACCCTCTCCAAAACACTCCTGACATCCTTAATCAACCACTCGTCAGACATCAAGACGATTAATACGGCAACTCTTAAAAACATTAATCGCCAATTCAGTCGTTAATGAACGTGGTATCGCCATTGGGAAGTTGATGGTTGGGCAGGCAGAGTGGAGGTGAGATTATTCTTACCTCCACTCTTCCAGTCCAAACATTGACATTTAGCGCGCCACAATCATGTGCCTAGCGTCGAAATACGTCATTAATGCTACCCATAGGTCTATCACCACAATTCCATAGGCCTCTTCAGTGGCTGCCGATGGCCATGGGACGATTAACGCTATTACTGGCGACATAACGCCGAGAAGTAACGAAAACAACCCAAGTCTCCTATCCTTGGCCATCAATGAGCCTATGCCCCCCCACGTGATTAATGCCATATCCATCTGAGTGAAGAACCAGGTTGATACGAAGACATGCGGCCTAGTCCCCTCGTGATAAATCCCTATTAATGCCAGGAACAACCCTGCAATGAACACGAAGGCTGAGGCGAAATCCTCAACCTTATTCCTCGATACCAGTAATAGATTTATTGAATATAGGTCAACGAATACCGACGTTATTATTAATCCATAGTTATAAATCCAGGGGTCAGTTGCATATGGCCCACCCAAATCGCTAAAGGCGTTTTTGGTGAATACGAACCAGGGATTAACGCTAATGCTAATGGCTATGAACAACCAGGCGAGCACCGCAGCGATAATGCCTGTGTACGTTAGGAATTGCTTAGCACCCACAGTATCAATAGTAATTAAAATAGGCTTATACACTTAATGGGTCAGATCTCGATTACTAATGACTCGGTATCCCTTGGGTAATACGTTATTACCTCGACATAATCCTCGTGAATAACTACAGTATCTGAGTGCCTAAACCCACCAAGGCCATTTATGTATATGCCTGGCTCAACCGTAACAACCATGCCCGGCTTAAGCACTGTTTCATCGCCAATATCAAGGAACGGCGCCTCATGACCCTCAAGCCCCCAGTCCATGCCCACTGTGATGAAGTAAGTGCTCAATCACACCAAGCTCCTTGGCGGTCTTTATAACAGCCCTATCAACGTCAGAAGCCTTGACTCCAGGTCTCAGGACGCTCAATGCTGCATCCTGAAGCTTAAGTGCTATTTCGTGGTACTTAATTACGTCATTACTTGGTTTACCGACGAAGAGATTCCTTTCGAGTTCGGCCATGTAACCGCCAACGTCCGCCGTGGCGCCCGTTACCAAAACATCGCCAATCTTGATAGGTCTCTCCACACTTATTGAGTGCGGGTAAGCACCATGCTCACCAACCTGACCCCCCCTAAAACCTGCGTAGGCAGGGTACTCAGACCTCAAAGGCTTATACCCAGGTCCCAAGGCCTTCTTCATCATTATGGAAGCATCGAGGGAAGCCCTTAGTGATATCTCGTAGTCATACATGTCGGGTGCCGTGTAGTCCTGAAGCAGTGAGTGGGCGAGATTTGCCCACTTGGCACTCTCCCTGAGTAACTCAATCTCCACATCGCTCTTTACCAATCTCATGGAGTAAATATCGTCTGATATACTCACGAACTTGGCGCTTGGAAGTAATTCCGTGAGGCTTGGTCCCTTATAACCCCCCCAGTAGCTTACGTAACCTGGCGTTGAGTCATAACCAATGGCTGAACTATCCAGGTGTAATTCCCTGAGCCAGTCAGCGAATAGTCGTATTGGGTGTACCTCACCTGGGTAATCCCTATACGTGTATACCCTACTCACGAGCTTCGTCTGACTCAACACGTGATCCCTCTCGAGCAATGGCCCAAAGAAGTAAATATCGCCATTCCTACGTACGACAACGGCGGCGGGCCTCTCAGTCTGTAGGTAGTAAAATCCTATGAAGTAGGCGATGTTTGTTGGATTAACTATATACGCAGCATCTAACCTCTTCTCATCCATAACCCTATATAGCAGGCTTAGTCTCCTCTCGAATTCCCTAGTTGGTACAGTATACATTTACCTTATTGATTGTTCAAATTGTTTTAATGAATTACCCACGCTTAACCAAATAGGTTAACCTCAGGGACGTTCTCCGCAGTGGCCTTCTCACTAAGTACGTCATTGCTTATCTCAATCACGTACTTAAGTCTCGCGGTATAAACAACGTTATTACCCTCCTCACCGGTTGGCGTTAGCGGTATTTCACCGGTAACCCTGGCATAGCCCTTCTCCTCATTACCCCTCATCAACTTCCAAACCATGTTAATACTGTACTTACCACCAACATCCTTAACATCCCAAACCCTCTCGCCAGGTGTCAGGCCGTAGTCCGTGGAGAAGGACTTAACCAACTGCATGAAACTCGTGCCTGAGTCGTCAAGAGGCACGGACAGGCCAGCCTCCCTAGGCCACCTCTCAAGCCTCTTCTTCCTCGCATCCTCGTTGGCAGACTTACTTATTTTTATCGGTACCTCCAGGTCCCTCTCGTACACGGGTGTGAAGCTCATTAAAAACTACGTAGTGAAGCCGGAATAAAAACACTTTCTTGGACGGAAATCAGCTAACACCTTACTCGTCATTGGTCTGGACAGCCATCGCATCATCATTAGCACTACATTGATAAAATAATTATTTAAACCTACTCTGCCTCAACGACCTCATTTATGTCCAAGACTTGAACAACACCCTCAGCATTCCTACCAAGGTTTGCCAGGCATATTGGACACACGGTCACCACGGTCCTCGAGAGCTTGGACAAATTCTCAATCCTAATCTTGGCAATCTTCCTCGATAGCTCAGGACTAAGCGATTCAAGAGGTCCTCCACAGCATGTTGATGTATCCCTACCAGTTATTAATGGGTCCTCAACATGCTTTACACCAGCATTATCAAGTATTGACCTGTAAACATCGTACTTACCGAGGTACCTGGCGTATAGGCATGAGTCGTGAATAACAACATCACCGCTTATCTTCGGCCTTACCCTAACGCCCTTAATTAGGTCTAGGTAATTCACAACCTCAAAGTCAAGCTTGAAGTAGTTCGGTGCGACATTTGTTAATACATTATGGGTGTGCGGGTCAATAGTTATGACCCTCCTAACCCCCCCATACTTCCTAAAGGTCTTAAGGACCGTATTCTCAAAGTACTCCAGGAAGATGTCCTCAGCCCCAATTTCATGAAGTAGTGCGCCGCTGTAGGGCTCATCATCGTAGAGAAAACCGAAGTTAATGCCAGCCTTAATCAATGCCTTGGCTATATTCCTAATTATTCCATTGGCCCTATCAATATCGGCCCTATTGGGCTTTATTACAAAGCCCGCAAACCTGGATAAAACGCCTGCCAAACCGCTTAATGGAGTTCCCCTTATCTTCTCAATCCAGGGCACTAATTGGTTGATCATGGGAGCCATTTGGTATAGGCATGAAGTGTAGATTATCGTGTCGCCACCCCCCCTGGGTATGTTTAAATCCCTCGCCCACTCACTGCAGTAGGATTTGTCCATTGGTATTGGTAAACCATTTGAATCGAGGCTTCTCTTCATTATATCTATTAAAGACTTAACCCAACTCTCCAAAGAACTCATTAATTACTGTGTTTCATAACGTCTATTTAAGTATTAATTACAATCTGTTTTGTTCTATAATGATTAAATTGAGTACTACCTACCCTTGATGTAGAAGGTGACCCTGGACCTATTTATCACGGCATCAAGACTACAATCGCACTTAAGAAGGACCTTTAGCAACCCGAGTAGGTAACCCCTAGTGAATGGTAGGCCCGCGTCTAAGTCAAAGGGTTCTAGTAACGATACATTGACGATGTGCCCGCTCTTATCCATACTCATGCTTATGCTCTCGACACTCCTCGTTAGGTTCATGACCACGAGCATGTTTATTGCCGTCTCAAGAACCTTGCTCATGGTGGCGTTTGATGGGATCTCATACTTAGTCCTAAGCATGGTACTCGCCATTGACAAGCCCATTTCATAGCCAAGCTTCGTTAAGAAGGCGTGAACCTCCCCACCACTTTGGACCATATGCATTAATATGCTTCTAAGGATCTCCTTATCAAAACCCACCAACTCCATTGGCGCCTCATGGCTAGCCCAAATATCATGAACGCCGTTTATACCCCCCCTTAACCTGTCAAGCGCGCTTATTGGTAGTGAATCACTAAGTCTCATGGCTATTACCCTCTCGGTCTCCGAGGGTATTGACACAAAGACCCACTCAATGCTTGCATAATCCTTAATAACGCCGGTTATTTCATGAAGCATTCCACGCCTATTCGCAGCCTTAATAACGAGTAAGGTCATTAATGATTTATTAAAACACAGAGACTTTAAACCAGACTGACCGTGGCCTAAATAAATTATTAATAACGTGAACATAAGGAGGTAAGAATTTATTAAGGTAATTAATTTCTCTTAACGTCGATATGCCAGGTGATATTAATTATGATGAGCTTTACATGAAGCTATTGGATAAGGCCTACACAGTGATAACGCCCAAGATACAGAGAAGACAGGAAATACCTAAGTTGAGCATATTAGTTCAGCCCAAGAAGACTATTATTCAGAATTTCAGAGATGTTGCCCAGAGACTTAATAGGGACCCAACGCACATAGCCAGGTTTTTCCTCAAGGAGTTAGCACTTCCGGGTAGCATTGAGGGTAATGCGTTTGTTCTATATGCCGAGAGGAGTCCAAGGACCCTTGAGGCTGTTTATGAGAGGTACATTAAGTTCTACGTTGAATGCCCTGTGTGCCACTCAATAGATACGTACCTCGAGAGGGAGGGTAGGATATACGTACTCGTATGCACGGCCTGCGGCGCGAGGACTCCGAGGAAGGGTATTAGCTGACTTTCAATTCCTATATTAAACTATGCGAAGTCGGTAGTTTATATTAATGAAGAAGGGTTTTTATTTACTACAGGTATATAATAAGTCTGTGTCATTCGGTGGATATCCAATCGTTTTAACGGGCGAGATCGCAACAATGAGCGATACGCACGGGTCATCCGTTGTTGGATTCGCAAGTGCAATACCAGAGAATTACTTTAGGGATTGGGTTGCCCGCAGATTCTTCAGGATAAAAAGCGATAAAAATGGCAGGGTTTTAAGGGCTCCCTATGGCCTTGCTAAGGTTGAAGCTGCGTTACTCGCCCATGGTTATACGAGGAATGACGTAATAATCGCCGATCCTTATAAGCTCGATAGGGTAATTGGACCTAATACGAGAATCGTGGGTATATACGTAATGGACCCATTGGGGCTAAGCTTTGGTTCAGGAATACTCTACTGGATATTAAAGCTGGCAGACCTACCGTATAGGGGCCTACCATACATCGCCAAGTCATTTCTACAAGTCATTAATCACCCAGCAATAAAGAGACATAGGGATCACATAAAGATCGTTATTGGAGGCCCTGCCGGTTGGCAAATAGTTGATACTGGCAGGCAGGGTGAACTCGGCATTGATGTCGTTTATGAGGGTGAGTTCGAGGAGGATGGACCGCAATTATTTGATAAGATAATGAAGAGCGAGTCGGTACCGAACAGGGTGGTAGCCCATAGGCCGGTGCCGATAGACATGGTACCAACTATAGTCACACCATCAATTGGCGGCATGGTTGAGGTCACGAGGGGGCTGCGGCAGGGGTTGCCAGTTCTGTACACCAACATTGAGTGGTATGATTAGGTCATTCCCATTTGAAGGGCATATTGACAGGGAGATTAAACTAAATATTGAGGTTGGTGGCTTCAAGGAGATCACGCTCCACAGTGAAGAGTTCTTTAGGTATGGTGCAAAGGGCATTGAGCCAAACCCTGATAAGGTCTTGGACCTAACAGTTAAGGCGTATAAGCTCGTTAAGTCCTACGGAGACGATTACGAAATAACCACGGACTTCACCACGGCAGCTGTCGTTAAGTACGCGCCTAAGATGGTTAAGGAGGTTTCGGAATACATGAATGAGGGTGGTACCTGGCACTTCATTGAGATGGGTATTGAGACTGGCTCGCCCAGGCTATTAAGGCTATTAATGGCGGGTAAGGCATTGCCGTACAAGCCCGAGCAGTACCCAGACGTTGTTGAGGAGGCCATTGGTATACTTAATGATAATTACTGGGTGGTTGTCGGTACAATGATTCTCAACCTGCCTGGCGAGACGGACGATGATGTTGTAAAAAGCCTGGAACTTCTCGACAGGCTTAAGAAGCTTAGGGTCCTCACGTTCCCACTGCCCTTCATACCAATGGGTGCGCTTAGGAAGAGGGACTTCACGGTACTGGATAAGATGCTTGACGACCCACTGAGGCGTGAGTTCATACTCAAGGCCTTAATTAAGTCCTTTGAGGAAGCCATCGCATTCAGTGACTTAATAGTTAGGAAGGTTGAGAACTTCATCGTTAAGAGGCTCATTAAGTACATAGCCATTGGCAGCTTCAACCTGGTGCTCAAGAGGTATAAGGAGAAATTAGGTTCGCTGGTTGAGCAGTATGGGGGGGAGTTCAGGGAGAGACTTAAGGAGGAGGTGAGTAGGGCAGTAATAACCGTGAGAATTGACAAGGACTCTGATGAGCAGTCAAGTGATAATTCGGCATGAATTTCTCAACCCTCTTTATCTTAACTGTCAATAGTTAGAAACCTTGATAAGGGGGGGCTTAAATATGGGTTTCATGTGGGGGGGATTAATAATAGGCCTATTGAGGAATTGGACGCTTTAGTCATTAAGAAAGCCTACTACGTACTAGGCATTAGCATAGCAGGTCTATCATTAATAATGATTAACTGGTTAGGTGTATCAACCATAATGTTCGACATAATGGCAATAAGGAAGGTAATGCTCAGCGCTGTTTATTACGTAATCCCCATGCAACCGCGATGATAGGCTTCGCGGCAACGCAGTTGCCAGCAACATTCCTATTCAGTAGCTTGGTAACAGGGTCTCCATGTTCCTAGGCCTATTACTCAATGGATTATCTCTCATATTCTCAACAACGAGTAGCTACCACACGGCGTTACTACTAAGGTTCCTGGCGGGTATGGGGGGGCTTGGACTATACTTGATGCCGTCGCTCCTGCTGATACTTGGTTGGTGGAGTATTAGGGGGTTAACCAGGTGGGTCCAGGTTACTTACCTATCCTCAATAACGGTATTAATGCTCCTATCATCACTGGTAATAATAGGTATCACGCAGAGTGCCGTGCTGTACCTGGGCATAGCCTCCCTCGCCCTCGCAGTCCTCATACTCCTCACGATGAAGGACGCCGTGATAATAAAGAGCGTATCGCTAATGGCCGTCATGAATAACCCAGACGTTCTTATGATATCCATAGCCTTCTCAATACCCTGGGGGGGCGTGTACCTAAGCCTACTACCACTAATTATTAATTTCAGTGGTTACCTAGCAATCGCGGAATTAACAATTCCACTGGCCCTAACACCACTGCTATACAGGTTTAGGCATTCGTTGAGGGTGGAGAGACGCAAGATGCTATTCTACCTGACAATAGCCCTTGCGCGGTGATCATGCCCATGGGGGGGCTCGCCAAGGCCCAATTATTCATACCCGTGATTGTTGGCTTCGTATTTACGCTAATCCTACTACTAACGCTATACCTCGTGCATGAACTCGTAAGCCCAATACTAATAGCCCAATCCACAAGCTACCTATTCACAGTATCATCAATAATAGGCTCAATAATAGGCGTGGTAATGAGCTACGCAATACAATACTTCGGGGGGGTACTTGGTTGGATTATGACTGGGATTTTAATAATAATGTCATCATTCATTTACAAAATACTAAAGATCACTCTCTAACCTTCGGGTACCTATCAAGCTTCGCAACCTCCCTAACAGCATCCAAATCGCCCAGCAAGTCCCTAATTGAAATAACGCCCACGACCCTATCCTCCTCATCAACAACGATCACATGCCTAACCCTGTAATTAACCATTAAGGAGGCCACGGTACCCACTGAATCATCAACCCTAGCCCTAACAACCCTGGGACCCATAGTCCCAACCTTACTAACAGGAGTATCAAGCGGGAGCCTACTGGCCAAGGCCCTAATCACATCACGCTCAGTTATTATACCACGCAACTTCATACTATTCAAATCCTCAACCACAACCACAGAGCCGGTATTCTCCTTGGCCATCAAATCCACAGCCTCGATAAACGGCCTATCCTCAGTAATGACAAGAGGTCTCCTTTTAACGAGGTCGATCGCCCTCATGTAACCACCTAAATAATTAATTTTAACTGATTAATAAGTATTATTGCATAATCCATGTATATTATCAATTATATACGTAAAATTATATGTATACTTCTACATAGTATTAATAAATATTTATATGAATAATTATGTAATTAATGTAGAAACCCAAGGCTTATAAGAGATTAGACAACTACCGCTGTGGGTGATGAGTAGGGACCTCGCCTGCCAGAGGAGTGACGAGTTTGCCGAGTGCTGAGCCAATGCCTTAATTCAACCTGTTAATTCCAATCTATTCCTCGTTTTCTATTTCTAAAGAATATCCTTTACAGATTGAAATAATAAAATAGAAATAATGAACAAAGTACACCGAAAGTACTACAGAGGTAATATTTAAAAAATATTAAATGTACTTGTTACCTATGACGAGGAAAGCCCTAGCACTAGTACTACCCGCGTTACTACTCGTAGTAGCACTAATGGCAGGAACAACAATGGCAATGCAGGTAACAAAGATAAAGCCAGACACACCAGGCGTAACAATAATAAAGGAAGTAACAACACTAAAACTAAAGGTATTACCATTAAAACATAAAGCAGATCCATTTACATTACAACCTAATTCAGGTGTATTACTTGGACCAGTAACATTAACTTCTGGGCAAGAATTAGCGGTTTACGTGCAATGGACTCCATCATCAGCATCATTACTTGTGGGTGTAGTAAATGCAAACACATGGTCAGGATATGGCTATATAGTAAGCGGAGGTTCTGCATTTGTAATATTTAATCCTGGTCCGGGAACTTGGTATGTTCTTATTTATAACGTAAGCCCATATACAGTTACCGTAACAACAGTATATATATTTATTTTGAATAGTTAAAATAGTTAATTGAAATATTATAATTGGTCAAATTATTTATATATTTAATATTAAAATTATTAGATATACCAACATTTGTGCTATTGCATAAAATAAAGAATGCAGTATCATTAATTGACTTAACATAACGACATCCTGTTAAGGCAATATTTGTACTAATTTTTTTACCATCATTATGTACCATAAAATAATATACTAAACTAAAAGTTATAACTAAGAATATTGTTAAGGTAATTAATGATATTTTTATTTTTCTATTTCTAATATATTTATAATTATATTTTATATTATTCTCCTTTATTTTTTCTAGCATCTTTTCATCTTTTATTAGTATTTTGTTTAGGTTTACTTTGTCTATTGTTCCTATGTAGTGCCAGGTGTTTCCGTGTTTTATGTATACGTAGTTTCCTGCCTTTATTACTACTGTTCCTGGTTTTCCGCATCTTGGGCACATGCCCATTCCTATTGCTCTGCTTGGCATTTGGTTTTGTGTTCAATCTCTTCTTTAAATCTCTTTCTGTTCTTTATCTTACGTGAAACCTTTATTTACCACCGTGCATGTTGGTGCTTTTTCAATTTGGTTTCACGCGTTTTCCACGGAGTATTACTTAAGTGTGGTAGTGTTGAGGAACTGATCGGTGGTAAACGTGGTTGTTAGGGTGACTGTACGTAGGAAGTTGGAGAGGTTCAATGTGACGGCGCTACCCTTCACTGTTAGGGTGTATATAAACAACCAAGTCCTATTACCGGCTAGCCTGGTTAGGGCTTTGGGTATAACGCATTTGAGGTTTGCGGATGTTGAGCTTGAGTATAAGGGTTTCGTGATTGAGTTAAAAGGCGTTAGGTTGCTGAGGACTAGGCACACCGACTCTAGGCAGTTCACAATACCCAGGGGGGGTGTTAGGGAGTTGTATGGCGTTGGGCCTGGGGGGGATATCGTTAAGGTAATATCCATAAGGCCGTCAAGCGCTAATCAATAAATGACTTAAAAATATTTATTTTTCTCGTTTTTAAAATTAGAGCTTAATTATTAACCCTACGATGAGTAATACGGCGTAGGCCGGTGGGTATAGTGAAGGTTGTCTCATCAAGGTGCTTAAAGGAGTTCTTAATGGCTATCCTAAGCATTTGTATCATGGTGGTATCAGCATTACAGTAATTGTCAATGTAAATTGGCAATAAGTTAAGCATGACGAGTATGCTGTGGTGATCGCTTAATTAATCAAATATCTTACCTGGATTGAATATTCCGTATGGGTCGAAGACTCTCTTAATGCTCCTCATCAGCCCAATGACAGCATCGCTATTACCACCATTCCTACTACCGATTGCCTCTCTCAATAGTTCCTTCTTTTGCGTTCCAATACCGTGCTCCGCGCTTACCGTGCCATTGAGCCTTATGGACAACCTACCGACGTCCTCAAAGAATCTCATGACTCTATCCATCTCATCCCTATCCGAGCGCCTAGCCCAAACCGCTGGGTGTAGGTTTCCATCGCCAATGTGCCCACCCAGGTTCATCCTAACGTTGTATTTCCTACCCAATGCCTGAATATCCCTAACGGCCTCGGGCAATTTGCTCATTGGTACTGCAATGTCCTCAAAGGCCACGAATACGTCAGTCCCATAATCATTAAATGCAGCCTTAAGCGTGGCTGAGTAGAGCATTCTCCTTGGCTCCAGTATCTTTGAGAATTCCTGCCATGTGGATGCCCTATTAACGATTTCACCACCACTCAGGGAAATATCATTATTAAGCTTAGCCAGTACTTGCTGCTCACTGCCTGTGTAAGTGTCAACGCCAATCCATAGGTAGTAACTCGGCTCGAGATTTAGTATTTGAGCTGTTATGTCATCAATGAATTCGGTGACCATGGGCCACAGCTTATCCCTCCTAACCCTAATCACGGCGTTAACCAGGGACTCCGCATCCTTAAACCTAGCCATTACCCCCCCACGAAGGACTCCGGCAGTGGCGCTAGCCTGAGCGTCGCTTCGGTTACTATGCCCAGGGTACCTTCAGAACCAATAAACACCTGGACTAGGTTGTAACCCTCACGGCACTTAACAGTCCTACAACCAACCCTGATAACATCACCCGTGCCAATCACAGCCTCAAGACCAAGAACCCAATGAGATGCTGGGCCATACTTAGCACCACGCATTCCACCACCGCCATTACTGATTACGCCACCCACGGTCGCGGTCTTAGACGATGCCGGGTCAACAGGCCACTGAAGGCCATAACTCATCAACTCCAGGTTTAACTCATCAACCTTAATGCCAGGTTGAACCCTCGCGTACCAATCAATGTCTGAGACCTCGATTATCGAGTTCATCCTCTCCAGGGAGACGATTACCGTATTCTCAAGCTTTGGCGTTGCATTACCGGATAGGCTCGTTGATGAGCCGACGGGCACGATCTTAAAGCCGTGGTCGATGGCGAGCTTTACTACCTTAACCACCTCATCAACGCTCACAGGTTGAACAACAGCCATTGGTCTAACACCAACCTCCGAGGATGCATCATGCTATATAGGGCCAGTATATGCGGCTCGGTGAATAGCCTATCCTTGAATACGGCCTCAAGCTCCTTAATCACGTCACCCTTACCCTGGGACATGCTTCTCATCTCGAATCACCATTACTTAAGCATTGCTTCTAAGATAATTGCTTTGAAACTATGTATTGCATCAGCAATCCTAATACCCGCCGGGCACTGAGTATCGCAGGCTGCACAGTGTAGGCAAGTCATTATTGGGTTAATAACATCACTATCAAGTCCCACGTCCTTACCCTGCCCAAAACCATTCTCTATCAACACCTTAATGAGGTTAATCCTACCCCCCCTAGGCCCATAAGCCTACTACGTAGAGCATTAAATGTCGGGCATGGGAACTCACAAAAGCCGCAATACATACATTTTTTAACTTCCTCGTAGATCTCCTTAATGCTCATCATCACCCACTCACCTCAATGACCTCGGCAATATCGTAGAGATTAACCTCAACACCACTTAGTTTAACACCTCTCCTCAGGTTCACGTAGCATATTGGGCATTGAACAATCACGTTCCTAGAGAGCCTAGCCAACTCCCTAACCCTATTACTGGCAACTTTGCCGGCTACCTCGGGGGTATGTCGACTCAATAGGCCCACCGCAGCAGTGCGATGTGTCCCTACCAGTTATTACCGGGTCCTCCTTAACATCGGCCTTACCCCCCCTAAGTAAGCCCCCCCTAATCAGGTCATACTTATTCAGGTACCTGGCGTATAGGCATGAGTCATGGATCGTGAACTCACTAAGCCTAACCCTAACCCTGCCTGGGTCCAGGTAGTCCAGGTAACTCCTAACCTTAATATTAAACTCAGGCACGTACTTGGGGGGGTAAAGCCTCTCGAGCGTGTACTGGGTGTGTGGGTCAATGGTTATTACCTCACTCACGTTATTATCCCTAAAGACCTTATAGACGCTCCTCGCGTAATCCGCAAACTCATTAACAAAGCCAAGCTCATAAAGCAATGCGCCACTGTAGGGCTCGTTATCTAGTACCCTAAACCTAATGCCCAGGGCCTTGAGCATGCTATAGATATTTCTAACAACCCTATTGGCCCTATCAAGCTCCTCATCACTAGGCCTAAGCAGTGCCTTACCAAGGACTCGCGCCGATGACAGTCAACCTAGCCAATGCACCACCCTTAGTAACACCAAACCTCTCAAGCTCAGCCACAGCCCTCTCAATGACTGGTGCCAATTGGTAAAGGCATGAGGTATACAGTATAGTGTTACTATCGCCATCGAAGGATAAACCCTCCCTCCACTTAGTACAAATCGACTTATCAATAGGGAACGGAAGCCAGGAATCCCTAAGACTACTAGTAACAACATCCCTCAAAGCCCTAAACCAATCAAGAGACACAAGAACAGAATTAACAGGCAACACTATTAAATATTAATACTAAGGCATAATAAATTGATGAGCAGGGACAGAGTGAAGGGTAGACTTCCCATTAAGAGTCTCTGGTCAATGCCAGGTAATACACCCCCCCTCTTTGCGAAGCTGCCTCAGTACTTCCCTGATGCTGAGGTTTTACAGGTATTCTTTGAGACTGATCCTGAGGGTGCGGCTGAGGTTGTTCCTGAGGACCTTGAGGTTCCAGTACCTACTGAGGCAGTAATCACGTTCTTTAAATTCCCATTTAGTACCCTTGGACCTTATAATGAGTTCGCCGTGGACATTAAGGTGCTTCTTGATGGTCAGGAGAAGTACTATACGGCTTATAATTACGTTAATAGTGACGTTGGTTTGGCCGCAGGCAGGGAGATATGGGGGGGTGTACCTAAAAAATTCGCGGTCCTCGATATTAGGAGGAGCTTTGACTTGGTCTATGGATTCCTAGAGAGACCTGAGGGATTGAGCTGGTCACTGCCGTTATTAGGCCTGAGGAGCCCGCTAAGATTGAGCCGCTGCCAATCACTAGGCTTGCCCTTAAGGTTATTCCACCGGCTGGTGATGGTGCCGAGCCATTGATTCAATTAGTCGATAGATATAGGCATAGATTGACTCCGAAGAGCGTTTGGACTGGTCCCTGCACCTTGGTGTTTAATAATAGGAGTGATATTGACCCACTCTATAGGTTGGGGCCGAGGAGAATCATTAGGTGTGTTTATGGGACTTTTGATTATATACTTGATTTTGGTAGGGTTGTTAAGGACTACGGTAAGCACTAATGTCTGATGCTTTAGTAATTGAAAATAAATATTAAACCAATTCTTATTTACATGTTTACCACTTAAGTTTATGATATAGATTTAGTAATTCCTCATCAAACGTAATTAACGGCAGGTTTAACCTCAATGCCGTACTCAGTATTAATAAGTCGTTGAAGTCATCGTAATGCTTAATGTAATCCTTATAACTAATAGCGAAGTATATGTCCTGCGTATTATTTTCAACGACCTTAATCTTAGGATCTCGTAAAATCTCGCCTATAATGCTTAGGTTGATTTTATGCCTAATAAAGAAATAACCTAACTCTATAAGTGAGATTGTTAGTACGTAAGCTTCATTTAGGGAATTCCAAGTATTTTACCGCTTTATCATGATTTACATCATCCTCTAAAATTACGGCAATAATTACGTTCGTATTAGCTACGAAACTCATACTATCCCTTCTCGATTACCTCTCTTATGGTTTCCTCAACATACCTCCAATCTATCCTTTTTCCTAACTTAATCCTTATCTCCGTAATACTCCTCCTCTTTGGTTCAAGGATTATTCGATCACCCTCAAGCTTAACTATGAGTATATCCCCCCCAACTCTTAATCCAAGCTTTTTCCTAATGGCTGCCGGTATCGTTATTTGGTAATTCCTAGTTATTTTTGTTTTCTCGATCATAGTAGATCTAGTAACTAGATTTATTAAAGCGGGAATTTTAGTCTTATTAAGTAATTAAATCTTACAACGTTATGTATGAGTGTATATATGCTGTGATGGGTAATTTACGATTAATGGAAATAACTTATATTAATTAGTTATTGCTACTTCTTCATTAGTGCCTAGTAGGGCTTTGGTTAGGCTTGTGGAGGATTTACGTGACTCAGGGTTTAGGGGGGGTGTTGTTAGGGCTTACTACGTCAGGGGGGTAGCTTTAGTTCGTTGAGCATAGAGTTTATTATCTATAGGAGACCGAGTGCGGTTAGGAGGTTTTGGGTTAGGTTGAGGAGGGCTATTGAAGCTGTACCGTCAATGATTATTGCCGTTGTCGTAGGCTTTGTCCTCGCATTGATAATGAGGTGGTTCGTTTAATGCGGTAGTGCCTTCCTTAGGAAGCTTATTATTGTGCCTAGTCTCACGTCATTTAGGCATTTGCTTTCTATCATTTCATAATCATCGCTTAATAGGATTAACCGCATGCAATCATCACTCCCCCCCTTAATCATCAATCTAAATGTATGCCCATCATCCACTATTACCATGTCTAACTCCTTCACGGTAATGCCCATCAACCTCCTCCTCAATTCATACTTATTGCTCTGCACATAACTATGCTCATTAGCGGCTTTAATTACTGCTGAGTTATTTTAATTAAACACGTTAAGCAATATTACTGTTATAGGAATCCGAGGGACTTCATTGTATTTACCTCATAATTTATCCTAGACTTAACTACCTCCAGCACGTATTTGCAATGGCTCACGCAGTTCATGGTTAACTCCCTGGCATAACCAATGTATTTACCTGGGCTCAATGCACGCAGAGTGTCGTCATTAACGCCTAATTCACTCAGCGCCCTTTCATAATCCTCCGCGCCCATTCTAGACCCCCCCCTAAATATTGCTAATGCCCTTTCATAGGCGTCGGTCATGCCCAACGCCCTAAGCCTAACCTGGACAGCCTCACTGAGCACCTCCCAGTGATCATTTAAATCCCTGCTTATGGCACCCTCATCAACATCAACGCTACTCAATACGGCATTCAGCCTCCTTACTCCAAGGATCACGTGGCGATGCCAAGCCCAATATTCCTCTTAATGGTTGAGTCGCTCAAATCCCTCTGAAGCCTGCTCACTTGGATATGCCTGCTTATCTCCATGAGGATTGAGGAACCGAGCTTTAGATTGCCCTCTGCATTCTCTAGGTCCACGGGATTGACCTTGTGAGGCATTGTGGATGAGCCTATTGGTTTACCGCGGACATGTATGTAGCCGAGCATGTTGTACATCCACAGGTCCTGGGCCAGGTTAATGAGTGCCTGAGACATTAGTCCAATGGATGTTAATAAGTGAGTCAGTGAGTCGGGTGGTAATACTTGGGTTGTGACTATGGCTAGTTCGAAACCAAGTTCCCTAACGAACCTGCTCAACTCTTCAATCCAATCAATGTCCCTGCTAATCATTGGGAAGCTCGCCATTGAGCCTGTGGCTCCTGAAACCTTACCCTGCAGTTTAATATCGGTGATCACGCTGAGCCAGTAGGTTAACCTGCAGGCGTGGTATGCAATCTCCTTACCAAGGGTTGTTGGTGTTGCTGGCTGCCCATGGGTTCTCCCAAGCATTGGCAGGCCGGCGTACCTCTCCATTAGGGCTATCATGGTACTCAACAACCCAGTTAGTTCAGGCATTAGGTAGTTATACGTGGCCACCCTGACGAGTATTCCAAGGGCAAGATTATTCACGTCCTCGGAGGTCAAGCCAAGGTGCGTTAGATGGGCTATTCCGCCAAGACCAATACCGCCCAGCTTCTCCCTGAGTAGGTACTCGATAGCCTTAACATCATGACCAAGCTTACCCTCAAGCTCCTTGAACTTCCCATAATCATCCTCACTAAACCCCAGCGAAAGTAACCTCTCCCTCTCATCATCAGTTAACGGCTTCGCTAGACCAACTCTGCTTAACAAATTAACTAAGAAATTGAGATATAGAACCTCAACCCTCAATCTATACTTCGTGAATGCTGCCTCGGACACTGCCGCTGCGTAATCCCTCAATTCCTCGTAATACCTATCATCAAGCGGCGATATGAAACCCACAATGCTTACCAGAATCATTATTTAAAAAACTTAATTAATAATGATGATAAGCATATTACACGCATTTACTAAAGCAATGTTTAAATAAGTGTTGATGCCATTAATTAAAAAGTGCCGTTAATTGTTGTTGTCGGTGGTTGGTTCGGCGATGAGGGTAAGGGCAAGGTAGTGTCCTACCTAGGACTTGCGGATAAGCCAAGTATTTGCATTAGGACGGGCTCCATAAACGCTGGGCACACGGTTAATTATAATGGGAGGACTTGGAAGCTTAGGATATTGCCGTCATGCTTCGTTAATAAAACAACGAGACTCATGATAGCGCCAGGCGCATTGCTTAAGATTGATGTTTTATTCAAGGAGATTGAGGAGACAGGTAGCAGGGGGGGTAGGGTTTGGGTTGACGCTAATGCGGGCGTTATTGAGGATAGGCACGTGGAGAGTGAGAGGAGTAATGAGTATTTAATGAAGGTCATTGGTTCAACAGGTCAGGGCGTGGGTGCGGCAATGGTTGATAGGGTGTTGAGGGTTTTGAAGACTGCCAAGGAGTTTCCTGAGCTCAGGGACTTAATAACTGACGTTAGTAAGGAGGTTAATGAAGAGTTGGATAGAGGCGGTGAGGTGATTGTTGAGGGTACGCAGGGGGGGACATTCCTAAGCCTTTACCACGGCACGTACCCATTCGTAACCTCCAGGGACACCACGGCAGCCGGCGTGATTAGTGAGGTTGGTGTTAGCCCGAGGCTCGTTAGTGACATTATCCTGGTGTTTAAGGCATACGTTACCAGGGTTGGGGGGGCTGGCGAATTACCCGGTGAGTTGAGTATGGAGGAGGTCGTTGCCAGGGGGGGTTGGGCTGAGAGGGGGGGCACGGTCACGGGCAGGCCCAGGCGCGCCGCGCCATTTAACATGGACCTCGCCAGGAGGGCTGTCATGCTTAATAGGCCGACCCAAATAGCCATCACGAAGTTCGACGCATTATTCCCAGACGCCCGCGGCAAGAGGAGGTGGGCTGACCTACCTGTTGAGGCGAGGAGGTGGCTCGAGAACGTTAGTGAGGCGTTGAGGGTCCCAATCACGTTAATAGGGACTGGGGGGGAGGATTCCATGGACATGATTGACATGAGGCGTGAGGTGATGGGTCCATGATCTATGACGTGGCAATAATAGGTGGTGGCCCGGCAGGCCTGTTTGCTGCGTATGAGATTGTGGAGAATGCGAGGGACGTCAGTGTTATATTGATTGATAAGGGTTACATGCCGAGGCAGAGGCATTGCCCGTTAGCTAAGATTGGGAAGTGCGTGTGCGTGCCGTGCCACATAACCCATGGCATTGGCGGTGCAGGGCTATTTAGTAGTGGTATCATTAATTTAAGGCCTGACATTGGCGGTGATCTTCAGGAGATCCTCAATAGTTGGGATGCCGCCAACCTACTCATTGATTATATCGATAGGGTCTTCCTGAAGTTTGGGGGGGCGCCTCAGGATAGGGTCTTTGAGCCTAAGGGGGGGTCGGCCTTTGAGGAATACCAGAGGGCATTAGCTCGGGTTGGTGCTCAGTTAGTGCCCATTAGGCAGAGACACATTGGCACTGACGGCTCTACCAGGGTTATTGAGAACTTCGTCTCGTACCTCACGGAAGCAGGTGTTAAATTCGCCATTGGCACTGCGGTTGAGCATGTCGAGAAGAGCAACGGAAACTTCCTACTAAAGACGAGGAGAGGCGTTATTGAGGCCAGGACGGTCCTAATAGCGCCTGGTAGGGCTGGTGCTGAGTGGTTTAGGGATGAGGCGAGGAGGTTGGGTATTGAATTGATGCCTAACCCACTGGATGTTGGCGTTAGGGTTGAGGTCCCCCCCAAGTACGTCATGGACCCAGTGACTAATCTATACATGGACCCAAAGATCATAATGTACACGAAGTCCCATGACGACAAGGTCAGGACATTCTGCGTTAACCCAGGGGGTTTCGTGGTCATGGAGAGGTATGACGATGGTACGGTTGGTGTTAATGGGGAAACTTACGTGGATAGAAGGAGCGGTAATACAAACTTTGCATTACTAACCTCTATCAGGCTCACGGACCCAATGGAGGACACCATCGAGTATGGTAAATCAATTGCGAGGCTAGCCACGAAGCTTGGTGGTGGTAGACCAATAATCCAGAGACTTGGCGATCTCGAGGATGGTAGGAGATCCACGTGGGATAGGATTAGGAGGAATGTTATTGAGCCGACGCTGAAGTTCGTGACGCCGGGCGACATTGGCATGGCATTGCCGCATAGGGTGCTCGATAACCTAATGGAGTTTCTCCACAGAGTTGATAACGTAATACCTGGACTCGCCTCAAAGTACACCCTACTCTATGCACCAGAGATTAAGTACTACAGCATGAGGGCCGTAGTTAATAGGTTCATGGAGACCACGGTAGATGGCGTATTCGCTGCAGGAGACGGAGCAGGGCTTTCCAGGGGGGGCATAAACGTGGCGGCAGCCACAGGCGTACTCGCAGCGTGGGGGGGAATACTCACGAAACTCGGTAAGGAGGTCAGGAACGAATTAATAAACAAGATAAAGTAAGAGATTAAAGAGAGTCAACGTCAAATTATAATTAATGACGAAACCCCCCCTGCCCTGACAAGTGATGAATTCAGCCTTGGCTGAAATAAGCAATTATTAATTTTGTTAACACGTAATCACCGAATACTTTCTATCTAAGCACTGAAAGTGATTTATTAACCAGGCAGTTAAATTAAGTATATGGATGCTCAATGGTTCATAAGGTCCCTGATGAGATAGGGATTTACTATGGTGATTGCAGACCAGGTAGAAGATGCGCGGCGAGGGAGCCCGTGAAAAATAAGGTGACCAGGGACGAAGTAATTGAATTACTTGAGGAATCCATAGACAAGATTGAGAAGTGGGATCTCTATGGGGATCAATGGATTAGTAATTACGTAAATGAGGTTAAGGAGGTAATCAATGGGTTTGAGAAATACGAAGAACTGAACGAATATCATAAGCTAATAATCAACCCAATTAGAGAAATACTCAAATCACTACTAAACAGGGTAGACAACGATTTAAGAAACTACTGGGTGAGCACACTGGGAAATGAGGTCGCTGAATTAATCCAAGACATAATAAGCGGAAAGGCTCAAGTAATAATAAATAAAACAAGCAAGACACTGACGGTCCACATCTATAAAACCCACATAACGCTGGACGTAAACAAAATACGAAATAACAGTGGAACAACCACACAACTAAGGATCAAAGGACTAAGGGGGGGGATCAATATCGAAATACCCAATATATTCAAGGAAATAATGAATAAAGGAGAATACGAAAAACTCGAAAAAGAAATACTCGTGCCATTGAGGCTAGGCTTCGCAAAAACGGACGAAATAATAAGAAACAGAAAACCAGCAATGATAACAGCACACCTATGGCAAGCCATACTATGGATGCTACTATACCCAGGAAAAATCCACATAAGTATTAATGGCATCGACATAAACAAAAACGACGTAAAAATTAAATGGTACTTAGAGACCTATGGATATAATTCATTAAAGAATGAAGCATTTGATGTGATTAAAAATTCCGATAAGACGGTATTTTTAATTTTGTACATACAGCAATTTTAGGTGATGCTGATGTATCGTTCTTAAAGCATGATAATCGTATTGAGCCAATAATTAGGCTATCAATTGGTTATAGTGAATACGAAAAATGGGAAACTGTACTTAATGTTCTAAGAGACTTTGGTATTAACTTTAGAACTGGTGATTATGCGAAGGGTGAAACTCAAGTAAGGATTAGAGGTAGCAATGCTGTCAAATTAGCGAGAAACATTATTGAGGCAACACCACCAATAATAAGGGTTTTGTTTGATAATCTTAGCATCGATAAATGGAATAAATTAAAACAGATGGCCTGTATGGAATTAGGTCGTAGACGAGGCAGATCACAAGTTGAGATCGGCAATATTGCTTCTCAATTAGCATTAATGACCGAGGCTACGTAACGCTTAGATTAAAGAGTCGCCGTGAAGGTATTATTAATGAAGCTAGAAATATACTTAAAAGCCTTGGTTTAAGGGAGGACTTTGATTACGGAGCAAAGATGAGCAATGACTATAATAAAATAATAATTTATCATGAAGCCATATTTAAGAATGAATGGCTTAAAAAACCAGTAATAGAAAAGCTATATGAAATGATGAATAGAGCTAATAATAATGAGAAGAGAAAAAGAAAAATACTCAAGGCTTTGCAAAGGCTTATTCAAACTCAGTCATCCACGGAGAAACAGGAAAATCATCAAAAGACTTAAAAAACTCCGAATAGCAATAAAATATGCCCCGGTGACCGAGAGGTCGAAGGTGCTCGGCTGCAGTGACGATTTTATATGCAGGAACCGAGTTTTCCCGGGTTCGAATCCCGGCCGGGGGGGCTCCAGTCTTCGTGGTTCTTGTGGGCTTTTTGGTGGGTCGTGTCTTGGTTCATTGACCGTGGGTTAGGCCTTCTATCTTCTTTAGTATTTCATTGGCTTCCTTCTCCCTGCCCAGTTCGGCTATTAATTGCGTTAATTTCTTAATCAGTATCACTAAGTCCTCTATCGCGTCTTTCCTATCCGCATAGTCGCTGGCCCCACGGTAGAGCCCGTTGTATGCATACCTATGTAGTTTTAGGGCTAATGAGTTTATGCCGACGGCTTCCCTATAGCCCAGCTCCTCTAGTCTCCTCGCTATTATGTTGAGTCCTGTTGTTGGGGGCTAGAAAACCTATTTTTCTGTACCACTCCCTCTCCTTATCGTCTTTAGGCATCTTATCCATGTTGAGCGAGACTAGGGCACTAACTATGGCTTTCCACGCATGAATGCCTTTTGCGATGCGTTTCTGCTGTATCCCCCCTCTCGAGGAGTTCAATGGCTAGGTTAAGCTCGATTATCGCCTCCTCAAGCCTGAAATTTACGTAATTCCCTAAGTCCTTAACCTGGGGGGGTACCACGCCTTCGCCCATTTCATGAAAATCAGCAATGGATGTCTTAATAAAATCTCCTAGTCCTTAGCATTAATCATTTATATCTACGGCTCATAACCTAACTATTACTATGAACATTATTGAATCTCTTAAGGGTATTGATTGTCTTGATGTTGTACAGAGTCGCTTGACAAAATGAGGAAGGGGTATTAACTGGAAAATTGAATTGAAGGGTTACAACGTAGGTCTCAACATTATTAGGGGTCCTCGCGATAAAATTACGCGACATGGGCATTATTAATTTATGAATTCTTTAGCATCGTTTTGTTTTTATCTATATTCTTTCTTAGTCTTTTGTTTGGTTTTATAAGATTATTTTTCAGGTGCATAAATTGCGCTTGATTTTATTACTTTTATTCATTTGAATTCTTCGTATCCTTGTATGAGCTCGGGTAGGGATAAGATAAGCATGATCGTGTTCTCAGGGACTGAGGATAAGTTAATACCGGTTGGTGCGATTTCGCAGGCTGCTGCGGCGCTTGGTTATGAGGTGAATATATTCTTCACTGGATGGGCGATGTTTAAGTTGTTGAAGAACCCGACACCTCCTGTTTGGCCTAAGGAGTTTGAGCAGTTTGTGCCTAGGCTTCAGGAGGGTATGGCTAGGATAAAGGCGCCGACGTGGCTAGACATGCTCAGGGAGGCTAAGAAGATGGGTGCTAAGGTCTATGTATGCTCAATGATGGCGTCAGCGGCCGGCCTTAAGAAGGAGGACTTCGACCCATCACTTGTTGATGATGTTGTTGGCGTAACAACATTCCTGGAAATGGCCAAGGGTGGGCAGGTGCTCTTCATATGAGGTGATGGGCATGGGTCAGGGCAATAGGATCCTCGTGGACGCCAGGGGGCATTGCCTGTCCAGGACCCATTACCGAGGTTGTTAAGGCGTATAGGAATGCGAGGAATGGTGATGTAATAGAGGTTTGGGCCACGGATCCAGGTTTTGAGCCTGACATAAAGGCTTGGATACAGAGGACCGGCAACCAGCTCCTGGAGCTTAGGAAGGAGTCTGATAAAATAGTCGCCGTGATTAAGGTAACTGCCAAGAAGTGATTTAAGGTGAATTATCATGTCCACGCTTAAAAGGAAGGTTATCATTATTGGTGGTGGTACAGGCGGTGCAATGCTCGCTAATAGACTCCCAAAAGATGAGTTTGAGGTTACAGTCATAGATAAACAACCCTATAACTACTTCTGGCCCTGGCTACTCTACATAGCATTCAGAGGCTCCAAGAGACCCATTAAGCGCGAGATACGCTCGGTGCTTAAGCCCTGGGTAAACTTCATACAGTCCGGCGTAAGGGTTGTTAATCTTCAGAATAGGTATGTGGAGCTTGAGAATGGGAAGAGGCTTGAGTATGACTATGTAGTGATAGCCACAGGAGCCACTGTGGATTACTCGAGGGTTCCCGGTCTCGATAAGGTCACGGAGATGTTCGGTAATTACCATAGTAACGAGGAGAATGCCTGGAGGGTTTGGCAGACATTGAACGGCATGAAGGAGGGCACGTTAGCGATCATACTGACTCCAGGTGCTTATAGATGCCCACCAAGCCCGTTAGAGGGTACGTTCCTCGCCGAAGAATTCTTCAGGAGGAGGGACTTAAGGGATAAGGTGAGGATAGTCTTTGCAACCTTCTACCCAAGGCCGTACCCTGCCGAGCCCATGAATGAGTTAATAGAGCCTCTGCTTAAGGAGAGGGGTATTGAGTACATAACCTTCTACACGCTTGACCACATAGACCCCCCCGAGAAAAGGGTCGCCTACTCCATGGAGGGTGAGGAGCTTAAGTTCGATGCGGCAATAGTCATACCACCGCACGTTGGTGTTGATATTAAGTATGTACCGGAGGATGTACTGGATAGTGATAGGTTTGTCCAGGCGGATAAATTCACGAATAGGGTTAAGGGGGGGTTTGATGACGCATTCGTGATTGGCGACGCCTCAGCACTTCCCGTCGCCAAAACGGGGGGGGTTACAGCTCATCTGCAGGCTGGTGTTGTGGCTAGGATACTCCAGGGTGAGGATGCTCGTAACACGGGCCGTACTAACTGCCCATTTGATGTTGGTTATGGCCTTGGCACATTCGTGATAAGCGACTATAATAATCCAACGATTAAATACCCAATAAACAGGATTAACCACTTGTTCAAGGTCGCCTTCGCAGCCACTTATTGGGACATGATACTATACCCAGAACTCTGGGACCCAATATTCGAGGCTTACTTTGAGGCTACGGAGCCGGCGAAACTTCGTTACCTATATAGGTGAGTAGCATGGTTGAGAGTCGATTAGAATTTGAGAGTAAGCTTCTCGAGGTACTAACGCCGGAGTACCTGGAATCGCTCATTAAATTCCTTAAGGTTATAAAGAGGTTGGATGAACTTGGCGTACTCGATTCATTAAACAATTTATTAAATAACGAGGTCATTGAAGACCTCGCGAAAAACCTACTGACCACAAGCGCCATTAAATTACTTAATGAGCACGACAAGATTCTATCAATAATAGCAAAGCTCACGGAACCCAGCGTAAGGGATGGTGTTGAGAAGGCCCTTGACCTCATAGGTGCAATGGGTAATGTTGGCCTTCTTGATACGTTAAAGGACGTGCTTGGGGGGGATCCTGAGGTGTTGAGTGAGTTGGTACATACTTTAATTAATGATAATAGTACGTACTTAATGACAAACCTTGATACATTGCTGGAGTTCATGGCACATATTAGGTGCTGTGCTTATGTGGCCTCCCTAAACGCTGCCAGGAGGGAGGTTGCTGCTGATGGGAAGTCTGTCATTGAGACAATGAATGAGTTGTTAAGGGATGCTGATGCCAGGAGAGGATTAAGGTTCCTATTACTAGCGGCTAAGTACCTCGGTAAGCAATTAGCTGAGAGTGAAATTAGTAAAATTAAGGACTTCATTTACGTCTTTGAGTAAATAATGTATGCCCTCATTCCATTAAAATCATGATCTTGGTCATACTCCTTGAGTGTTAATCCATCCTCGCTCATTGCCAGGACGTACGCCTTAATGTAATCCTTCAATTGAAGCTTTTCCCTAGTCGTTATTATTCGAATTATGGTGCTCTCCCTCTTATACGATACCTTATCCTCCCTACCCATTAATAGTAATTCAAGGGCTACCTGATTGGTGAGACACCGACAACCCTATATATCATTACATGATTATGGTCAGAGGATTCATATATGGAGTCCACATATGGCTTCACAACCTGGGAATCAAGTAATGCATCCATGACCAATGCCACAGAACCCCCCCCGTTACTCACCACCATGTACACAATCTCCTCAAAGCCCTGCGGCTCATAATTAATTAACCTCTGCATTGCGCAGGTACATTTAGTGAACTCGAGATAGCTTGTTGGGACGCTATCCGTGTAAAACGCCACAGTCGTAGCCCTTAATACCCTGTAAATCCTAAATGTCATGCTTGGTATTGTGCCAAGCCCAACATCTATTATATAGAGCCCAGGCGATACATCAACCCTATCCTGTGTAAGATTTCTAAAGTTAAGCCTATACATGTACCTCCTCCTCTCCTTCACGTCCAGGTAAGTCTCAACAAAACCCCCTCTTGCGCAATAAATTAATGGCATTTCTGGCGGTTCTAGTTCCAAGCCCCCGTACCATCTATTATCTCCTTAAACGTGACGTAGGTCTTATTATTTATTAAATGCTCAAACTCCAGGTAATTGAGGATTAACCTGGCTGAGAGAGGTAATTCCTCGAGCGTGCCTACAGTCTCCTCTTCCTCACTACGTCTATTAGCCATTTCGAGATAAGATTCTATAAAATCTCAATAATAATTTTTCTTTTCGGATCAGCGTCTATTAAAGCCGTACTTCTTTATTATGTAATTATAGGCTGAGTAAGCGGCGAGGGCTCCCTGTCCGGCAGCCACCACTATCTGCCTGAAGTCTCTTGGTGTTAAGTCAACGCAGTCCCCCAGCCGCGTAAATACCTGGTATGCTTGTTTCCATTAGGTGATTGACTTTTATGTAACCATCCTGTGAGAGCTCAAGCCCAATCCTCTTAAATAGATCGACTGGAGGTTCCGCGCCAATCTCTACGAATAATCCATCAAGGGGTAATTCGAAGATCTCCTTCGTATCGACCCTCTGCAGTACTGCCTTCCTAAGTAGTTTATCGCCCTGCAGCTCCTTAACCACGGTGTTCCATATAATCTCAATCTTCGGATTCTTAAGCAGTAGGTCCTGGTAGTACTTCTGGGCCCTCAATTGATTTCTCCTGTGTATTATGTAAACCTTGCTTGCGTACTCAGTTAGTAGCAGTGCGGCTGATGCGGCTGAATCACCACCGCCAACCACCGCGACGACCTTACCCTTAAACAACGGCGCATCACAGGGTGCGCAGTAGCTGACGCCTCTGCCATTGTACGTGTCCTCACCAGGCACGTTAAGCTTCCTCTTCTTTTCACCAACCGTGAGTATTACGGTCCTCGCAGTATACTCATCACCATTTAATGTATAGATCTTGAATAGATCGCCATCCCTCTCCACGTTCTCCACGGAATCGATGATTATAGGTACGTTGTAATACTTAACATGTTCCTCAAACTTAGTCACTAGGTCGGGACCCATAATCCTTGTGTAGCCGAGGTAATTCTCAACCCAGCCAGCCTTAGCTACCTGCCCGCCAACCTCCTCGGTTATTATTATTGTGCTCATGCCGTACCTAGCCGCGTATATGGCCGCCGACATGCCCGCTGGTCCTCCGCCGATTATTACTGTGTCGTATACCTTGCCCGTTAACTCTTCACTAACTCCAAAATCCATCTTAGTAACTGATATCTTAAATGTACTGCTCATTGAGCCGTAAAAGATGGAATTCAATAAAAACCTAACGCAGCTAATTACTAACCATTGTGAATGCAACTTCTTAACATGGAATCCCTAATCCTCTGCGCATTCTCCTCGGGCACTGAGTCATACGTGAAATTACCGCCGCCAGTCTCCATGCCGGCCGCATACTTAATCTTATCCTCCTCCCTCAATATGCCATAAACCTCAATGTGCAGGTGATAATACGGATAATCACCCTTCAGTGGTGCCTGGTGTAACACTAATATGTATGGCATTGACTTATTAAACACGTGCGTTAATCCGCACAGCGACACCTTAAGGATCTCCGCTAAACCCCTAACCTCCTCCTTAGTAAGTTCCGTGATTAATTGAACGTGCCTTCTCGGGTAAATATGAACCTCAAAGGGCCAATGCGAGTAAAAGGGCATGAATGAGACCCAGTAATCATTACTATGGATCAACCTTACATTATCCCTAAGCTCAGCACTCAATATGTCGCAAAATAGGCACCTACCATAATTATTAAAGTACTCCTTAGCGCTGTTGAGCTCTCTTTCAATTCTACTAGGCGTGAATGGCAACACATATATTTGGCTATGGGGGGGATGCGTTAGTGAGACGCCTATTTCCCTACCCTTATTCCTAAACCAAAGAAAGTAATGCGCGTAATCCTTACCTGTCTCCTCTCTCACCTTATTAATTATCATGTTTAATACATACTCGATCTGATCAATGGGTAGGTCACTAATATCGTCAATGTTGTGCTCAGGGGTTTCAACAACCACGTAGCACTTACCCATTGACTTACCGGTCTTATAAAACCAGTGATTGCTAGGTTCGGGTGGGTTCTCCATAAGCATTGGGTACCTATTCTCAAGTATTAGGGCTCTCCACCCATAGCCAGTCTCTGGATTTCCGGGGGGGCAGAATGGGCAATAATTACTTGGTTGCCACGGCCTAAAACGCCTAATGTTCGACACCAAAACCCACTCCCTAAGCGTTGGGTCCCACCTAAGCTCCATGACGGGCTTATTAGCCATGCACCATCACCCCCCATTATCTATACTAACGACCCAGCCCCTCGGAGCCAAGCCCCTACTTAAGACCTTGCTCAGTATTTCCCTGGCGATAGTCTCGTCCCTAACAAGCGCAATGACTGAACCACCCAAACCAGCCCCCCCGGATAACTTGGTCCATAGGCACCCTCACTCACCAGGAAATTAACCAGTTCATCTATTACGGGTAAACTAACATCATAATATTCACTGAGTAATCTATGTTGATAAGTCATGACCTTACCAATTATGGCCTCCCTCCAGTCATAACGGGAAATCAAGCTATCCACCTCGGCACTACTTAGGTTGAGTATTCTCGTAATATCTTTAATATCAACACTCTCTCCCCCCTAATAACGCTCAATGCCAGTTTCGTACTTTCATTAGCCCTCAATGTATATAATATCCTCCTTTTAGATGTGTTATCTAATTCATCAATAAATTGGCTTATTTCATCCTCCCTTATCTCGTCCCAATGAACCTCCCAATAATGGGCACCAAGTCTCCTCCTTAAGCTCCCAGGTATGTCCATACTAAGTAATTTATGGAGTCCCTCATCAATCTCCTGTTGACGCTTAGGATGTATATCCGCGGTACTATGCCTAATGCCAGTATCGACGACGAGGAATACCCCCCCATTAAGGCGTGGTAAAACTTCAACATTATAGGGAGGCCTAGTCTCTATGACTACAATGTCGCCAAAGGCGGCGGCATACTGGTCAAGCCTACCGCAGGGTATGCCCATAATATCGTGCTCAGTCTCATAGGCCATCTCAGCAATGGCCTTCCTATCCAGGTTAAACCCATTAATGGCGCTAATCGCTGAGGCTAACGCAACAAGTAGTGTACCACTGCTGCCAAGCCCCCCCGACGCTATCGGCACATTACTACGTATCCACGCCCTAAAGGGGGGGCTGATAGAATAGCCATGTCTCATAAAAGCCATTACAAGTGCCCTAACGTAATCGCCAAACCACCTGCCACCAAGCAATTTCAATTCACCTAATGAGAACCTATCAATATACTCCACATTTCATCTCTTAAATTACCTGACGCCACCACGAATTCATCTTGAGACCTGGAAATAGCGATGAAAGTCCTTAGGTTAATACCAACGGCAACAACGGGTAATCCCTTATAGTCCTGGTGTGTATTGAGGAAATCTAATCTACCTGGCGCCGAAGTTATTAGGGCTGGTTCCTCATTAAAGAATTCCCTGAATTCCCTAGCGACTATGTCCACAGCCATAATTACTGAGGTATGCCCTACATTATGTATTAAAGGATTAAAGGGCAACTCATTGATTGAGTACTGTGGTTAAGGTACGTAGAGAAGTCATTATGGGCTTGACCGTGGATGTTCTGGAGTTTGATCATGGGGGGGTTGAGACGGTGGAGGCAGCGTCTAGGGAGAGTGGTGAACCCGTGGGTAGGATTGTGAAGACGTTATTGCTTAAGGCTGGTGACGAGTACTTAGTGGCGATTGTTAGGGGGGGTGATAAGGTCATTAATTTTGATAGATTGTCTAAGGCATTGGGTAAGTCGGTGGCGATGGCTAAGGCGAGGGAGGTTAGGCAGGTTTTGGGTGTTGATGTTGGTGCAGTGACGCCACTTAGTGAAAGGGTTCTATCGCTTAAGGTCGTTATGGACCCATCAATACTAGAGAATGACTATGTATTATGTGGCGGTGGGTCTAGGAATACGCTGATGAGGATTAACGTTAAGGACCTGGTGAATCTACTAAAGCCGATGTTTATTGATGCCTTTGATCAGGCTTCCTGAGCTTGGCTATGAAGAAGCCTGGCGTGTCATGTACATGCGGGTAAAACCTGACGACGGAGTTCCTATACTTATCAATTAACCCGCCTGATACCTTGGGAATACTTATGTCAATTACCTCGAAGCCTAGGCCCTCGGCGTAGGCAATGTTATCCTCGTTCTCGAGCGGCGGTATCGTGCATGTTGAGTAAATGAGGATGCCACCCGGCTTCAATAACCTCCATGCGACCCTAATGAACTGCCTCTGATAATTCGACATTGCCATGACCAAGTCCATGGTCTTTACGTCAAAGAGTCTCGGCCTAACGCCCATGTCAGTGCAGGGTGGGTCTATGAGGACTTTATCCGCGGAATTAACTAGGTCGGGCCTATCAATGTCTAGGTACCTCGTATCCCTGACCTCAACCCTATAAAGACCATCCATGCCAAGCCTACTTAATATCTCAGTCATCTCCCTAACCTTACCCTCACTCCTATCAAACGCGTGAACAATAGCCCTACCACCACTTAACTGTATTATATGGCTCGTCTTACCACCAGGTGCCGCATTCATGTCAATAATAACCTCATTGGGCTTAGGGTCGATTACATGACCAACCCACTGGGCCGGTAGGCTTTGGTCGTAGAATAGACCTAGTTCGTACTCCCTCATCTCCCTAACCTTAGGCATCTCATAAACGCTGACTAAGGTCTTAACCGCAATACCGTGTCTAACGGTCTTAATATCGTCATTACCGACCTCAGCTATTCCAAACGCCACAACCTCACCATTAGGGGCTAGAACATTAACCTCATCACCTCTCCTAACTCCCTCATCCATCTTCACCACGCCAGGCACGTATAGGTTAGCGCCTACGTAAACACTCTCAGCAGCTCTCTTATCGGCGAGTACGTACTTACGTGCTGACGGTATCTTATTAGGTCCTTTAACAGGAAACCATAGCGCCTCAGGTAAGTACTCATCGGGATTTACGTCTATGGATTTTTCACGCAGTGATCTCATTAATTCCTCAGGGCTTATCCTCAGGGTATTGACCCTAATGTAGTACCTACTTGGTGGTATCCTAATGCTTTCAAAGATTCTTTCTAATTCACTTTCCGAGAAGTACTGTAGGAAGTATTTGTATAATTGATAATCAAGCCTATGCCCCCCCTTGACGATTTCTACCTCCTTCCTCACGGATACGTTACCCACCATTCAGGCCTAAGCCTGAGCCTCACCGTAATTACTTAAATCCCTTAACCTCTTAAGCAAAATATTAACGGCGTCATTTGGATTCTCCTTAGCAACTTCCATAGTTCCATACTCTCAGTGATTATGTACCTAAGAACCCTGGACCTGGTCTTAATCGGTTTCGTACTCTCAACCCTAACATAGCCATCACTCGCTAATTTGCCGAGGACTTTAGCCGTCTTTAGAATGTCTGAATGCTTATCATTAAGCCCTGCGAATTTCAGTAATGACCTCGCCTTAATGGTCACTCTCCTACCCCCCCTACTCTTACTTACTAAATCAACGAGTGCTTTTATAATTCGTGAATCGTACTCCTCCATACAATGCGCATTTAATTAACCCTTATATAACAGTTATTCACCGGAGAGCAAACGCAAATCACTTTTTAAATAGGGTCAGGGGCATGCCCTGTGGAACTTACTGACAAAAGAAAGTCATTGCTAATGGAGCTTCAGTACAACTTCCCAATAACTAAAAGACCATTTCTTGACGTGGCTGAGAGACTTGGTGAGGATGAGGATTGGGTGCTGAGTGAGACAAGAAACCTATTAAGCAACGGCGTAATCAAGAGAATCGGCGCACTGGTAAATTATAGATCGAGAGGCTTGGTATCAGCCTTAATCGGCGTTAACGTACCAAGCGAGCTAATAGATGAGGTTGCTAAGGCTGTAAATTCCGATCCTCAGGTCTCGCATAACTTCGTTAGGGAGCACCCTAGGTACAACATGTGGTTTGTCACGAAGGCCAGGAGTAAGGAGGAATTAGTAATGAAGGTCTCTAATACCCTGTCCAGATTTGGCATTAATGACTTCGTGGTATTAACAGCATTAAGGACCTATAAGATAGATGTTAAGTTTGACCTAATCAGTGGGGGGGTATCTCGAACAAAGTCGATGATATTACCACTCAACGTGCCGCCCATAGAATCCACGGGGGGGCTCCCAATGGAGTTTTTCAGAAGGTTAAGGGCAATAAGCATCGAGAGGGAGCCCTTTAATGAAATAGCTAACCTCGCCAATACAGATGTTAATGGGTTGAGAAGATTAATTGATTATTTAATGAAAGTTGGAGTGATTAGGGATTTTTACGCGACATTGGACTCGGACAAGGTGGGATTTAGGGAGAATGCAATGGTAGTATTTAAGGCGACGCCGGAAATCTGTGAAAGAGCCGCGTTAATTGAGGAAACGACACACGTAGTGCTTAGGGAGGTGACTCTTGGATCATGGCCATATAACTGTTACTTCATGATACACGGCATTAATAAGGACGTGCTTGAAGATTCCATAGCCAATATAATGAAGAGATTGAATATAAATGAGTACGAAACCCTTTATAGCACTAGGAATTTACTGCCTGAAATGCCGAGGAGGCTCGAATTAACCAGTGCGTGACCCCACCTTAGCCCTACTAACCAGCCAATAAGCCAGCGCAAGCACCAGTATGCTGGCCACCAGTAGTATGCCATAACTGAAAGATGCACCTGGCGATGCTACATAAAGTAGTAATTCCCTTGAGATTGCCGTGAGGACCACCGCAAGCACCAGGTCTACGACCACAGTGCCCGTTTTTATATATTCTAGGAACATGTCGACAAATTCCAACGCTATGACAACCAGAAACACCGCAGATAAGGCACCTAGTATCTTCACGTCAGATATTGAGGAGAAGGGAATCAACGATACAATATCCCTAACGGCTAAGTACAATGCCACGGCGCCTAAGACCACGGTTATTACTATTATCACTACGTATAGTGCAATGCTTATGAACCTGAAAGCCCTTACAATATCCTTAGTATCCATTAACCACGGAATTTAAGGGATATTTTTAGGTCTTTACCATTATTTATCATTAACAATAAGCCACGGCTTATACCAACGCGTCATAATCAATTATGATGCAATAATATTTTTAAGGCCTCATCGCAAAATCCTTATCGTGTCCTTAGAACGGCTTTATGAAATTCTTAGGAAGGTCGATAGTAAGGTTGATGAGGTGTACAAGCTAAGGGATAGTAATGATGCTGAGATTGCAGGTTAATAAATGAGGTTAAGGTTAAGGTTCAGGGTGAGGTTGAGGAGTACATAAAGAGGGTTATTAATGAGTATAGGGAGAACAGATCTAGGGAGATTGAGAATGAGGTGAGCAAGTACTCGGAACAGTTACGTAAGGAGGTTGAGGAGTTCAGGAGGAGGGTCAATAATGCGATTGATAAAACCGTTGATGAGGTTGTTAAGACATTAATTGGTGAGTAAGGGGGGGAATGTCGAGTAATTACGTAATTAAATTAACAGCGCTTGGCCCTAGGGTTAGGGGGGGGTTAAGGGCTAGGTACTTGAGTAAGGATAAGTTGAACGCCTTGATACTGGCCCAGACCCTTGATGATGCAGTGAATGTGTTAAAGGGTACTGAGTATGGGGGGGATGCCCTTGAGAGGTTGGGCAAGATAGTTGATGAGGCTCAAGTAACTAATGAGGTTAGGTCTCACATAATTAGGTCAATAAGTTCATTGGCATCGTCGGTGCCATCGCCGGCATCCACCATTCTGAAGTCATACCTGGTGAGGTTTGAGCTT
Organism: Vulcanisaeta distributa JCM 11217; assembly: GCF_001316005.1. Classification (GTDB taxonomy): domain Archaea; phylum Thermoproteota; class Thermoprotei; order Thermoproteales; family Thermocladiaceae; genus Vulcanisaeta; species Vulcanisaeta distributa_B. The sequence continues at coordinate 125,261 of NZ_BBBJ01000005.1, forward strand.
GAGAATGTTAAAGTAATAGCTAAGTCATTAACGAGGGGGATTGGAGGGCGGCGGATCATTAGAGGGTTTAATTAACGTAACTGTTGAGGAGGAGCTTGGTAGAAGGCATGTTCTGGCTGCGATAATGAGTGTTAGGGATGTTGAGGATTTACGTAATAAGTTAATGGAGCTTCAGCACCCAGCTGGTCCAGCACTTGATATCTTCCTAAGGATTAGTAAGCAGTATCCTCAGTATAACGTGATGCTTATTGATACGCTCATTGATAAGGCATTTATAGAGTATCTAATGCGTTTGGCTAGGATTGATTATTCAGTTAATAGGTTTATCAAGGAGCTTGTTGACTTTTATAACCTTAACGTTATATTGAGGAGTAAGTTATGGGGTATATCGCAGGAATTAATAAATGAATTAGCAATACGTTCAGGTGCAGTATTCAGTACAGCCGTGAAGATATACGGCGAGTCACCAACGAGGATACTTGAGGAGATGGCCTCGGTATTTCCGTCAGTTGATCAATTAATTAAGGTCGCAGGTTCGTCAGACCTTAGGTTATTGGTTCAATACCTTGGTCCATTCAGTTACAGGTTTGCAAAGGACCTTGAGGACTCGATGATATCACTATTTACTGAATTCTCGCCAGGCGCTGCCCTGGCCGCCGTGCACTTTAAATTCATTGAGAGTGACTTAGTCATTACGTTGTTAAACGCTTTCCTGGAGGGCATACCGAGGGACTTCGTGGTTAAGCTCTACGGCCCTGTTATTTAAGGTTCCTTATCTCCTCAACCTTCTTCAGCAATTCCTCCCTGGCCTTATTTATTCTCTCATTTACCTGCTCAAGGTACTTATTCACAATCTTCTTGGCCTCCTCCTGAACTATCTCATTAATCCCAGGCATTAACCTTGGCTTATTAGCAAATTATAAATGCTTTATGCTCCATGCTCACCGCCTAGTGCTAAGGATTAATGAAGCCGTAAGCATGATTAATGAGATTAACATAAGTATTAATGCGTACATACCATGGAGATTATTAACCGCATTATTACCCTTAACGTACGCCACTGATGTTATGATAGCATTACTACGTTGAATGCATGTACCATTCACTAGTATGTTGACTATCGTGTTTATGCAGGGGGGGCATGATAACGGAACAGCCGGTTTAATTATTATATCAAGATTATTATCGGCTTGGGTTGTTGTGAATAGTGAGTATGTGTATGGCGTATAATCAATGATTCTCCCATCGCTTAATACGGTAATTGATACATAACCACTGCCAAGTATTGTGGCATTTATCGTGAGGATGCATGAGCCCGGTAGTGTGATATTGACCCATTTACTCGTTGGATTATAAATATTGAACGTGACTTGCGAATTATTGATTATTCTAACATAGCTTACTGCTGGCATTAACGTGATTTCTCTCGCTATTATTGACCCATTACTTAGTCTCTCGGGTTGTCCATTATTTATTAAAACTAATGCGCTACCAATTACGTAATTATTAATCTTAACTACTTGAGGGAATATGCATGTTGTGTTGCTTTTTAACTCACCGTTTATGCACGTGTACGTAGTGATTACGCCCTGGTTTGATGGAATCACTAGCAGTATTAGGCTCACGATTAATAACGCCAGTGATATTATCTCCGCGTACTTAATTATTGTTAATGTCCTTGGCATCATTAAACCCTACGGAAGTGAGTACTTATTGCGTCCCAATCCTCCTTACTTAATCTCCAGCCCATGGCACCTGCGTTCTCCTCAACATGCTCAACCTTACCTGCCTTCGGTATTGGCACCAGGTTGTCAATTCCTATATACCAATTAAGCACAACCTGTATTGCTGTCTTACCATACTTCCTACCAATATTTCCGAGAAACTCATTACGGGCAAACTCGCCCTTCTCAAGTGGCGTATATGCCAGGTAAAGCATTCCATTCCTCTGCACGTATGGTATTACTGACGCCTCATCAACCCTATGGAGGAGACTATACCTATTCTCCACAGCAGCAATGTCATACTTACTGAAGCATTGCCTAGCCCTCTCGATACCCTCAACATCGAAATTACTCAAGCCAACAAACCTAACCACACCATCATCTATCAACCTCTCAAAGGCCCTCATCGTCTCGCAAATAGGCACATCAGTGGCAGGCCAGTGAAGTAGGTAGAGATCTATGTACGTACCTAGCCTCTCCTTACTAGCCCTAGCAGACCTAATAACATCATCATAGCGGGCATGGTTCGGCCAAACCTTAGTAACTATAAAGAGTTCCTCCCTTGGGAAGCCCTTTATCGCCTTACCAACCAGCTCCTCTGCATGGCCTCCACCATACATCTCCGCCGTATCGATGAGAGTCATCCCCAACTCAATTCCTCTCCTCAATGCCCTGACCCAATCCTCATCATTTGAGTAGTCAGGTGACCAAAAACCGCCGCCTATACCCCACGTTCCCATACCTATTACAGAAACATTACCATTTATTGATTTTATGTACTTAGTATCCTTACTCAATGGCATAGGCAATCATGGGAGTACCTCCATGAAGCTTAATAAGGGTTATGCCGAAGACATAATAATTGATTCTTGTATTGAATTACTGCATTAATTTAATATTATTTATTATTAAATATGTGTATTAAGTTAAATTGTTCTAAATATAAAAATCCTTATTAATAAGTTATGTAATAAATAAAATGATGTCTGCAGAATTAGGCGAGAGGGAGAAGACAGTCTTAAGGATTATTGGCGACACCTGTGATAGGAAGGGCCAGGATAGTATCAAGCTTGAGGAGGTTTCTGAACGCTTTAAAATAGCTGGTTTTAATATCAATGATGTCATGGACATGCTGTACAGACTTGAAGACCTGGGTTTAATCAGACTTGAGATAATTGGTATTCAACGATAATTCACATCACAGATAAGGGTAAGGATGTCTAACAGGTCTCTGTAACCTTCATTGAATTTAGGGGGGGCGTTAAGTTAAAATTTTATCTTTACGAATAAGTTATGGTGGGTTTAATTAAATGTTTAGGAAGGGCCTTGACTTCATTAAGGAGCCCTATAGGATGGTCATTCAGAGCCTACTGAACTCATTGATTAAGTTATACGGTGATAACCTAGTTTCACTCATTATTTACGGCAGCGTTGCAAGAGGTGATCAACGTAAGGATAGCGATATTGATATGCTAGTGATTTTTGAGGAGTTGCCTAAGCCCATTTCTGATAGGATTAAGATGTTTGAGAGGGCCGAGGATGAGGTTCAGCCATTACTTGATGAGTTAATGAATAGGGGCTACGCCATTACATTATCCCCCCCATTAATAAAGACTAGGGAGGAAGCTAGGAGATTCTCACCGCTTTATCTGGATATGACTGAGGATGCCGTGATTGTTTATGATAAGGACGGATTTTTTGAGGGAGTGCTTACAAGAATAATCAACAGGCTAAGGGAATTGGGCGCGATGAGGGTCTGGGTTAGTGATAAGGCTTGGTACTGGTCCTAAAGAAAGACTATAGATTTGGCGAGGTGATTGAAATTGAATAATCTTGAGATGGCAAGGTCCTATATCAACCAGGCTATGGAAAGGATAAAGCATGCAAGAGAAGCATTAAGCGGTGGTAATTATCCATACGTAGTTAGACAGTGCCAGGAGGCCGTTGAATTACTGCTTAAGGCTGCACTGAGAATTGTCGGTGTGGAGCCGCCGAGGTGGCATGATGTTGGTCCAGTACTCAGAAGGGAACGTAGTAAGTTCCTGGGTGGTTTCAGGAATATATCGATGAGTTGGCATCAATATCGAGGAGCCTAAGGAAGGAGAGGGAGTTCTCAATGTATGGTGATGAAGAGAGTGGAATACCTCCTGAGGAATTGTACACTAGGATAGATGCTGAGCGGGCACTTAATGATGCTGAGAAGGTTCTCTCATTGGTTAAAAAGTTATTTAATGAAGCAGGTGAGTTATGAAGAGTATTTTTAAGTATGATGGATTTTTATATTTTCGTTATACGCATCCTGTTGGTTTTGGTGCTCCTGCTACTTTGCATGCTCCGTGGGCTGGTCCGTCTGGGAATAGTTCGTATAACATCATTCATGGTACTAATAGTAACACTGGGAATACTGTTTGCATTGCGTAAGTACATAAGTGAGTGAAAAGCATTACAACACCTAATGGGCGTATGCTGTGCATCGTAAGGAGGCTTAAAATCCTAAGGCGTGGCATTCATAATAATATGGGGGTTAACGTTATCGTAAACCATTACGGAGCTACTGAAGACGCTGGCTGGTGTTAAGGATATTGAGGAGTTTATCATTGACCTAATAGCTGAGAGGCTCGACCCTTCACGTAGGATTGAACTGTACTTGAAGCTTCATGGAGATTACCTTAGAGTTGCCGAGGAGCTTTATGCTAAGGGCGATTTGGTGCAGGCTAGTGAGAAGTACTGGGGTGCCGTGACGGCCCTGCTTAATATCGTTGGTGAGAAATTAGGGATGCCCCCCCATTACAGTCATAGGGACCTTAGGGAAATAGCATCTTACCTAACAGAGGTGACCCATGATCCTGAATACACCAGGCTATTCTCAAGTGTTGAGACTCTACACGCAAATTTCTATCATGGCTTCCTGAGAAAGGCGTCCTTTGATGCCCATAGGGAGGATGCCATTAAATTAATTAATAAATTGAAGACGTACCTAAACATAAATGCTTAAATTGGTTGTCACTACCTTATGGTATGTATGAGTGAGTCATTAAATGATGCCGTCAAGGCGCTAGAGATGGCCATCGCTGAATTGAATGAGTACGCCAAGTCTAGAGACCCAATGCTACTTAGGGATGCGGCCGAGAAGGGGGGGTGGTTAGCGGTTAGTAAGGCCATTGAGGCCTTGCTCAGAGCTAAGGGTATTGAAGCCAGGACATATAGGGAGAGAAGGGACGCTTTGAGCAGGCTTGGCCTTGATTATCTAAGGGATAGGTACGCAGCTAGGGAGAAGTTTCTGCACATTGATTGCTTTTATGATGGTCTGTGCGACGAAGAATTCGTGAGGAAGGAGTTAGATAAAGTGAGGGAAATGATAGATGAGGTGAGAGAACTCATTCTGAGCCCGTAAAATCATGTAGAAAGGGATTAAATAAACATAGCGATTTTATTCCTGTGGCATTAGTGTTATCGCCGACGATCGCGGAGTTGCTTAGGGAGTTAGCTGGTGATAGGGATATTGAGGAATTCATAATTGACATAGTGACGGAGAGACTTGACCCACCGCGTAAGGTTGAGGTTTACCTAAGGTTGAGCGAGGATTATCTTAAGGCTGCCGATGAGTTGTACAATAAGGGTGATCTGGTTCAGGCCGGTGAGAAGTACTGGGGCGCTATTGCGGCTTTACTGAATGCAATTGCTGAATTAAGGGGTTGGGATCACTACAGCCACAGGGATTACGACGTAATAATTGGAAGGCTGTACAAGGAGACTAAGGATAAATCAATCCTAACAAACTTCAGAATGGCTGAAGGACTACATGCAAACTTTTACCACAACTTCATGGATAGGGAGGAATTCGAGGTGCATAGGGAGGCTGTGTTTGAGTTAATAGGGAAATTGAGAGAATTTTTGAAGAATCTAAATAAAACCTAATCCCTATAGTAATATAGTATCTTGATTCTTTATCATACTGGGCAGGGTTTCATCATTAATCAGAGACCAGAAACCTCAATTATCTATTATCGTACATATAGTGCTGGCGATTAAAAATTAATTCTATTAACGAGAAGTCTCATTATAGCGTGATAAATGAGTAATGGGAATGAAGTAAACGCCTGGCGGCCCCCCCGGTGGGATTTGAACCCACGACCTACGGCTTAGAAGGCCGCCGCTCTATCCATGCTGAGCTACGGGGGCCAAGTATGGTGTAGATTATTGATTTTTTAGTTTTTCTCGTTTAGATTCTTAAGACGCTTATCGTGAAGCCGTATCTCTCTTCCTCACCTGGTTTTATTATGGTTAATCCCATACCATTGTGGTACGCGTCCGGCGCGCCGCTCATTGGCTCTATGGCGACTGCGTTGGGTACTCCCGTGAATACTTGGACATAGGGCATGTTGCGCCGTACCATCCTTATCATTGAGTATTGGGATTCTAACGTTATGTCGCCACTTATTAAGAAGCAATCATCAAACTCCCTCCTTACAACATCATCTAAGTTAAATGGTATTAATCTACCAGTTGGTATTTTGTTAATCGACTCACAAATCCGCGCATCTCCCTGGATGCTCATCCTCCAATCATCACTGACTATGAAGTATGGGTGGGTACCAACAACCAGCGGTGCGTTTCTTAACCCCCCCGTATTTCGTACAATAATCTCGACATTAAGACTCTCATCATTAAGTGCGTACTTAATTATTGATGTTAATTCAGTCGGGTAACCAGGGTGATTAAGAACATGCTTAAGTGCTACATTGTCTTCACCTATGGATATGACGTCCCACTCCTCATTCAGGACGAGCCCATGAATCGCGTGACCCTCCTCATTCCTGGGCAGGTAATACTTTACACCCTCAAACTCATACTCCCCCCCCACCCCCCCCTCACTCTATTCGCGAACGGTATCATTATTGCCATACCGCTCCACGTCGGTTTATCAGGATTACCTGGTAGTATCACGTCCTTACCCAAGACAGACCACATGAGTAGATATGCGCCTCTCCTGCATATTACGGCTTGGGAAACATTATTACCTAGTTCGACGCACTCCACAGTCAGTGAGTCATCCGCGTACTAATTTGTTTTTCGTACCCTGCCTGTGAAAAATACTTTTAAATTGATTATTTAATCAAGCCGTAATGAGTAAGGCGAAGACCGCCAGCAAGGCTAGGGTGGAGACTATTGCCCAGGCAATGCCTACTGTACCACTTGACGTGAGGGTTACTCAGTGGATTGCAATACTCTCGGCCACGGTCTCCTTCACATTACTCGCCTATTACTTAAGGCTATACCCCCCCGTGTTACTCTATGGCTGGTATATAAACGAGTTCGACCCATACATAAGGCTTTTCATGACTGAGCAAATGCTTAAGTACGGAACGATCAGGGGGGGCTCCTTTGGTGGCTTCATAAGGGCTACGGCGTGATATTCACTCACTTCTGGTATCCATGGGGGGGTATTAATTGGACTATAATACTATCGCCAGGTGTCTCCTGGTTAGGCGTACTTGCGTATAAGGTATTATCGCACTTAGGCTTTGATTTACTACAATCAGTCATCCTGCTTCCCGCAATAGCCAATGCTGCAGTCGTCCCAGCAATGTTTTACCTCGGCTATAGACTTGGTGGCAAGTACGTTGGCCTATTGGCGGCTTTATGGTCCGTATTCACCACGATGTTTCTGCAGAGGGGTACAGCCGGTTGGTTTGCGGCTGAGCCAATATTCCAATTCATAGCCACCTTAGGCATAGCCTTCTATATTGAGTCCTTAACCAGAAAGGATAATTATTGGATACTCTTTGCCATACTCTCGGCAATATTTAATGGAATAACAACCTGGGTGTGGGGGGGTTCCTATGTATTCCTATGGAACTTCTACGGGTTATTCACAATAATAATACTGCTTTACCTACTCATTAGGATCGCCAGGAGACAAAGCCTACCATTCACCATAGATAAGTTGGTCATAACCTACGTACTCACTGACCTTGGATTCTCAGCCTTTGTAGCCATAACACCTAGGTACGGCTTCCACACATTAATATCCGGAATGGGTGGTGTGGCAAACGCAGCATTACTATTTTCAATAATAGCCTACGCCCTAATCAAGCTATACCCAAGGTACCCGAGGATAATGGTTCCCGTGGTCAGGTATTTCCTCATAGCCATAGTCGTGCTTGTGGCTGTAGTAATTGGGCTAAGCTTCACCTCGGTGGGTGGTAAATTCCTTGGTGCATTATTACCACTGGCCAGGAGTGCCATTGTACAAAGTGTTGCTGAGCACTCCCCATCAACTCTCCAACAAAGTATGTATAATATCTCAATAACAGTACCATTCGTAATATACACAATACTACTCTCGGTTATGTCACTGTCACTCCCAGCAATACTAATTAGCCTTGGATCACTGGCCGCGGCCTACTTCGCATCGTCTGAGGTCTGGCTATTCATGTTGCTTGGGCTATTCTGGGTGCCTGCCACGGCATATGGCTTCGTGAAGCTCACGGAGCTCGCGTTAAATAGGCGCATCCTCGTTGGTCTATCCATAGCGGCGTTACTCGGTGTCGTACTAGCCATTGCCCTGGTAGTCAATATACAGCCTGCCCTATCGATGTCCATAATGCCCCAGCAAATAGTTAGTACTGTGACGCCGCCAATACCAACGCCTGACTGGTTAGACGCACTTCAATGGCTATCCTACAACACTCCGCCAAATGCGACTGTCCTCTCGTGGTGGGATTACGGTTATTGGATTGCGGTTATAGGGAATAGGACTAGCTTGGCCGATAATTCAACTGTGAATAGTACACAAATAGCGTTGATAGGCAGTTTCTTCATGTCTAATCCATATAATTACACGGGTGTCCTAGATAAATTGAATGAGTTACACGACCCACAGTACATATTAATCTTCGAGCCATATACAGTATTCCCAGTGAATTTGACGAATTATGGCCTTGGGTCAGTATGCGTACTCATACCTGAGTACCCAGCGGGTGGTGACTTCGCCAAGAGTTATTGGATGGCTAGGATAGCAGGTTACACAAATAATTACATATTGAATACCTTCATATCCCCCCCTGCCAGGTTGGTTCATCGGCAATTTACGTACCATACGCCAATGCCACATTTTACGCGGCATACAACGTTACGCTTTACGACCTAATGTTCAACTCCGAGGTCGTTGATTCATCATACATGGTGTGGTCAACATGCACCATAAGAGGTATGCCGGCATACTGGATATTTGAGGGTGTACCAACGATAATGCCCAGTGTAAACGCCACCTCCTTTAAACTAACGTATATTGCCTACCAGGTTATAACGGGCCAATAACGCCTTGGTACTACCTATTGCAACCACCACCCTGGGCCCAGCTTGTCTATGTCTCTAGGCCGTATGGTTGGGTGATAATTTATAAGGTTAATTACAAAGTTCTTGAGGCATTAGCGCGTAATCAAACATTAACTTAAATTCATTGAGAATCGGATTGGGATGACCTCGAAATAATTGCGTTCACCACGTCTGGGTTAAGCTTAATTTTACCGCTCATAATCTTCATGATTAGCCTATACTTACCGTACTTATCATCAGGCGAGTACTTGGGCGGATGCGGCACTTCAAGTTCGCCACCGCAGTATGGGCATTTATCCTTCTTTAGGGTGTACCTACCACAGCTCTTACACCTCCTTAGTATTGAGTCCATAATCACCGCCTGGTCTACTCGCCTATCCTTGTGAAACTTGCCTCGCCACCCCCCCTCTTCTTAATCTCCGTAGTGACTAGGTTAACCACATCCTTAAGCACCTGCTCTAATTTCTTTGGATCTTTACCAACAATGTCTATTCTGTACCTGGGAGGGCCTATTGTGTATACTCGGACGCTTTCGGCTCCCTCCTTCTTGGCTAATTCCATGGCTTTAAGCAGGACATCCCTAACATGCCTAACGCCATCAGGCTTAATGCTTATCACCCTAATTATGCCCGAAATCTCCACAGGCTCCACCTCAACCCTCTCCTTAGCTATTTCCACGATTGCGTTAATAACGTCATCGTTAAGGCCCAACTTCTTGAGGTCGCCCGGCCCATACTTAGCCACATTCTCAAATATTGATAGGAAGTCTCCGTAGTAATCCTCTAGCTTCCACCCAAAGTCCTGTAACGCCTTATCAAGTGGTATGTTCAACTTCTTAGCGACAAGCTCAAGAAGTCTCACACCCCTAAGTGTCCTCTTCCACTTCGTCAATTTCTCCCTCTTTTCCTCCTCCCTAACCTTCCTGAGCGAAACATCAACAAGCTTCCTACGCGCATCAACCCTAATAACCCTGAACACAGTCTTCTGTCCCAGTCTTAGGTAATCCTTAATGTCGTGGAACCAGGACTGAACAATCTCATTAATTGGCGCATAAGCTTCAATGCTCCATACTCATCAAGTAGAACATACGCACCATGCTCCAATATCCTATATACAGTTCCAATGACTAACTCACCGATGTCGGGTAGTTCCTTCCTGGCTATCCTCACTGATAACACGTTTTTCTTAATATCGTCTACCTTCTCCTCCTTCTTACTCATTGACTATGTGAGGAGGCAGAATGCAATTTATACTTTTTCATTGTTTTACTCGTATACGGCAACCACGGTTGCCCCGACAATCCTACCCTTACCACCAGTCGGCTCTATGAGCACGTTACCACAGACTAAACACCTAACAACCATGGCCGGCCTATCAAAGACCACCTGCTCATTACCACAATTATTGCACCTAACCCTCAGGAACCTCGACCTCGGCCTTGGAACAAGGACTGAACGCCAGTTGGTGGGCATTATCACCACCTCACCTGGTCTCTGCTAATTCAAGCTTCTTTAACCTACCAACAGTCCTCATTAACACATAGCCACACTGCCTACATTGAAGTTTAACGACGATCTTCTTCGTAGTCTTAGCAAACCTCTTCTGCTTAGGCTTTCTGCTGGAGCCATAGCCCTTGAGCTTCCTTAAGTACCTCCTCTGTCCCTCGGCCAGGTTCCTCCTCTTCCCATGGCTGTAGATTGTCACTGTGTGCTCCGTATACGCATTACACCTTGGGCAATAAACCCTCACAACCTTGGGAAACTTCACGAAGTAACCACAGGATAAAACCCCCCCTTTTATATTTTTACCTCCATTAATCCTAACGAATAATGTCGATAACCCCCCCCTACGAAGAAGCTCCTCAGCATCACTCCTCGGTATTGCCGCAACATCGAATTGCGAGAATGGACCTATCGTTACTAGGCGAACACTATAGAGTACTGGGAACCCCCTTCTTAAACGACACAATTGCCAGCCCCTGAACCTCACTCCTTGGCGCCTCAGCAATCCTGAGTTCTAATAACGGCATCAGAAATCTCCTCTCTTCAGGGAGTAATGCATCCTGAGGCACTTCCTTACCCGCTTGATAATATCTCATTATCTTCTCAATCCTCTTCCTAACAAGTATTGCTATTGTTTCCCTAACCATATTCATCGTTGTTTCAACAAGCTCCTTATCAAGTACATTACCGCTCGTTAATAATTTACTATTCAACTCCTGCACCAATTGGGCATACGACTCAAATGGCGGCCTTTGGATCTCTTCAGTACTCACCTCAAGCTTTGTGAAATCCATTAACCTCCTAAGCACATCACTAATCAACTGGCTCACCCCCCCAACCACTCATTACTAGGTATATACGACGTAGGTTGGCACTTTAATAATACTCCCCCCCTCATCACCGCCGACGTCCTCGCCCAGGACTCTCCTTACAGGTAACTTCTTAATTAATCTTAACGTTAATGAACCCCTCCTAAACTGTATTGCCTTATCAACTATGAAGTCAACACCCCCCTCTCCAAATCACTTGGACTAACCCTAACAACCCTGAGCCCTGTCTTACCATGAAGTGAGTTGGGCATTCTAATTAATCTATGCACGTCCATCGTAACCACCTCATCGACGTGCGTAGATAAGCGCTCACTAATTACGGAGTTTAGGGAATCAAGTTTTCGAATTACGTACTTACTAGGTCTCCTCCTATTACTGAGGCTGTTGAGGAGGTCAGGGTCTAACTCGTGAATTAATGATGCAAGTCTACCACCAATGCCTCTTAACTTAGCATCTATGAGGATGACATTGCCCCTAATTAAGCGCTCGATATCAAAGCCCCGTAACAGTAAGTAATCAATTATCTCCCTCCTCTCCTCATCAGTCAAGCCTCGCACATCGGGTAACTCAATATGTACGTGATAACCCCTATGTCCACTAAAAAATATTTTAATTGATGAATCTGAAAATCCGAAATCCTCAATCAGGAAATCAACGAGCTTATTCACCTCCTCAGTGGCATCGTTAAGGCATTCAAGGGTCATTAATTCAACACCTTGACAATTCTGCGTGGGTAGGTGGTCACCATCAATGTCAAAGATCAAATCGGCACCCAGCCAACCCTTGGCGTCCATGTCCTGGTTAGCCGGGTCATTGTAAAGGCTGATGAGTAGTATACGTGGGATGGAACATTACTCACTAGGTAATGCCTCAATTCATCACTACTCTTAAAGGCCATGTGCCTAACCATCCCCTCCTTATCGAAGAATTGAAAACCAAACTCCCTTCTTTCTAAATCATTAATTTCAGATAGATCAACACCCCCCCTATAGTAATTCCTAAATAACACCTTAACTAAATCAATGAAGCCTGGCATATGAAACACCTACATCATTAATTTCCACATTAAAATCATTTTTACAGCGTAAAATGTATTATTTAATTATTTATGGCGTGAAATTACTCAATCATTGGCGCTATGTAATACGTTAACTTACCACCCATTGGAATCTCAAACGTGAGCGCAATGGGCTTTTGCGTGGCAAACTCAATAGTGACTATATCGCTAATCCTATACGCCTTTGATACTGTGTCCACCAAGTAATCAAGGCTGTACTTAGCAGTTGCAGGTTCCTTAAGATCATACTCAAACATCACCTCACCCTCCTTCTCAAACTTAACCTCAACATCGCCCTTATCACTGCTTGCAGACACGTATAAACCATCATCCTTAGCATCAAACTTAACCGCATCGGCGATTACGTCAGCATCCTTAAGCGCCTCATTTAGTGCATCACTGGATACCTTGGCGAGTACCGTATATACAACCTTCGGTGTTGGTAATTCCTCAGCGCCAATGTCAATTAATGGCAATGTCATTGTCCTTGAGGCCTTACCGACAAGCTTAACCTTAAGCTTACCCTCGCTAACCTCCATGCCCAGTTTATCGCCCTTCTTAATCCTCCTCAATAACTTCTTGAAGTCGTCAAAGTTCACGCCAATCCTAACCTCCTCATTAAGGCTCTCAGGGAATTCCTCAAAGGCTTCTCTGGGTATTAATAGGTCGATCATTGCAGTCCTAGATGGGTCCAAGGCCCTTAGCTTAAGACCATCACCTGCCAATGTGAAGCTTGCCTCCTCAATCAACGCGGATACTGCATCTATTATTTGCGAGAACTCCTTCGCATCTGGGTATGTTATCTTTACCTCAGACATCAAATTACCTAACCGCCACTTAAATATAAACTCTACATCCTCAGCAGAAACAGTATTACCCAGTAATTATGGTTTTACTCGTACTCACGCCAGACGTACCCACACCTGACGCACTTGTAAAACCTGGTTGGTGGTTCATCAGCTGCCCTGGTCTGTTGAACCCAGAAATACGCCTCTTCATAGCCACACCTTGGGCAGGTCTTCCTAACCTTGGGTAACGCCTCCTCGCCAGACTTGGTAAGTACTATTGGCTTATCATCCCTCCTGGCCAGTGTAGTCCTCTCAACAAGCTTCGCACCATTAACGTTAGCTTCCTCCTCATAGCCACACTTGGGGCATCTCCAAATAGTCTTCCCATCCTTCTTTGTTAAAACCATTATGCTTCTACATCTCGGGCAGAATTTAATGGCCATTGCACAAACCCACAGAACAACCTATTTATTAATCCTTCTGATCATTAATCAATAATCCCTCTACGCCTAGCCTCATTTATTAAATAACGATAAACTGATCCCCCCCAAATCTTATCATCATTCCTAACTTTATTCTCAAAGTTCTCAAGGCCGGCCCATGCCCTGAAGGCCTCTTCAGTTGCCTCATCCCAATTACCATTAACATCACCACTATAGAGCCCGAGTCCCTTCAGGATCCTCTGCACGGTTAATGCAACATTAGACTTTAGAACCACATCATTAGGATCCTCTCTACTCAACAGCGTTAGCTCCCAAATACTGAATAACCTACGTAACTCAGAAACGGGGGGGTCTGGATGATCATCAACCCTAAGATCAACATACGTATCGGTTAGGCCTAAGTACCCGCCACCCGGCCTAAGCACTATAATAGCTGCTGATTGCTTACCCCCCCTTCTATCTCCGCCGGCCGCGTCGCCGGCGGATAAGGCCTCAAGTAATTTATCCACTAACTCACCTCGCTTTGCCTCAAAGGCTCTAGCCATCCTCTCAAGAACCTCGGGACCAGCGAGTATGTTACCCTGAACGGCATAACCACTACCCACTATATGCCCTGCATACTCAGGGCATTTAGAACCCGTGTAAGCGGCTGCATCGCCTCGTATGGACACAACACCTAGCTGTCTCTCCTCCCTACCTGAATCTTCGCCAAGTGCCTTAATCAATGCATCATTAGCATTAAGGCCTGATTCAAGCAACTTAAGTATTAACGAACCTAATCTCGGGTTTGCGTAACACTGCGTCGCCACAGCACCAATGCCAGCCTTGGCCTGAGGCACTATTGCGCCCACGGCTATGAATTTAGACGCGACGGCGACGCCCACGTCGGTTTCGTCAGTGGCCACTATGGAGAATGTCATGAATTCAATTATTAAAGCGCCATAGTTAAATCCTTTACCTTCAAGATCTCGGGAATTAAATGGCCACATAAAGTAAATGCTTATTAACCCTAACTACCCCCCCCGTATTCCTGATCAGCCTTGGTTAGCGTTAAGGATGTACCGGCGGACCTATTGATTAGGGAATTGGCTAAGTACCTGAAGGAAAACGTACCCCCAGGTAAAGCCGCCAGACTGGGCGTATTCGTTAAGACCGGGCCGAATAAGGATAGGCCTCCAATGCAGGAGGATTGGTGGTACATAAGGGCTGCCGCCGTTTTAAGAAAAAATTTACCTAAATGGCCCTGTAGGACTTGGCAGCCTAAGGATGGCATTTAGCTATAGGGCTAAGGTCGGTAGTGCTGTCAGGAGTGAGAGGACGAGGAAGGCTGGTGGTGCAATAATTAGGAATATACTTCATCAACTCGAGACTGCCGGTCTCATAACTAAGACTAAGGAGGGTAGGGTTGTAACGCCACAGGGCCGGTCATTACTTGACAAGATCGCACTAAATATATTTAAGGAATTAATTAAGCAAAGACCTGAGCTTGCCAAGTATTTGACACCCAAAACAACTACTGAATAAATTAAATCCATGGGTTCAATAAGGGTTTAAGGTTAATAAATAGGCTCACTATCTTTGTTATGCCATGTCTATTGACGAAGATTATGGAGAGGAGACAGGTGGTGACCAGGAGGTGAGTGAGGACGAGCTCGAAGCCATTAGGCAGAAGAAGCTCCAGGAGCTTCAGAAGCAGATTGAGGAGGAGAGGAAGAAGCAGGAATTGGCTGCCCAGAGGAGGGCCGTGCTCAGGGTAATACTAACGCCTGAGGCCAGGGAGAGACTTGATAATCTTAGGGTTGTTAAGCCAGAACTCGTTGAGGCCCTTGAGCAGCAGTTAATTGCCCTGGCCCAGTCTGGCAGGATTAGGGTTCCCATAACCGATGAGGACCTCAAGAAGATACTGGAAACAATTTATAAACAGACCCATAGGGAGTTCAGGATAAGGTATAGGTGATGGGCATGGCCAGGAATAAGCCATTGGGTAAGAAGTTAAGGCTTGCGGCGGCGGGTAAGTCAAATAGGGCACCACCAATTTGGGTAACTGCTAAGACCGATAGGAGGGTATTAACGAACCCAGCGAGGAGACTCTGGAGAAGGACGAAGTTAAAGGTATAAGGGTAAAATGCGTGTTTTTAATGCTCCGTGAAATCCTTAGAAATAAATTTGTGATTGCCGCCTACATAATTGGCATAATTACCGTTATTCTTGCTGCATATATAATATTAAATCCATTTAATATACATTATTACTATAAAGGGCCTCCAATTAATGGTTCGTTCACGGTAAATCCATCGGGGGGGATTATATTTCTTATCTTAGAGACAAACGATAGTAATTTGAGTATTAACGTAACAGTGGTTAAGTGGGTGCCTGAAACTAACATAACATTAACGCTTTATTATACGGCTAGTTTAGGCCCTTATCAATTAAAGGAATTAAACTTCACAACAATAACTAGGCTTAACTTAACATCGGTTGGTAATGGGGGGGAGGTTACGATAATCGGTATTTATAGACCTGAGATGATTAATGCCTTAACAATTATACTCACAATATTATTTATAATAGTAATTGCATTATTAATAATTGGATTTACAGAATCAATAATTAATATACATGGAAAAGTTTAAAAGCTTAATTCAGGTTAGCTTGATATGCCTAAACAATGGAGGATGAACCACAAAATACTTGTACTAACTGCAACGGCGTTAATAACGGCGCTCTTAGTGCTAGGCCTTGCTGTTAATGCCCAACAAACAATGCCATCAACGGTAAACCTATATGAAGTTACACCGACAGAGGCTGTTCAATACTTCACATCAGGTAAGATAGACATTTACTTAAACCCATTCGCGTTACCGCCCAATGTATTATCGCAGTTAAGTACGACACCTGGCATTCAGATGGTTAGCCCAGCAATAACCTCAGCTTATGACTTGCTCTTTAACCCATACCCAAGCAATACTACGTTCAACCATTTGCCTATTGGCAGTTTAGATTCCTAATGAACTACCTAGTTGATAGGCACGCAATAATAACCCAGGTCTTCTCAGGCTATGCAACACCCATGTATGACTGGCCCGGGCCCTTCGCAATAGACAGCCAGCTTTTAATCCAGCCAATGATTGTTCAAGCAAATATACACTACGACCCAACCTACGTTAATCAATCAATCTTCGCCCTCTTCCAGGCGATAAACACGACGCCGAACTTCGACGGCATGTATAATCCGTGGGTCGGCAGGATACTATACATCAACCACGAGTGGTACTACATACCACCCAATAGCACTACGCCGCAGCCTGTCACGATAATATTCTTCATTAGGAAGGATGACCCATACAGATACGCCATTGGCCAGATGTTCATGTCAGAGCTCGAGAGCCTAGGCTTCACAGTCAAGCCAATATACGGCGACTTATCAGAGGCACTTACAATAGTCTATGGTTCTAACCCAGCACAGATGGAGTGGCAGATATACACTGAGGCCTGGACCATATACCCAGAGCCCTGGGACACCTACGCCGGTGCCTACTTCTGCGCCTCATGGACTGGAGACATGCCAGGCTGGGGCGTGCCCGGCTATTGGCAGTACACCAACTCGACAATTGATACAATAACCATGTGGGTTGCTGAAGGCAACTTCACATCACTCCAGCAATTCGAGAGTTACTCAAAGACCGCCCTCTATGACTGCTTCCAGCAGGCCGTTAGGGTTTGGCTCGTCGCAGCCACATTCCCATATCCAATACAGAACCTAACTAACTGGATGCCCAGCATCTTCGGCCTTGAGTGGCCATTAGGCATTAAGTTCGCGTACTCAACGGCTCACCCCCCCAACGTGCTTAATGTCGGTATGTTCCACGTCAGTGAATTCCCATGGAATAACTTCGGGTGGTTCATCTCAATAGACGCTTACTCATATGACGTCATTCAGGAGTTCACAAGCGACCCATTCGCCTTCTATAACCCATTCACCGGCGAACCAATGCCACTTAGGGGGGGTGCCTGGAACGCAATAATTAGCCCGAATGGTTCAGCGATATTCCCAGTACCACCCAATGCCGTTATTTGGAATGCGACCGCTGAGAAGTGGCAGGATGTTGGGCCTGGACACTACGCTAAGTCCATTGTCTACCTATACTTCAACGGCACCTGGCTGGGTCAGTACTGGCAGGATGGCCAGCCAATAAGCATGGCAGACATAATCTTCTACTACTACACATGGTTTGACCTAGCAGCTACGACAACAACTGGAGCGCCAGACTTAGGCCCCCAACCAGGCAACTGCGAGTGACGTTGGTAGTGCAATATCGCCAACCGTGAGCACCATTGTTGGCATGCAGTTCTTCCCGAACGGCACAGTGGTGATTTACGGCAACTACTGGTTCCCAGACCCCAACTTCGTGGCCGCATACTACGCACCCGGCTTCCCGTCATTTGCCAATCCATGGGTTGTCCTAGCCCTTGAGTTTTACGCCTATCAGCAGGGTAAGTACGCATTCACGAGCGGTGAAGCTCAATCGCTAAGTATACCGCAGGCTGACTTCAGGTCACCACAGTTCAACCAGTACCTAGCCAGTGTGCTTCAGAACTGGATTAAGACTGGGTACATATGGGATAATGGCTCATGGGCCGTAATCAACGGCTATAACTTCCTAGGTCCAAACGCAACCGCAACCGCCATACAGGACTATGAGGACGCACTCAACTTCTACAACACCTATGGCAACTTCTGGATTAGTAATGGGCCATACATACTCAAGAGCATAACCACTGTGACACCGCAATCAGCAATACTGGTTAGATGGAGTGGCTACCCATACAACTACACGTATTGGTTCAACCAGGTCTTCGTTAAGTTAGGCGTAACCTCAGTACCCATTAATCTAATACCTAGTATAACCTCGGTATCACCAACTACAATAACCGCAAACACCACGGCGTCATTAACGGTCAGCGTGAGTGCTGTTGGCAACCCAGAGGCTTATGTGTACCTGATTAACCCAGCCACTGGCAGATTGTCTATGAGACCTTCGCATCCTCGACAACGCCAGGTACGTTGACGGTGACGATACCGAGCAACGTAACCGCAACACTAACGCCAGGAACCTACGAACTATTACTATACGCATTCACAAACGTAGTCACGATACCCGTTCAGTACGTAACATCACTAACAGTCTCACCTCCACCGCCGCCTCCACCGCCTCCACCACCGCCACCTAAGGTTACGAAGCCGCCTACAGTGAGCACAACATTATTAATTGCCATAATAGTAATTATAGTTGTAATAATAATTGCAATAGGCGCCTGGTTGGCTGTTAGAAGGAGGAAATAATTATTTTTGTAAAAATTTAATCCCTTAAAAATTATTTTCTTATATTTATTCTAGATTGACCTACATAACGTTAGTAAGGCTTAAATAACGCAAGGATTCTCTTCAAGTTCGATGGGTCTTGCGAGGACACTTGCTGTTAGGGCTGCGACACTCGTCGTTCTGCTATTCATAGTACTCTTTGTAATATCCTTTGCCCTGGCAGGTCCTGCGTCGAAGATTCTTAAGGATGAGATAATGATGGAGACGAAGTCGATAATAATGCACTTAATGCTTCATGGTCACTACAACTCAACGCAGATACAGCAGTTACAGACTCAGATAATGACTGAGTTGGAGAATGCCTATGGCCTTAATAAACCGCCTGCAATTAGGACGCTTTACATAATGTATAATATGATTGTCTTTAATTGGGGGGGTTATTCATACTTCCCAAGTGAGTATGGCAATATTGGTGGTGGTAAGGTTGTTGATATAATACTGTCGCGCTGCCTGGAACAATACTTCTCGATACATTTGGCATATTATTAAGTGCCTTCATAGGGATTGAGATAGGGCTTAGGTCAGCCCTTAAGTATGGATCAAAGACTGATAGGGCTGTAATGTACTATGCGGCCTTAGCTAATGGTATACCTCAGTGGTGGCTTGGCATTGTCATGCTACTAGTATTCTCATTCTACTTAGCGCAGATTCACTCACCAATCTACTTCCCAACAGGTGGTATAATAAGCCCTAAGTACTATGAGCTATGGCTAACAGACCCTGCCAAGGTATTCACAATACCGCAGGCGGTTCTCGACTTACTATGGCACTTCACATTACCCTTAATAACAGTGTTAATAATCAATATTGGTGGTTGGGCGTACTTCGCAAGGACCGTCGTACTTAACATTTCCCAGGAGGACTTCGTGACCTTCGCAAAAATTAAGGGGTTACCCGAGAGCCATGTGGTGAATAGGTACATACTCAGGCCTGCAGCGCCGTCAATATTAACGAGCATATTCATAACAATACCATTCATAATATTTGGCGGCTTCCTAGTCACAGAGATGGTGTTCCATTGGTGGGGGGTTGGGCTACGTATATAACATAGCAATTGTTGGTTCCCCCCCAACACCTGATCTACCTGTCGTGGTTGCGTTGACTTACGCCTCGACGCTGCTTTATATCGTGATAATATTCATAATGGAAATTGTTTATATAATGCTTGACCCAAGGCTAAGGGAATAAGGTGATAGGCATGGCCAAAAAGCAGCGTGAGTTTAGGATTCTTGGAATGACACCTGGTGAAATCGTTAGGGAGTTCTTCTCATCAAGTACCGGTAAGGTGGCTGCCGCATTATTCATAATCCTGATTGTAGTATCAATATACGCACTCATAGTATTGCCGCCAAATTTCGCGAAGATATGGAATAACCCAAAGTATTGGCAGTTAAACCCGCAGTATGCGCCGCCTGCCTGGATTGACTCAATAATAGGTCCTGTATATTCACCGCAGATTTACGTTCATGATTACACATTCACAGTCCAGCAACAGAGTGGAATTACCTATATTACAGTCACGTTCAGCGTTGATTATGAGTATGATAAGCCATGGAATGAGTTATTCATTGTAGTAAATAACCCAGCCATATATAGCATGTCTCAACCTCCTGTGGTGTCAATAACAGTTTATAGGCCTGACGGTAGCAAGATAACACTTGGCCCATTACCTATTAACACGAGGGTGACGACGCTCGGTGTGACTCCAGAGGTTGTGAGTCAAGTCAACCTATTCTATAGTGAGGAATACCACATAAGCAGTGTTGTACCTACTGGGCAATCTGCAACGCCGTATCTATTCTATACCGTTAATGATGGTAAGTTAGTGCCGTTGAAGGGACCATATAAGTTCGTCATGGTGTTTTACGTATTTTCACAAAACTCAACAGTAATTAATAAGGAGGACCTTGAAATAGTGCTTCAGGGACAGATCTACGGCTTGATGGGTACTGATAATGAGGGTCATGACCTATGGCTCGGCCTACTTGCGGGCTTCCCAATAGACCTTGCGGTTGGTCTCCTCTCTGCATTAATAATAGTGGTTATAGCTGTGGTAATCGGCATCGTGGCCGGATTTTATGGAGGGCTTGTTGATGAGTCCTTAATGAGACTTACGGACTTCGTGATATTATTGCCAGCCTTCCCATTGCTAATCGTCTTCTCAGTCCTGTTCGGCTGGAGTATTTGGGATGCCGTTGTGTTCCTAGCAATTGTGTCCTGGGGTGCATCGGCTAGGATTATTAGGGCAATGATAATGCAAATAAGGAGCGCCCAATACATAGAATCAGCAGTGATTGCAGGGGGGGCGAGCAGGATGTGGATATTGAGGAACCACATATTACCCCAGATAATTCCGTACATACTGTATCTACTCGTCACGAACGTACCTGGCGCAATACTGACTCTGGCATCCATAAACTTCCTCGGCCTAGCAGGCTCTGAGTATCCAACGTGGGGGGGTATGCTCCTGTACTACGCCGATGAATTCGGTGCATTAACATCTGGTTACTGGTGGTGGGTTATACCGCCAGGTTTGCTCGTTGCTTTCGTGGCAGTAGTATTTATATTAACTGCGATGGCCTCGGAACCCGTAGTCAATCCAAGGCTTAGGTATGGGTGATGAGTATGGCATTGCTCGAGGTTAGAAACGCAAGGCTTTACTACACGACTACTAAGGGCATTGTTAAGGCCGTTGATAATGTGTCTTTTGAGCTAAATGAGGGGGAGACCTTAGCGTCGTGGGCGAGTCCGGCAGTGGTAAGTCAACACTAGCTAAGTTACTCGTTAGGGTTTGGGAGAGGAATGTGTCACTTGTTGATGGTGATGTTTACCTTGACGGTAAGGAGGTTCTCCACATACCTGAGGAGGAGTTTAGGAGGGAGATTAGGTGGAAGAAAATTGCCATGGTACCTCAAGCATCAATGAATGCCCTAAACCCAGTAATAAGAATTGGCGATCAAATGATTGAACACTGCTGCTACAGGGAACTAACAGGGATGAAGCGTTGAAGATGGCTATGGATGCGCTGGAATCCGTTGGGTTACCCAGGGACACCGTGAACAGATATCCGCACCAACTCAGTGGTGGTATGAAGCAGAGGGTCATAATAGCCATGGCAATAATGGCCCATCCCAAAATAGTCATTCTCGACGAACCAACGTCAGCCCTTGACGTAATAACACAGGCGAACATAATGAACCTACTTAAGAAGCTTAAGTGGGAGTACAAGCTATCATACATATTCATAACTCATGACCTAGCATTAGCGAGCGAGCTCGCAGACTCAGTCGCCATAATGTATGCCGGTAAGATTGTGGAAATCGGCGGTGCAGAGGATATTTATGGAAACCCGAGCCACCCGTACACCCAGGGATTAATATCTAGCGTGCCAACGCTAAGGGTTGATAAGACCTTATCGTTCATACCTGGTGAGGTGCCGAGTCTAATAAACCCACCACCTGGCTGTAGATTTCACCCAAGATGCCCATTCTATAGGGATAGGGATTATCTAAAGGGTCTTTGTGATGCTAAGGAGCCACCAATGATAGAACTCGAGGGTAAGGCCAGTAGGAAGCATCTCGTGGCCTGTTGGTTATATAAATAATTTATACGCAAATAAATTATAAATGCAAATATAGGTTAGATTTTTAAACAATCCCTGAAAGGCATAATCGCTATATGCCTGAGGTATTTGAGGATACGCCATGGGTTAGGAAAGATAGTCTTGTCGTTGCCCATAGATTAAGGACATACTATACAATAAAGCCAGGCTTATTTGCAAAGCCGAGATACGTTAAGGCTGTTGATGATATTAGCCTAAGCATTGATAGAGGCATTACATTAGCTATCGTTGGTGAGTCTGGTAGTGGTAAGACAACGCTGGGCAGGACACTCATTAGGCTCCTCGAACCCATATCTGGCGAGATTTACTTTGATGGTAATGATATAACGCACATGAAGGAGGAGGAGTTGAAAAGGATAGGATTTAGAAGGAGGGTTAGCATGGTGTTCCAAGACCCATACTCAAGCCTCAATCCATTCCACAGTATCCACTTCATACTCGAGGAACCACTCATGGTACAGGGAGTAGCCAGGGAGGAGAGGGAAGAAAGAATATACAGGGCTCTCGAGGAGGTTAAGTTAACGCCACCTGAGGACTTCATCAATAAGTACCCACACATGCTCAGTGGTGGGCAGAGACAGAGAATTGCGATCGCTAGGGCCATAATAACTAATCCTGACTTCATAGTTGCTGATGAGCCTGTCTCAATGCTCGATGCTTCAATAAGGGTTGAGATACTGACAATACTTAAGGATATTCAACAGAGGCATAAGATGGCATTCATGTACATAACTCACGACATATCAACTGCGAAGTACTTCAGTGATTACATACTAATAATGTATGCAGGTCAATTCGCTGAGTATGGCCCATTCAGGGATGTAGTTAAGAATCCACTTCATCCCTATGCTCAATCACTTATTGAGGCAATACCGGACCCGGACCCAAGTAATAGGCTGAGGGAGAGGAAGGTAGCTCCCGGCGAACCACCTAACCTAGTTAATCCACCAAGTGGTTGCAGATTCCACCCGAGATGTCCGTTTGCAATGGATATTTGCAAGAAGCAGGAGCCACCAGTTGTTGAGGCGAGGCCTGGCGTATTCGTTAAGTGCTGGCTCTACGTCAAAAGGTAATGACTAGAGGCACAAAGCATTTTAATATCAACATACTTAATGCCGTAATGTCCATATCAGGAGAATTGCTTAAGGCGGTAATGAGGAATTACCCGACCGGCGTCACGATAGTGACCACGGTGTATAACAATGAGTATTACGGATTAACAGTTAACTCCTTCACGTCATTATCACTCGATCCACCATTAGTACTTATAGCAATTGATAAGAGGTTAGCTAGTCATGAAGCCATTGATAAGTCAAATGTTTATGCCGTTAACATACTACCTGATGATATGAAGGACCTAGCCATTAAATTCGCCACTGCGCCAAGGGAGGAGAGGTTTAGGGGGTTGAGAATTAGGACTGCAAAGACCGGCTCGCCGATAATTGAGGGTGCAATTGCCTATCTCGATTGTAAAGTGGTTGCTAAGTATCCAGGTGGTGACCACACAATATTTATTGGGGAGGTTGTTGATGCCCAGGTAATGAGTAGTAAATTGCCATTGATATACTATAATAGGGGTTATTACAGCATTAGGCAGGCAACACCGCTACAGTGAATGTTATAAAGCAATTTAAGCCGGGAATTACACATATCGCGGGTGATGATGGGTATCAAAACTGAGCCGTGAGGATCTCACGACGAGCTGATCATTGCTCAAGAAATTCATTAAATAAATAGGGCACTGAGCTGCTATCGCCAGGGCCTTCCTCATCGTACCCGTCACCTTAACAGTAATGACCGCAGCATCACTTCCCCTACCAACCATTATTACTGCCGACCTTAGGTACTTAAGCAGGTTATTAGGTACTTGAATAACCAGCCTGCCCTTACCATCGTATTTCGCTATTATCCTCAACTCAAAGCCAATGGCATCCCTGCCCGCGAAGACCCGGAACCAATTATTTAACTCGGAAATTACACTGTCAATGAGTTCCCTCGGGTAAACATCTATTATCACGTACCTCATAGGCAGATACCTCTCCTGTATAATGCATCAGCAATTACCTCATATGGGTTATCACTAATCAGGGGGGGCTTGGCATTAACGTTTGTTAATACCTCTATTAATTTCATGACATCCCTAGGATTCCTAACATCGGATACCCTGCCTATACCCTGCGACACTATTATCCTAAGGCCATCGATCGTTGAATACTCATTAATGACATCTCTCAGAAATGCAAGTCCACTCTCGCCATCGTTCACTATTGGGTTTATCACTAACTCCAATGCCTTACCCTCCCTAGCCATAACCCTGGCCTGATCCTTAGATGGTAGGATGCTCCTATTAACCTCGTTAATCGTTATTACATCAACCCGATCATCACTTATTAACTTATTAAGTACGAACCTACTCCATGGAATCACAGACACCAAGTCAAAGCTCCTATACATCCTAATCTTCCAGGCACTCCTCTGCGTAATTACGAGCTTCCTAAAGGTGGGTATCTCCTCAACATCATTACCACCAACCACCAGCGCCGCTATGCCATAACCAAGTGCCTTGAGAAGCCTAATCAACTTCCTATCCGTAGAGCTAAGGTGTAGCTCCACAAACATTATAAATGCTCACTTACAAACCTCATTAATAAACTGCACGGCATCAACACCAGTAACCCTGACCCTAACCCTAATCACATCATCCCCCCCATCACTAAGCACGATACGGCTCATCACAAACTCCTGCTTATCAAGCCTAAGGAAGACATTACCAGAATCATCAACCCTACTCTCAAGGTCCTTAATAGGTAATCCTTATTCACCAGCGACGAGCATATGGACTTAATAATACTCATAGCCAGGTCCTTATCCTTAATAGTTGATTGAATCCTATATATTGGATTGCCATAATGTCCATAAAGCACCTCAATCACTATTGGCGCTTTATCAGTTAATAACTTCATTAGATGAGTAATGGCTTTATCCAGATCCTCAGTCGCGTGTATATTAACCTCAAGATCTAATTGACTAATGGCCATAAAAAGTAGGGATTCACGACTGCTGAGATTGAGACTGCTCAGCCTCTTCCTTAACCTCTCAATTAACCTTCTCTGCCTCTCCCTCAACCTTCTCCTTCTACGCCCCCCCTCTCTATCCTCCTTACCAACAAGCCAGGCAAAGTCTGGATCACTCCTGATGGCTGGGTGGCTTGGATCCACGAGTATCACCTCATACCACACGTACGTTCCATCCTCACCAACCCAGTATGAACCAAGAACCTCCATATTCGGGTGCTTCCTGGCAGCCCTTTCCTCAGCGATTAATTGAAGCTCTTACTGGTTGTTATTCCATAGACGCCCATCCTCTTCGGTCTCCTCCCACTATTAGGTCTCCTCCTGTTAAATGGACCCCCCCTCCTAAGCCTAACCCTAACGACTATTATCCCCCCCTGCTTAGCCTTATAACCATACTGCCTAGCCTTGTTAATCCTAGTTGGCTTCTCAACCCTAACGATGGATGGCTCCCTACGCCACTCTATCAACCTCTGCTTCATTACCACATCCCAAATCCAGCTATCCCTAGCCCCCCCCAGCCCACGCCTCAGCCAAATAGTGGTAAAGTCCCCCCCTCGCCATCAAGACCTGGCTGTGAGTGGGTATTAAAAACATTATGCTAGCCAAGCGCGTTTTCACAAGGTCTCCTCAAGTCAAAGGCCAAGTCCCTCAATACATTACTTTCAACTCCACTTTCCTTGAGCGACACCTCTCTAAGCGCTATTGAAAGAAGCACGGCAGTATCCATGTCCTGATATGCATTAATAAGCCTAGCCAACTCATTAAATAAATCCCTCAACCTAACTATTAGGTAATCACCAAATAAAACATACTCATTACCCATACCATACAACTCACCAATTAATCGCCTACCCCTATCAGTAACCTTAACAACGGTCCTCCCATTCACGGTCCCCCAACTCAACCAAGCCCTCATTAATCAATTCGCTTAAGTCCTTCAGAACCGACCTACTAATAATTGGTGGATTCTCAAATACGTACCTAACAACATGCGATGCCAAGTAGGTCATTAACAATAGCCTGTAGAGGGTTATTGAGGATCCTCTTGAGTGCCAGGCAATAAATAGTAACGCGTACTTACTAGGTAACGCCTTAAACCTGCCACGCCCCCCCACATTAACCTCTGGGAGCATCATTGATTCATTAACCACGTTGTGTATATAACACTAATGGCATAAGCTAACGCTATGGTGGTCCTCATAGGGTGACCGGTCATGGGGGGGCCAAGCCTAACCTCATACATAGCCCTACTCCTCAGGGCTAGACTAACATCCTCATACTCATTACCAAGTATCAAGCCAATCCTCAACCCCCCCTACTAAACGCCTCTCTACTCACCTCGATTAACTTCCTCTCATTATAATTGGCATGCATTGACAAAACAATGGGTATGTCAACACCACTTAACGCCTCCTCAACATTCATAACCCTAACCCTAGGCAGGGAATTAAGCTTTAAAGCTCTCAACGCCCTATCAACGAGCAACTGGTTTGTTA
The DNA here is from genome assembly GCF_001316005.1 of Vulcanisaeta distributa JCM 11217. Taxonomy (GTDB): domain Archaea; phylum Thermoproteota; class Thermoprotei; order Thermoproteales; family Thermocladiaceae; genus Vulcanisaeta; species Vulcanisaeta distributa_B. The sequence continues at coordinate 152,521 of NZ_BBBJ01000005.1, forward strand.
TTAACCTAATCTCAATACCAAGCGCGTGACTAAGCTGTATCAGGTCCATGGCCTCATAAACCTCCTTAGGACCCTCAACAATACCAACCACTTTATTTACCCAGTCCATTGGTATCGCCTCCCTCCTCTTACGGAATAAGTCCCTCGTCGAGTGGGCCACAATGAAGGAGTCCTCCCTAACCTCAACATATATTATGTAATCGGGATTCTCCAGGTCAGCCTTAGCGAATTGGGCTAAGTACTCACCAAGCTTCTTTGCAAGTTCAACGCTGGTTATTGGGTACTTCTTATCCATCCTCTTAACAATGACCTTAAACGTACCATCCCTATTGCTAATAAGGTTTGAGAGTACCTCTCTGGCTGCCGTAAATAACGTGTTTAGGTCTCTGTTGATTACTTGGTCAATTATTGATACATGCGCTACATAATTGATATCCCTAAGAAGTGTTAGAGCGTTTGAACTGCAATTGCTTAGGTCAATTACACATTTATTACGACCCCCCCACTCAACAACTTGACCGCAGTTTATCTTAGATAGTAAGTCATATGGACTTATACTCCTCGCGTATGGCTCAAAGGTTACTAAAACCCTCATTTCTACCCTTTGATTAATGTGGAATTTTATGAGTTTAAAGGCATTGGTTATTACGGCTCTGTGAGTAATGACGTGATCAACGTCTTTATATCACTAATAACGTCGCCAAGAGAAACGTGTTCGTCGGGTGCGTGAGCCGTTTCCTTAGACGTCATCCAGACAGCCACGGGTATACCCCTAGCCCTTAAGTAACGGGCGTATGTGCCACCACCAATACCAAGTAGCTTAGGTTCCAAGCCCTTCACGGTTCTAATGGCCTTCGCCAGCCTCCTAACGATTTCACCATCCGCACTTGTTGGTTGTACGGGATCCTCCCTACTAACAATTTCAACATCAACCCTACAACCGTGGGCATTGCAGTATTTATTCGCCGTGTCTTTAATCACCCTGAGGACATCATCAATGCCGTACTTAGGTAGTATTCTACAATCTATGTAGAATACGTGTTTACCAGGTATTGTATTCACATTACCAACGTTTAGCTCTACCTTCGTTGGTTCGAAGGTCGACCTGGGCGGTATGAACAACGGGTCCTCATAATTAAACATCTCATGTAACTTTCTATCTATCTCAAGGGTCAACTCACTACCAAGCCTGTAGCATTAAGGCCTAGTTCAGGTAATGATGCATGTGCCTGCTTCCCGTAAACGGTAACCTTAACCCAGAGTATTCCCTTCTCTGCGATCTCTATCATTGTGCCATCGGCATTACCCGCATCGGGAACAAGCACGAGGTCCTTACTACTTATTAGATTTGGTTCTTTATTGATTATGTATTGAATGCCGTACTTACTACCGACCTCCTCATCGCTGGCCAGTATTACGCCGTAATTAACCGGTGGAGTTATGCCGAGCTCCCTCAGCACCTTACCAACGTAATCCCCCCCATGACGATTCCCTGCCCATTATCCTCAACGCCCCCCCTACCATAGATTGTGTCGCCAATTATTGTTGCATTAAAAGGTTCGTAATTCCATAATGACCTATCACCCTCGGGTACAGTGTCCATGTGAGCAATGACCCAGTAGGTCCTTGATTTATCAAGCCCTTTTATCAGGGCTACTATGTTCGGCCTTGAACCCCCCCTACTAACCCTGCTATCTGGAGCTTCTATCACTCTAACCTCATCAAAGTACCTCCTAACCACACCCAATAGGTAATTGGCCCTATCCCACTCCCCGTCGCCACCATTCTCGGGGGGGCCAGGGCCTTTATTGGTATGAAGCCTCTATACAATTCAATTACAAAATCCCTTTGCCCATCAACATACTTAAGCACATTGCCCAGGTCCAACCTTGACTCCACAATAACCGATCCTTAGTGTTAATTATTTAGCTTTATGCTAGGCCCACAGCATAGTTATTTTACATTAGCACCTGAAACAATGCTTAAAATAAGTCTACATTCGATACTTAATGATTATTGAATGAGTAGGATAAAGTCATTGGTAATGACTTACCGGGATTACGACTTAAGCACATTGGCTAAGGCGTATTTCACGAATGATGAATTAACGAAGTTATATAAATTATACGACTCACTAGTCGCGTTAGAGACATGCAATAGAGTTGAGTTTTACCTGGATGGTGATGAGAATGAGGATGAGTTAATTGAGTTAATTAATGTGAAGGCTGGGGGGGTAAGGCCTAGGGTACTTTACGACTTAGATGCCGTTAAGCACTTGCTGCTGGTTGTGGCTGGGCTTGACTCAATGTTTCTGGGGGGGGAAAGGGAGATTTTGTCCCAGGTCAAGAGGGCGTATAGTGCGGGTAAGCCATCACCAAGGTTAAGAGTATTGTTTGAGTCCGCGATTAGGTTTGGGGGGGAGGGGGGGTTTAGACGTAGGCATAACCTTTACGATATCTCATTCGTGAAGTTCCTGGCGGATTACGTAATGAGGAATGTTGATAAGGATAGTAGTGTACTCGTTATTGGCGGTGGTGAGGTTGCAAGGGGGGGCGTGGTTAGGGAGCTTCTACGGAATGGTTATAGGAATATAACGGTAATAAATAGGACAACGGATAAGCTTAGGTATGAATTTGGTAACTCAATAAGGCTATTAGGCTTGATTCATTAACAAGTGAATTAACAAGCGGTAAATATAACGCCCTGATCGCTGCAGTATCGGTCCAATCACCATTAATCAATCTCGATGTATCTATAAGTGACTCATTACCAAAGTTAATAATTGATGTTTCAACACCGAGTGCCGTTAATGTCCAGGGTGATGGGCATGTTAGGGTTATTAAACTTGAGGATTTGAGGGAGCCATACCTGAATTACGTTAATGGTAAGAGTAAGGTGATGGGTGAGTTGTCGGAAATTGATTATGAGGCCGAGAGAATAATGAGACTTATCATGCGTAGTGATGCTGATGAGGTCATTAAGGATGTTATGAGGTTTATTGAGGAGATCAGGAAGGAGGAGGTTAGGGAGGCCGTGAATGCATTAAGGAGTGGTGAGGATGTGGAAGCTGTGATTGATGCCATGAGTAGGTCGTTAATTAAGAAGATCATGCATAATTACCTGGAGAACATGAGGAGACTTGCGGAGGCAGGTGATGAGGGCGCTGTAAGGAAGTTGAAGAGTTATTTAATGGGTATCCTGGGCAATAACGAGAATTAAATCTGCCTTAGGGCCTTGGCAGCGTCCTCAACCTGCCTAAGCGTCTCCTCTATAACGTCACCTGTATGGCTTGAGCTCGTGAACACGGCCTCAAATTGACTGGGGGGGCTATGAAGACTCCGCGCCTTAGCAACTCCTCATGGAGCCTTAAGTACAGCTTAGTATCCGATTTACTGGCTGTTTCGTGATCAATAACCTCGCCCTTTGTGAAGAATACCTGAAGCATTGTTGGTACCCAATTAACGACGTGGTCAATGCCTAACCTGCTAAGTATGTCGTTAAGCCCCCCCTCCGCCAGTTTGCGCGATGCGCTTATGGCTATGTCATACGCATTCGTGGTCTCAAGAACCTCTATAGTGGCTAACCCAGCTATCATGGATATTGGGTGTCCATTAAACGTACCAGCATTGAAGACGGAACCCCTCGGTGACAGTAGGTCCATTATCTCATCACGGGCACCTACAGCGCCCACTGGAAATCCGCCACCAATTATCTTCCCCAGCGTGGTTATGTCCGCATTGACGCCGTAATACCTCTGGGCACCACCAAGGCCAAGCCTATATCCTGTAACCACCTCATCAAGTATGAGTAAGGCACCGTACCTATCCGCAATCTCCCTAAGTCCCTTCAGGAAACCCTCCTTAGGTGGTATCACCCCCGTAATTAGCCATTACAGGTTCAACTATTATCGCGGCAACGTCATTACCCTCACTCCTCATTATCCTCTCCACGCTATCAAGGTCGTTGTACCTAGCCACAAGCGTTAATTTAGCCACATCCTCAGGGACGCCGGCAGATGATGGCGCGCCAAAGTGTGCCGCCGCACTACCTGCCTTGACCAATACATAGTCAACAGCGCCGTGGTAACACCCCCCCTCAAACTTCAATATCTTCCTACGCTTAGTGTAGCCACGGGCAAGCCTAATTGCGGTGGCCACAGCCTCACCGCCACTATTAACGAACCTAACCTTCTTAATACTCGGGAAGTGACTCACTATCTTCTTGGCCAGGACAACCTCAACCTCTGTTGGTGCTCCATAAAGCCAACCCTTGCTTACGTAATCCACGATTCGTTTAACGACAGGCTCAGGCGCGTGGCCGAGGATTAATGGCCCATAGCCAAGTACGTAATCTATTAATCGCTGGCCATCCACTGTAAATAGGTATGGGCCCTTACCCTCTCTCACGAAGAATGGGTATGGCTTAATTGCCGCCCTGACCGGGCTATTAACACCACCAACTAGTACCCTCTGTGCCTCCTCATACAACCTACTGGACTCACTCATCAAGACTTTAAAAAGTGGCTATATCATTAAGCTTTATCTTCATAATCATAAAACTTTAAAGGGCGTGAGCGCCGTCAATCCACAACATGATTGAGAGGACCCTGGTAATAATTAAGCCTGACGCGGTTAAAAGGGGGGGTTGATTGGAGAGATCATAAGTAGGTTCGAGAGGGCTGGCTTGAGGATTATCGCCATGAAGATGATCCGGCTTAGTAAGGAGGAGGCCGCCAAGTTCTACCCAAGCGATGAGAATTGGCTACGCTCAGTGGGTAGTAAGTCCCTGAAGTCCTACTCAGAGATTGGGAAAGACCCAAAGGTTGACCTAGGCACTGACGACCCAGTGGAGATTGGTAAAATAATTAGGGGGGGTTGGTTGGCCGATTACTTGTCAATGGGCCCAATAGTGGTAATGGTTCTCGAAGGCAACAGGGCTGTTGAGGTTGTTAGGAAGATCGTAGGCTCAACAACGCCGTACTCATCACCACCAGGCACAATAAGGGGGGGTGACTACTCCGTTGACAGCCCCCCCGACCTGGCAAACCTGGAGAAGAGGGCATTATTCAACCTGGTCCATGCCAGCGACAGCCCCAAAGAGGCCGAGAGGGAGATTAGGTTCTTCTTCCGTGAGGACGAATTCGTAGACTACTCATAAACTCCTTATTTGAATTACGGATTTTATATCCTCATGACCCCCCCAGTTATATGCGTACTCATACTCGTCGAGTGTTACCTCCTTTGTTATTAACTTTCTAACCCAGCCACCGAACTCAAACTTAGCCTTGACAAGGTCTGAAACACCCATCTCAAAGGCCTTTATGCTCGCATTAGTTGCACCAATTATTAACTTATTCCTCCTCCAATCATCGAGTAACGGCCCAATGTTAACATTCTTACTATCCAGGTATATCCCAGTAGCACCGCCACACCGTCAGCCCCCCCAAATGCCTTAGCGCCTCATATGCGGCGCTCGTTGATCCCGTGGCCTCAATAACTATGTCGAAATCACCACTTATTTGATCGACATTGGTATTAACGTAGGTCGCGCCTATCTCCCTAACGAGCTTCGCCTTGAGGCTATCGTAGGGTCTTGTGGCCGTTACGGTTACGTCAGTGAAACCTCTGAGTCTCATGACCATTAATGCCAGCATGCCGATGGGCCCCGCACCCATTATTAGAACCCTCCTTGGCTCCAGGACTCAAACCTAGCCTTACCAAGCCTTAATGCTAAGTCAATACCCTTCTCAACGATGCTTAGTGGTTCCGTGAGTACGGCGACGTCCACCGCCTCCTTAGGAACCCTAACTAGGTATTGGGAGTCGGTTACTGCGAATTCGGCGGCGAAACCATGTAAGTACCATATACCGTGCTCCGCATATGTACCCCCCCTTGGGCAGTAGTCTAGTTCGTTTATTGGTAGGGTGCATGTTGTGGGTCTCCTGACTGTTGGTACGACTACGTCACCAACACCCACATTATCCACACCATCACCAAGCTCCACAACCTCAGCCACAGCCTCATGACCAAGAATTAGGTATTCCTCACCGGGTGGTGGTGCTCCGTACTTGCCCTCAATAATGTCCTTATCAGTACCGCAAACACCCACCTCAATTGGACTTAGTAAAACCTGGCCACGCTTAGGTAATGGCTTTGGCATATCCCTTAATGCTAATGAGTCCTTTACCAATGGAATTACCGTAACAGCCTTCATCAAGGTTCATGGAGATATTCCCCCCCTTAATAAACCAGATATGTGTAGTGTTTTCAATTCATTAATATTCATTAATTCATGTTTAAACGTTCTAAGGGTTTTAATCACTATATAGATTATGTAGTCATTAGGGAAATGCGTATTAATTCACTCATGTGATAAGCGCGGTATGTCGCAGACGTTAAAGGAATTAATCAATCAATTAATGAGCAAGAATCTAGTGCTCATAGACCTGACCCATGAATTATACAACGGAATGCCCACATACCCTGGCGACCCACCCTTCAACCATGAGTATGTTAAGGTTGGAAAAAGCTATGGCGAATCAACACTATCGAAAATATCCGCGGGGGGGCTTCATAGCGGTACACACATAGATTTACCACGCCACTTCGTACCCAATGGCTTGACCGCGGAGGCATTACCATTAACGGACTTCATGGCTTACGGCGTAATACTAGACCTAAGCTATAAGAGGCATGGCGAGGCCATTACCGCGGATGACCTGAGGAGGTTCGATGATAAGATACAGCGTAATTACGCAGTAATGCTATACACAGGCTTCTCAAAGACCTGGGGGGGTACGGAGGAATTCCTATATAACTGGCCGTACCTGGACAGGTCAGGGGGGGCAGATTACCTAGTCACTAAGGGAATTAGGGTTGTGGGTATTGAGGCACTCAGCATAGCCGGTTGGCCAGGTAAGGAGGGCTACCCATACCCGCCCAGGGTGCCTAGGGATGACGTCACCTACGTACATTATAAGTTACTATCTAACGGTATCTACATAATCGAGGGCGTTACTAACCTGGACATTGCATTGAATACCTGTAAAGACGGTGAGGGATTATTCATATTCATGCCACTTAAGATTCGAGGAGCTGAAGGATCACCATTACGATTAGCGCTGCTTTGTGAGCCTAAGTAATTCGTTATTTACTCAATATCCCTTGGATCCTTTGGCAGATCTATGTTGAAGGCATCCCTTAACAATTTACGTAGTATTCTATACGTCATACCCCCCCATATCGTTACATCCCCCCCTATAATTATCGCTGGCCTTACCCTGCCCTTTATACTGACGTTTAATTTAACGTACTTCATAACATCATTGACATTTAGCCAAAGCACCTTCGATAACTCAGCCCTATTTACCATTAACTTAGGATTACAATCCCTCAATGAAAACACCACCGGAACAACATTAATATTTGGTGCATTGCTTGGTGAGAATGGATCTAAAACACCGAGCAGCTCCGCATTCTTCGTGAGGTCAAGACCAACCTCCTCCCTAGCCTCCCTAATCGCCGTCTCCACCAAATCACCATCCCTAGCGGGCTTAAACCTACCACCAGGAAACGCGGCATCGCCGCTCCAGGGATCCTCAGGGTTCTCCGTTCTCTTGCCTATGAGAAATGCATTTAGGCATGGGTTGTAAATAACGGCAACAGCAGCCCATAGATGCTCATTATCCGGTATTGGCCTATTACTCTTCACAATCCTTCTCAATTTCTCTACATTATATGACTCCATAATACATTATACCTTAATCACTTATACCCAATTAATAAGCACTATTCATCATAGATCATATTAGGGCCTGTAGAGGCCTAATTGAAAGAACCTCAGGATTAGCCAGGTACAATGGTCTCTTACCCATTAGTACATTTATTAGGTTTCTAACGGCCACCTCAGCCATCCTCTCCCTGGTCTCGTATGTGGCGGAGCCTATGTGTGGGGGGGTTAATACGACATTATCAAACTTCGTTAACTCGTGGGTGCTTGGTAATGGTTCCTCCTCATACACATCCAATGCCGCACCTGCTATCCAACCCTCCTTAAGTGCCTTTACTAACGCATTGGTATCGACAATGTCACCCCTAGCCACGTTTATTAGGTATGCGGTCTTCTTCATAAGCCTTAACCGCTCCTCATTAATTAAGTGCCTAGTCTCGGGGGTTGCGGCTACCGTTATTACGACAAAGTCGGACTCAGTGAGTACGGACTCTAAAGGCCTATACTCAATGCCAAGGGCAAACTCTATATGGGGCTTCCTAGTCCTTGACCAGTAGATTACCTTCATATCAAAGGCCTTAGCCCTCCTGGCGAGTGCCGTACCTATATTGCCAAGCCCTATTATTCCCAGGGTGGCGCCATGCACCTCACTACCAAGAAGCCAACCCCCCCACTTATCGTATATCCCACCCTCCCTAATGAGTTTATCGCCGAGCACTATCTTACGGGCGAGGGCTATTAATAGGCCCATGGCTAGGTCAGCCACGGCCTCAACAAGGACCTCAGGTGTGTGCGTTACATAGATCCCCCCCTTTTCAGTAGCTGCCTTAACGTCTATGTGATCAACGCCAACACTATACGTACTAATTATGAATAGTTTATCAGCCTCATTAATGAGTGACCTATCAATAATGTCGCCCAGGGTAACTATGGCCCCCGTGCAGTTCTTAAACACGTCAATCCAAACCTCCCTTGGTGGCGATGCTTGCCTACCCCCCCACATGGGCCCCCCGTCTCCTTCCACATCCTGATTTCCACAGGCAATTTATTGAGCTCTGAGTATATTATAGAGGGCATGTTACTCCTGCTCACGAATATGCACGGCCCAACCATCGCAATGCAACTACATAACTAATTAATTAATATTTTCAGGTTGATTTCTTCATCATTAGTCAGTATTAAATAATCAAGCGTAATGGGAATTATGGGATTCATGGTAACAATTAGGGACATATTAAATAGGCTTAAGTGGACGAACCAGATTAATAATTACGTGGTTGTTTTCATATCAAGGGGCTCACCGAATAATGAGGAGGTTGTTGACTTATCAAGGGTCACCTCAATCAGTAGGGATGGGTTTACATACATTAGTAGTAGTGGTAGGGAGACGTACATACCCTACCACAGGGTTGTGGAGATTAGGCATAAGGATGGTACTGTTATATTCCGAAGAAACGTACCGCACTAATCACAGTTCATGAGGGCCTCTTAATCATTTTATCTATGAATCTTTCATGTCTACGCACCAACTCCTCATTAGCACCTAAGACATTAACTAGGTAATCCTCCTCCACGGGATTAAGCTGGCCCGGTATAACAATTGTGTGCGGTGTATCGCCCATGTCAGGTACATCGTCTATAGTTGACACCTTAATACTTTGGTTATCCCAACCAATCCTGGCTGCGTAAATAACCATTAACTCACTGCTTATGACACCCATCTTACTCGCACTCTCCATCCTCTTGAGAAGCTCCACGGCCTCATTAACACTCATGAAATCACCATTATCCTTAATATCAAGTAGCAGTATTGTGTGAAGGCCACGACTGAGGTTATCACTCAACACCTCATATGCCTCATGCTTAGCACGCCCATCCTTGGATACGTTATGGTCGCCACGGGACCCAACTTATATGGAGATAGGCCAAGTTGGCTAAGTACCGCGCAAACTATGCTTACGGAGTTAATAATCTTAACGTTAAAGCCTCGTCTCCTGGCAATAACGGCTATTGCCGCATGCGTTGTGGCTATCATTGGATCACCGATGACGAGTAGGGCGGCGTTACGGCCATTCTCCAACTTCCTCATTATCACCTCACCACTTTTATTCTCCAAATCCTCCCTCGAAACCTGGGTAAAATCACTTCTAATACTCCTTAAGCGATTTATGAATTCGGCAGGCCCCCCCTTTGATGTGTATGTCTCTAGGAATACGTCATCTACTGAACGAATAATCTCCAGCGCCTCGGCCGTAATATTGCCAGGGCTTAAACCAAGGCCTACTATATACAGCGTTGGCGTTTCCTTACCCACAGTTATTCTTCGATTATTGAAAGATTTAAAAACGTAGTAATTACGTAAGTATAGATGTCCTCAAGGGTGAAGATACCTGAGGATGGAGAACCAATAGTTGTTCAGGGTGGTGTATGGAACGTCCCAAATAAGCCAATAATACTCTATATCGAGGGCGATGGAATAGGGCCTGAAATAACGAATGTGGCCATTAAGGTGATTAATAAGGCCGTTGAGAGGGCCTATGGAAGCTCAAGGGAGATTAAGTGGGTTAAGGTTTATGCTGGTGAGGAGGCTGAGAAGGTTTATGGTAATAGGTTCCCTGAGGAGACGATAAACCTAATCAGTAAGTATAGGGTTGTTCTGAAGGGACCGTTAGAGACTCCCATTGGTGGTGGCTGGAGGTCAATAAACGTTGCCATTAGGATGCTCCTAGACGCGTACGCCAATGTTAGGCCAGTTAAGTACATGCCAGGTCTTGAATCACCACTTAAGCATCCTGAGAGGGTTGACATGGTGATCATTAGGGAGAATACCGATGACCTGTACAGGGGGGGTATTGAGTGGAGTTGGGATAGCCCTGAGGCGGCTAAGTTGAGGAAGTTCCTTAAGGAGGAGCTGAAAGTAGATCTTGAGGACGATACTGGGATAGGCATTAAGCCAATTAGCAAGTATAAGACGCAGAGGGTCGCAAGATTCGCCTTTAAATTCGCGATTGAGAATAAGAGGAGGTCAGTAACGATAATGCACAAGGGCAACATAATGAAGTACACGGAGGGCGCCTTCAGGGAGTGGGCTTATGAGGTCGCACTTAAGGAGTTCAGGGACTACATAGTTACTGAGGAGGAGGTGAATAAGCTCTATGGTGGTAAGGTACCGCCAGGCAAGATACTTGTTAACGACAGGATAGCCGACAACATGTTCCAGCAGATAATCACGAGACCTGAGAATTACGATGTAATACTCGCACCCAACTTAAACGGTGATTACATAAGCGATGCTGCCGGAGCCCTCATAGGCGATATTGGAGTGCTCGGCGGTGCAAATGTCGGTGATACCGGCGGTATGTTTGAGGCCGTACACGGCACAGCACCTAAGTATGCCGGTAAGAACGTGGCCAACCCAACGGGTATAATTAGGGCTGGGGGGGAATTAATGCTCAGGTTCATGGGCTGGAGAGAGGCTGCCGACCTAATTGATAGGGCGATAACCGAGGCCATTAACCAGAAGAAGGTCACGCAGGACCTAGCCAGGTACATGGGTGTTCAACCACTGGGTACTAAGGAGTTTGGTGATGCATTAATAGAGATAATTGATCAATTGAAATGATAAACTCAATGCTGTGATTAATTAAAATTCAATTTATCATTAATTTAACTTTAATTTTAACTTTAAAATTACCGATTATCGGCAATTGCCAATTGCTGCGTTTCCTTTTCCCTAGGTTTAATGATGGGCGGCTTCGGATTTACATACTCATTAAGTGCCTTAACCACGAGGTCGACATCGCTTGGGTCGAGGTCCTTAAGTATTGGCCTATGGCTCCTATAATTAATAATGTCGCTTGGGTCAATCTCCACGGTCTTAACATCCTCCTCATAATACCTAGCCTTGATGAGCACGTTACCCAGTGGGTTAACCACGTGACTGCCTCCGAAGAACCCAAGCCCATCATACTGCCCCCCCACAGTGTTTACATAAACGGTGTATGCCACGTTTTCAAGGGCCCTCGCCACCATGAATGTCTCGAAGTGAAGTCTCGACATATCCGGTGCTGCGCTTATGTATACATGCACCTCGGCGCCCTTCAGCATCATGGTCCTCGAAACCTCTGGATAGAATGCATCATAGCATATTGCGATACCTACCTTATGACCGTTAATGTTAATTACCGGTATATCGCCCTTGCCAATACCGAAGTACCTATACTCATCAAAAACGCCATATGATGGTAAGTGTCTCTTCCTATAAACGGCTAATACCCCATCAGGCCCCACGGCAACCGCCGTGTTATAAAGTACGTGAGTATCCTCATTTCTCTCTGCAAATCCAACTATAACGTGGCAATTCCTCCTCCTGGCTTCCATTACGAGTCTCGTAATAGTCCTACCACTTATTGGCTCAGCAATTTGAAAGAACAAGTCCTTAGACATATAGCCTGGTAGGTAAAGCTCGGGGGGGTTACTATTAGGTCGGCCCCCCCATCGCCCACGCAGAGCGTATCCATCGCCTTAATCAGCCTATTTAGGTTGAATTCCACATCGCCAAGTTTGCTACTGTATTGCAGCAGGTGTATTCTAAGCATTAATTAATGGCGCATGTGGGGAATTAAAAATACAAACTCCATTTTGCAAATGAGTAAGCATTAAAAGTCCGTGATTATCAGTTACATGTGCCTAAGATAACCCTTGAGAACCTAATACGTATTGATTATGAATACGTGACTCAGAGAATCGTAGACTTTATTAGGTCGTATGTTAAGGATGCGGGAGCAACAGGCGCGGTCATTGGGCTTAGTGGTGGTGTTGACTCCAGTGTTACGGCATACCTACTCGTTAAAGCCTTGGGTAGGGATAGCGTCATTGGTTTAATACTGCCGTATAAGACCACGCCCCCCTGAGGACATTAGGGATGCTAAGTATGTTGCGGAGACCCTGGGCATCAAGTACTACTACATAGATATTGGTAGGATTAGAAATGCCTTTGCTGAGTCAATACCTGAGTTTGATGAGGGCGATAAGATAGCCGTTGGTAATCTCCTCCCAAGGATTAGAATGACACTACTCTATTACTTCGCAAATAGGTTCAATAAGGTTGTGGCAGGAACCGGAGATAAGAGCGAGTTATTGATTGGGTACTTCACAAAGTATGGCGATGGCGGCGTTGACATATTACCAATAGGCGACCTCTACAAGACCCAAGTCAGGTACCTGGGCAGATACCTCGGTTTACCCGATAACATAGCCTTTAAGCCGTCAAGTCCAAGGCTCTGGGAGGGTCAAACAGCTGAGGGTGAGCTCGGCGTTAAGTATGAGGATGTTGATGTGATTCTACACGCACTCGTTGACTATAGGATGAGCGTTGAGCAGGCGGCTGAGGCCACGGGTAAGCCCATTGAGCTTGTGCAGACCGTGTGGCGTAGGGTATTGAATACCGAGCACAAGAGAAAACCGCCAATAGTGCCTAGGATTTCCATGAGGACCTTAGGTATCGACTGGAGAATGCCCGTGAATAAGACCGGGGTGAGCGAGTTCATGGAATAAGCCTTAATAATTCTAGGTCAATCATTACTTAAAAATGAGTAAACCATTATGGCATGTTATTGAGGATCCGGCATACATCATTAATTTATACGCGGGCGTTGTGATAACGCTAATGCTCATAGGCGCCGTAGTGATTTATGTATTAACGCAGTCAATTATTGACGCAGCGTTCACATCACTACCACCAATATTTATAGCACTAATAATGATTGCCGCTAAGAGGGTTATTAAGAGGAATGAGGTTATCATGTACCCTGATAAATTCATCGCATTAAGAGGTTCTGAGAGAATTGAATTACCAATATACGAGATAACCAGGGTTAGGGTAAGGCCCGTGATTAATACCGTTAGAGTCATCAACATGAGGCTAATACCGATATCCTCAATACCAAGACTCAACACCTGGTCCGTAACCTTCATTTCTGGTGATAGGGAGATTGTTAAGGTGTGGATTAATGAGAGTGAATTAGATAAATTAAGGGCGGTAATTAGGAAGTTGTGTAATGAGAGGTTAATATGTATAAACATTGAAAATGCTATGTCCATTTAATGATGAGGACGATAAAGGCGGGACCTGTTGATTATGTGCATCTTGAGACATCCTTTTCAGCAATATGCCCAGTGGATCGTAGCATTGATAATTACGTCATTGAGGTGGAGTATAAGCCAGCATGCAATGATGGTGGTTGTATCTATATAGAATTGAACAGCCTCAGGGAGTATTTAGATGGATTTAAAGACAGGGTTATTTATCACGAGGACCTAATTAACGAGTTAGTAAATGAGTTCGTAAGGACTCTAAATCCAATTGAAATAACGGTAACCCTCATAAGTAATTATAAAGGCATTAAATATGTAATAAGACGTAATATCAATAAACAAGATTCCCAACACGCACCTTAATCTTTATCCTACTTAAGTCACCAGATGCGCCCTCTACGAAATTAGGCTTTCTTAATGAGTTTGCGTATATCATAGCCTTCATCAAGCCCTCTCTATCCCTCGCCTTTATGTACGGCCATAGGTCAACAACGGGCTCCTTATATAGCAGGTCTTTAACCTACCATCACTTGTCAGCCTCATTGTGGTGCAACCTGCACAGAATGTTGGATTGTTATAGTTCTTAACTATCTCAACCTTAACTCCATCAACCTCGTAAATGGGCCTATTATGGAGATCCTTCCTCGTCCCCAGTAACTTGCCGTGCTTATTCAACCAATTAATTATGTCGCTTAAGTCATCGTAGTATCTGGCAAATACGGGGGGGAAGCCATCACCCATGGGCATCAACTCTATTAGCTGAAGAACGAAGCCGTACTTAGCGGCAAACCTTATCATCATTGGTATCTCGTCCGTGTTAAGCCCCCTTAGCACAACCACGTTCAGCTTTATTTGCTTAAAACCCAGCCCACTCACATAGTCAATATTCTCAAGAACCTTATCTAAGGCATCAACTCCAGTTATGAACTTATACTTCCTACGATCTAATGAATGAAGAGATATGTTTAATCTACGTAACCCATGATTAAGTAACTCCTCAGCATAAACATCAAGTAAATAACCATTAGTTGTTAATGAGAGGTCCTTAGGATCAACCTTATTTATTTCATCCACAACCTTGACAATATCTCTACGTAACAATGGCTCACCACCTGTTATCTTAAAATCATCAACACCCAATTCCTTAGCCACAGAGGCCACAAAACCAATGTCCTCGGCACTTAACTCCCTACTCAAAAACTTACCCTGCCCCTCAAAGTGACAAAAGATGCATCTGTAATTACATACGCTGTTGACCACGATCCTAAGCTTTAACCAGGGTCTCCCATAATTATCAATTAGCATTATGATGACATAGCCTAATTGCGCATTTAAAATCATTATTCCTGCATTAATTATGATTAATCAATGAATTTATTACCATGAATCTTATCGGTGAGGTAATCATGGAGGAACTTAAGGCCGTGGGTTGATAATGCCTCAATCTCAACCTTCTTCTTAGTCCTCAGGAAGAGCTCAATCTCCTTCTTCCAGTGATCACTCTGGAACCAGGGATACCTAAGCAATTCCTGGGCTCTCTTCAAATCCCTATCCGTAGCCTTTATCACGTACTCATCACTAATCTTGTAAGCACGTATGTCCGTCGCGGTGACGCCCACGAACTTGGCCTCAGGAGTTGCCAATCTATCACTCTCATAACTGAGCTTTATCGAACCGCTCTTATAGACGCTGTATATGTACCACCCATATGGATCACCGTCAGTCAATACGTAGACTGGCAATCCATACTCCTCATTAAGCCTCCTGACAAACCTCCTCGTTGCCCTATCCGGCATGCCCTTCGCAGTTACCAACAAGCAACTCTCCTTATTCCAGAAACCCTCCCTATTGAGCCTCTGGAATATTGCGTCTTTCTCAATAACGAGCACGTAATTAGCCTCAACCTTAACGATTTCGAGATCATCAGGATTCGGCGGAAGGCTCAGTGCAGTATCGCCAAGCTTCGTTGCATCTATCTCAAAGCCCTTTGACCTAACGATTATTGGCCCCCCCACGACCTTACCCTTAACATCAGCCGAAAGTCCCATCTCCTCCCTGAGGATTCCGGTGGCCACCTCGATATCCTCAATGACAGCGTTGGACTCTGACTGCTCATCCCATGTGTTCTCCCTAATGACCTTATTTATTATATCAGCCTTAAACTCCATGGTGTGTTTACCATTGTAATATAGGTCCCTTATCGTTGGGTAAACACCCTCCCTAATCGCTTGAACTATTAGCCTAAGCATTAGCATTGTCTGCATGAATCTCTTGGACTCCTTGAGATCGAGGAACTTCCTCCTCAGTTTCTCAGGGCCGAGTACCAGCATCTTCTTCTTTGGGTCCCAAATAGTGTTGCTGAGGGTTCTCGATGGTATTTCGAGAATTGGTTCCTCATTATTGAGTATCATGTTTGTTATGGAACTTCCCCAATCCTCAAGAACCTTAAGTACCTCATCTCTGTTCTTAGCCACGGCTCATGACAGAGCGCTCACTATAAAAACTTAACGCCGTGAGGTCATGCTTTAATACTCCAACCCTGTAGTTAATTACGTGACTAACGTAAAGTCACTCAGGGGTAGGGACTTCATAACGCTCATGGACTACACAACAGATGAGATAAAATACCTATTAAGCCTATCCAGGGACTTAAAGTCCCGGTATTACCAGGGTGAGCGGTATAATGACATACTGAGGGGGGGTAAGACACTGCTCATGATATTTGAGAAGCCGAGTACGAGGACTAGGGTGAGCCTTGACGTGGCGGCGACGCAATTGGGAATGCATGTAATTTACTCAAACCCGCAGGAGCTTCAGCTGGGCCGTGGTGAGACCATCGCTGATACCGCCAGGGTTGTGGATAGGTTCGTGGACGCCATTGCAGCCAGGGTGTATAAACACGAGTCATTGATTGAAATGGCTAAGTACGCGGTCGTGCCCGTAATAAATGCGTTGAGTGATAAGGAACACCCACTACAGGTATTGGCTGACGCATTAACTCTATGGGAGGTTAAGGGCAGGCTTGATGGCATTAAGTTGGCATTCGTTGGTGATGGTGATAACAACATGGCGCACTCATTAATGATCATAGGGGGGGCTAAGCTTGGTTGGGAGGTCAGGATAATATCACCGAGGAAGTACTGGCCAAGTAAATTTGCTGAATCACTCACTGAGGATGCGAGGAGGACTGGGGGGGCGAATATAATAATTAGTGATAATATTGAGGATGTCAGGGGCGTGGATGCTGTTTATACAGATGTCTGGGTTAGCATGGGTATGGAGGCTGAGGCCGAGGAGAGGCGGAAGGTATTTAGGCCGTACCAAGTTAATGCCGAGTTAATGAGAAAGGCGGGTCCTCAGGCAGTATTCATGCACTGCCTACCTGCATAGGGGGTGAGGAGGTGACTGACGATGTCATTGATGGACCACAAAGCATAGTCTGGGATCAGGCGGAGAATAGGTTGCACACGGCTAAGGCAGTGTTAATATCATTATTGGCGTAATAATTTACCATGCCCCCCCACCTCAAATTAAATGTTGCAGAGTGTGTAAGTTTTATTAATTAAGGAACCGCCACCACCTTGTATGACGGGGGGGTATAATAAATTACTAGGCATTGCAGCATTGATAATATTAACCTTAGCACTAAGCACATTTGCATTAGCGGGTGGATGGCAACAAGTGATTACGTATGTTAGGTCAATGACAATACATGCGCTGGCGGTTTCATCGAATGATAGTGGCGCCGTAATTAACATAACAATAACGGCCATGAGACCAGGCTCAGGCTACGTATACGTAGCATCAAGCCCACTACCAACTGCTGAGAGTGGTACGTTCCTATCATCATCCCAAATAGCGGCGCTAGTCGCCACTTACCTCGCAAACCAACCATTTAATAAGTATGATTTCCTAATAAATGTTGAGCCGACAACCCTCGAGATAGGTGGTCCATCAGCAAGCGGTTATATGACAGTAGCAATGTGGGCATTAATAACGAATCACACGTTAAATCCCGATGTTGTGATGACAGGGATGATATTGCCAGACGGCTCAATAGGCCCCCCCGTTGGTGGCTTACCCGCCAAGATTAAGGCGGCTGCCCAGGAAGGTTATGAAGTAGTGTTAATACCCTATGGACAACAAATATACCAGACCAGCACTGGGCAGGTAATTAATCTAATAAGTTATGGGAGAAGCCTCGGTATTGATGTAATACCTGTGATGAGTGTTAGGCAAGCTATTTACTACTTCACTGGCGTGAACATGTCAATACCAGCAATACCACCGCAGGCGCTTAAGACCTCCGCGTACGTTAACGTTACGAAATTCCTATGGATGAGGATATACAGTAGGATAGTGAGTACTGGTGCAATAAACTCCACAGACCCCCCCAACGTTTCTAGGTACATTAATGAGGCAATAAACTACGCTAATCAGGCATGTATTACACAGCCGCAAGCCTTGGATTCCAGGGACTAATCAATTATTACCAGGATGAAATGCAGAACTATACGGCCCCACAATTGGAGAACTTACTCAATCAATTAAATAATGAGTTGCAGTACTACGAAAATGCATTACAGCATTATAACGTGACAACCGCCAATATCGACATAGTAATTGGTATTTACGATAGGATCTTTGACGCTCAACAATCACTAAGCGCTGCATCGCAGGACCTGGCGAGTAATGACATAAGCGACGCAATAAGCAACCTCGCCTATGCAAAGGCTAGGATAGAGACTCTAGGTGATTGGCTAGCGGTACTAAATGCTATAAAGGGTGGGGCGCCAATATCGAAGGAGTACCTTGAGGAATTAACGAGTATGTACCTGGTGTATGCACAGTCAATAACTGAGTACACGCTCTCCCTATCAAATGCCGTGGGTGCTTCAAGCTTCGTTCAGAGTATGAACTCGGTGACGCAGGAGGTTCAGGAGGCTCAGAATAATTACCAAAACGGCCTTTACCCATTGGCACTTGCGCAAAGCCTCGATGTCATCTCGAGCAATGATGCGATGCTGCACTTACTATTTACACCAATAATAAATGGGCAGGTAAACACTCAGTACCTAGTTAATATTACGGATTACGTGAGGAAGTTAGCAGTATTCAACACGTATGAGGCGGAGAACAATTGCAATCTATTCCCAATGCTAGCAATATCATATATAGACTTCGGTAATTATTACCTGGCTAGGTATAACTCAACCGGTAACATAAACGACTTAGCAGCTGCACTTCAACTCTATGAATTGGCGGCCTCATACTCACAGGCCCTTTATGAATTAGCCTCATCAACAAACTCGTGCAGCGCCACATTTGCAGTATCAAGTATTGTGCCAATAAATGTAAATAATACCGTAAATGCAGTATTGAATGCACCCTATAATCAATTAGCCAGTTATAACGCAGCACCCCCCCTAGCGGTGGGTATCGCGTTAGTTGCACTCGCCGTGGGGGGGATCGCCATATTCTCAATAAAAAGCCTAAAAACAACCTCATCCAAGCTTGATTAAATGAACATCATAGCAATATTAATAATGGACTTCTTCATAAGCTTCATAGCCAATGCACTGCCATTCTTTGGCGAAGCATATACGGTGTACGCATCACTAACGTTACTAAGCATTAAGCCATCTATTCAGTACGTAGCCCTAGTAATCATTATAACGGCTCTTGGAGCATCAATTTCTAAGAACGTATCATACGCCTTAGGCTATGCACTGAAAAGACCCCTCAGGAGGACGAGCGCCGTGAAATTAATAATGCTGTTGTCTAATAATGCACCGCTGTGGATATTAGTAATAGTACTGGCGGCATTACCTGGGCTACCCCTTGACGACTATGTATACATAGGAACGGGGGGGCGGCGTCAATAAATCCCCCTAAAGTTAAACGCCTACATACTAATTGGCAAATTAATAAAGAGCTCCGTCGAAATACCGATTGAGCTTCTCCTCTTCTCATCAATATACGAAGCCCTTAAACCAAGCATGGGCTTAACAATATTCCAGGTAATCATGGCGATAATATTCACGGTACTCGCTTCGTAATATTCAAAATTGATTGGATAAAAATATACATGAAGCTCCAGGAGAAGATTGGCGTATTACCAAGGATAAACGACCCAGAACAGCCACATAAATGCTTTTGAAGATAATAAAATTGATTTTAATGCGAAACAGCGATTTTTGCTCTTGATCATTAGGTCTGTACTATTCTCTTAGCGAGTGCGTAGATTAGTGGTATTACTATTATGCCAAAGGCTATTGCCAAGCCCCCCCATGACATGGCGTATATTATCTGCGTTATATTGGCGAAGGGCTGCACTATTATTGCGACTGTGACCAGTATGAATATTGCGTAGAGTATTAGCCTTGCGTAACCGAGTACTGTCTTCATCTCTGGGTGTTCCTTACTAATGTCGTTGATCGCCTTATTAACAATGCTGAAGCTAAATAGTAGGATTATTGATGCTATTATTATGTCGTAGAATAGGTACGGGCTTATGTTGGGTATCCAATAGAAGATGGCTAGGTTAGCCGCTATCGTTATTATCACCGCATAAAGACCGAACCTAAGTACATTGATTACCGTTGCAAGTAACTCATCTGTAGTGCCCATCTTCTTCTGCATGTAGTCAACTAATACATCAACGAGTAATAAGCCCAGCGTCAGCAGTATAATGGCACCGGCAAGCGATGGTAGGTACTTAGCGATCATAGCAACCCAAACTGTGGCAGGCCCAAGACTTAACACTGAGAAGGCTATGGCAAGCGCTATCAAAATTATGAAGGCCTCAACAGCACCAGCAATAATACCAACAATCTCAGGGCTTAAACCAGCCTGTTTAATCAAGGCAGGCAAAAGCCTCTTAATGACCTTAGCCACAACGACCGCTATTGCATAGCCTATCAACGCTATTATTATGAAGAGTATTATCGACGGTATAGCAAGTATCAACTCACTTAACATACTAGACAAAGCACTGGATATTGAAGTAGTCGTTTGAAGTATGAGACCAGGCATCGAACATCATTCTTTGAGAACTTTTTAAGCATTACATTATAGATCAAAGTTGAAATATTATTAAAAACCATACTCCTTAGATAAAAGTCAAAAGATAAAAATAATAACACAATCGTACAGTAATACGTAATCATACAATAATCATAAAGAATTCAACTTCTGGTGCGGGGGGGGTGGGATTCGAACCCACGCAGGCCTTCGCCAGCGGATCTTGAGTCCGCCCCCTTTGACCAGGCTCGGGCACCCCCGCAGGAATAATTTATTTTTCACGGTCTTTTTAACTTTTTTGTTTCGATCTTCGATTTATTAGCCGCGCTTTCGTGGTTATGTTCATTTATTTATTTTCATAGATTCTTGTTCAGGTATAGTTTGTCAACGGATTAGGCAAAAATGCATTTTTATAAAGATATAAATTTCGAGGATTCATAACTACTTGGTTACGGACAAGGTTGTTGATGTTGATGTGGCATTAGACGTTATTAAGGATGGTGATGTTATCGCAGTTTCTGGCTTTAACATGGCGATAACCCCCCTGAGTACCTGCTCATTAGGCTTTACGATAGGTATAGGGAGACGGGCATCCACGTGATTTGTTTATAGTCACTGATTCACTGCCTGCGGCTAAGGGACGTGCTCTCGACTTAATTGCTGAGCGTATGATTAAGGATAACGACTTTGGTTTCATTAGGGGGGGTTTCATGATTACGTCTTCGGCGTAGCCCCATCACTTCAGAGGTTAGTTATTGAGAATAGGGTTGAGGCTTACTCATTCCCCCATTGGCGTTGCGACTAGGTGGTTTAGGAGTGTAGCCTCCGGCTTACCAACAATTACTAAGGTTGGCCTTGGGACATTCCTTGACCCTAGGAGGATGGTATTTACTTAAATGATCTTGCTAGGGAAAGGAGGACGTGCAGGGTTGAATTGGTTAATATTAATGGTGATGAGTACCTACTTTATGACTGCCCAAAGCCTAGGGTTGGGTTAATTAGGGGTAGCACTGTTGATGAGTTTGGTAATTTAACGATGAGTGAGGAGGCTATTTACGGATCTGTCTTGGCGATGACTTAGGCCGTTAAGGCTCAGCCAAACCCTGGCATTGTGATTGCCAGGTGCTCTATGTTAGTAGGTTTGTTAATCCCAGGGATGTTCATGTTCCAGGGCCGTTAATTGACTACGTAGTGATCTCACCACCTGAGTATCACACGCAATCTGCCAGTGTTAAGTACGACCCAAGCATCTGCGGCCGTGTAATGTTGAGTAATGCGTGTTTACCGAATAATGATAAGCCTGACTTCGAGTACGTAATAGCGAGGAGGGTTGCGCTTGAGTTTGTGAGGCTTGTGGAGAGGTTGGGTAGGCCAATAGCCGTTAACCTAGGCATTGGGATACCCGCCCTGGCTGCTAGAATAATAAGGAGTGAGGGCATTGAGGACCACGTGGTCACAACCGTTGAGTCAGGGTCCTGGGGGGGTGGAATTGCGCTTGGTGATGATTTTGGGGGGGTCGCAATATCACCTAAGGCAATACTGCCAATGCCAGATCAATTCATAATGTACGAGGGCGGCATCATAGACGCTGCATCGCTAGGGTTCATGCAGGTTGGGCCCAATGGGGGGGATGTAAACCCAAGCTTCCTGCCGGAGAGGGTTACAGGGCCTGGTGGTTTTCCAGTCATTGCTCATGGTTCGCCAAGGCTTTACTTCGCGGGAGCGTTCACGGCGGGTAAGAGGGACATCGCCGTGATTAATGGTAGGCTTGCCATAGTTAGGGATGGGCCAATAATAAAGTTTGTGAAGAAGCCATACAAGGTGGGTTTCAACGCTGAACTCGGCCTTAAGATGGGTAAGGAGGTCCTTTACATAACCGAGAGGGCCGTATTCAGGTTGACAAGTGAGGGCTTGGTCCTTGAGGAGTATGCACCGGGTATCGACATTGAGAAGGATATATTGACTAAGATGGAGTTTAAGCTAATAATCTCGAGACATCTACAGCCAATG
This sequence comes from Vulcanisaeta distributa JCM 11217, assembly GCF_001316005.1. Lineage (GTDB taxonomy): Archaea > Thermoproteota > Thermoprotei > Thermoproteales > Thermocladiaceae > Vulcanisaeta > Vulcanisaeta distributa_B. The sequence continues at coordinate 175,378 of NZ_BBBJ01000005.1, forward strand.
GACAACTTAGTATTTAGAGATGGACCCATGGGCCTGCTTGAAGTCGTAGAGAAGTCCGTTAGGCGTTGATTACGGCATAACCCATTATCCTTGGTCTCCTGGGCCTGGCATTAACGTTTATTACTAATGCCCTACCACTAACCATGGGTAATTCCCTGGCTAAGGTGATACTATTACCTTCAACCTTACCCATGACCTTAATGCCGTTGAAAATCACATGAACTTCCCTAGCATCATCACTCCACTTAAACCTGCTGAAACCATTAATAGAACTAATGAACTTAGTACCCGGCTTAACCAACGCCTGTACACCCTCAATATCCTCAAGTCTCACATTCTTAAGCGCCAAACCAACACGCGTGCCCGGCATTACCGAGTCCTGATCCTCATCAAGAACCTGAATGCTCCTAACTTCAACCTCCAGCTTCATTGGATAAGCAATGAACTTGTCATGAACAGACACTTGAGTCAATGCATAACCAAGCACTATAACACCAATACCTTTGACGTTAAATGCCCTATCAATGTAAATAATGCCCCTATCAGGAACTTCGGCATCAAACTCCCTAAATTCAGAGATGAATTTAGAGATGCCTAACTCGCTGAAGTATTTCATGAATAGGTTAGTATCATCTGTAAGAACCACGCCAGGTATTCCAGAGGCCTCAAGCAGTAATGCCTTCTCACCGTCGAGCCAGGTGACCTCATTATTAACCTTGAAGTAGAAGGAGCTTGATATTGAGAGGCTATGGCCTCATCAAGTATGCTGCCTGGGCTTGGTATTAATACGCTGCGTACGAGGTCACCAACCTTCCTATAGTAAACCCTCTCCTCACCTCTATCCTTCTTTCCAAGCATTGACGCTACCCTGAACGCCTCCTGTTCATTCGTTGATAATACGGTTATGATGCTTCCTCGAAGCACGTGGTTGTGGTTAGGGAATTACCGCTTTTAAACCTATCGTATTAATTAGGTAAAATGATCATGGAGGCAGGACGCTGATGATGTCGCTGGCTATCTCAGCGAGCCCAAGCTCCTCAACGGTCCTCCTCCTTGGGTAGCCAGTGCTTGGGTCCCAACCAAGTGTCTCCCAGTACTGCTCCCTCATCCTCTCCACATCCTCCTCAGTCAACTTAACTCCGGCAAGTGGGCCCTCTGGGAATGGTTCGAGAACCCTCTTGGGTAGCTTAAAGTCCTTCTTTGGATTTACTCCCTCCCTAACATTGAATAGCTGCCTAAGCGTGTGTATCCTGTGACCGACCTTAAGCAGCTCCTGCGGTGTGTACTTCATGCCCGTTACTGCGTATATTAAGTCTATGTATGGTAGAGTCCTATAAATTACCTGGGATGCAAATTGGCAGAAGCCCAGGGAGTTCTCAACCTGCGTTGACATGGCTATTATGGCTGCCTTACGACCCTTATCGCTATAGTCATACTTAGGCGATGCGCCCAGGTCCATGCCAATATCGAATGGAGCCCAAAGTTTCTTACCACCCTCACCCCCCCACCAATGTACACCACCAGCCGTGTGCCTAGCCGGTGTTGGATCCGCCGTATAAGTAATGGCTAATCCCGGCAGGAACTGCGGGTGGTGGGATGGCAATTCCTGACCTCCAACGTGCATTGCATACTGCTCGGCACCCCCCCTGCCGATTATCTCGGCGGCCCTCTTAACGCCCTGTCCAAGTATCTTACCAATGCCCTCCGCCTTAGCTATTAACTCAACGAGTTTAACCACAGCGTCGGGATCACCCCCCCACTTAAGCGGGAAGCCAACATCCTTCTCCGTCAGTATCCCCCCTTCTCGTATAGTTCGAAGGCGAAACCCACCACGTTTGCTGTTGATATGGTATCGAGTCCATACGTATTGCAGAGTTCGCCAACATAAACCACGGAGTCTTGGTCAGCATTTAATAATGCAGGTCCGAATAGGGAGGCGGTCTCATACTCAAGCCTATGTCCCTCGACGAGGCCGTACCTGGTGTTTCTTCTTATCCATGCACCGCAAGCCACAGGACAGCTGGCGCAGCCGTAGGGCTTTACATTATCCTTAATAACCGTGTTGGTTCCGAACTTCTCCAGGTTCTTAGTCCCGTAGTCCCTAACGCCAATGCCAGCCCAGTTCTTGATTGGCGTATCACCAGAGAGAACGCTTGTGTCTAGTGTTGATATTGTTCCGTACTTATGCCAAATCTCGTATGCCCTCGCCCTAGTCGTCCTTAGGGCATCGAGCATCTCCTTAATCCTCTGCCTAAGTAAGTCCCTATCATGGATCTCCGGCTTCTTATCACCGACTGCGACTATGGCCTTCAACTTCTTACTACCCATCACAGCAGCAAGTCCGGACCTACCGTAAGCCCTACCATACTCATTAATGATTGCGGCAATCAACTGAAGCCTCTCGCCAGGAGGACCAATACTAACCACCTGAGCGCCTTTGTACCTGCGCTTTAATTCATCCTCAGTCTCCCTGGTGGTCTTACCCCCCCAAAGGTCGACTGCACTTTCTATGTGTATGTCGCCATTATCAATTAGTATGTAGACGGGCTTCTCAGAGGCACCAGTGACAAATATGGCGTCCAACCCAGCTCCAGCAGCTTAGGTCCAAACCTACCGCCGGCGTTTGAGTCGCCCCAGCCGCCAGTTAGTGGTGACTTACCGACGGCCATGGACCTGCCGGTCATTGGAATACCGCTGGCGTTTAGTAGGCCCGATATTATGCCCAGTATGTTGTCGGGGGGCCAAGCGGGTCAACCCTAGGTCTCATGTGGGTGTATAGGAACCAGACGCCCAGCCCATAACCACCCAGGAAATTCCTATAAACCTCATCAGGCACTTGAATCTTCTTGATCTCGCCCGTAGAGAGATTGACGAAACCTACAACCCCCCCATTAACACCTTTAATGGTCACGATAAAGCACTTAACAATACTACCTTTAAAGTTAAACCCGGAGGTTTATGCCGCTAGGACATGGTTATTGCCCTGACCGTGAAATATAGGAAGTAAAATGAGCCTAGGGATTAAGCACGCTCTTCACTCTCTCGTTCCTATGCATATTCTCGAATAAGTATGATGAAACCCAAAGCATTGCGCCAGCTATCATGTAACTACCGCCAATGCCCACGGAATCAGCCAAGTAACCAGACGCCAATGACCCAGCTAGGTACGCAGAGCCCGTGATGAAGTTATAGGCTCCGAGACCCTTGCCCTCCTCACCATTACCAAGTCTCTCGAAGACCATCGCGCTTGACGCCGTGTAAAAGGTTGAGAAGGCAATGCCCGCAGCCAGTGGGTATAGCGTTAGCCCCGTAATGATCATGGCCTCGGGCGTCATTGATGTCAAGCCAATTAGGAAGTATGAAAGTCCCCTAAGTATCAATGCACGGGATGATGCCCTGGCATTACCGCCGAATAAGCGTATTATGCGAGGCGTTATCATGAAGCCCATAATTTGAATCCCCATGCCCACAGAGATTATGGTCATAACTCAAGATCTCGATAAACCACCAATCCTCAGTCCATAGGGGGGGTAAAGAGTGTTGAAGATTTCTGATGAGAAATAGAAAATAATAAGCACCAAATAAAGAGTTACTAACTCGCTTAAACCAACATCACGCGCACGACCACTAACTAATTGCCTACTCAACACTGGCCTCTCACCATTGCTCACTCGCGGCACGGAAATTAATGACCAAGCAAAGGATATAATCGGCAGCAAGCCCATGATGAGTAGTATTGACTTAATGTCCATGAAGCCTGACAATACGGCAGCCGAGACATCACCAATGAGGTAACCCAGCGAACTAATGAAGTTGAGCAAGGAATATGACTCATTAAGCCTATACCTACTCGAGGACTTAACAAGGATGAAGCTCGTGGAAATACCAACGGCGGAGGAGAACAACGATGATGCGGCGTAGTAAAGGGCTATCTGCGGAATATTGGGTGCATAAGTGAGGGCTAGGATGAAGAGGGCCGTTCCGAGGAAACCCAGGGCAAGCACCTCCTTACTACAATACCTATCAAGCAGGAAACCCCACAGCAGCGGCGCAATGATACCCGCCGCAGAGCCCGCAGCATGGCATAACCAACATCAACGGGGCTTCCCCCCCTCAACGAAGCAATCTCAAGAGTAATCAAGGTACCCAACGGACCAATAGCAACACTATACAGCAATAAAGACAATACCCACCAGTACTCCGTCTATCGATAATGCCCATACCATGACAAGCATAGTTTAAGGTCCAATTTAAAACATACCACACGTGAATAATTAAAAACAAACAGGAAATTTACGTGGGTTCATAATTTAAAACATTATCTACGAGCCTCCTAAATGATTATTGGCCCCCCCTCCCTTCTAAATCTATTCCCGTTTACTAGTTTTACGTGTTCCTCAATACTTCTATTAAAGTCATTTGGCCTCTCAATATAGATTGCGTGGCCAGCATTATTGAAGATAACGTACCTGGATAATTCAATGCCATTAAATAACTCCTCACTGGCTTTAATCGAGACTAGCTATCTGCATTGCCGTGCATTATCGTCGTTGGTACATTAATGTTGCCCAGTTTATCGGCATAGTTAGTTGCCAGTATTGCTGCTAATTGACCGAGATAAGCATGGAGTGGCATTCTTAGGTTGTACCTAAGTCTTACGAAGTTCTCAAAGACGTCAGGATTTCTCTTAATCCATTGCTCACTAAATGCCAACTCCAGTTGTGACTTGAAGAAGCCGTAGTCATCATACTGGTTCTTAAGTAATGATAGGAACTCAGTACCTATGCTCGTGGTTATTAATGGCCTAGGCATTGTTGATACTAGGATTAATGACTTAATAAGATCGCCGTACTTAAGTGCGAAGCCCTGAGCTATCATACCACCCATTGAGAAGCCAAGTATGTGAAAGTTCCTTAGATTTAATGCGCTAACGACGCTATATACATCGTCTATCATTTTATCCATGGAGTATGAATCAACAGGTTTATCAGAAAGCCCGACACCCCTATTATCAATTAGGACGAGCCTAAATCTATAAGCCAACTCCCATTGGAAGTGCCAGGTGGTTAGGTCCCAACTAAAGCCCTGTATTAATACGAGCGGTTCTCCATTACCAATAACCTCATAATAAATCCGAGTACCATCCTTAGATGTAGTAAATGGCATGGTTATTTTGCAATTAAGTAATTAATTTAGTAGACTTAAACAGTAACTATATAGTACTATATAACTTAATTCATCACCTCATTCCTTAAAATAATACACTATAAGAACGACGTGCCATGCCCTAGTACTTCATTTCTTCTTTAAGTGTAGAGTTATAAAAAGAGGATAATGCTTATTAAGGATTTTTATAGAAAAATAATGTATGAAGTACGCAGATTTAGTAAAAATGTTTTCGTGGGATGAAGTTAGGAGTTACTTTGAGGGCAATGGTGGGTTAATACGTACTTTCTTGAGGAGGAGTAGTGATCCTGCTGTTATTAGGTTTGATAGGGATTGGAATAGGCAGGTAATGAGTTTTTACGAGGTTACTGAGAAGGCCTTTAGGTTGGCTGGTTGGCTTAGGGATAATGGGGGGGTTAGACCTGGGGGGGATGTGGTTGCAGTGTTGGCTTCTAAGAAGGTGGAGCAGGCCATAGTGCTTTTAGCTACCTGGATTATTGGCGGTGTTTATCAACCATTATTTACGGCATTCGGCCCACTCGCCATAGAGGCGAGAATTAAGGATAGGAAGCCAAGCGTCATGTTTATCCAGGAGGATCAGTATGAAAAGGTTAAGGACCTAAATGTGAAGTTAGTATCCTTCCCAGGTAAGGTTGGTAAAGCGGTATCCTTTGATGAGGCCCTTAATTCCGAGCCTGTTAAGGAGATTAGGGAGCCGGATCTGAATGAAATGGCCATTCTAATATATACTTCAGGGACCACGGGTGAGCCTAAGGGTGCCATGGTGAATTATAGACTGTTATACAATACATATGTTTATATGAGGTATGGCATTGGTCTTGAGGAGGATGACGTGTTTTGGAATGGCGCAGACCCTGGGGTGGGCCTATGGGCTTTATTATGGAATCATAGGTCCACTGATGTTTGGTAAACCCGTCGTATTCCTAGACAAGCCATTCTCCCCTGAGGATACGCTTAAGTTGCTGGAGGAGTTGAAGGTCACCAACTTCACCTTTGCACCAACGGCTTATAGACTAATCATGGGTACCGTAAAGGACATAGGTAGGTATAACCTGAGGGTTAGGAAGCTTAGCTCAGCAGGTGAACCACTCAATCCTGAGGTGATTAGGTGGTTCCAGGAGAAGTTAGGCGTTCCGGTTAAGGATCACTATGGTCAGTCTGAGGTCGGCATGGTCGTCTATAATGGCTGGGGGCTATGAGGCAGACCTGAAACCCGGCAGCATGGGATTGCCAGCACCTGGTTATGATGTGGCCGTGATCGACGATGCATTAGCCATTAAGACCACGTCAGAGGCTTCTGCTTCATGGGTTACATAAACGCACCGGAGAGAACAAGGAATGCCTTCAGGGGGGGTGAGTGGTATCTGACAGGCGATACGGCGAGGATCGACGAGGATGGGTATGTATGGTTCATAGGTAGGCAGGATGATGTTGTTAAGGTATCAGGCTATAGAGTTGGTCCATTTGAGATAGAGAGCGTGCTAATAAAGCATCCAGCGGTCCTTGAGTCCGCCGCGGTGGCTTTCGAGGACCCGGTCAGGGGGGGCCACGTATTCAAGGCATTCGTAGTGCTGAAGCCAGGTTATAAACCAAGTGATGAATTAGCCAAGGAATTAATAAACTTCGTGAGGGAGAACTACTCAAAGCATGTGCATCTACACGAGGTGATATTCGTAGACTCACTACCAAAGACAGAAAGCGGAAAAATACAGAGATATAAATTACGGCAAATGTATGGCAAATAAAAACAATAGGTAAATAACTAGTTTAAACTCTCTCGGCATCCATTGTCAGGTCAAGAGATCGGGCACTATGCGTTATGTAGCCACTGGATATTACGTCAACGCCTGTCCTTGCATATTCAATCACATTATCAGGTGTTATTCCGCCGCTTGCCTCGAGTATCACCCTTCCCTTCAACTCATTAACTATCGGCATTATTTCGCTGGGTCTCATATTGTCGAGTAGTATGGCATCAGCACCAGCTATAGGCCTTAATTGCGTCCTCATACGTAGACACCTCAACCTCAACCTTCTTAGTAAAGCTTGCCCCCCCCTCCTTAATCAACCTAATGAGCTTCTCAAGGTCTCCGTAAATTAATACGTGATTATCCTTAATCAACACCGCATCAGCTAAGTTAAACCTATGCGGGTCGCCACCACCAACCTCTATCGCATATTTCTCAAATGCCCTAAATCCAGGCGTTGTCTTTCTCGTACCGGCAATCCTAACCGCTGGGTTAACGGACCTAGCCAACCTAACCATGGTGCTTGTGGCAGTGGCAATACCTGAAAGCCTTGAGAGGAAATTTAGAGTTAATCGCTCAACCGTTAATAGCTTACTCGCATCACCGATTATCTCCATTATAATGTCACCCTTACGTAGCGCCTCACCATCGCGCTTATGTACAATTACATCAAAACCGAGGTATTTGAGGAATGGTATTATGAACCTAAGCCCAGCGATTATCCCCTCATCCCTAGACTTAATAATACCCCTGGCCCTAATGCCCTCAAGGAACCTACTGGTTATATCCTCTGGATACGCGTCCTCCTCAAGGTAGTTAAGGAGCTTATTTATATAAAGCTCCTCAATCATAGGGACACCCTGAAGTAAATCCTCCTCTGCCAATTAATATCCTTGCCTGGGTAATCGACCCTATAGTGAGTTCCCCCTAGACTCAGTCCTGAGTAGGGCAGCATATGCCGTTAAGTACGAAACCAAGGCGGCGTTGGACTCCCTAGTACTGACGGCCATGTTTACTCGCTCGTAAAGATCCACGGCCTTCCTTAAACCCTCACCGCTCCTAAGTATGCCCACGTACTCCCAATTAACCCTCCTAACCTCATCAATACTCATTAAAGGCCCATTATCCCTAAGCTTTAAAGTCACTATTAAGCCATCGTCAAGCCTCGGTCCAACCCAAGGCTCGCCCAGGTACCTGGGCAGGTTAAACCCCCCCATTACCAGGGCCTCAAGCAGTGAATTGCTGGCTAGTCTATTGGCTCCATGCAGACCTGTATCGGCTACCTCACCAATGGCGTAAAGGCCTTGATGTTTGTCTCACCCCTAACATTAACCCTAAGCCCACCAATTGTGAAATGCGCACCTGGGTAGATGGGCACCCTATCCTTATTACTTAATCCGTGTCTCCTTAAGAAATTACTAACACTGGGAAATTTCCCCTCAAAATCCTCAATACCACTTAAATCCATGTACACCCTATGGCCATTCATTAATTCCATGTATATTGCCCTGGATAGTACGTCCCTCGGAGCCAACTCACCACGTTCATGATAATTAAACGCAAACCTCTCGCCAAATTCATTAACAATCCTGGCGCCCTCACCCCCCCTCAAGGTCTCGGTTAGGAGCATTGTCTCATCGCCCAGGGTGGTTATGGTTGGGTGAAATTGGACAAATTCCATATCCGAAGCCACAGCCCCCCCAGCCCTAAGGGCTATGGCTACCCCCCCATCACCGGTATTTGTTGATGGGTTTGATGTGTATTGCCATAAATACGCATAACCACCCATCGCTAACACTAGGTAATCCACATTACTAATGAGACCCCCCCGTTCCCTAGTCACGAAACCCTTAATCACCCCATCTCTTACCTGCAGTGTCACCAACTCGTCTTCAACAATATTCACGCCGAGCTTAATGGCCTCCTTAAGTAGAAACTCGGTCAATACCCTCCCAGTCTCGTCGGTCTTATGATGAATCCTCCTCCTGGAATGGCCACCCTCAAGCCTTAAGTCATTATCAAATTCAAAGCCCATCTTTATCAATTCCTCAATAATGACGGGCGCCTCACTTGTAAAGTATCTAACGGCTTCCACATCGCAAAGCTCATCGCCAACCCTAAGCGTATCCTCTGCATGCATTTGCGGTGAATCATCAATTGCCGTGGCAGCAGCTATGCCGCCCTTAGATACGTAGCTCGAACCTCCACGCAATTCCTTAGTTATTACAGTAACACCATAGCCAGCCCTCTTAAGGGCGATCGCGGCCGATAACCCAGCAATACCGCTACCGATTATGTATATCAACAGCCTCACCCCTCAAGAAGCTTTCGAGTCCTTTCGAAGGCCTCCCTTATGGCGTCGGCGGTGGATTTCGGTATTTCAACTTTATGAACCATGTCCCGAAGCGTCCTGTAGACCTTATCGAGGGTGATCATCGCCATGAATGGGCACCTAGCATTTGGACCCGTCGTTAATGGGTAAAACGTCTTATTAGGCACCTTAATCCTCAGGGCATTTAGCATGCCTATTTCCGTACCAACCACGAATTCATCATAACCACTATTCCTGGCATACTCAATCATCTGGTTCGTGGATCCCACGAAATCGGCCAGCCTCAACACATTAAGAGGCGCCTCTGGGTGTATCATCACCTTAGCCCCCCCTGGATACTTAGTCCTAACCTCCCTCACCATATCAACCGTGTAATTTGCATGAACTACGCACTTACCGTTGGGAGGCACCTTAATTATACGCTTACCAGTCATGTAAGCAACGTAGTCAGCCAGGTTAGAGTCGGGGCCGAAGATAACCACGTCACTACTCAATCTCTTAATGACCTTAACGGCGGTCGACGACGTAACGATATAATCAGCCAACGCCTTAACATCCACGTTACTATTGACGTAGAGAACCACGGGGGGGACGTTGGGATACTCCTCCTTGACCCGCCTTAATGTGTCCGCGCCAAGAGCATCGGCTATTGTACACCCAGCGCCAGGGTCTGGTGCGAGGACGACCCTATCGTAATTAAGCGCCTTGGCTTGCTCGGCCATGAACCTGACGCCTGCGAAGACTATGACCTCGGCCTTCGTCTCCATGGCCTTAAGCGCCAAGTCGTACGAGTCACCAATGAAGTCGGCAACGACTTGCACGTCATAGTCCATGTAGTTGTGAGCGAGTATTATGGCATTCCTCTCACGTTTTAAAGACAGAACCTCATTAATCAAGTCCTTACTTCCCATTACTAACGGGTTTATCTATACCGTAAGATATTCTCCACCCGGCAAACAAGTAATGTCAGGTATAAAGCTGAATTTCGAAACCCAAGGCAAGAAGTGCCGCCTAAGGCATGGGCGTCAATAACAATCGTGATGGATTATGGAGACTAGGCATATTAATATCCATGCTGGGGGGGAACACTAAGCAGGGCAATCAAGGAGATTATGAAGCATTACCTAGGCAGGCACGAATGGTCTCCGCAGGTGCAAACCTACTCAATGCCTTAACCACATCCCTCCTCCTACCATCATCCCCCCCAGCCCTCCAGTACTTCCTGCAAAGCACATCAACAACCTGCGCCCTAATATCCTCACACCCCCCCTCAACAAGCCTCGCAGGTACTGCAACGACGAAATACCCACCACTCCTATAAACCCCTAACCTGAGAAACAAACTCCTCACCATAACTCCTCCTCAACTCATCAAGAACCCTATAAACCCCCCCAGCCCAATCCCTAACCTTACGCAACAACCTAATTGAACCCCCACTAACAGCCACGGTGAATGGCTCACCACCAACCAAAACCCGCGACTCACCAAGCCTAAACCTAACCTCCATATTGGCAACTTGCTTTATTCTTTGCCATTTCTCTATGCTGAGTATGTCTAAGATGTCTCTCAACATGGGTGGTATAATGTTAATCATTGCCTGGGCTAGGTCTATTGCATAACCTGCGGTAAACGTTATTTGCGTTGCATCTCGACCTGGCTGTGGACTCCATCTAAAGCCTATATAATTTAATCTATTAAGGATTGATTCCCACCTTCTAAGCTTAGTGGTGCCGATTACAAGTTTGATTCTTGGTTTATCCGTGATATATGCGTAACCGTCACCAAGAACTGCGGTTAACATAAATGCCATTAATGTCTCTTTATTATTAAGTACCTCATATGTACCATTCTTAAGTGATTTATGGTTATTAGCCCTTAATTGCCATACCATGGCTACGCCTTCTACATTAACATCAACTGCATTTATAAGTACACGAATCCTACCTGGATATAATAGTGACCAAAGAATGGCTTGCCACGTCTGAGCGGTTCCCATTCTAGGCCTAACTCCATCTATACCTTCATCGGTCTCCGCAAATCCTTTCCGTAATCCCTGCAATATCTTAGCAAAATTCTCGTACTCATCCTTACCTATTACCTTCCGGAAGATATCCGGCACGTCAATGGTTATACCCCTAATCTTCCTAAGTATTAAACGAACTCTTGTACCGCCTAATCTACTTACTTCCAGTATCACGTATTTACCATATACACTAATTGTCAACGTCTTGCCCGTCCTTCTAATGGCTACATCAGCTCTACCGTTTCTTAAATCCTCAATTAGTTTCTTAACTTCATCCCCCCCAATATTATTCTCAATCCAATACTTCCTAACTTCGACAATGTACTGTACGAATCCATTAATAACCTTTAATAAATCATTAACCTCATCGTTGCCGTATCTCCCTCTAAATTTAATCTCAATATCATTCTTAATCTTCAGCAACATTTTCTCATTCTCGCATATCCACCATTGATCTCAAATACACCAATTAATCAATCGTCTAAGCGCTTCAATTAATAAGGCAATAACTCTATTAATCGTTTCCTGATCCTCTACTTCGCCGCTGCACTTAAGTCCGCCCATTCCACCACGACAGAATCTATTCCTCCTAACGAATCCCTCATCCATTTCCATAGTTACGGCCTCTTGACACCGAGCAATAAACATACTATAATCATAATCTCAAAATAATTAATAAATAACTAAGGATATGGTTAGGAAAAGATTAGGCGTATTGTCAATATGAAGCAAGACCTGCAGTATTAAGATTAAAATTCATGGACGTGAATATTATCAGTACTTATGCTGTAAAACCTAATAATTATTAATGAATAATGATCATTACTCATGGAATTTCATAAAATAACCAATAAATTTATGAAAAAGTTTTGGTAGCGGGGGG
>NZ_BBBJ01000006.1 GCF_001316005.1 Vulcanisaeta distributa JCM 11217
AGGATAAGGGTGGTTTAGCAGCTATTGTGGAGTTGATTAGGGAGTCCACGTGGCCCATTATAATGACTGCGAATAATCCATGGGATCCCAAGTTCAGGGAGTTGAGGGATGAGGCTGAGGTTATTCAGTTGAAGCCTCTTGATGAGGGTGATATAATGACTATACTAAGGAGGATATGTAATGCTGAGGGCATTAAGTGCGAGGAGGATGCGCTTAAGCTTATTGCAGAGTCATCGGGTGGTGATGTTAGGGCCGCAATAAATGATCTTCAGGCTGCCGCTGAGGGTAAGAAGGTCTTGACCAAGGATGACGTCACAGTCACCGAGAGGGCGCATCAATATGATATGTTTAAAATTCTCGATAAGGTATTCCACGCAAGGAGGTTTGAGGAGGCTAGGTCGGTCACCTTCCTGCCGAGTTTTGACTGGGAGAGTTATTACCCATGGGCGCTGGATAACATACCATCCGTATACGCAAAGTCTATTGAGGCTGTCAATGAGGCTCTCGATAACCTATCCCTCTCAGACGTGGTTAAGGGTAGGATCGCAAAGACCAGGAGTGGGAGTTGATGCCTTACATGCTTGAGTTGATGACAGCCGGGGGGGTAGCGCTAGTGCATAATAAGCCCCCGCTTGCTAGGTTTGTTAGGTTGTCATTTCCTGAAAGGATTAGGTTATTGGCTAAGACCAAGGAAGTTAGGCAGATGAGGGATGCCCTGGTTAATAGGCTTAGGACTGAGCTCCACGTTAGTAGCTCTGAGGTCTCACTATACTACATGCCACTACTCAGGATAATGGCGACAAGCGACGTATTTAAGAAGAAACTTCTTGAACGCCTAATGAAGATAATGGGCTACTCACTGGAGAGTGTTGAGAAGACCCTCGGCATTGAGGAGGTGAGCACAGGTGGCGAGGGTGAGAGGGCTAAACGTGAGTCGGCGAAAAGATCCAGGGGGGGGTAATTACGTGGCAGCAATGGACCTGGAGACCTATGAGTCATTAAGTCAATTAATCAATAAGTTAGGCCTCAATGCCGAGTTCATGGGCAACGTAGTGGTGGTTAGGGACAAATCATGGAGCCGAATCTATAAGTTGGTGAATAAAGCCCGTGAATTGGGTATTAACGTGAATGAGGATTAACATCATGCCTAACATTCTTCACGTCTCTCGCTGGTTTATACGGCGATAGGTGTATCGTCACGTAGGCCCTGTCTAGACCCCTCATTATTATTATGAACCTGGTAATCACTATGATAATGGCTGTAGCCAACACCGCTGTCTCACTCCCCAGCATCGACCTAAACACGAGGTATATCGCACCACCAAGTACGGCCACCGTTGCGTAAATATCACGCCTAAATATTGTGGGTATTTCACCGGCCAGTACGTCCCTGACAACACCGCCACCAGCAGCCGTGACTGCCGCCATCAATACCACACCAAGAACGTTAAGTCCATGTTCAGCCGCTACCTCAGCGCCCACGGCGGAGAATGTGCCTAGGCCGATTGCGTCGGCGTACATGAGGGCATTCCTATACCTGGAAATGCATGGGTAGAATACGTAGGCTGCTAATGACGCTACTATAGCCGTTACTGGATAAGGTAGGTAAACGATGTTTGTTGGTGGGAATACGCCAATGAGGACGTCCCTAATTATACCGCCGGCTAAGGCCACCGAAGAGCCAAGAACGATGCCACCCAGTATATCCAGGTTCTTCTCATATGCCTTAAAGGCGCCTGATGCCGCGAACGCCACTATCCCAATATAATTGAATATATTTATTAATAGACTTACGAGACCCACGGAAGACGAAGCACGTATTAAGTATTTAATTCTAACTATCCATTTAATCAACTCTGCTTTAGGATAAGCACGCCTCGGGATCCCTAACCCTCACGGCCAACGTCTCCCATAGTACAAAGCCATGGGTCCCATTCTCAGGACCTAGATACGTTAATGCCGTATCGACGCCCATAGTTAAATTGATGCGTGAACAACAATAATGCTGTATCGTCTCTTAGGCTGAGGAATAATGATTATGTCCTTAACTAAGGATTTAATCCTTGTTAATTACGTGATGCTTGTTCTTTCAATAATCGTTAGAAATCATAATTAGTATGGGGGGGTTAAAGCTCAATGCTAATTTCAATGAAATTTAAACTTAAGCTTATTAAATAGTAATTTACTTTAGCAGTTCGTGATCGATACAGCCGATGGTATTTTTAAGACCGCATTGAGTAGGCCGTGCGATAAATTATTTTATAGGCGTGAATTACCACCGAATCAGAAGGTCATACCTCGTTTCATAATATATGATGTTTACGACCCTCCCCCAGGGTATTGATATATTCAACTACAAATTAAGGGTGGTGGGGGGGGCTCGTTGAGAGAGGTTGAGATACCGTATATAGACCTAATCACGAAAGCGCCTGTGTAGATCTAATCGCTGATTTCCACTGTGTCACTGGCTGGAGTGTGCTTAACGTGGAATGGAGGGGTATACCAACCAAGTACTTAATGGATATGGCTAAGCCCAGGGGTAGTTACGTAATGGCTGTGGGCATTGATGGTTATACCACGAATCTACCATTAAATGCGTTGCTTGAGGAGACAACAATAATTGCCTACGCAATGAATGGGAAAATACTACCTAGAGAGCATGGTTTTCCACTGAGACTTGTTGTGCCGTCGCGCTACGGTTGGAAAAGCGCTAAGTATCTTAGTGAGTTAATTGTCATGGATAGTAATGAACCGGGTTATTGGGAATTACTTGGTTACCATGATAATGGTGATCCATGGCTTGAGGAGAGGTTTAGCGAGGGTGAACCAGTAACTATGAGGAGGAGGGTTAGGATTGTGAGGTGATTGTGATGGGTGGCCCATGGTACGTAAGCGTTGGTGACTGCCTGCTCTGCGTCCTTGAGTCCAGGTTCAGTGAGTTGAGGAGACTTGGGATTAACAATGCCAAGCCATTTATTGAGTTGGGTAGGGTCGTGATGGATTTAGCACCACTGGTAGAGCAACAGTGTTTATTGAATCATTCAATTACTTAACTAAGTCCCTGGGCATGGTCGACCCACACGGTGATGAGAAATCAATGCTTGAGAAAGTTGCGGGCGAATTAATTAGTAGGTTAGGCCTTGGCGATGATGTTATTAATTATGTGAAGCTCGCGGCCTCTGCGAACTCCGTCGATATACCAATGAGGGGGGGTTACGACTTTAGCATCGATGATTTTGTGAGGAACATACTTGAGGAACCAACTTGGTTAGGTACTAATCCCGAGGATCTAAGGAGTAGACTTAACCATGCGGGGGGGAGTATTGCCTACCTAGTTGATAATGCTGGTGAGTTTCAGTTTGACTTGCTACTCATTAGGAGGTTATCCTCAATGGGTATTAAGGTCGTGGTATACGCGAGGAATAAGCCGTACGAGGTTGACGTTGCGCATGACTACGTCACTAGTAAAGTAAGAAGCGTGGGCGCAATGGCTAAGGCATTGCCAGGGGGGGATTACTCAGCCTTTTGGTATGATGATGTGGTGAGGGAGTTAATGGGCTATGACCTAGTTATTTCTAAAGGCCTTGATAACCTGGAGACCTTTATGGAGAGAAGGCCAGGGCTCAATAACGTGCTTTTCCTATTTAGGGCTAAATGCCCATTAATAGCTAAGTTACTAAATGTTAATAAGAACAAGCCGGTCATTTTAATGGGGGGCCGATATTTTAAACGCCCTGTTTAATCATCAACCGTAATTAATCAATGCATTAGTCCCGGCATTAATCATTATGGAGAGCTGTATCCACAAACCATTACTCAGATAAAGCCTACCACTCAACGCTGGCATGTACGTAACCATTAAACGCCCGGTACAACTTACCGTCGTTCCCTGCGAAACCTCGACACCGCCCGACCCACTCAGGCTAGACACTCCAGTAATTACGCCATTACTAATAGACAGCCCTAATTCAAGGGCTCCCTGAGAATTAGCCTTCACCTCAATGGCGCTGGAGAACGTGCATGTCAACCCACCAATGCTGAACCCACTTATGTATAGGCTTTCCTGCGTTGGATTCGTTACGTTTATAATCAATTCAGCACTCCCATTAGAACTTATCGACAATTCACCACTTGCGCTAGGACTATCGTTACCCAGCCACCCATTGGTACGTATGTGTGAGGTCCCACGGGTATTCCAAGGCAGCCAGCGACTAATGATGGTGTCGAATTAATGACGCTTCTTAAATACTCATTTATTAGGGCTTGGGCTCCATCGGCGTTAATGTCCCGTTAAACATCGCCCTGAGTATTGAGGTTAAATTACCTATTATACTGCTGTTAAGCCTCACATAGCACAACATGGGTGTTGCACCGCCAATCCCATACTGCCTCGCTAGGCTCCAAATGGTGGAGTTTACATAAGTTAAGTAATTCCTTGTTGAGCCCATGACCCAAATCGCGTAGTAGGACTCCCTCTCATAGCTTTGGATCCTTGATTCGCATTGATTCAGCACCTGCCTTATTAACGTGGCATTACCACTACTGAAGGCACTAATCAACTCA
Organism: Vulcanisaeta distributa JCM 11217; assembly: GCF_001316005.1. Taxonomy (GTDB): domain Archaea; phylum Thermoproteota; class Thermoprotei; order Thermoproteales; family Thermocladiaceae; genus Vulcanisaeta; species Vulcanisaeta distributa_B. The sequence continues at coordinate 4,564 of NZ_BBBJ01000006.1, forward strand.
GACCTGCACTGTAGGTATTGATTGAGTACGTACGGTGTTAAACTCGGTAAGCCAGAACTATTTAATACCTTAATTATGTTAGTAAACCTCGTAATCACCGCCTGTGTGACATTTGTTTCATTGACTAGCATCCTAACCTGCCCTAGGCAGGCTATGTAACTATTAACGAACTCGTTAGCCTCAACATACACCTCAGGCTCGCTCAATGACCCATTTATCAACGGCATCAACGTCTCATTAACCTCACCCATGCACTGCATATAGCTGCGGCATTGGCATCGTAGTGTTCAACATCGTCGATAGTTGATTAAGGGCCCTCGAAACATTCCTACTTAGTAATGCGATATAAGGCATTACCACCCGCGTTATCATGTGGGCCCTTACACTCGGAGGCGTCAATAATGAGATTGTTATTATCTCAAGCTTAATAATAATTAATTGTTTAGTTGTTGAGTTAAGCCCGGCACTCATTAGCTCGTTGTACGCCGTGTTCAATACGTTAATTGCCGTATTTAAGCCCAGGAGGGCGCTGGGCGGTACATACGGATATAGGCACCTCTCCTCATTACTAAGTATTGCCACGCTCATGCTTGCTAAGTACGTGGCATTACTACTACTCCTCAATGCTGATAAAGCCCTTAATGTGAAGTTGGCTATCGTCTCATTACTTACTAAATTACTAGTTACAGTGCTATTCATGGCTGATGCCAATGAAGTGTAATTATTAATAACCGCCTGAGTTGAATTAATACGCGCACTAGCCATCAACTGGGCGGCTAGGTTAATGGCGTTGTTTAGCGTGATAATGGCCTCCAGGTAATTGCCAGCGTTGGCGTAGGACTTAGCCTCATTAATTAACTCAATAACCGCTGTTGAATTGATACCACTTGCATTCAGAGCCCCCCCAACCCAGCGCTCGGCTATGATTAAATGAACGTAGTAAGACGCAACAAGGCCCGTGGCACTAACATTCCCATTAGCGCTGGCTGAGGAATTAACTCCCTGGGCATGTAAAACAGAGATGCTCATTATAACCAGTAAAGCGATCCCCACTGCGAGGACTATTGGTGATCTCATCAGAATTGAATTTAAGAAATAGAGATATTTAAGGAAGCACCCGTGGAAAGACCGTGAAAAGCCAGAAATACCGCATTTAAATGTTGCAAATAGACGAAAAGACCGTAACCAACACCATTACAATACAATATTCACATCCTCAGCAATGAATGGTTGGAGCCCCCCCGGCCGGGATTCGAACCCGGGACCTCCCGCTTACGAGGCTTGCACGGGGCCCTCGCCCCCCCAGGGCGCTCCGACCGGGCTGAGCTACCGGGCTGAGCAATTGCTGCGCCGCATGAGTTTTAAATTTTTCGTGAGTTATCCCTTATCGGTCATTTAATAATATTTGGTTAGTGGCTTACGGTCGCTATTGCTGATTTTTAGTATTGATACCATGTCTCTACTTTGTTTATTTAAAAGCCTTGACTAGACATTATATCCTCAACTGCCTGGTTAAATAGGTAACCTATTTCGTGAATCTTAACGGTATCCTCATGCCTAGGCCTCATTACTGTGGCTATGTAAACTCCATAGTCCGAGTGATTGCCCTCCTCCGGCCCCCCCTGTGGATTCCCGTAGGGTGAGAACAGTATTATGTGGGTTATGTCACTCCTCATAATTAAAGTTCTCAATGCTCTGTCGAGTTGATTGTATATTTCGCACTTAAGTTGTGGCTTTGCGTGCAGGAACCTATCAAGCGCATTTATTGATGCTATTACGGGCTTCGTCTGCGCCTCGGCTATTATAGTGCTTATTACATTATTTATTTCCGTTGCTGGATCCACTTCCTGGCTCATCCTAATGCTGTACCTGCCGTAGGTTGGGTCCGTTATTGGTATGTTTATTAGCGACGCCCTAGTCAATTTAACGAGCGGTGACTGCATTGGGTCTATGTTTGGTATCTCCTTTACTGGTTCCATCATTAACACAGACCACCATGACCTGTCTGGGTATTGCGGTTTTCTATTCTCCGTAACACCCCTCTCTATCGAGTTCATTAATGATAGTAGGAAGTTTGTTTCGCACTCCATGAATCCTTGATATTCAAGCCCTAAGACGCCTAATAATATTGGCTGCATCCTGTTGCGTCACTGCTTTGCCTTTAATATCATTTCTTTGTCATATTTATGACTTAATAATGAGACAATTCATGCGAAGTCAACCTCAGGCTTCCTACTCTTTATAAATTCCCTGAGGAATACCGTGGCATAATTACCGCGGGGGGGTAGTCTAAAGACTATGTTCAATTCATCATTAACCGGGTTAATATCAATGATAATGGGCTTGGTAAATAATGGTCTATAGCCACCCCTAACCGATAATCTAGGTATTGACTTAACCATAAACATCGATAAATCCACACCCTCCCTCTTAAGCACACTAAGCTCTATATCACCTTGAGGGCTTGGTGGAAACTTAGTGTTATAACCTATCAGGTGTCCCACAGGTACTGCGCGCCCCCCCTTCATTATTAACTCATTAACCTTATCCACCATTGATTCATTCACATAAATAACATGCTTAGTTGGTAGACCATGCTCATCAAGTAGGGCCACCATATCGCCAATTAACGCCCTATTTATCGGCAGGCCCCCTGCCGATCCGCTCGCTTAAGGTTAGGTTAAATAAGTATGATTGATAGGACTCAACATAGAGATTTAGCAATTCGCGAGGTAACTTCCTTAAGGCACCCACGAAATCCCTGGGATTACTGGCTAGTTGCTTAAGCACGGCTCTCTCTGGGTAATACCTGTAACTCCTCGGAATTAATTCAAGGGCCTTTGAGTAATCACCTGTTCTCGCAATGAACTCCCTAGCCTCCCTTATCCTCGGAGGTTCCATTGGGTAGGCATGGCTAGTAATTCATTTACAGCCTCCTCAAACTCACCGAAGACAATGTGCTTACCTATAACGTGGGAGTTCGGTCTCTTTAAGCCAAATCTCTGATACCCATAATACGTGGGTAAACCCCCCCTCTCCATCAATTGATTAATTACGCAGTTAATGCCATCCTTCTTAGAGACGTCAATGTTCCTAACCTTTATGGTGAATTCGTTGCCCCCCCAAATATCGCCTGTTGTGAAGGCCCTATCCATACTAACTACGTTGAGTACCTTGATATCCCTACCGAAGTCATTGGGCACTTCATTAATTGAGACACCACGTACGGAGACCACCTGTGATGTGATGGCTATCGCATCCTTAAGACCGCCAAAGCTGACGTCACGAGGATTAACACCGAGCTTCCTACTTATTATCAACGATAGTGTTATTGCGTCAATCCCCCCCCTCTTCTCAATTATCATCCAGACCCAGGGACCTGGTTTACTAACGATCTTAGGTAGTGGCTTACCCGTAATGCTTGTGGGTACGATTTGCCCATCAATAAGCACCTCCTCAACTATGAAGTCCTCAAGTTTCTCCTTAATCCTACCGCCAATACCCTCGCAGTCAGTGATGTAGTAATTCATTCCAACATACCTGTCAAGCCAGGCCTCTGATGCCAACGGCATTTTTACTAACCCGGCAACAAGGAACGTAGATTTAAATCACTTTATAAGGCATTCATTCATTAACTCAGTAATGCCCAGGTAAGTCTTATCAACGCAGTACTGACACACAGTCCTGCCAACCCTATTACCCACTATCTCCACATAACCAAGCTCCTCATGCCTAACCCATCGGCCGCACACCGAACACCTCCTAAGCCCAAGTAACCTATTTACCTCACCAACTATTTCAGATGCCTCATTATTTACTAAGACGTGCTTCTCACCATTTATTGAGATCACCGCAATGACTAATCCCCCCCTAACCCTCATCAGTGAAAGTTTTCTGAATTTACCCATCAATTAACTACTCTCTCTGCGATTAATAAATTACTTCCAGGCTTATGTATACACCAGGTAACAGAGCTAACTAAAACTTTCACTTCACCTCCTGCCCACGACTCGATAAGCAATACTCAATAAGCTCGTCAACGCGAGTAAACGGCGATCTACGCACATTATACCCCATACCCATTAATTTACCAACTAGGGATAAGTAATCGCTAAGCCCCATACTCTGGGGGGGTAAGGAGACGAATACATTACCAACGCAATAATTGACATCCGTCTTAACATCCATGGACTTTGGTAAGGTGAGTACGAAGTCCTTACCAACAGCCCTACTCACAGCCCTAGCACTAAACCTAACAATGGCTGAGAAGACCGGGTCCGAAACCTCAACACCCTCAACTCTAGACACCGCGAACTTACTATACGGTATTAAGCCAGGGTTAGACCAATCAACCACGTAGATGCCAGACTCATACTGCCTGGATAAGTGGACAGAGAACGACCTCTTAACAACCATGCACCTAGCCTCCAGGTCGATCGTGAGCTCCTTACTAACTAGCTTATTTGGGACCAGGTCGGCGGGTTCCCTAACGCCAGCCAGTATGGATTCGGGATTCTCATAGAATATGGCGAGCCCAAGATCTAGGATATTAATGTCATTAACAAGCTTGAGGTAGTTATTCATCATTATGAGATCAACCAGGGAGAAACTCCTCCTGCTAAGCAAATCAATTAACGCCCCCCCCACCAAATCCACCTCCTTAATCAAACCCCCCCTCCTATATTGAATGGCCAGTGCGTGAACATCCTCAATAAAACTAGCATTGCCCGTCAACCCATTCCAAACCCTCAGGAATACGCTATTGATTGACTCATCGTAGCCGCCGCCAACCATCACGATAAGTGAGAGGGCTTGCTTCATGTTCTTCATTAGTAAATTGTCCAGTGCCACGTAGTCCTCGATTAAGCGTCGCCATTCTGGGTAATCAATGTATGCGAGCACGCGATATTCCTTATTAATGGCTTGTTAATAAGCCATTGCTGTGTATGTACTCGTTAGTAAGTGGGCTAGGTCTATGATGCTTGGCCACTTGGTATAGCGATTAGTAAGGAGGCGCCTGAGTCGATTATTAGGGTAAGGAGTGAGTATGATAACTACTTCCTTATAACGGTTGGTGATGTGGTCACGATGAACACGATAAAGTATTGGAGAGTTCCTGACCTAGCCTTCATGGACCTAAAGACCAGAAGGACCATTGGCATGAGTGGTGTTGAGACCATAGGTTTTAACAGAGTCATTAATATAGTTAATAAACCAGCCACATTGAGTGTTGAGGTGATTAATACCGTGAGAGACGCAATGAGGGATGCGATTAATGGCATTCACGTGCTCGTACAGGTTGACGGCGAGGAGGACCTACTCGCTATACCCGCTGTGCTCCTGGCGCCAAGGGGGCTCCCTGGTGCTGTACGGTCTCTATACCGGCTACTTAATCGCCATACCCATTACCGATGAGTATAAGTTGGCAATGCTAAAATTATTCTCAATGATGAAGCCAAGTAATGCCTAAGCCCTACGTCATTATAGTCTCGGCGGCCTCGGTAGACGGTAGAATAGCCAGTAAGACCGGTTACTCAAGGCTTTCATGCCCCCCCTTCGACCTAAAGAAGCTTCATGAGGTTAGAGCAAGCGTTGACGCAATAATGGTTGGGGCTAATACCATAATTAATGACGACCCAACACTAACGCCTAGGTATGTTAAGGCTGTTAGAAACCCTATAAGGGTCGTTATTGATGGGAAATTAAGAATACCACTAACAGCTAAGGTGGTCACGAATAAGGAGGCACCAACAATAATAGTCACCACGGAACAGGCTGACCATAGCAAGATCACTCAATTAATGAACATGGGCGTTGAGGTGTGGGTAATGGGTAAGGAGCGTGTTAACCTTAAAGACGTCCTTGAGAGGTTGTTCACGGAGAAGGGCGTTAAGAAGGTCCTTGTGGAGGGTGGTGGGCACCTTAATTGGGAATTGATTAAGGAGGGACTTGTGGACGAGATTAGGCTCACGATATCACCATACGTATTTGGGGGGGCAGGTACATCATTCATAGAGGGCGAGGGATACCCAACAACGATGGAGGGGCCTAGGTTAAGGCTTAAGTCCGTCAACGTATGCGAATGCGGTCAGGAGGTTATAATTAACTATGTCGTTGAGAGGTGTTGTTCGTCAATATGAACTTCGCCAGAAATAGCGATGGTCGTGATTGCCAAAGAAACCATGTGATACTTATTTACCTTAATTCGCTACTTAAGGTTATTAATCAACCTCATTATTGATGCTTCCTAAACCTTTAATATTATTAATTGTGGTCAATGTCATTAAACACTTGGCGTTGCTTAATAAAAAGGTTCTTAAGTACTTTTGTACTTATATTTCCTTAGTGTTTGGTTTATGAGTAAGGGTAAGAGAGATGTTGAGGTTATTAAGGTTGAGTTGCCTAGGGATTTGGCTGAGAGATTTCGTAGGTACGTGGCTGAGAGGTATGGGCTTAGGAAGGGTTCGTTATCGAGGGCTGTCGCTGATTTAATAGCCAGGGAACTCGCGCTTTATGGTGAGACTAATGGTAGTATTGATGCTATTGTGGGCCTTGGCCTTCAGTCCGATTATCAATGGAGTGGTGAGGACCTCGTCGAGGCCTTAAGGAGGAGGACCCATGTATCTAATTGATGCCAACATATTCCTGGAGGTAATATACAGAAGGGATAAGTGGGCTGAATGCTATGAGCTCCTTAACAGGGTTAAGAAAGGAGACATTAGGGCTTACGCTCTTCATTTCACTATACATGCCATATCAGCCATTCTGGGTAAGCCTGACTTAGTAAGTAAGTTCCTGTCTGAGATAAGTACTTGGCGTGGGCTCGTAATAATCGATTCACCGGTTGATGAGGAGGTTATGGCCGCGGAGCTTGCGTTTAAGGTAGGCTTGGACTTTGACGATGGTCTTCATTATTACTACGCTAAGAAGATGGGCCTCAAATTGATATCATTTGATAAGGACTTCGATAGAACTGACATAGAGAGGTTAGAACCACATGATATATTACGGACGTCATAGTGATAGGGCGTACCTCTATTAATGGCACTCCATTCTAAGTAACTAATTTAGGAAATAGCTAATAAAAGTCGTTAGAGGGAGCCATATTACCGAGAGAAAGCAGGATAAAGCATAATATAGCCCATAATTAGGGTTATTAATTAATGAGAAATATCCTGATAGGCACCTGTGGATTTCCCACAGCGCGATCAAGGTATTACTCATTATTTAAGGTTGTGGAGTTACAGGAGACCTTTTATGACTTGCCAACACAGGAGAGAATGAGTAGCCTGAGGAGGGAGGCCCCTGCTGATTTTCAGTTTGCCGTTAAGGTGTTTCAGGGTTTGACGCATACCAGTGATTCACCGACTTGGCGCAGGATAAGGAGGGCTAAGTTAACGGGTAATCTGGGTAATTATGGCTTGCTTAGACCTACGAGGGAGAATCTCGAGCTTTGGGATGAATTTGTTAACGTGACTAAGCCACTTAACCCTGTGTTTTATGTCTTTCAGACGCCGCCTTCCATGGAGGTGACTGAGGATAGTGTTAGGGATGTTGTTGAGTTCTTCCGCACGATAGGTGGTGGCGATAGGATTGGTTGGGAACCTAGGGGGTGTTAGTTACAATAATGTGGATTTGTTAAGGAGGGTTTTTGAGGAGGTGGATATAGTCCATGTTGTTGATCCCTTTAAGCATGAGGTACTCGTTACCCGCGACACTGCCTACTTCAGACTTCATGGGATTGGTAAGGGCGAGGTTAATTACTCATATAAGTACACCGATGATGACCTTGGGAGACTTAAGGCAATCATCGATGATACAAAGTCATCCACGGTATACGTGATGTTTAATAACGTACACATGCTTGATGATGCCCTCAGATTCATGAAGTTGATTGGGAAGTAATATGGTGAGCACCTTTAGTGGGCGTCTCGCTGAAGAGGTCCTGAAATTACTCGGTAATGACTATGTTGAGGTTCTTGATCAATGCAACTGCCTTAATTATACGTACGTGCTCATAAGGACTAGGCTTGGGGAGTTCCTCGGTATTGCCTATACGCCGGTTGAGGATTTAAGGGCTGGTGAGATTGGTGTGATCCCCAAGGTTGAGAAACTCCCTGAACTCGTCATCAACCTGGACTCGTTGGTTAGGGCATTGGGTATTGCGTTGGTTAATGCATTATCCCATTACTTAATTGCACGTGAGGGGGGGCTCAGGCTTGCCCAGGGTGATTTAAAGCGTGAGATCCTGAGATTCGCTAAATCCCCATGTACTGCCTGCTTTATTGGTAGTATTACGCCAGTTGCCGAGGCGCTTAGAGGTCAGTGTACTGTTTATCAACTCGAGAGGAGGAGTGATTTAAGGCACGATAGTTATCCCGACATTGATGCACCACTCATAATACCTAATTGCGACATACTCGTGATAACAGGCTCGGCAATCGTAAATAACACAATCGATCAAATACTGGCCATGAGGAGGAGTGGGGGGGCTATTACAATATTGAGCGGCCCAACAGCCGCTGCCTATCCTCCAGTGCTGCATGAACTGGGTATTGATGCTGTTGGTAGTTCCTTAGTCAAGGAACCACGCTCCGTTATTGAGCTACTTAAGCTTGGAGCCGGCTATAGATTGCTTGATAGGAGGGGGTTATTGTTTAAGTACGTATCTGTAAGAGGTGCTTAATGGGTAGGAGAGTTGCCGTCATTATTAATTGCAGCAGAAGGAAATCAATCGATGTAGAGCAAGTTATGAAGAGACTCGGTAGGATGCCGGGCTTTGATCTTGAGCGTGAGAGTGAGTATAGGAGGTTGTTAGGTGATTTAATGAGGCCCGCCCTGGACATGTATGATGGGCCTGAGTTCAGGGTTCTCAGGCAGTTCAGGGGTTGTGCCGATGTCTTCATACTGTCCGCGAGGTACGGCATAATAAGTGGTGATAGGTGGATAATACCCTACGATGCGTATTTAGGGCATGCCGATGAGTCTATATTAAGTAAGTGGATGGCTTACGGCAACCCCCGACCTGAATCAATTGATGAGCGGTAAGTGGGATTACGTAATAATTAGGTTGTCTAAGACGTACATGAAGTACTTTGGGAAGCTAATACGTGACCCCTGTGGGTTAGGTAGGGAAATTCACATAATCAGTGGTAGGGGGGGTAATGCCCTTAGCTGTGGTAATGTTGTTTATCATCGCATTAGAGGGCCTGGCGATTCCCAACTAGTTCTCAGGAAATTATTGGTTGGGATTTGTCCTTCAATTTCTAATTACTCTAAATAGAAAATTTTTAAAAGTAATCATAAATAATACAGATTCCCCACGGTTATACGCAGCGGATACTTTAGTAAAAAGCAGTTAGTTTTTTAAAGACCACGTTTCTATGATATCATAAAGTCATAAATATGAACAATCATATAAATAATAATTTGCGTAACAGCGTAAGTGAGGTAGGTCTGCGTAGGGTATTGGGATTTTGGGACGTATTCTTCGCAAGCCTAGGTGGGCAATCACCATTCCTCAGTGACCTGACCTACGCCTCAGCAACCCTCGCCATAGCCGGCTTAGCTGGCCCTGTGGCGATAATCATTGGAACCATCGTAGCCTTTATCAATGGTTTCGTGGTTGCTCGACTCAGTAAGAGGGTTACTGAGGCCGGCGGTTATTATAAGTACGCCACTAAGTACCTAGGTGGTAAATCAACGGGGGGGTTCTTCATTGGTTGGAACTACCTATTCTATGCTATTCTCTATGGTGCGGCCTACGTGGTTGGCGCATCATACCTCGCTCAATGGATTTTGGGGGGGATCCCTGGCAAATTAGTTTGCCCATATCCCTGATAATAATGACTATACTGGCGTATCTGGGTATTAGGATCTCGGCAAAGTACGCAATTTTTGCAGGCTCGCTTGAGATGGCAGCCCTAATATTGATATCTATAGTATTGCTCCTGATCCCTCATGGAGTACTCTTCAATCCATTCGCTTACACGGGCTCAATACCGCTATCAACTTTTATGGTGGCTGTGGTTTATGCAATAGCTATTCCCACGGGCTATGGTACAATAGCACCATTAAGTGGCGAGGTTAAGAGGGCTAGAGAAACGGTTAGTCGAGCAGTGGAGGCGGTTATAATCACTGGTGGCGCCTTGGCGGCATTAGCTATTTACTCAACGGCGGTCGCCGGCTTATCGTACATGAATACTCACGAGTTCATTCGATTCCTAAATGAGGCCACTGGTAGGGGGGGCTTATCACCCGTCGTAATAATACTGCATCACTTCCTTGGCGTACTACTAGACCCAATAGTAATCTTTGCTATGATTAATGACGGTGTACTTGGCGCTTTGGCTTATGTACTTGCATCATCAAGGACTCTATACGCTATGGCTGATGATGGGCAATTACCAGGTTTATTATCGTTGGTTAACAGTAAGGGTAACCCAGTAATCTCAGTGCTGATTAGTGCGTTGGCCCTTGACGCAATTGCGTTGGTGACTACCTACTTACTCGGGCCCTTCAATGCCTTTCTACTCCTTGGTTTTCTATCAATGCTCGCTAATTTAATAGTTCACCTATCAGCTAACTTTGCCCTGCTTAGGGCCGCTACGATGAAGATAAAGGCCGTGCTTTACGGCGTTGACACCATTAGGTGGTTGGATAAGGTGGTGTCTGTGGTGGCGGCTCTAATAACGATATTCACAGCCGTGGAATCCGTGCTCGGCATAAACATAGTTGAGTTAACACCGTACTTCATAGTCCTTGCGATTATCGCGGCTTACCTAACGGCAAGGGCATTGCTAATTCGAGGGACATTCTCTGGGTCGGGTGTCCGTAATTACAAGGTGATTAGGTAACCCTCGTAAACCTGAGCAGCGGTAGGAGTACTAAGGATATAAGTATCATTAATATCCAGGGCAATGAGTATGATATGACCATGGTCTCCGTAAACACCACACTAAGCCACATGCCAATAACCATATTCAGGGCATTCAATGTCGCCAACGAGAGGGCCGGGTTTTCATGCTTAGCAACTAACGTGTATGCCGCGGTTAATGCCAACTCATTCGTGAAGCCCATTAAACCCCCAGCAATTATTATGGCTGCGATATTTAACGTGGGTATGAAGATTAACGGTACGGTACCCAATATAGTCAACACCACTATTAATAAGACCCTATTTCTAATGGCATCGATGATTCGGCCAGAGAGCCCTCCGAATATGCTTGAGAAGAGCATTATCGAGGTTAACAACGAAGATACGTATAGGGGTAAACCCCCCCTACTAACGGCATAAGTAGGTAATAAATTACCAGCTGCATAATAAGCACCCCCCCAGAAGCCACTCGTTGCTATACCAATTACTACCGCATCATGACTAAATCTAATGCGTGGCCTATGTATGTAGCCACCCTGGATGAAAAATACTATTAATGCCAATGGAACCCCAACGGCACTGAGTAATAATGTTGATAGTCTCCACCCAAGGAACGCGTATGTAACACCCCACGCCAAACCTATCCCAGAGCCGAGGCCGAAGGCCGCATTGTAAATACCAAGTAATGTACCAACCCTTTCAGGGTATGCCGTTGATAGTATTGCAGCACCTGTTGAGAAGAATAATGCAGCGCCAATACCCGCAATTAACCTGAGGATTAATACCTCATAGAAATTAATACTAAAGGGCACTAATAGTCCCGTAATTGCCATCGTGAATAGGCCAAGGCCCGCGGTCCTGGCATTACCCAGGTGGCTTGCTATGATGCCTGCCGGTATTTGAAATGATGCCGCACCAACGATGAATATGAATGGGACCAAGCCAAGTAATGCCTTACTAATTCTAAACTCAATACCAATTATTGGTAATGCTGGAGCTAGGTAAAACCAATACGCACTATATATTACCCTAGCCAATATTATGATAATTGCAATAACGGATCTCCTCATTTAACCACCATTGTTTTGCGTGGCATTTATTTTTATCGTTAATCGTTACCTTACGTATTTATATATCATTTAAATAAATAAATAGCATAAATATAAGAAGTAAAAAGCACATTCTAATCTAAGTATTAATTATTCATTATCCTGTATGAGTGGTATATCTAGCATGGCTCTGGCCGCAACAGACCTTGTGTATATAGTTGGCGGTGCCATGCTGATAACGGTTGGTGGTGTTAACATGAATATTGGGAAGAAGAATGAGCCCAGGGACTTGGGTATTGTCTTTATAAGTGGTGGAATCATGTTATTGATAGGTACCTTATTTGATGTGCTCGCAGGTAATGCCCTAGCCGCGGCAGCCACTGCCGTGTTTGATGCGCTTCTCTGGATGATTGGTATAGCAGCAACCATTGGTAAGAGTAACCTATTTGCCATGAACCACGTATTGCTATACTCAGGGATATACTTCCTATTCGTCACTGCCCTAGCAGGTTTAACTGGGCAAATACTATTGGCATTGGCACTGCTCTTCCTGTCACTACAGGTATTAACCGCGGCAATAGCAGGTTATAAGGCGAGTGCCAGACTGCATTGGACCTCGGGTCTCTTGGCGATTATCGATGGCGCGTTATTTCTGATACTTGGTGCCGTGGTATCGCTGGGAATACCGCCACCACTCGGTATTATACCACCATGAAGTAGGAAAGCTTAAGTTAAATTTAATTAATTTTATTTTCTATTTCCCCCCCATTCTCAACATCAATACCCATATCCCTCAATAAGTAAGTTGCATTCTCATAGAATATCGACTCTAAATCGCGCCTAGGCAATCCTGATGACTCAATGCAATTTAGGTTCTTAATTACCTGCCTAAGCCTTAGGTATGGGTAGCCACCACCATAAAGTATTCTATCGGTGCCTACTGACTTCACGAAGCTCCTACCCATTGATGTATTGAATAATATGCATGAAATACCTGTGGACTCTATGTAAACCCTGTCATACCTCTTCATTATCCTGCTATTCTCTCAAGCCATGGATAAGCCATGCTTTCGGAAATGCCCAAGGCAGATAAGACCAGGGTGATACTATACCTCTCAAGTAACTCATTGAGTATGTCAGGCATGAGACCTTTGAAGCATATATCCACATTATATGGGCAGGGATCAAGGTGCATTATAAGAAGTATGTTGTTTCTCTCAACATACTCAAGTATTGCCCTGAACGATCTCGTATTTATTGGATCAAACAATTGGAGTGTAGGTGATACAACAATACCCCCCCTAACGTTGAGGCCCTCCAATTCATTGAGTTTTTCATAGACATACTTAATGCCGAGGGATGGATTAATGCTGGCAAGCGGTATGAAAAAGTCACCGTAATGCGCCGCTTCATACCAGAGCTTCACGTTATCGTACATCCTCGGCGACCACATACTCGTTAACCTAAGGATAAACTTACTCCAAAGTAATGCTGAATGTGAATCCTCATTCAATAATTTCCTGAAGAAATCACTGGGTAGTAAATGAAATAATGGCAATGCGTCTATTGGCTGTAAAACAACTCTCGTAACCCTTATTAACGAAAGTCTGTCCTTAATTAAGGATAGATCTACAGAGGGGGGGCATGCATGGAAATCAATTATCATATAGAATGCATATAGCTGCTGTGCTTTTAAATGCTAATTAATATATACTCTATATATTTCATGCCGAAAGCACGTTCTTATAAAGTTCTCTAAGCACCTTCTTATCGGCCTTAGCTGTACTCGTCTTTGGCAATTCCTTCTCACTAATTATTACCTTGTCTGGTATCCACCACTTCGGTATCTCACCCCCCCTCTCCACAAACTGCATAAGGTAATTCTTGATATCATCTTCCGTAACCCTTTGACCAGGCTTAGGCACGACAACCGCCACAGGCCTCTCACCCCCCCACTTAGGATGAGGAACACCAATCACGGCAACCTCACCAACCGCAGGATGAGTACTAATTATGTCCTCCAATTTCGTACTCACGATCCACTCACCACCGCTCTTAATTACATCCTTAAGCCTATCCATAATCCATATATGACCATCAGAATCCCAAACAGCCACATCACCCGTGTGCAACCAGCCACCACGCCATAACTCCCTCGTCTTCTCAGGATCCTTAAAGTAGGCCGGTGTTAACCAGGGTGATCTAACCACGATCTCGCCGATGGTCTTACCATCCCTCGGAACATCCCTACCATACTCATCAACAACCCTAATGAATGTCAGTGGTATTTGCCTAAGCCCCTTCATTAGATAATTCTCCTTCCTATCCTCAGGCCAGTTCAGTGTTGAGGCCTTAAATAATGCCTGGGCAATCACAGGCGCTGTTTCGGATAAACCATAACCATTAATTACTATGATACCCCCCCTAGACCTGGCCAGCTTGTAAAGTCCCTCAGGCATTGCCGAGCCACCGTTGCCATACTTAAGACCCCCCCTAAGATCATACTTTGGCGAGTCAGGGTGAGTGAGCAGTAGGTATAATATGACGGAACCCCCCCATATACGTAGGTGACCTTCTCCTCACTTATCGTCCTCAGTATATAGCCCCCAATCCATACGTCCAGTGAATACGTACTTTTGACCAGCGAGGAACATGGCATGTGGGCCTCCCCACGCATGAACGTGATACATGGGCACTAGCGGCATTACGACGTCCCTAATACTGAGTTCATAGGGTGGAGCGGCGGTTGATATGGCAATGGCCATGGCATGGAGAACCAACTGCCTATGGGTGAAGAATACGCCCTTTGGTGGTCCTGTGGTACCTGATGTATAGAATAGTGTGGCTACGGTCCTCTCGTCAAGGTCCTTAAAGTCGTACGGGCTCGAGCTCTTTATTAAGTCCTCATAATTATATACCTCAACTCCAGGAAGCTTTACCTGCGGTGGCTCCGGCTTATCAGTCATTAAAACGACCTTTTTAACGGTCTTAAGCTTCGGCATTATCGCTTGAAGCAGTGGTAGGAACTCATCCTTAACGAATAGTATCTCATCACCTGCGTGATTAATAGTGTAAGCTATATCCTCTGGTGAATACCTCACATTAACCGTATGCAGTACTGCGCCAAGTCCCGGAACCGCGTAATAAAGCTCTAGGTATCTATGCGAGTTCCACTCTAACGCGCCAACCCTAGTACCCAGCTTTTTGGGATCACCCGGCTTAACACCGAGTTGCTCAAGCGCCGTGGCAAGTCTCCTAACCCTATCCCAGATCTGCGCGAAGGTGAACCTAAGCTTAGGCGCGTCCGGTGGCGCATAGACTATTTCCTGCTCCGGAAATGTATCAACACCCCACTTTATGAGGTTGGTCAGTGTTAATGGGAAATCGTAAAATTCCGAAGCCCTCTCCACCAACTCCTCAATAGACATCATTAAATAAAACTTAAAAGAAGCCTTAGGCTTAATCCTTATCATAAATATATAGCCATATTTAGATATTTGATAAAATAAAAATATAAAACCGATAAAAATAAAACAATAACAAAGACTAAAGAATTAGGATACAGTTAATAAGATACATCACTCAATTTAATATGGCAAATTCAGCATCGTTAAATAACGTGCTGTTAAATAGCATCAATACCAAGCACATATATAGGATATTTACTGATTAGACTTAAGTACGTGAAAACCAGGTCTGACTTAATGACCGATATTCTGGATTTGTTCCCGCAATACGCAGAGGAACTGAAATTACTAAGAAAAACTGCGAGAGAATTCGCCCAGAGAAACTTCTCGCCCGAGCTCGCCAGGGAATATGAGAGAAAGGAGGAGTTTCCGTGGGACCTATATAAGAAGGCTGGTGAACTCGGTTTACTTGCTCCATCAATACCTACCGAGTATGGCGGTGGTGGATTCACGACATACCTAGCGGATATGGTGGTTACTGAGGAGCTTGTTAGGGCGGAGCAACCCTTGGCGAGGCAATAATGTCGGGGGCCCTTCAGCTCACATCTCCTCTATTTCTTTGGTACTGAGGAACAGAAGAAGAAGTACTTGCCACCTGTCTATAGAGGTGAAACCACGTTCTTTGGCGCATATACCGAGCCCGAGCATGGTACCGACATAACGCAGTTATCAACGGTTGCTGAGAGGAAGGGTGATAAGTTCATACTTAGAGGCGTGAAGACATTCATAACAAACGCGCCAACGGCTAAGTACGGAATAGTACTTGCACAGACGGACCCAGAGAAGAGACATAGGGGTCAGACACTATTCATAATACACACCGACTGGCCTGGCGTTCAAATAAGGAAGTTAAGTGGTAAGATGGGACAAAGGGCATCTCCAGTTGGGGGGGAGATAACGCTCGATAATGTGGAGGTACCCATTGATTACGTGGTCGGCGGTGAGAAGGGCATTAACCAGGGCTTCTATTGGACGCTGGCTTACTTCAACGTATCTAGGTTAGGACCTGCCGCAATAGCCCTAGGCATAATGCTGGCCGCATTTGATAAGGCCCTCGAGTACGCTCAGAAGAGGATTCAATTTGGGCAGCCAATAATCAACTTCCAGCTTATTCAGGAAAAGCTCGCCAGGATGGCTATGTTAATTGAGGTTTCAAGGAGCATGTTATATAGGGCTGCGTATTACGTTGATTCATACATAAAGTTCCAAATTGACCCTAGGGCCATGGCTGCGATAACCTCAGCGACCAAGGTATTCATAACCGACGCCGCTAACCAGGTTATTGATGAGGCGATACAGATACATGGTGGTTATGGGTACTTCGAGGAGTTTGATGTGGAGAGGTATTGGAGAGATCACAGGGTTACGAGGATTTATGAGGGAACAAATGAAATAAACCTATTAACGATAACTGACGCATTAAGAAGGGGGGGTGTATGGAAACCATAATACTTTTTCCTTAAATTAATTTTAAACTTAAGTAAAATAAATTGCGTTAAGTGTTCATGCCTATATATAAGCTATACTTATTTACCCTGGGGGGGTTATAGGTTATTCATGCCTAGGTCAGCAGCAGACTACATAAACTCGGTTAGAGATGGCAGAGTTGTTTATTACAGGGGGGGTAAGAGGGTTGATGATATAACGACGCATCCAATCATTAGTATAGCCGTTAAGCATGCGGCTGACCTATTCGATGTTAAGGATAGGCTTTATGATGACCCTAATTATGGTCGTATAAGCAGGTACTTCAAAGTTCCTAGGAATACGAATGACTTACTCGAGAGATACAAGTTAATTTATGAGGATACCCTTAGGTTTGACGGACTATTTAATATAGTTCAGGCAATAGGTAGTGACGCGCTCTTCTCATTGATGATAGTGGCTAGGAAGGTTGATAGGAAATATGGCACTAATTATTATGACAGGGTAATGAAGTACTACGAGTATGTTGTTAAGAATGACCTGGCGATAGCGGTTGCTCAGACCGACGTTAAGGGTAATAGGGCGAAGAGACCCCATGAGCAGGAGGATAGGGATATGTACCTTAGGGTTGTTGAGGTTCGTGATGATGGTATTGTGGTTAATGGCGCGAAGATACACACTACGCAGGGGGGGCCTGTGGCTAATGAGATAATTGTACTGCCATACAGGGCCATGGTTGAGGGTGATAAGGATTACGCCGTTGCTTTTGCTGTGCCTGCTAACACGAAGGGTCTCAAGTTCATTGTTAGGCCTGTGCTTGAGTATGATGGTAATCCAAACGCTGTTAATGCGGCGAGTAGGTTTGAGGTTGAGTCATTGACAATTTTTGATCATGTGTTCGTGCCCTGGGACAGAGTATTCATGTTCGGGGGGGAGTGGGACTTGGCTGGGCAGTTGGCTTGGACCTTCGCAACTTATCATAGGTTCACGGCAATATCGTATAGGGCGGCCACGGCTAATTTATACCTGGGCGCCGCACTTTATGCTGCCAGGGCTAATGGGATTGAGAATGCGCCACACGTTAGGGATTGGCTAGTTCAGATGATTATGTATAAGGAGATAATGAGGATGGGGGCCATGGCGGCCGCCCTGGAGCCCTGGATTGACGAGGGCATTGCAGTACCAAACCCCCCCGTATACACAAACGTAAGTAAGCTGTACGCTAATGCCCACTTCATAGACGTGGTGCATGGGCTCATAGACATTGCAGGCGGTTTAATAGCCACAATGCCATCACACGATGATTACATAAACCCAGAGGAGAGACAATACATTAGTAAGTACCTCAGAGGCGCGGTTGATGGTGATACGAGATATAAGATAATGAGCCTGGTCAGGGAATTAGGCGCGAGCCACCTAATGGGTTACCTATTAACGGCCATGATACATGCGGAGGGCTCCGAAGCAGCGAGTAAGATAGGAATGCTGAGGGAATACAATTATAAAGAAGCAGAAGAATTAATAAATAAAGTATTGAGTAAAATAAAACTTTAATCAATAAATATTTCGTAAAATAAAAATAAAATACTAATTATTGCATTTATTAAATTATAAAAAAGTAATCGAATTTGATACTAAAAATAACAAATCTATTTAAATCTCTTGATACTAAAAATAACAATAATGAGCCTTGAAGAATTCAATCCCTGGTGGAGGGGGGGTAGGGAATATATTGAGGAGGATCCCGATATCATTAAATGGCACAACGCCAGGGTCAAGTGGATACCCAAAGAGGTTAATGCCGTGTCGCTTAAGCCATTTTCTCTAAATTTCATTTATGGACCTAGGCAGGTGGGTAAGACTACAATGATCAAATTAATAATTAAGAACTTACTTCATGAAGTTAGGCCTGAGGCCATTTTTTATTATAGCTGTGACTTGCTCACTGATTATGAAGAATTAATTGATGTTTTAAAGAGGTATATTAAAATAAAGGAGGAACGCGGTATTAAAACAAGCTATATATTCCTTGACGAGATAACTTACGTAAATGATTGGTTTAGAGCGATTAAGTACGGCATAGATAGGGGGGGATTATTTAAAGATGATGTTATTACCATAACGGGCTCAACAAGCATCGCTTTAAGGGGGGGTGACATAGAGACATTCCCCCCCGGCAGGAGGGGGGGCTTTGGTGCGGATATTGTTCTATATCCTCTTAGTTTTCGATCATACATAAAGGCCCTAAGGCCGGAGATTGAGGCGGTGCCTGGCTGGTATGAGGAGATTAAGAACCTATTCGAAAAGTACTTAATGACTGGTGGTTTTCCTTTATCAATAAATTCCTACTTTAGTTTTGGCATGATAACGAGCGACGTTTATAAATCGTACATTGATTGGATAATTTATGATACTAAGAGGGCTGGTAAGGATGAGGGATTACTCAAGGAGATACTCTCGATATTGCTTGAAAAGGCTGGCTCTCGAATAAGCCATAACTCAATAGCTAAGGATCTTGGCATTTCGCACAGAACTGTTTCAGAATACATAGATTTACTGAATAAGATGTTCTTAATTACTGTGCTTAACTACATTGATGTTAACACGGGGGGGAATAAAGACTATAGAAAATTGATTAAGGTCCACTTCATGGATCCATTCGTATACCGAGTAGTTTCGTTCTGGACTGGTGTAAACGTGCCCGATGAGTCAATAATCGTTGAAGGGGGGGTTGTAGCGTCGCACCTAGCTAGAATTAGCGAGGTTGGTTATACCACGATTGGCAGTAGGGAGATTGATGTTATTTCGCTCAGTGACTTCACCGGTTATGAGGTGAAGTACGGAAGAAGAAGTGAGCATGTGAGTGCCAGGGCAGGTAAAATGAAGAGAGTAATAACAATATCGAGAGATAGAGAGGATGTTGATGTAATCCCTGTCCACGTATTTTTATCAGGCTAAACGCATGAATGCTTTATGCCTTCTCAAAGCCGAGAACATCCGCGTAATTACCTAAGTCAAGCAATCCATGCCCTGAAAAGCTAATTAGAATTACCTTCCTCTCGCCAGTCCTCCTGGCCTCCTCAGCAATCTCCTTAATAACAGGTAGTACATGGGCCGTCTCCGGCGCTGGCACGTACCCCCCCTCGACCTGAGCAAATACCTGGGCCATCCTAAACACGGTTTCCTGGTCATAATCCCGCCCCCCCTCAACATACCCCCCCTTACTCATTAGGTAGGACAGTGTTGGCGCCACGGCGTGGTACCTCAAACCACCTGCATAGATTGGCGGTGGTACGAAGTCAGCACCAATGGTGTACATCTTCAATTGGGGCAATACCCTACCCGTGTCAGGGTCATCGTACTTATAAACACCCTTAGTCACCTTCGGGACTTCTATGGCTCCAACCGCGATATATAGGCTTGGGAGAGTAATGTTTAATGGTGGTTAGTATTGGAACTATAGGTGAAGTGTTTTTATCATGCCCGTGGGCTTTGGGCGGGGGCAGTTTAGTTTTGTCATTGCCTTGGTTATCCCCCCCCAAGCTCTCTTTTTGTTATCTTCGCGTATTGCCTCGTCGAGCATTCTCTTCAATACCTCACATACCTTGGCGGCGAGCTCTGGGTGTTTCCTGATTGCGTCCATGCCCATGTAAACCACGAAGTAACTGCCCCGCTTACTCAGCTTAGTCTCCTCATAGCCAGCGCTCTTCAGTCTATCCAAAATGGCCCTCGCCTCCTCACAGTCCTTGCGAGTGACCTTTAACTCCACAATGCCCTTGTTATTCACACCAACGTTCATCTTTACGCCAACAACCTCGATTGATGACTTGCCCTTCGGCTTAATCCTCATGCTCGATAGCGTAATTAAGTTCCTAAGCTTCTCCGCATCAGGCAAGGTGCTTAAGTCCTCGATCAATGCCTTGATTAACGCATCACTAAGCATTTTCCTGATAAGATTAACAGCCCTCGAGGACCAAGCCACGTACGTTATTTTATGTTTCTCATTCCTCTCCCTAAACCCGAGGCTCCTCAACCTCTCGATTATGTTGCCCCACAGCTTGTGCTTTAACTCACCCATGTAGAGCCTAACCAACTCCTTCTTAACGTCTACATAACCATCGCCAAGCACAGCGAAAAACAAGAAGACCATGAAGTCATCATTAACCAATTTGCTTACTTCCTCAGCAACCTCAGCCTTACTCCAAAACACGCCCTTATGGTCAATAGCCATTAGATTCCACGTGATGCCCACGCAGTCATTAACGCCCACGCCATCTATGCGCATATAATTACTCCCGGGCCAAGCCATTAGCCAGGCGATGACTTGCCAAAGCTGGTTCGTACCCATCTCTGGGTAGCCCTTCTTATTAATTGACCCGTCAGTCAATAACAGCCCATACTGCATCACCCTTAGCATATTTTCACTGAAGAGCTTTGGCATGACTATGTGGAAGCCACCGAGCCCAGTTAAGTACAGCGCTATTGTCACACTCCCCGACTTAGCCACCCTCGCCACATTAACCGCCAGATTCTCCGTGAATAGATGCACCATGAGGCTCTTGTCCTTATCAAACGGCTCTCCGCTGATGATTATCCTCGCCTTATTGTTCCTTAACTCCTCAATCAACTCCCCCCCTAGCTCTCGCTTATAGACTTTAAGCCATTTTCCCTGGCTTCCTCGGCTAGCCTTAGCATTTTCTCTCCGGCATTGAGCATTGCCCTCCTCAGGTTGGCTATGCCTTCGTCGTTGCCTTCATTAATCTTCTCCCCCCCAATCTTTGGCAGCCAATCACTCAACGCCTTGATTGACTCATCAAACGGCGTTGCCTCATTATTAAGCAGTACACCTTTATGTCTCTCGACCCTATTGAGGAACTCGTTGATTAGCCTATTAACTTCCTCAATGACCCTTGGGTCATTGACCAATTCACCACACCTTAATCGTCTCGAGCCTCTTACCCTCACACCCCCCCAGCAGATTTTTGGTTTAATGACTTCAAGAGCCATGAGACATCCATGGATTTAACTCCCAACGAGACTAATAAATCACTACCAGGGAAGTACTGAACTGGCTTAAGCACTTGATTGAATGGAGCCTTGGTCCACGTGGAGGTTGAGGTAAAAAAGTCAATGAGCAGTGACTTACTTAAGCCGAGGTACAAACTCACGTACATCATAACGAGCAACGAGCCGAGGACAGTCAAGGTTAGGTACGCATGCAAAGATAAAAATTAACGAACGAGAGGTAACCCTAAGCAAGACAATGAGGTACGTGGTCGAGTTGTTTAGGGATTCATGAGAGCTGGCCATGGGTTTAGTCCTCAGCGAGCCTTGGCTCCGCATCAGAGCCCCCCCATTGCCCAGCCCCCCCGGTCTCCGTGGTTACGAACTTGGCTCCATCCTTCAGGGCGTAATATACCCAGGCGAGTGCGGAGTTTATCTTGTGGCTACCCGTATATGTGTAGCCCTCCATCTTTAGGTAAATCCTACTGGTGCGTTTAGATATTCCTCAAACCTTCTTGCCCTTATTAATGGCGTTGGTCTACCCACCTGTAAGTAGCGTTCCAGGACTTCCTCAGGTATTTTCACAAACCTCTCCGTGGAGAACTCAAGCCTTAGCGGCTCTGATGGTATTACCTGCTTTAGTAGTTCTAGTCGTTTACCATTATCTGGGTCATACGGTGGCGGTAGTGGTTCTGGTAGGTCTGCGAGTATGTTGTACCAGTACGTGGGCATTTCATCTGCTGGAAGGTCTATTCTATACCTTTCCAGTCCCAGATAGTTACCACCGTGTCTTCTCGCCTATTTTTCCTTTATAAGTATTATCCAGTCATACATAAACTACTGTACTTTAGGTGCGTTATTATGGATAATATTTACATCGACAATTGCCAATGCGAATGCATGATTATCAAGACGTTATTTTGATGAACGCTTAATTTTCAGTATCTCCTTAAGTAGGGCTATTTCGTCCTCCGTTAACTGATCCTTGAACTGTGTCATTAGCGTTATCGCGTGTTCCTCAGGCACGTCAACGTATAACTCATCACCCTCCTTAATCTGCCTACCAACCATTATGTTACCCTCTATAGATATTGCAACCTCCATACCCTTCTTAGCCTCTGGTATGTTCTTACCCTTATCCTGAATCTGCATTATCGTGCCCACCTCCTACCATCACCCCCCCTAATCAGTGGGTATCCAGGCTTTATCAATCCCTCAAGCACGGCAATACCAACAATGACCGGATTACTCCTCCTGAATACATAGCCAGGGAGTATCCTTATCTTCCCAGGCCTTATGTACTTATCAAGCTCCATCTCAATGAGCTTCGTCTTCTGCTCCTTATACCACTGGGTGAATTCCTCGACGAGTCTATACAGGATCTCATTCCTAAATATCTTCACCCCCCCATACTGCATGGCCTCTACCTCGACCTCATGAGGAACCTTAACGTTGAACGCCAGGACAACGCCGTAGAGCGGGTTCTTCTTCCTGACTATAGAGGCCTCGACAACGTCCCTCCTACTTACATTACCAACATCAGCCTTTCTAACGGGTATGCCCTGACTCCTGAGGTAGATGACCATTGCCTCAAGGGTACCCAATGTATCGGCCTTGGCAATGACACCCTCCTTATCAGTCTCAATCTTAACCTCCGAAACCTCCTCCTTAACCAACTTCACGTACTCATCCAGTGAAGCCTCTTGAGGAACAACAAAGACAGGCGCGCCTGGGACGACTTGGTCAAGGCCATCGGCGATTATCTTGACGCCAGCCGCGGCCTTAACCTCGTCCATAAACATATATCTATCCTCAGGATCCCTCATCTCGTCAAGCGGCTTTGGCATGACGAGCATCTTAACCTTAGTGCTTACTGGGCCCTCAAGCCCTGCCGTAACTATTAAGTCTCCCTTCCTAATCACCCCCCCATCATAAAGCACGACATCTGCCGTGGCACCCCCCCAACCCTTCTCCTCCCTAATCTCCATGACTACGCCCTTACCTGGCCCATACGTAACCCTCAACTTCTCCCTATTAAACCTCTGGCTTAAACCAGCAAGTACAACTAATAAGTCGGCTAGTCCCTCGCCGGTGACCGCACTCGTGGGTACAATAGGCACTTGCGTATTAAAGTCCCTAACCCTGTCATACCTGTCTGCGTCCATACCTAGTTTATTGAATTCCTCGATTATCCTCGCAATCGCCTCCTCAACCCTACCCTGAACATCCTCCCTCTGCTTCTCGTATGAATCAAGAAATGGCGCATTCTCATGAGGTTCCCAACCATATATCCTATCGAGCTTATTAGCCGCAACAACAAACGGTATATTCCTAGATCTAATTAGGGTGAGACTCTCGTAGGTCTGCTCCTCAAACCCCCCCTTTGTAATGTCTATAACTAACACGGCTAAGTCAGCCACGGAGCCGCCCCCCTACGCCTCAGGTTTGAAAAGGCTGCATGACCTGGGGTATCCACCATGAGGAAGCCCTTAATCCATACCTTACCCTTAAGCCTAAACTTCGTGAGCAATGGGTCGGCTATTTTCTCCACGGCGCTCCAGGGTATGAATGATAGGCCTATGTGCTGCGTTATCATGCCTGGCTCCCTATAGGCCACGAAGGTCCCCCCTTATCTTGTCAAGGAGTAGTGTCTTGCCTACATCGACGTGACCAACAACTACGGTGATTGGTGGTCTGTAATCCATTAATGATGCATCAACCTTACTCATAATTATCTAGAATGATGGGTAGGCTTGATTTAAAAATCATTTTTCTTTATGACGCAGTAATTCAGGCATTACCTTCTTTAGTAGTAAGGTTATTAGGAATAGAGTGAGGATAGAAAGCGACGAAGAAAGCACCAATACGAAATAATAAGCATTAATACCCAGTATTACCATGTACGTAGATATTACGCGACTTAATAACGCATATAAGTAATAGGTAAGTACGATAGACAATGCAAGAACTATCAACGATATTAAGAAAATAGGGATACTAAACAATTTATTTAATAGCAGAAACACCATAAGAGCAGTAAGCACGAATAACGAAAGAATTAACGCATAATACACACCCGCATGCACCAGGAATAACTCACTAATTGAGTATGCCTCAATAATAATAAAGAGATATTGCAAGTACACGGGCCTTACGGCGATTATCACGTATGATAATAAGATAGCAGTAATGCCAATCATGCCAAGAACCCTTAGCCCTAATTCATAAGTTAGTAAATTAACTATTAATAAGATCGTGACTCCCGCGGCCACCGACAGCTCTAAACGTCTCATAGATCACTCACCAATGACGACCACATTCACATCCCTAAGGTTGATATCGGCCTTGATTAAATCATTAAGTGACTCCTTAGTTATTAATAATAGGGAATTCTTACGTAAGTACTTACTAATAATATTGGCATCCTCCCTCGATAAACCGTAATCAGTCCCTGTTGGATAGAGGAGACGCATTAATTCATCAGCACTTACCTCCCTTACATACTTCCCAAGAATGCCCATAGCCCTATTAATTAATTCCTGCCTATCCTCAAAACCCATTACCAACTCCCTAAGCCTAAGCTCTAAATACGCCAATGAGGCGCTTGACGCCATGTTTAATGACCTCACCAGGCCATTACCAATTAGTACGAGTATGAAGTTCATACCCTTTAAATGGTTTAAATACATCAACGCCTCATCAATTGGTCTCATATCACCCACGGGCTTAAGCATTCTCGAGTATACTCCATTATTATAAGCCTGGGCGCACTACCTGTCTCAGACCTCACCACACTTATTAAGTCATTAACCCTGGCGCTGGTCATCCAATGAATATTGCTGGCCGGTTCAAGGAAATCATAATTCCTTAGATACATGAAATCACCCATTCTAGACTCGGTCAACGCCGCACTATTCACGTAATCGCCAGACACCCTTTGACCACCCACCCTAAATAACACCTGCCTAACAGGCTCTATCGAAACTTCACGCCCAATCTTAATAAAGCGGGAATTCCTGATAATACCGAGTGGGTCCGAGACCTTAATTATGACCCCCCCCAGAACCTCGGCAACGCCAAACCACCTAGCCCTTACGTTTATTTGCTCCTGAGGCCCATTTATTACTACGTAATAATCATCATTACATAGCAGGTGGGGTGAGCAAATAAGGGATGCGTGAGTAGGTAGTTTTAAGCGTAATGGTGATGATAAGGCAATACTCAATATTATACCTTGCCCTGTTTGCGTTAGTTCATGGGTAATCCTAAGAGTTCTTAGGCTTACGGTGGTTAATAAGTCCCATGTTAGAAAGTACGATGTAAATATTAGAAATAGGCCAACGCCAGTCAGTAATGGTGCTTCATTCCCAGCGTAAATCCCTAGGTACATTAATAGTGCCAATGCCACATAAATCATTAAAATCGCATTATCCCTAATAATGGATCTCATTTTCTCATGCCCACGCCAATTCTTATTATGTAACCCTTTAATTTAATAATTTTATTGAAGGGGAGGAACGAACTCAGGACTTCTTATTTAAGTAATAATATATGTAGTACCCTATTATCCACGGAACCATCAGTAAAAGGGATACCAATGCCGTATATAATGCGATTGACAATAACTGGGCATAATCATTAAACCGAGAGGTACTTATCGGCTCAAAGGCTACCCAACCAAAGTTCGTAAATGCCTCAACCCAGATTGCCGCACTACCGCTTACGTGATACACATAGACATCACCACTCAGCCGCTCTCCAGTAAAGCCTAGCGCCGCCCTGGTTGGTATTCCCAATGACCTAAGTATTGCCATAGTTAATACTACGTAATCCATATAGCTACCGGTGCCATTAATCAGCGTATAATCAATGGGGGGGTATGTGGCGTTAGAGACCGTGAAGTGACCACTATTTAAATAACTTAATAATTCCTTAATGGCCAAAATACCACTCGCATTGAATGATACGGGTATCAACCCCCATGGTATGTTAATGCTAAGTGGTTCCGCATAATCCCTGGCATACAGCGCCTCAATACCCGTGTAATTGAGGCTCGGAGATATACGGCATACTGTTAATTTAAAGACCGCGGCATTAATAGGATCTTTACTCATTAATAAATCGCCAGGTTCAAGCATACTAACTTCAGAATATGGGATCACAGACATTAACGTTATGTTCGAAACTACGAATACTAATGACTTACCCATATTTATAATGAATGGAATTGGTATTGCCTCAATAGGCTGTGAGAAGTTCTCATAAATAATGTAGGTATTGCAGTCCGTACCAACGGCAAGGTTTATCGTTATTGGCGGATAACTCGTAATTACTGGGATGGAGTTCCACGTATTAATTAATTCATTGCTTGTTGAGTTATAACTATCAAATACAAAATACCTTAGTAACACGGGTATTTCTGACTTGATATATATCGTGAGGTTCGCACTGATTAAATTAGGTGATTCGGAGTATGATAATGTACCCGGCTTATTAACCTCGATCATCGGTATGAATGTGCCCGTAAATGACGTACCATTTATTGAGCCCTCATAAAAACCTATGTAGTCCGTATTGTTGATGAAGTCGAGGATTCCCGGAAAAATTCCCTGCCCCCTCAACAGTATTAGGACCTACTAATTTAATTGATGCTCTCGGTATTATAATTACTGCATACTTAACTCCGCTCTGCTGCGTTAGTAATTCAATAATTACGTCACTATTAGTACTCGCAACTACGAAGTAAGGTGCGCTTATTGATATTGAGTAGGACACCGACGCGCCCGATGCTGCGGGTCTAATCGCAAGCATTACCCCCCTAGCAAAAGCATTATTAATGCATTCATTAATTAGTCCTCTAATGAGCCTCAAAAAATTTCTTTTGCACTCCCTAATCCTTATTGCATTAATTATTGTATTAATAAATGCGCAGGGCATTGAAGCATCAACGCAGGCGAATTACTTATATAGTGGTAATTACGAGCCATAGCATGGCCTATTATTAACGTAACGCTTACGGTAAATGGTTCATTAATTAATGGTATAGTCATTGTGGTCTCCCCAAGTACTGAATCAATAAATGAGGCCTTCACTGGGTTACTCGTTTTACCTAATAATACTTCCTATGTAATTACGGGTTTCCTGGGTAGCTCATCAATATACATAATTAGTATTGAGAGAATGCCCAATCAAAGCGTGATTAATACTCAATATGGGCAGTACTACAATACTGTGGAAAATAGGGTAATCAGGGAGAGTTCAGGCAATGCAGGTAATTCCGCCGCTCATTCATTAGCAGGTAATTTAAGTGGGACGGGAGGTACTAGGGAGATTGGTAGGCGTGAGATCACTTGGAGCATTAATTACCTATTTCCATTAATAATCATCGTTGTAATGCTCGTGATCATCCATCGTCATTAATAACAATATACGTGAGAAGGGGGGGTATGAGATACCCTGAGTGCCTTGAAAATGGCATCGTAAAGATTATACGGAGAATGAAGATTAATGAGCCAGGAATAACACATAGGGAATTGGGTAGTTACATAATTGATCGTATTCATGATCGGCAGACGGTTGAGGAGATGATAAGGCTATTTGAGGAGGGGGGGGTTTATGGTAATAGGGAGATTGACTGCAGGAGATTCATGGCACTGGTTAAGAGAGTCCTCAGGAGGATTTGATTGCATAAACTTTAAAAATCATTATTGAGTACGGACGCTGTATGAGAATATACACATGCGCCTTCTGTGGAAGACCAATACCGCCAGGCACTGGGATAATGTACGTTAAGGCTGACGGCACAGTACTTAGATTCTGCAGTAGGAAGTGCTTCGTAAGCGCCATTAAGTATAACCGCGACCCAAGGAAACTGGCCTGGGTAAGGAAGGAGACAAAGAGCGCTAAGGCACAGAAATGAGAGATTTTTAAGGAGGTCCTCATTAATTTAGGTAATGGTCATAGTTTATAAAGGCAGGCGTGTTACGCTGGACGTATCTAGGGTAACTCTACCAAACGGACATGAGATGAACCTGGAAAAGGTCGTTTTTCCTCATGCCGTAGCCGCATTACCGATTTATGAAGGTAATAAGGTCGTGCTACTACGCCAATTTAGACCTGTTGTTAATGATTATATCATTGAAGTGCCGGCCGGTGTCGTAGAGAGTAATGAAAGGCCTGAACAGGCATTGATTAGGGAATTGAGAGAGGAGATTGGGGCTGAGGTTGATTACTTCGAGAAATTATTTGAAGGCTTCACATCTCCTGGATACTCAACTGAGTACATAACGATTTATTACGCTAATATTAAGAGCCTGAGGGAGCCGAAGCCTGAGCCTCATGAGGTTATTGATAGATTAATTATTGATTTTAAAGATGCCATAAATATGGTACTTAGCGGTAACATTAGGGATGCCAAGTCGGCATTGGCGATAACGCTATATATGCTTAAGCGGGGTATTAAGGCGTGATTCACATGCGATTAACCGAGGAGTTTGTGCTAAGGGCCCTTGCCAATGTCAAGATAGAGCCTAGGAAGTTCGCGGCATTATATGTGTTTAGGAGTAGTAATGACATTTTTAAGGCGCTCGTTGTAACCATATTAACGCAGAACACCAATGATAAGAATGCGCTTAGGCTTATGAGAACCTCGTTAGGATTGCCGGTGATATAACGCCGCAGAAGTTAATTAGCCTTGGTGAGGATGCCCTCGCCGATGCTATTAAACCCGCTGGTATGCATAGGATTAGGCTAGGAAGATCATTGAGTTGTCCAGGGTTATCCTTGAGAAGTACGGTGGCGACTTAACATGGATCATAGACTCACCCTTAGATGAGGCTAGGAAAGCATTACTCGAACTCCCCGGCGTCGGTGAGAAGACCGCCGATGTCATACTAGTTAACCTGGGTAAGCCGACGTTTCCCGTCGATACTCACATTACTAGAATATCCATTCGACTCGGCATTGCTAAGTCGAGGAACTACCGCGAGATACAAAGGGCCTGGATGAGCATATTGACTCCAGACCCAAATAGGTACTTGGAGGTCCACCTTAAGCTTATTCAGTTTGGTAGGGATGTATGTAAGGCGAGAAGCCCGAGGTGTGACGTGTGTGGGTTTAAGGATGTTTGTAATTACTACATGAGTAATGTAAAGACGAAGACTGCTCAATAGCTTTTATCGAATTAGCTCCTTTAGGTATGGCTCCGAATCAACTTCCTTATAGCCCTCCTTTGTTATCGTCACGACGTCAATACCCTCGCCACTTCCTGGATCGTGGTAAATGGCTGACCTGACCGCCCTAACCGCAAGCCTGATCGCGTCCTCAATGCTCATGTCCTTCCTATAGCCATCCTCAAGTACTCCAAATGCCGTTGGCGAACCACTACCTGTCGCCATGAACTCTGTCTCCCGGGTCAGCGTCCCGAAGAAATCAAGCATGTATATTACAGGTCCCTCGTCAGGATCCCAACCACCGAATATCATATGAACCAGGTAAATGAACGGCCTGCTTGAGAACACAATGAGGGATGCATAGTTGGCCAGGGCCTTATTGATATTGGCTTGCCAGTCTCTATCTTATACTGTATTGCCGTCGCCGTTAATGCATCGAGCACCTTCTGCAGATCCGCAACACCACCACTCATCGTCGCCGCCACGTGATTGTCAATCCTCCAAATCTTAACACCCTTTCTCCTATGGGCTATGTAGTAACCGGCGGTTACCCTCCTATCTGTGGCTAGAACGACGCCGTCATTAACCACTATCCCTACCGTGGTTGTTCCAGTCATTAATCTATTAAGATTCTCATTGCCCGCTGTGAACATCAATCTCAATGAGAACTGCTTTATTAATAAATCTTAACCTGATCCTTTAATTCACTGAGAGGATTGCTGTGCCTGCTGCGTCTCGGGCTTTGACTCTGCCTGCTTCTCCTCAGCCTTAGCCTCCGCAGGCTTTGTCTCAGCCTCCCTCTTAATCTCTATTTCATCAACAAAGACTACCTTATTCACGCTTGTGAATCTATTCCCAATGTCATCGGCTATCCTGGCCTTTATCGTGCCTATGTTCTCCATGAATAAAGTCTCAATGGGTAGTTTTATCGTTACTATGGAGCCACCTTCACTAAGCTCGACCTTGACCTTATCTATCTCAATCCTCGGTATGTACTGCTTAATTATGTACTTAACCTTATCCTCGGTTGTCTCGAGCTTCCTAATTACCTTAGCCGTGACGATGAGTGTCTTACCCGCTAATGGATGGTTGAAGTCCAGGGTTACCCTACCGCCCGTTATGCTAACTACCCTGCCCTGTTGGTTATTAACCTCAACAATATCACCAACCCTGGGCAATTTACCATACCTATAAAACTCCCTAATGGATATAACCCTGACCTTACTCGGATCCCTCTGGCCAAAGGCCTTGTCCGGCGGTATCTCCACGGTTATTTCCTGACCCTCACTTGAATTCATTATCGCCTGCTCCAATGGCTCAAAGAGCTTGGTCTCACCTATAATTACTAATCGTGGTTCGTAAACCTCATCAGGCCTATAAATACCTGCCTCCTTAGCCTTATCCTCTACCGTGGTCTCCACGACCTTATTATCATCCTTATCAACAACCGTGTACTCAAGCAGTACGTAATCACCCTTCTGAAACGGCATCGGCTATGAAACGATTGACCGCCCCCTTTTAAATTTTAAGTCGCAGGAGAATTAGGTTTTAATTCCCCCTAGGAAATACACATTATAATGAATATAGCTTACATAATTAGTATCGCAGTAACGCTATCGATAATACTGGCATTATTAGGTATCGTACTTATAATAATCGATGTAATGAGAGGACATAGAAGGGAGGAACAGGAGAGGGGGGGTGAGAAGGAGGGTGAGGAGAGGAGGTCGGGGGGGGTTGGCGGTGTTGTTTTGATAGGGCCTGTGCGATAGTCTTTGGTAATGACCCATCCATCATTAAGTGGGCTATAATACTCACGATAATAATCGTAGTGTTATTCGTAATACTCACGTTACTGCCCGGTATTGTGTGAGGTGATTATCATGAGACTTTACCAACTCGGCATTTTACTAATAATCCTCGCAGTTTTAATACCCATTATAGCCATTATAATGGCCATCGCCATGGGAGTAAGTAGTTCGTATACATCATCCCTAATGTGGGTGGTGCAATCGTCATATTCCCAATTGTGCCAATACCAATACTCATAACCTTCGGTAAACCGCAGATAACTCAGCCCTTGATCTGGTTTACATACGTAATCTTCTTAATATTCCTAGCCCTAGTAATATTCTCTGTGGTGCAATATTACAGGGCGAGGAGGGAATTAACGAGACGCTGGCAGGAAGAGCATAAATAGGTTAAAGTCAAGTAAGGGCTTAATGAGGCTATACTGGTCACCCGTTGAATTAGCCAGCCGGCTAGCGAGGAAGGGTGTTAAGTATAACTTCGCCAGTGGTGCGCCTGACCCAGGTTTATTACTAATTGATGAACTGAGGAAGTCCTTTGAAAGGGTTTATGAGGAGTTTGGTAAGGCAATCATAGCATACCCAGGTGCTGGTGGTTTAAAGGAGTTAAGGGTTGAACTATCGAGATACGTCAGTAGGACTCTCGGCATAAACGCCAATTGGAGGAACATAATAATAACCGCTGGTGCTCAACATGCCATTAAGTTATTATCGCAATTACTGATGAGGAGAAGGACCACTGTTTATGTTGAGGACCCCCCCACGTTCGTAGAGACCGTGGCACCCATGAGGTTTCAGGGGGCTCGATTAATCGGCGTTCCCATTGATAATGATGGAATGGACACGCATGAGTTGGAGAGGTTAGTTAAGAAGTACGGACCTGGCATTGTGTATACAGTGCCTAATTGCCACAATCCAACGGGTGTATCCCTCAGCATGGATAGGAGGAAGCACCTAATTGAGATTGCGAGGGAGCATGGGTTAATAATTATTGAGGATGATCCATACACATCGCTATACCCCCCCAATACGGAACCCACCCTTAAATCTATGAGTGATGATGTGGTTTACGTTGGTACGTTATCAAAGGTGTTGGGGCCTGGTCTAAGGATTGGGTTTGTAATAACCAGTGGTGCGTTAAGGAATAACCTGGAAATGCTTGAGCAGCATGACTTTGCAGCATCAACACTTAGTCAATACCTAACCTACGACTTATTAAGGAGGGGCGTTGCTGATGATGCCGTGAAAAGGGCGCGTGAGCTGTATCCTAGGAAGCTTAAGGAACTAATTGATGCGTTGGATGAGCATTTACCGAATGCCCTAATGTATAGGCCCCCCCATTGCGGGTTTTACGCATTCATAAATACTAGAGTAAATGCCTGGGAACTATTGAGAAGGAGTGTTAGGCAGGGTATAGTGTTTGTCCCTGGTGGTAGATTCTTCATTAATAGGAAAATGGAGAACACGGCAAGACTTAGTATTGGTTCAATAAGTATTGACTTAATAAGGGAGGGTGTGAAGGCGTTAAGTGATATCATCATGGCTACTTAATGATTACGTACTCATCACCACCAGATCCACCATTGCTTAACCCCCCCTTAATTATTGATGCAATTATTATGAGGAGCGTTAATAAGCCAAGTATTATCAATAATGATTTAATGCCTAACGCCCCCCCAAACGTCCAAACTCTGACATAGACGTTATTACTGGTTATATTAACCACATACACATCACTACCGTAGATAACCATACCAATTGATGAGTTAACGGGCACGCAGTATCTGCCTGGACCAACGTAATATAGACTACCAATGTTTAACACCGCATTTGGTAACGCATTATTTAATAGGTCCACAGGCGTGAAGCTTATCATGCGTGGATTAATCACGAGACTCCCTGGGCTGCTGCCATTTATCGTTATCTCACGCTGGTAAAGTAATGACCCGTTACCAAGCAGTTCCACTTGCACTTGACCACCAATTACAGCATTGGGTATACTCACCACTTGATTATTACCACTTAGTGGAATGGCGTATTGATTACCGTCATACTTAATTAATAATTCCAGATTCAGGTCCGGGCATTTCCCTAGTATCGTTATGTTTAAGGTGTAGTTAGTAAATATAGGCACCTTCAATGAACTACCCTGGTAAATAGTGCTTGGGCCCAGGTTCATTAATTCACCATTAATTAATGCATACACGTCGTATGTACCCGGGTAAATACATGACCCATTTATGAGCGGTATAAGCGTTCCATTAATGTTTAGGTAAATCAGGGCGTTTAATGGATTACCTGCCTCATCAATTATCGATATTTCTGAACGAGGAACCAAGGGGGGGAGACTTACCGTGACTGTCGATGTGGGTATTGAGTTTAGGTAAATGCCTATGGTCTTTATACCGCTAATGGTTACGTACAACGCCCTACTCAATATGGGATTCACGGTTAAATTACTTACTAAGCCTATTATTGAGCCACCCCCCCTGTCGTTATAAATACGTTATTGCATCTCAATTCCTGCATTGAGGCGCCAATTATGTTTATGGTGATTGGATTAACCGAGGTGTTAATAGTGCAGTAGGGGGGGGTATATGATAAGTAGGTGGTCCATGGGGTTATTCCTGGAATTCCTGGGTTAGATGATGTGCAATTACTGTAGTGGTACTTAATCCATGGTGCGCCAGTAAGCATTATTATGGGGTTTGACGAAGTGGCTAGTATTAGGTTCTGAGTATTTGTTATTGGTACGTAGTAATATGGTGTTATTACTACGTACGTCGTCCCATTGACCGTAACATCCACATTACTCGAGTACGTGATGTACGTGGCTATCTCAGCATACGTGCTTATTGAACCAATATTAACGTTTGAATACTCCATACCCAACTCCGCCGTTAAGTAATTGCCAATGCCAGCCTTAGCGGGCGATATCGATATTAACCTAACGATTGAGAATAGATAATTTAGCCCTGGGATTGATGGTATTGATATGTTCATGGAGCCCTGGGTCAACGTATACGTAATGTTTGAGCCAGGTATTACCAAGCCTCAAGTGGGTATGAACCATACGAACCAATGCCAAGGTAAACGCCGTATATGGGTAATGAGCAATTAATCCACATACTAACATATTTAGGGCTATAATTAATGACTGGAACGCTTATTGAGGAACCATTGTACAGTATTAGGGATGCAGACACTATGCCCAGGCTTGATAGTGGATCTAGATATGCACTAAATAATACATTGCCTCCCTGCGAGCAGTACTGGTATATTGGTATTACTAATTGATTATTCGTTACGTTGATAGTCTCGGTATACGTCTGATTACTATAGTAAATACTAACGCCTATATAATTAATGGTTATCTGCGCATAACCAAGAATAGGCAACATCGTAAATATCGCAATGATTACCATCCAAACTGCACGCCTTATCACGGTAATAACTAAGAAGGGATTATAAATAATACAAACACACAAAATAACCAAGTGATGATGCAGTTCGCGGAGGATTGAATGACAGAGCCTTCGAAAACTGATCACGCATATATTGTGGTGTTCACGCTGTAAGGCGATGGCAACCCATGCTTCCTATTATAAGCAGCCCTTAGGAGCGCAACGAATAGCGGATGCGGTCTCAGCGGTCTACTCCTGAATTCTGGGTGGAATTGAGTTGCCACGAAGAAGTAATGGCCTGGTATTTCTATCATCTCAACCCTGGGCACGTCAACTCTCCAAGCGGAAAACACGAGACCCTTCTCCCTAAGTAAGTCGAAGAACTTGGGATTAACCTCATACCTATGCCTATGCCTTTCCCTAATCTCCGTGGTTCCATAAATGGCATGCGCGATTGTGCCCTTCACGATATTAATCCTCCTATCACCAAGTATCATTGTGCCGCCTAATTCCTCAACATCCTTCTCCTCAGGTGTTATGTCAATGACTGGGTAAGGCGTGTTTGGATCAACCTCAGTCGTGTGAGCACCCTTAAGACCCACGACATTCCTTGCAAACTCAACAACGGCAAGTTGCATCCCATAGCATATGCCGAGGAATGGAATGTTATTCTCACGCACGTATTTAATGGCCTCTATCTTACCCTCAACACCCCCCCTGGCGCCGAATCCCGGTAATACAATCACTGCATCCGCATTGTTAAGTTCTGCAACCTTAACATGGTCCCTCTCAATCTCCTCAGTATCGCACCAAATAATGTTTGGCTTAAGCCTTAATTTAGCGGCTGCATGCTTAATAGCCTCAACAATACTTATGTAAGAGTCGTGAAGCTTAACGTACTTACCGCACATGTAAACGTTGATCTCCTCCTTCCCATTCTCAAGGGCATTTACAAAGGCGACCCAATCATCGAGTTTAGGCTCCACCTGGCTAAGCCAAGCTTATTCAGTATATACTTACCCAGGCCTTGTTCCTCGAGTATTAGTGGTACCTTATAGATCGTGTCGACGTCATACGATGTGAAAACGGCGTCAAGGGGGGGTACGTTAGTGAATAGTGAGATCTTCCTCCTGGTCTGCTCATCTAACGGCTTAGGTGACCTGGCAATTATTATGTCTGGTTGAATACCAACCCTCCTAAGCTCAGCAACGCTATGCTGTAACGGCTTTGTCTTGAGTTCTCCTGTCGTTGATAATATGGGTACCAGGGCTACGTGCACGAATAATACATCATTGGGCATCTCAAGCCTCATTTGCCTCGCGGCTTCAAGGAATGGTAATCCCTCATAATCACCCACGGTACCCCCCCAATCTCTATCAACACTATATCTGGCTTCTCCCTCTTCGTTACGAGCAAAATTCTTCTCTTCACCTCCTCAGTAACATGCGGTATTAACTGAACCGTTTGGCCAAGATACTTGCCCTTACGCTCCCTCCTTATGACTGTGTAATACACCTGCCCACTGGTTATGTTGTGGTACTTCGGGACCTCTATGTCGAGGAATCGCTCATAATGCCCAAGGTCCAGGTCCGTCTCACCGCCATCAAAGGTTACGAAGACCTCACCATGCTGGAATGGATTCATTGTGCCAGCATCAACGTTTAAGTACGGGTCTATCTTTATGGCCGTTACCCGATAGCCTCTAGCCTGTAGGATTTTTCCGATTGATGCTGTTGTGATACCCTTACCTAAGCCTGATAATACACCGCCAGTTATAAAGATGTATTTTGTCGTCATAAAAAGCACGGTACAGCTTAATATTTAATACTTACTCTTATACTGATAAGTCATTACTTAGCCTTGCTATTCATCAGTTCCTCATATACTCCCATTATTATTTCATGCCTCCTCTTCACCTTTTTCTCCAAGTCATAGAGTTCGGTCCTCATCCTATAAAGCTCAACTCTCAACCCATTAACCCTATTGATTAGGTCCAACTCGCTTGGTGATAATAGGTACTCGAACTTGGCGTCTGGTTTCAATGTCCTGAGTATTAGGTATATGTCCAGCTTACTGAAACCCTTGCTTCTTAGCTCACTTACTATGCTCTTTATGTCCTTAGCTTGTGAAATTGAAAGCATTAGAAACCACCTTCTGAAGGTCATTAATGAAACCGCTCAATGCATTATTAACAGAGCCCTGCAAATGCATTATTCCAGTAACTGCATTACCAAATAAACCACTTATCAGTGATACTAGAGCCACGAGCACAGCCATTGATATCGCTATGAGTAAAACCTCCTCAATGAATATGTCTCCCCCCCTATTCCTAACATTCCTCATTTTTACGCCCATCAATTAGTAATACTCAACTCGATATATAAGGCACTACATCTAAGTAATAACTCTGACACCCTTCCTAAAGCCCAACTTCCCAACTACGTACGGTATTAATATGGGTAACACCACAGTGGCATCCTCAAGGATAAACGCCTGCCTCGCCGTTGGCTTCACCTTACCCCCCCATGTGATAGCCTCCTTCGGGCGAGCACCACTTAATGACCCATCCCACTCAACAGCCATTGTTATGTAAACCACGTAATCAAGCCCACCGGCAAATTGACTCCACCAAATTACGTGGTGCTTAGATATACCGCCACCAATTATTAATGCACCTAGGGATTTACTTGAATAGACTATGTCCATTAGCTCATGCTCATCCTTAAGAACATCAACCCTAACCTGCCTACCTCCAGTCCTAGTCCTCTGCATCTCATTATAGGTGAGTATTGCCGTGCCAAAG
Organism: Vulcanisaeta distributa JCM 11217; assembly: GCF_001316005.1. Taxonomy (GTDB): domain Archaea; phylum Thermoproteota; class Thermoprotei; order Thermoproteales; family Thermocladiaceae; genus Vulcanisaeta; species Vulcanisaeta distributa_B. Next base: position 42,571 of record NZ_BBBJ01000006.1, read on the forward strand.
GCGCCATCCACAAACCCAGGCACGTAAATGGGAACTCTAGCCTTTGACGCTGCTCTCAATATTGAGTAATCATCATCAATTCTCTTACCCATCTCCCAAAGCAACTCCCTAACACCCCCCCCACTCCTCCTTAATCCTCGATAGGTCCTCAAGCGAAGAATGCACGAACTTCTCGATTAACGGTCCATAATGCTCCTTCCTAACCGCAACATTACCAATCCTATGAATACCCGCCTTACTCATCTCAACATCATCAACATCAAAGTAGCTCTGGTAATACTTACCACCCATTGATTTGGCTATGTCGTGGTCCAGGGTACCCGCTGTCGTGATTACAACATCCGCAAAACCCCTCTCAATGAACTTGGCTATTAAGCCTCGCAGCCCTGTAGAGACCAGGTTTGCCGTGAATGATAGGAAGACCGTGGTATTTAAGTCACTGTACATGCTTAGTAGTACGTCGGCGGCCTCCGCTATGTACCTACCCTGAAAACCACCGATACGTCTATAGGCCTCTATTAGGTCATCTATGGTGTTTATTCCAACGTCCAAGTCATAAACCTCACTTGATATGAATGGCGAACTGCTCATTGATTGGTTCAGGTTTACTTATTTTTAATGTTTTACGAACCCAATTACTTAATGACCCTTACCTCCTTAATGAGTCCCTGCTTCATCAGCTCGTTCACTATATTCCTAACGCTCCTTATCGTTAGTTGGGTCTTATTCGATATTTCCTCAATGGATCTATTTCCATCAATTAACTCGAGTATTTCCAAGTACTTCTCATTGAGTTGGGCATTCCTTAACTTCTCCTCCAAACCATCAACGGGTATTGGTATTTCAAGACCCGGTATCTTATATAGGTATATCTTATGGCTCCTCCACTCCTCGTATAGATCCTCCACAATTAATGGCTTCCAACCAGGGACCTCAAAATCGTGAGACACAACCCTGGTACTCGGCTTTAACTCACGCTCAAGCTTAGGCCTTATTCTTTCATTAACGCTTGTGAGCAAGTACATAGTTACTACGTCGGCCTCAGATAGGTTCTCCTCAAAGAAATTGCCGTAGATCACACGAACCCTATCCTCAAGCCCCAGATCCTTGACCCTCCTAAGGGTTTGCTCGTATAGATCCTTCCTAATTTCGATACATGCAGCCTGCGCGCCGAATTCCCTGGCAGCCATTATGACTATCCTACCATCGCCACAGCCAAGATCGTAAACAACCTCATCCCTTTTAACATTGGCTAATTGAAGCATTCTCCTGACCACGACCTCTGGCGTGGGCACGAATGGAACATCGTAAGGCATATTGAAATACGCAAAAAAGTTGGGGGGGCTATATATATCCTTCTCTAGTGCGTTTTCATAATAATCATCGAAGTCACTCACGAACCTAGGTCACTAGCCCTATTTATTATCTTTATCTTAAGTCCCTCACTATCATAGTTAACATCGAGGTCGATGGCACCCTTTTTCTTAAGGATCCTAATTGCATCGATAAGCAATTGCCTCTCCTGCAGCGTTACCCTACTTAATGCGTCGTTTAAGTCCTCAGAATTATTGATTATATCCATGTACTTCCTCAGTAACGCCGAGTTGAGATTAATCAATGATGGACTTCCCTCAAGCATGAGTTCGTGAATTGCCGAGTCAGTCATTGAGTATATGCCCATTAATACATCTGATAACGACACGCATTTTGTTATTACATCATTTATTAATGATGATAATTCCGATAATTCAGGATACTTAGTCTCTAACCTACTAATTAACATCCTCAACTCACTCATTTTCTCAATTAAGTCCATGTATACGCCGTAGCTAGGAACAAAAATTAAACTAACCACTAAATAACAACGAAATATAGCGAGTCACTGTAAGATCCTGACCAACCTACTCGATACCGAGGGATGCGATGCGAAGACCCTTAATCTCCTACTCATTAATTCATTATGCAATTCCCTCCAGGTAACCCTAATTAACGCCATGGCGAGACTCCTCCTAGGTACGAACCTAAGGGCATACTTATCCGCTGAATACTCACTTAGCTTCATTATGGAGATTATGCCCAATATTTCAAGGAACACCGCGGTTATTAATATTGGTATTGCCGGTAGCTCATTAATGGAATTATGTACGTTATTAGCGCAATATTCACCAACTGAGCCAGTGATATTAGGAAGAGGGTCTTAGCGGAATCTCCATGGATTATGTGACCAATCTCATGCATTATTACGGCAGCTAGCTCATCAGTGTTTAAGCATGACACAAGCCTTGAGGTTAGGACTATGTAATTAATGCCGGGTAGTCCTATGGATGCCGCATTGCATTGGTTCACGTTAACTAGGTAAATACCGTAATTATTCCTAATCCCTAATTTATTGAGTAATGAGTTAACGTCTATCTCCTCCTCATAGAAATTTTGGGGGGGTTTTGTCCTGGCGTCATTAATTAATGAAATCAAGAACCTCCTAATCTCACTTAATGATTTCGTACTTTCAATTCTAGACAAAAGCCGCAAAGCCTCATTAAACCTCCTTTCCTCAAAATCCCCCCCATACTCCAAAACAAATTTTATAATTCGTGAACCCCTTAAATCACCGTGCCTCACCCTTAACTGAAGAATGTATGAGTAAATTATTGGTATGAGGAGGGGCGATAAAAGTAGTATTATTATTAGGTGTATTGATGGTATTACATTAATAATCCTCAGCACCGCGATAATTATTGATAATGCCATGATCGATACCAACATAAGCCCTATTAGGCCAATTGACGGCGAGTAGGCCCTTGGCAATTCATTAACCCTATAAATCCTATTACCTCTCTGCAACAGGAGTATTGTTATTCTACGCATACCATCAGTGCCTAAGTACCTTAAGACCAGGGCGTTCATGAGATCCCTCATTTTGCCGTGCCCCCCCCTTACCCTAACCTCATGATTAATGCTTAACTCGGCATCTCCATCATTTCCATTCACGATTAGCCTGGTGGCGTCACCATCAACTTCCTTAGCCGCGTACGTCAGTCCAGCAATCCTCAGTAAATAATCCTCTACGTAATTAATTAGGGATTGAGGATCTTTAACTAAATCACGGATTACCTGATATGTTTTTATTCCCACCATTCGTGGCTGTCTGTGCTAGGTTTATTTTTTGGGCATTAGCTAATTCCCTCAGCATATTTATACTTGTATTACTTCTCCTTGCAGATTTATAACCATCAATGAAGGATAGTATCTCATGGACATTATTATGCTCAAGAATCAGCCAGAACTCCGTATTCCTCATTATGCCGTATACCTTACCCCCCCTGGCACTCCTCTTAATAACCCTAATGAGACCAAGCTCAACAAGCTCCTCAAGGAAGTTCCTAACTATGACAGACTCCGAACGTGGGCTTTTCCTAGTCCATATGGATATGTCCTGGGCAACCTTAGCAGGTCTAAAGGTTATTAATTGACCCTTTGCATTAAGGACCATGTCCTTCAACATCTGGAGTATTAGGATTTTCACCTTCTTTGTATCCACCATTAAATTTTCCGAGGCTGTCATTAGGGCACCAGGGTTCCCGTATATATCCACTTAAATAAATAAATTGAGAATTGGAGACACTCTCGTACTGAATATACGCTAGAGTTTCATGAAATCTCTTTATAATAAACCGTGTGAATTCTTTTTCAATTTATCATCAAGCTCCAATATCCTTTCAAGGAGTTTCTCATCTGCGTCTAATATTCTCTCTATTTCATTAATCTTATCACGTAGATTGACAACCTCCCTTTCCAACTCCGTCACCTGCTTCCTAAATAGGGAATCACCGTCACTAATCATGGAATTATTAACCAACGCAGTCTCATTACTAGAGTTAACTCGTCCCGCAGATGCTTTACCGCCGTCGTTATCTTTACTACTCAAATCCTCACTAACCTTACTAACCCTAGTAGTATTGATAATACCAGCCTCATTATTACCTACTTTACTACTCAACTCTTCGTTAAACCATCATTACTTACTGGGGGGGAGGTTCTTTGAGGTGTTGCGGCTCTTAAATCATTGAAGCTTCTGATAATTATATGCGTTGGCTCAATGACTGCCTTTAATGGCCTTACCTTAGTAATGCCTTTACTCGTTATTACTATTGCCTCCTCCGTGGATATTTCATTCAATTTATTAATCAGATTCCTGGAGAAAGACACCTCATTGTCCAGGAGTTCAGGGTTTATCTTAAACAGTACTATATTGCAATGTTTCAATATCGATGACTTAGGCACAGCATTACTAACTAGGATTGCCCTTAATCCATACTTAGCCAACTCCATTATAATATGATCAATGATTGAGTAGCTGGGACCACTCATGTCGAGCAGGTTCTGGGCCTCCTCAATAATCAACACGTGCCTAACACCCTTCTCGATCAAGCCCCTCCTCATGTAATGCATGTATAACGCAGCTAATATTAGCGAGGAGACGAGTTTCTTCTCCTCAATAATCGTTAAGTCACTAAGGTCTATAATGGCATCACCCTCCATGAGAGACTCAATGCCTATAATACCCCTGCCAATATTCATGCAGAATACTCAAGCCTCCTTAGTATTGCAGCCTTCATCTCGGCCTCCGTCCTTGTACTTACGAGGTAATTATCGATCTTGCTTATCAAGTCATTAAAGTTCGTGTAATTACCGTCACGGATCATCCTATAGAGCATGTACATACTCGGCTCATTAAGTCCCAACCCAAAGCCTAAGATCTCAGTCAATAACTTTGGCGGTATCTTCTCAAGGTCTATGTTAATCGCCGAGGTCGGCAATGTGGGTAGTAATCCTGAGTATTCGCCGTGCCAATCAAGTACCGTGACCACGTACTTCCGTCGCAGCCCCCCCTTAATCATGGCCTTAACGAGCGATGATTTACCACCCCCCCTAGTAGGGCCTAGAATGCACAGGTGCTTATCGAGTGGTACCTTGTAGGGTATCATGAAGCGCGTGCCTACCGTAACGTTGTCCCCAGAGAACTCCCTCGCTAATGATGCCATGGCCAGTGAGGCAGGTATTACTACCGCACTAATGCCCAGTACGTCCATAGGCTTCATTATGATACTCCCAGCGGGATTTATAAGGCACTATGATTACCTCGTTCATCGCCATATCGATGTGTTTAGAAACTGAAATAACCTCACGGGCTTCATCCTGGACACAAGCCACTTAGGCATGTACCTCCTATAACGATAAAACCTCCCATCCAGTAAAACCGCGACCTTCCTATACCTGTCTAAATCCCTCAGCAACCTACCAATTATTTGCGTCGTTGTTGATACGGCTGGGAATAAGTACGTAGTCGTAAATCCATTAATTCCCAGCTTCCGTAGTAACGAGATTTTAAGAAACTCCACTGACTGTATTGGGGTAGTGGAAACCCAATAATCATGACCCCCCCAATTAACTCCTGCTCAAGGAAGTTAACGCCCTCGCCAATTGGGTTTTGGGCATATGTTATTATTAATGACTTAGTAGCCCTGGCACTCTCCTTAAATGCCCCCCCGATGGCATTTACGGCCTCAGAACTATCCCTAAGAATAAAGGTCGGCACCCCCCCAAACCGGTGGTGCGTACTGATTAACGTATGAGTTTAAGTATTCAATGCTTGGGAAGAAAACGGCTAAACCGCCGATTGGCGGTGATGACTCAATAAACACCTTAATACCCCCCCTATTAACTATGTCCAGGTATTCCCTCAATAGTCTATTCCTGTGCGTGAACTCGATATCCACTATGGAAAAGATAATAAGGTTTTCCTGGTATTCCCTTGGTAGGGAGTCCACAGCCATGTAGTACGATGACTTGGAATAAATACTCATGATGTATGAAAATCTCTTACTAATTGATGCCGTTAGGAGAAGGGCCTTTTGCGACTTCATTATTAAGTCATGAATGGGCTTAAGAGAGAGGCACCTAAGTCTGACCAACTTACCATCATACGTGAATGCGCATAGGTCATTTCCAAAGTGCGTTAGTATCTCAATAACCTTATCATTAATTGATTCTGATCCCTTCAGTAAATCGTCAATGTCGAACTTCCTCAAAACCACGACCTCCCTCTGCGGTATGTAATTACTAACCCTATCGAGTAATTTACTGGCTATGTCATTGCCATGTGATGCCCACTGTCTCAACTCATCAATACTAATACTTATTGATTCCTCAAGGCCGGCGGCGACGTTGTGGAACTCATCAATTATTACTAAAGGCTTATTCCAGGTGTTTACTATGTCCATTATTCTACCGTAAAGTTCAGGGCTTGATAGATATGCATGGGTTGATATGACGATGGGTAATTGATAGGCAAGCGCCTCATTAACTTCGTATGGGCATAAACCATAGTTAAATAGGTCAAGGGGATTGCAGGTCACTATGGGCTGTGCCACCTCGGTCTTACTAACCCTGCACTTACCGCTTAACCTATATAGAAGGCATTGCTTGGAGTTGTGCGCATTAAATGGGCACATTAATTCCCTGCCGAGAAATAACGATACCCTATCCCTAATGCCAACCTGCCTTGTAAATTCGCAAAGCTGCAGCGCCTCTGCCCTGGACCTGGTTATTATTAATACCTGGCCACCATCATCAACCCACCTCTTGGCTATTGCCACTGCTATCCTAGACTTACCAAAGCCAGGATACGCATTTAGTAGGACTACATCTCTCTCCCTCAATATTGAGTATACGTAATCGGTAATATCCATTACTCAATAAGACTTTGCTCAAATCAATTAATTAGGCACTGATTATGCAGAGGGTTCGATAATCCTCGTCTTAGAACCCTCGAGGAATTTCTTCTTTATGTCCTTCATGCTTTCAAGGGCATTGTTAATGGCATTAAGCACCTTGTGTCTGTCTTAACCTCATCAAGGTCCTTGCAATTATCCAAAACCTTCTCAAACAATTCATCAACTATCTTATCAGGGAGTCTCTCGAGGGCCTCTCCATAAATCTTTGGTAATTCATTGCTTATGAACTCCACAATATGATCTACATCCTTCCAATTATCTTCGGCCTGCCTAATTATTGATAGTATGGTCTCCAGGCTATATCTCTCATCAGCCGATAACTTGGAGTCATCTAGCTCTAGGTAAGCCCTGTTTAGGCAGTACCTAACGAATCTGTAAATTAATGGGTTTATGCTGAGTGTTGACATCGAGTTACGCAATAATGGCTCTTTAAAAACCTATACTTAACGCCCAGCTCTGTTGAGCCAAAATAAATTAATTTATAGGGGGGGTGGCTATTCACGGTGCTTAGTAGCCTTGATAGACACGCACGCGCATTTGAGTCGGTGGGATGTGTATGGTCACGTGGATGAATTAATTAATGAGGCCCGCAGAGAGGGGTTATTGGCTATAATCAATGTTACAATGAGGCTCAGTGAGGTGAGGAATGCATTAAGTCTTGTGAGTAGGTATGGGGGGGGTTTTGTCTATACGGCGTTGGGTTACGACTATGGAGGCTTTGATGTTAGGGGAGGTTCAGGAGATCATGAGGGTGATTAATGAGAGGAGGGATTTGATTGTCGGGATTGGTGAGGTTGGGCTTGACTATAGTGTTGTTAGGGATAGAATGCTTAGGGAGATCTCACGACACATATTTACCAAGTGGGTGTTGCTTGCTAAGGACCTTGACTTACCATTAATAATTCATTCGAGAGACGCCGAGAATGATGTTATTAAGTTATTGAGTAAGTATGGGCCTGTTAAATGTGTGATGCACGCATTCAATGGCAGTAGGGAACAGGTAATGAAATTGCTTGAGCTTGGTTGCTACTTCTCAATACCGCCAACCATAACTAGGTCCAGGCAGAAGAGGGAATTGGCAATGATGCTACCCCCCCTAAATCGAGTACTCCTTGAAAGTGACACGCCAGAGCTTGGACCCAACCCTGGTGAGGAGTCAAGGCCTGTGCATGTTAAGGTTGTTTTAATGGAGCTCTCAAGGATCCTAAATATCGACCCAGTGGAGTTGGGCAATATCACCGTTGAAAATGCACTATCGGTGTTTCGACTAGGTAGGAGGTGACTCAGTCCTGCGTGGTCTCTTCACTGCTCATCTCACCGGTCCTCATCACTCATTTTAGTGACTCCCTGAGGGTAATAAATAATTTATTAACCCGTCATGGCTATTAGCTGAGGAATTACCATGAGGATTATTGATAGAGTCATTGAAGAATTGAGAAATAGGGGATTCAGGATTAGGATTGTTCGTGATGACTCAGTGAAGGCTGACCTTAATAAGCTGAAAGCCAAGGTCTGGGTTGTTCCGGGGGATTACTTCCCATGGTGGTCAAACCCTCTTGACATGATTGAGGAGCTTGATATTAATGACGTTAATGCATTATTTGTTGTTTCTGAAAGGCCATATGTAATTAGTGATTACATTGTTAATAATTTGTCGAGGGCTCGTTATTGGTTTAATAAGGAATTGAATATTAAAGTATACGCAATAAACATTGATAGGCTGGAGGAGGACCTTGAGGATGGCATTAACCTTGCAATAACGAACTTCTATAGGGAGGTCAGCAACGTTACGTTGAGAGGAAATGCCTGCCCAAGCTGTGGCTCGCCAATGACCTTAATGTATTCCTCGAGGTATTACTCACGTAGGTGGAGAACGTGGGTTAACGAGTACGTTGAGGTTTGCGAAAGATGTAAAGTTGTTTCCCATAGATTGGCTCTTTCATGATTATAACGGTGGGTTTTACTCGAAAATAATACTTATTAACCACTAAAATGATAATTTATGGAAGCAGGTTTTATGCCTGATTTACCATTTATGCCGTTAGATGCGAGGTTCGCAGACGTGCTCGGATTAATAGACACACTCGCTAATGAGTTTAAGGGGGGCAGGCTGACATATTCATGATTGCGAAGGAGATGGAGTCTGACATCGATGATTTAATGCCGGCGTTAACGCGGCTGTTTACCTTGGGTTTGTCGAGGTTAAGGGTGGTGATGTTAAGATCACGAGCGAGGGTAGGGAGTTCCTGAACGCCAAGATTAGCGATAGGAAGAAGATACTTCGGCAAAAGCTGCTTAATCTTGAGCCGTTCCACACAGCCTATAGTTTGGGGGGGTTGCGTAAGCCATTCACCATCGATGATCTTATCGAGGAATTGAATGAGAAAGGCTACGTAGAGGCTAGGGAGCCAGGTATTAGGCACTTACTCGAAATACTACTGGCCGAGTGGGGGGGCGTATTCGCCGGCATGCTTAAGAAGAGGGGGTGACATGTACATTGCAATACCATGAAATTTAATCACTTATTAACCTTTACAAACACCATACCAGAAACAATGACCTCCTCAATAACACCATCATTCAGTAATTGATTATAGATTAGGCGCCAATTATCAGGAACATTACTGTTAAGCCACTCCTCAAACTGAGGCTTTGGCACCATTCCCTGAATCTCGCTCCTCATTTTATCCACAATCCTCTGGAGATTCAACTTATTCTTACCATTACTCAAATCACTGACTCCGCTCCTCGTATTACTAATTATAGCATCCCCAATAACCCTCCTCTTTATGTAGAATGTGCCGTCCAACGTACTATACATAACCTCGAAGAAGCCCGACCTACTTAATTTATTTATTAAATCCATGCTTATCTTTATACCCAGTAAGTGCTCCACCTCATCAATACTAACCCACTTATCGTCAATAACCCCCCCATCAACCTCCTTATTAAATCATCACTTATTGCCAATGTCATGCGAGAAATGATGCATACTAATATAAATCTTAAATAATTAATTTAAAAAGAACAATCAATGATAACCTCCTTCAAGGTACCCACAGTGCTAGTGATTGGTAGGGTTGGTGGAGAATTAGCTGTGTGGAGTATTGATGGGACCACCACGACCCTAGGCGGTGTTAATGGTATTGAATTAGTGAATGAACTTAAAGTGGATGGGCAAGTGATGGGCCACGTAGCCATTGCATCCTTTGGGCAGTACGTAATTAAGGCCATGGACATGGGCAGTAGGTATGGCTCATACACATTGAGTGAGGAGTCACTGGTCAGGATACCCAGTAGGGGGGGTGGTGTCGACCTCAGGAAGTATAATGATTGGATGACCATAAGAAACGCCTTCATATTAATTGGAGACCCAAATTCCGGCTATTCCAATTATTACCCATTGATATGCCCCCCCTACAGGGTTGGCGATACGTTATTTATCAATGTTGGTTACGCAGGTTTAGGGAGTATTAGGACTGTGCTGACGATACTCGGCATTCTACGTAATTACACCAACGTGGGTCGAGTAAACGCATCCTGCATGTGCAGGATACCATCAATGCCGCTGGAGATAGCCTGATAAGTGGTGATAAGTACTTGCTGGTTAGGACGTACATGAATGATGGGCAGGCGGTAATGGGTAATAAGTACCTAATCCTATTGACTAAGGGTGGTAATGTAATTAGTAAGTATTCAACGAATGATGACCCAATAGATACAGTGGTTAAGATGCTCAATGAGATGAGGAGTGTTTAGGGAGTGTAAAAGTAAGGATTAATAGTGTCAATGCATTGTATTAATCCGTGAGTATAAGCACAGGGCTTGAATTCGCCGCCGAGAACGTACTGCCAATAATAAGGAGCCTAATTGCCAAGAGACTACTTGAGAGTGGGTATAGCCAGCTTAAGGTGGCTAGGATACTCGGCGTAACTCAACCGGCGGTTAATAGGTACGTGAGCAGGAATTACGAAGAATTACTCAGTAAGGCCGAGTCACTCGGTATTGATAGGGGGGGTTGGGTGCTCGAAGTCGTTAAAAACGTCGTGGAATTAATACTGAGTGATAAGGAGTACGAAGCCCTCGAATACCTAACCAACGCGGTACTAATGGAACTGGGCTCCCTAAGGCTTTGCGATGCCCATAAAAGGCTTGTCCCCCCCTCATTACCAATAAACTGCAATGTATGCTCAGTATTAATTACAGGCATTTCAGACTCAATAATTAGGAACGTGGAAAGGGCATTATTGATCCTCGAGTCTCACCCCCCCGAAATCCAGGCTGTAATACCGAGGGTTTTAATGAACATTGTCGAGGCTAAGCCAGGCGCGGTGACGGAGGATGATGTTGTCGGCGTTCCCGGTAGGATTGATGCCCATGATGGGAGGGTCATCATAGGCTCAAGACCAACCTACGGTGGGAGTAAGCACCTAGGCAGGTTGATTATTAAATGCATGAACGTGAACTCGAGGTATAGGTCTGTGGCGAGTATTAAGTATGACAGTAAGGTAGAGGACGCACTTAGGGAACTTGGTATTCGTTACGCCAAGGCCGGTCCCCCCCATGAAAGCCCCCCCAGTGAGGATGATGTCATAAATGCCGTGGTTAACTCATTGACTAAGGACCCAGCACTAGAGGCCGTGATTGACCTTGGTGGTTATGCCTTAGAGCCCGTCACCTACGTGTTTGGTCTTGATGCGGTGGATGTTGCGTTGAAGGTTGTGAGGATAGCCTCGAGGATAACCTAAGCCCTTATCTTATTAATTAAGTGATTCACGATGTACTTAGCCGGATTGATCCCAGTGGCCCTTTTGAATCCTTGCCAGGACATTGTTGGGTTAACCTCAAGTATGAAGTAGCCATCCCTGGTCTCGGCAATGTCGACACCGCCATAATCAAGTCCGAGAACCTCAATGGCCCTTAGCGCCAACTCACCCAGTTCATTAGTGACCTTAGCGGGCTCGGGCTTGGCGCCCTGGGCCACATTACTCTTCCAGGTGATGCCCCCCCTCCTAAACTCGGCACCTATCACCTCATTACCAACAACCACAACCCTATAGTCACCATTACCAACCTTATCAAGGAACCTCTGCACGTACATGGGCTTATTCAGGTTTGTTAAATAGCTGAATATGTGCATGGCAACATCAGCATCATCAACCTGAAAAACCCCCCCAAAGCCCATGGCACCCCCCCTAATCTGCTTAATAACGGACTTACCAAACTCCCTAACCGTGTTATACGCGACAAACATGTTCTCACTGACCACAGTATCGGGAACTGGCAACCCGTGCTTAGCCAATAGCATTAATGATATGAACTTATCGCTAGCCATCATCCAATTCATCACAGGATTCATTACATAAACCCCACTAAGCTCAAGGGCCCTAACAACCCATAACCTATGCACGAACTGCTCAAAATCCCTGATCACCCTATGTGCCTGAGTATTGCGCCTGATACACTCAATTCCTCATAATTAGACCTACCAATTAATTGATAATAATCAATACGGCCCTTACCAAACCTAACACCAACCATGTCAATGTAGATCCTCTTAACCCTATGGCCTAGGGACCTAATTGCATCCTCTAGGTCAACCACATCCTCAGGGTTATACTCAACCTCGTAAGGCCTAATAATACCGATATCCACATCACGGCATTTTAAAACCTCCCTTTTATTAATTAGCCAGGTAATAATTACTAAAGAAAGATTGAGAGAAATAGTATACGTAAAGTAAACGTATACTCACCTAAGCCTAATTTTACTTAAATCAACGGAGGCAGGAATAACCCCCCCTTCCTAAACCTACTCACATCGGAGTTGAGTGGTCTCGTGGCGTCAATACCAACCTTAGTGGTTATGCCCTGTATGGGGGGGTCGATGGCGACAGGGTCTAGCGTCGAGCCCCCCCTGGCATATTTTATAAGCACCAGGTCTTCATCAGCCTAAACCTAGTTGCTATCGCCCACTCAATCTCGCTTGGGTCATCAATGTTTACGTCATCATCAACCACCACGACGTGCTTAAGGCTCGGGTGAGCTGCGAAGCCGCCATGATCGCGTTCTTAGGATCACCATCACTCTGCTTCTTAATGGCAATAACCGCATGAAGCCATCCACAACCACCATCGGTGAGCCTGACAGCCTTGACTTCAGGGACTACATTACTAACGAACTGCCAGATCTTAGCCTCCTTCTCAATACCCATTAGTAGCTTATGCTCAGAATAACCAGCCACGAGGGCTTGGGCAATTAATGGGCTGTCCCTCCTAACGTAAATTCTCGTGACCCTAACGACGGGTTGTTCCCTAACCTCATCATACGTACCCAGTATGTCCATGCACGGCCCCCCCTCCCTGGCGGTCTCTTTGGCCGATATATAGCCCTCCATCACGACCTCCGCATACGCAGGTGCGGGCACTCCATTATCTAGGACCTTAACCTTAAGTGAACCATCAAGTAGGGCATTGGCCATGTTTAGCTCGAAGACGCCGAAGGATGGTGATGAGGCCGCAGCGACCAAGATGGCCGGGTGTAGACCCCATGAGATCGATATTGGCGTGTCCTTACCGATTTCCCTATTCCTCATGTAAATCCTGTATAGGTGCCTGGGCACGAGCCTAATGACGAATTTATCAGGGCCTATTGGGGTTAGCCTATGGATGCTTGCGTTTAATATGCCGTCTTTAACATCCATACCCACGACAACCGCGCTCGTTAGACAAGGCCCCGGCTCAAGCTCGAAGTACCTAGGTATGGGTATTTTTGTTAAGTCAACATTGGGTAAGGGGGGGTCATAAACAGCATCGTTGGTCTCGCTCGGCTTATAAGATGATGCGGCATCCTCAGCCCAAAGAAGTCTTTTGTAAAATTCGACATCGTTCCTCACATTGAGCGCCCTGTACACCTTATCCCTGGTATTAACTACATTACCAACCACGTGGACCCCCTTGAACTCACGCACGTTAGTGAACTCCAGTGTTGGCCCCTTGTCAAACCGCGTGATTACGTAGGGTATTTCATAGTTAATACTCAGTTCCTCATCAACAAACCTCAAAACACCCTCATCCCTTAAACCCATTAGGTACTTTCTTAAATCCATCAATTCTGCGTTAATTTTAAAGTAAAATAGTTTTTCCGTGTTGTTAGAGTTGGTGTTGTGGTTTTAGTTTTATGCCTATTCCCGGCGTCTCTGGCACGTAGACCTTGCCATTCCTCGCATACATTATTGACTTGGGCTCGTCAAATACGTCGAATATGGCACTCCTAAGTGGGTTGTCGGGTGCCGTGTACTCAATCCACATGGTACCTGGCTTAGCGGCAACGAGGTGGGCACTGACTATTGGCATTAGGTGTGGTGAGACAGGTATTCCATAGGCCCTAGCCAATGCCCAAACCCTGAGCCACTCGGTAATGCCGCCCACATGGCCCACATCCGGCTGGACAATATCAACAGCTTCACTCTCGAGTAGTAGCTTGAAGTCGTAGACCGTGTGATGCTGCTCACCGGCAGCAATTGGTATACCGCAAACCCTCTTCAACCTTTTATAACCCTCAAGGTTGTCTGGGTGTACGGGCTCCTCAATCCAAAACAACTCATACCTCTCCCACTTCCTGCACATTCTCATTGCCAGGTTTAGGTCGTAGGTGCCGTTCAAGTCAACCATCAACTTAACATCAGGTCCAACAGCCTCCCTAACAGCCTTAATGCGCTCGGTGGCCTCCTCAGGGCTAACGGCCGTTAAGGAGCCCCTAATCTTAACAGCATCAAAACCCTGCTTAACATACTCAAGGGCCTTGGCTGCGAGCTCCTTGGGCGGTAGTTGATGGGCCGTGTTCGCGTATGTAGCACCTCACTCCTATAACCACCGAGCAATCTCCAAAGGGGGGGCTTATTAGCCTCCTTAGCCAGTAGGTCCCAGATGGCTATGTCAACACCACTAATTGCGTGGATAACAAAGCCCCTCCTACCCCACCTGGTCAACCTCTGGAAAAGCTCATCCCAAATAGCCTCATACTCAGTAGTGTCCCTACCAACAACAAACCTGGCAATAACCCTCCTAATGAACTCTGCGAGTAGGTCGGAGAAGTAAACACCCTCCTTAATGTGGTGGTAATCAGTCACATAACCAATACCCTCACTACCATCCTCACCAACAACCTTAACAACAACCATATCATTCGCAGAACCAAAATCCGGAATCTCAAGACCAGCCCTAAAAACCCCCCCAACCCTAACCTCCCTAATCTTCACAATTAACTGTGGGCACCTTAACTTATAAGTTATGATTATTACTTATTCAGTTAAACTTATCGGGCCTTAACCTGCTCAAATATTGTGTAACCGCACTTACCGCAAGCCCATCTAGGCACTGGGACTTTGTGATAAGCCATTACTGAGCCGCACCTTGGCAAATTCTCCTAAGAAACTTTATGGTACCCTTCTCATAATCAACTTCATACCACGTGTGCGCCCTTGCCTTAACCTCCTTTGGCACAGTCATGGCTTAACGCATCCCTTATAAAGATTTTTCCTTCGTCGCGGTGGGTCATAAAATCCTTATAAGGAACTTGCTGATTTACTGCTTGCGATGATTGATGTGGCCAGGGCTGAGCCGTGATGTAAGGTCTCCCTTCCTGATTCTCACCACTGCGACACCCACTTTGTATTTTCATACTCCTCAAGTACGTCTTGGTAAACCTTCTTAGTCCAGCGGGCGATCCTATCCCAGGTATACCACCTGAGCACGGAGTCTCTCGCATTCCTTGCTATGTTTCTCCTCAACTCATCATTACTGAGTAGTATCTTGGCGGCATTTATTATCTCATCAACGTTATTAGGCGCTACCTTAACGCCGTTGTACCAATCACGCACTATCTCATCAGGTCCGCCAATCCTCGTCGTGATTACGGCCAAGCCCGCGGCCATGGCCTCGAGTATTGTTATTCCAAAGGGCTCATACCTACTTGGCAGTATTGCCAGGTCTGATACCTTCAATATTGAGTAGAGCGTCTCATCATCAACCCTACCCGTGAAGTATACCTTATTCCAAATGCCCCAGTCATGGGCCAGTCCCATTAAGTACTCCCTCATTGGACCATCACCAACAATAAGAAGCTTCAGGTTCCAATCCCACCTCAGTAATTCCTTAAATGCCGCCAGTACTAGGTCAGGCCCCTTCTCATGAACAAGCCTACCAACGAAGACTATTATCTTCTCACTGGGCATTGCGTATAAATCCCTAAAGTCAGGCCTCACACTTACCGAGTCTATGTAGGACACGTCAATGCCGTTGGGTATCATTATCAGTTTATCCTTTGGTATCCCATGCACCATCGAGACCTCGCTCATCATGTAATTACTACAGACAATAACCTTCCACGCCTCGTAAGTCGTCCTCCATTCCCACGAGTGTATTATGAATTGCTCCTCATTATGGATCCCGCCGCGCCTACCGGCTTCGGTGGCGTGTATCGTGGCGATTAAGGGCTTATGAAGTAAATGCTTTAACGCAATGCCTGCGGGCCCTGTTAGCCAGTCATGAACGTGTATTAAATCGAACTCCCACTCATCATAGAGCCTGAGGGCCTCCTCAATCATCTCCTCGTTGAAGTTTAGAACCCACGTGATGAAGCCCGTGGACCTGAACCTGAATGGATCAACTCTCCTAACATGGACTCCCTCAACCTTCTCGGAAGACGGTGAGCCGGGTAGCGCTATGCTCATTACGGTGGTATCAACGCCATCCTTAACCAAGTGCCTGGTAATATGATAAACATGCCTTCCCAACCCACCGACCATGTGGGGGGTGGGTATTCCCAGGATAGGTGGAGAACGCGAATTACCACGGGTATAAATTCCCATACTTATTTAAAAGTAAGATTCTACGATAAGTAAGCGGGTAAGCAACCGTGTAATAAAATTTAAAATTCAATGGGAATAACTTACCGTGTGAAGATCGTACTTGTTGCCGTACCTGGCAGTGGTAAGTCAACGACGCTGAAGTTCGTTAAGGAGATGCTCCCTGACATAACCATTGTTAACTACGGTGATTACATGCTTGAGATTGCCAGGAGACAGTACGGAATTACCAATAGGGATGATATGAGGAAGAAGTTACCTGTGGAGGAGTATAGGAAGGTTCAGGAGCTCGCGGCTGAGGAAATCGCTAAACTACCTGGGGATGTGATCATAGATACTCACGCAAGCATTAAGGTTCAGGGAGGGTTTTACCCAGGCCTTCCTGACAGGATAATAACTAAGCTCAAGCCAGATGCCATAGTCCTCATGGAGTTTGACCCAAAGGACATACTTGAGAGGAGGGCTAAGGACGTGGGTCTTAGAGATAGAGAGCAGGAGTCGCCTGAGGATATTGAGATGCATCAATTAGCCAATAGGTACTACGCCTTCGCTGCGGCCAACGCAGGTGAGTGCTCCGTGTACATACTGGACTTTAGGAAGAAGCCTCAATCAAGGCCCTTTGAACATGCCGAGATTGCCGCGAGGTTCATCGTTGATTTAATACTGAGGAATAGAGGTGCTAGTAAGTAAAGTCATTATCAAGGCGCGAAATGCTTAAAATAGTATGAGGTTTCTCGAAGGGTTGTATGAAGGCCTTAATCATAGTTGCCGATGTATCGTATAAGGGGGGGAGTACTCAATGACAGTACAGGCACTTAGGCAGTTGGGTATGGAGGTTAGTACTGGGTTGGTAAGTAAGACTGCCGATGTTAATTTCGACATTGATCTAACGGATAAGTTTAGTGAGGATGTACTTGATGGTTACGATGTCGTAGCTTCATAGGTGGTTATTGGGCCTACTATGCCGTTACCGGTAAGGAAATCCCAGGTAGAGTCAAGCCCATGGTTAATAAGGAGGCCTTCGAGAAATTACTTACGCACTCAATAAATAGTGGTAAGAAGACAATACTTCCCTTGGCAACTCCAGCTATGCAGCTAAGCTTGGCTTGTTAAGAGGTAGGAAGGCGACGGTATACCCAACCACGGATTTAATAAATATTCTCAGGAATAACGGCGTTGATTACGTGAATGAGGATTTCGTAATCGATAACAACGTTGTAACCCTTAAGAGGATGGCCGTGGAATTCCTTACCAAGGCCCTTAGTAAGTAATCATTATCCTAGAATTGCTAACTTAATAGATTGAGTATTTCCCTGACTAAGAATAAAGAAATAATTTAAATTTATCCGCATGCCTCGTCTATATTAATAATGGCTTCGACACAGCGTAAAGCATTGGAGATGTACGAGATTCCTCGGGTCGTGGTATTCGGACCAAACGCCATCAGTAAAGTACCCGAGATATTAAGTAAGGTGGGGGGGCTTAATGGATTAAGGGGGGGTTTAGTCCTCATTGGTCCTCACTTCGGTAAGCACTTAATTGATAAAATCGAGTGTAGGACCTGCGATGTTGAGGAAATTGATGAAATAAGTTCCGATAGGATCATCGAATTATCGAGTAGGTACGCCCACATTACTGATTATATAATAGCCCTCGGTGGTGGTAGGATAATTGACTTTGGTAAGGCCATGGCGTACATCATGAATGTACCCTACGTATCAATACCAACAATAGCATCCCACGATGGCATAGCGAGCCCCTACGTATCTCACGTACTTCAACTCGATCTTAATAAGCATGGAGTTGGTAAGGTTCAGAGGTCGCCAATAGCTATTATTGCCGATACGTCAATAATACTCGAGGCGCCAAGGAGGTACTTACTGGCTGGCATTGGTGAGTTGGTTGGTAAGTTGATAGCCGTTAAAGATTGGGAATTAGCGGTTAGGGTTAAGGGTGAGGAGTTCAGCGAGTATGCGGCGGCCCTCGCCAGGGATAGCGCATTAATAGTCCTTAGGAATAGGGATAGGCTAAAGGTCCATAGTGAGGAGAGTGTTAGAATAGTGGTGAAGGCTTTGCTCGGCTGTGGGGTTGCGATGGCCATTGCCGGCAGTTCAAGGCCGTGCAGTGGTTCCGAGCACTTGTTCAGCCACGCAATAGACCTGTTAGCTAGGGAGAGGGGGGGGTTTAGACCCGCACTGCATGGTGAGCAGGTGGCGCTTGGCGCGATAATGATGGCCTACCTACACGGTATGAAATGGAGAAGGATTAAGTCATTCCTACAGAGCCTAAACATACCGGTTACGGCTAAGGAACTCGGTCTTGACAGAGACGTAATAATTGAGGCATTAACGATCGCGCATAACGTGAGACCTGATAGATTCACCATATTAGGGGGGGCGGGCTTGACGCGCAAGGCAGCTGAGAACGTCGTTGAAATTACGGGTGTTGCCTAACGCGGACTAAATGACCCTAATCAATACGTAGCTAAACACGAGACCAATAATTATCGATACTATGAAGCCAAGTATTAACTCGTTGAAGTACCTCAGGTTTATTATCCTAAACCTATGAGCTGCCCCCCCGACACCCACTAAGCCGAAGGACGTGGTTACCGTGACAGGCATTGGCACTGAGTATATGGTCCCGATTTCCATGGCCATGAATGAGAATAACTGAACCGTGAAGCTGGTTAAAGGACCCAGCGTGAATAGGCCTGTGCTGAGTCTATACAGTGTTCTCCAACCAATTAGTAATACGCCAAGTATTGAACTAATGATAATAAGCAATAACCCCTTATAACTAAAGTTTAGTAGTGCCCATAGTAACCCAAGGTTATTTGCACCGAAGGAGAAGGATAGCAGGAAGACTGTGAGTATGGATAATACGCGGTAAATGCCCACGTACCTAAACGATAATCTCGAGAGGGCGCCTAGGGATTTATAGAGAATGTATGAAAGAAGCATAACGATTATGGGCAGGGACAACCAATAACTAAGTACGAAGACCGCGTTCCTCAGCACACGCCCCAACGCCAGCGAGGCACCCACTAGGCTTGCGTATAAGGAGCCTGTTAGTGACATTGGAACCCTCATGCTTTCGCCGACTATGAATATCACTATGGTAACGGCCATGGCCACCATGCAACATCGCCACTCACCACATTAGCCTCATGTAAGTACCTTGCAGCCATAACCCAAGTACATAGCCAAGTAATGCAATTACTACGGCGTACTTATAATCAATTGACTTGGAACCAACGGCAGCACCAGCGTTGGCTGATAGGTTATTTCCAGAGACTAGGAACGAAAGCGAGAATGCCAAAGCGTAATTTATAAACAGCGTATACGCCATACTAGGCGGGTATGACCCTTTAATAGCTTTTAAACTCAACCTACGTACTATTATCGCCTCAAATCATTAATTATTAACTCGGCAACCCTCTTACCACTCATTATCATTGAGCCGAATATAGGCCCCCATCCTCGGTAGCCCATACACGGCAGCAACCGCCATACCCGTCACGTAAAGACCCTCCATAACCCTACCCGTGTACTTAACGACTAAGTCCTCGGCAATCGAGGCATACGCCGACTTCTCACCAGGCACCTTTAAGCCAAGGTCTGGGTTTTTCCTCGCGGCCACCGTCACGACCTCGGCATCATGCCCTGTGGCGTCGACTACGGCCCTAGCCTCTATGAAGAATGGGTCTGTGTGTATGTTAGCCATTTGTATTGATGACCAGTAAACAGCGAGACCTGCTATTCTCGGGGGATTATCCCTAATTATGACATCCTCAACGTTAATTCCAAGCAAAAACTTAGCGCCTGCATCGATGGCCCTAGTTGCGAGTTTTGCCATCATTTCGGCAGGGTCAATGGTGAATAACCCATCACCCATGTCCTGAAGCCTAACGCCGAAATCCTCGCTAAGGATCTCAGAGGCCGGGGTCTCAATGACTATGCTCGGTAAGTGGCTTGCAGCACCGCCAATACCACCACCAAAGGAAAACCTCCTCTCAAGCACCACGGTCTTTAAACCAGCCCTCGCCAGGTAGTAAGCCGCCGTCATGCCCGATGGACCAGCGCCAACAATAGCCACATCAACGCTTGAATACTCATCAAGTATTTTCAGGGCACTCCTTATTATTGCACGGGTAATGCTCGACTCCGAGATTGATACGCCCGCCATACAATCACCAAATTATTATTCATAAATAAACAAGTTATAAATTAATTCCCCCCCTTATTAACTAATGACCTGCCCAAAGCCCGTGAACTTAAAACAAAACAAAACCCACAGGAACTAACACCAGGGTGGCGCCCCCCCGGCCGGGATTTGAACCCGGGTCTGCGGCTCGACAGGCCGCCATACTAGACCGGGCTATACCACCGGGGCTACGTAGTGATTGGCTTTGTTGAGAATTTAAGTTTTTTGCCCTGATTGTTTGTTGGCGCCGTGCTAGGAGACTTCTTATTATAGTTATTATGGATTTAAATGCGGTGTTGCGTCTGCATTTCCTGTCTAATTATTGACTGAGTAAACGCTTTAAATTGGCAGTTCCCCCCCGCCTTAGGTATGGCGGTGAATAATATGAATAGTAACATGGGTGATAAGGAGGATGAGGAGTTGAGCAAGTTATTAGAGAAGAAGGCTAAGGAGTTGGCTAGGGCTGTGGGCAATGAGCCTGTTGAGTTAAGTGCTGATAGTTTTGACGATTTCATAAGGAGTAGGAGGGTTGTGGTTGTTGATTTCTGGGCGCCTGGTGTGCACCGTGCTTCCTGCTCGAGCCAATCCTAAAGGCGCTGGCTAAGGAAATGCCATGCGTTGGTTTTGGTAGGTTAAATACGCAGGAGTGGCCTGACGTTGCGGCTAAGTACGACGTAATGAGCCTACCGACCGTGATAATATTTAGGGATGGTGAGCCCGCGGATTTCGTGGTTGGTGCAGTGCCTAAGAAAATAATTGCTGATAAGATAAGGAGGGTTCTTAACGAGAATTAAAACAACAATTTTTACATAAATAAATAACCTAGGTTACTTAATATTCTCCTCCCTCTCAACCTCACCAAGTGACTTGTCAAGTACGTCTATGGCCTTATCAATGTGCTCCTGCTTAACGGTTAATGGTGGTGCAAACCTAATGACATTGCCATTCCAACCGCTGGTCACGAAGAGAACACCCCTCTTCAACGCCCTGTTAAGGCATATATCACTTGTCTCCTTGGTCGCCGGCTCCTTGGTCTTCCTATTCTTAACGAGCTCAATACCGATCATGAGCCCAATCCCCCCCTGACCTCGCCAATGAGTGGGTGCTTGTCGTAAAGCTCCATTAACCTCTTCATTGCGTACTCACCCATCCTCTTGGCATTGCTTAACAGCTCCTCCTTATGCATGTTGTAGTAATCAACTGTTGCCTTAACCGCAGCCATAATCAATGCTGAGGCTCCAAAGGTCGAGTGCTCATCATTCAACTGCATTGCTGAGGCAATCTCCTTTCTAGTCACCACGGCGGATGCCGGTAATCCGCCGGTCATGCCCTTAGCCGCGACAACAATGTCAGGCTTAACATTGAATTGCTCAAAGGCCCAGGTGGTGCCAGTCCTACCCATGCCACTTTGTACCTCATCAAATATTAGTAATATGCCATACGTGTCAAGGACCTTCTTCAGTCTCTCGAAGAAGTCCATCGGCGGCACCACAATACCACCAACACCCTGTATTGGCTCAGTGACTAGGCAGCACACGTCCTTAATCGCCACGTAATTGATGTAATATTCAATGGCCTCAACGGCTGCCTTACCGCACTCCTCAGGTGGCATGTCACCAAATGGGCACCTGTATGGGTATGGGAATGGCGCTATTAATGTGCCTGGCGGTAATGGGCCATACTCCTTCCTCCTCATTCCATGGTATGAGCCTGTTAGGTAAGTCCTACCGTGATAACCACCCATTAGGTACATCACGTACGTATTCTTCGTATACCTCTTCGCAATCTTCAGCGCTAATTCAATCCCCCCCTCAGAACCACTTAACTTGAAGTGAACCTTATTGTACATGCTCTTATCAGGGAATAGACTCAGCACAGCCTTCGCCGCATTCAGTAATTCCTCGGTATACCAATTATAGCCATTGCCGGCGATTAAACGTTTTGCGGTTTCGGCAATCGCGTCGGCAAGACCTGGTGGGTTATGACCGAGTAGTGCCGTGGTTACTACGGTCATGAAATCCAGGTAAGTATTCCCATCAACGTCATAGACGTAGATGT
Source organism: Vulcanisaeta distributa JCM 11217 (assembly GCF_001316005.1). GTDB lineage: Archaea > Thermoproteota > Thermoprotei > Thermoproteales > Thermocladiaceae > Vulcanisaeta > Vulcanisaeta distributa_B. The sequence continues at coordinate 65,496 of NZ_BBBJ01000006.1, forward strand.
CACGGGCCTCCCTAACAACAATCCTATGGGTTGGGTATAAGTTCGTCATTAAGTATTCATCTAGTTCCTTAAGGATTTCCTCGGTCCTTCCCATTAAGTTCATTAAATGCCCGCTCCTTTTAAGTTTAATCTGCTAGTTATTTCTTTCCATAAAATATATAATATTTTTTCCATAATATCTTCAGCATTTTTGAGAAAAGTTTCTCTAAACCAGCGCAATCTATAAAGATAAATAGACTATGTATTCATTTAGAAAGGTTTTTAAGAAATGAGTTAAGATGAGCGTCGGTTTCTATGGAGGAACAAAAGCAGCAACCGCAGGAGATTAAGGCGGTCTCTGAAGTCTCATTGGTGATTACGTCACCACTCGATTTATTGTTTAATCCAAGGTCCGTCGCAATAATTGGAGCCACGCCTAGGGAGAATAGCGTTGGCGGGGTTATCACGAAGAACCTACTCACTAAATTTAAGGGTAAGGTTTACTTAATCAATCCTAAGTATGATGAGGTTAATGGCATTAAGTACTATAAGTCAATACTCGATATTCAAGACAGTATTGACTTAGCGGTCATAGTCGTCCCGGCGCCGGCCGTTCCTAAGGTCGCGGATGAATGCGCCAGGAAGGGCGTTAAGGTCACAATAATAATCAGCGGCGGTTTTAGCGAGGTTGGTGAGGAAGGCGCTAAGCTTGAGGAGGAGTTAAGGAGAGTTGTTCAAAATCGCATCAGGGTGCTCGGTCCTAACTGCATTGGTGTTTATAATGCGTTTAATGGCCTAGACACGTTCTTCCTCCCTGAGGATAGGATGGGTAGGCCCAAACCTGGCCCCCCCGTAGCCTTAATAAGCCAAAGCGGTGCTGTGGCTGGCGCAATCCTTGATTGGGCAGCCAGGAGAAACATCGGCGTTGGGTTAGCCGTGAACTACGGAAACAAGCTCGATATAAACGAGGCAGAGCTTCTCGAGTACTTTGCCAGGGATAGTAGGGTTAAGGTTATTGTAATGTACATGGAGGGGTTGAAGTATCCTGGGGGGGAGGGGAAGAAATTACTCGAGGTCATGAAGGAGGTATCCAGCGTTAAACCAATAGTAGTTTATAAGGCGGGTAGGACTAAGGCGGCCACGGGCGCCGTTAAGTCTCATACGGCTGCTCTGGCGGGTAATTACGAGATTTACAGGGCAATGCTCAAGCAGGCCAATGTGATTGAGGCAGACAACCTAACGGATGCCTTCGACATGGCCAAGGCACTGGCCACACAGCCATTACCCAGGGGGGGCAACAGGGTTTTAGTCATAACTGATAGCGGTGGTATGGGCATTCAATCTGTGGATGCCCTTGACATGCGTGGGCTTCAGGTTCCTGAGCTATCCGAGAGTCTCCAGGAGATACTGAGGAAGCAATTACCTCCTTTAGCCGTCACACGAAATCCCATCGACTTGACGGGTAGTGCCACGGATGCAATGTACAAGTTCGTACTGGACACGGTACTACCAACGAGCTACGTGGACATGGCCCTGATAATAGCCTTAATGCAGATACCTGGCTTAACGGCTAACCTGGGTAATTACATCATTGAAGCTAAGAGGTTCAATAAGCCAATAGTAGTCGTTAGCTTTGGCGGTAATGAGTATGTGGCTAAGTTTGAGAGCCACCTTGAGGAGAATGGGATACCCGTCTACCACGCACCACATAGAGCTGCCAAGCGTTGTGGGCGTTGTATGAGTACTCAAAAATAAAAGGCGTGGCTAAGGAGTGGTGGTGAGGGGGGGTATGAACCCAATAATTACGAAGGCCCTTGAGGAGGGTAGGTATAAACTGCTTGAGCATGAGTCCTTTGAACTACTTAGGCAGTATAACATACCTGTTCCAGACTTTGCACTGGTTCAGGATGTTAATGAGGCGTTGAAGGTTGTTAAGGACATAGGCTACCCAGTGGTGCTTAAGGTTGTTTCGCCCGACATAATCCATAAATCAGATGTTGGCGGTGTAATACTCAATATAAGTAATGATGATGATCTCAGAAGCGCCTGTGAGAGAATTAGAAATAACATTAAGGAGAAGGCCCCCCCATACGCCAGGATAAGTGGCTTCCTAGTGCAGAGGATGGTGCCCGAGGGCCTAGAGACGATAATTGGTGCGACTAAGGACCCAATCTTTGGTCATGTAATAGCCTTTGGTCTCGGTGGAGTAATGGTTGAGGTACTGCAGGACGTGAGTTTTAGGATTGTGCCTATCACCGAGGAGGATGCCAGGGCAATGGTTAGGGAGATAAAGGGCTATAGGCTCTTCAATGGCTATAGGAACATGCCCGTGAGGGATGAGGAGGCCGTTATCTACATAATAACGAAATTCTCAGAGCTCCTATCTGATAATCCAAACATTGTTGAGGCCGACCTAAACCCAGTCATTGTGCTTGAGAGGGGTAAGGGCGCGTACGCGGCTGATGCTAGGTTCATAATAGGGTCTGTGTGAGTTCGTGAGTTAGGTTTAAAATTAATACCGTGGTTTCCGCCTTGTATGAACAAGGCACTACTCCTGTTTAGGTTAAAGATGTCACTCGCAATAATAGCAATATTACTATTAGGCGCCGCGTTTACGTACGGCATCATGTGGTGGTTGTCGGGAGGGTCAATAAGCGGCATCGCACTTGTCACCAGCCTAGTACTCATGGCGTTTTTCCTAACGCTATTCCAGTGGTTGATTGGCCCATTCCTAATTAATGCCATGTATAGGCTCATGAAGTTAAGCCTGATGACCCAACCTACGGCTGGGTCTATGACATGGTCGCTGATGTTGCGAGGGCTAACGGCTTTAAGGACGTGCCCAAGGTCTACATAGCCGATGTACCATTCCCCAATGCTTTCGCCTATGGAAGTCCAATAGCTGGTAAGAGGGTCGCAATAACGCTACCCCTACTAAGGATATTAAAGCCCAGCGAGTTGAAGGCTGTCCTTGGCCATGAGATTGGACACCTAAGGCATAGGGATGTGGAGGTCTTGATGGCCGTTGGTTTACTGCCCACGGTCATTTACTGGCTTGGTTGGTCACTCTGGTGGGGGGGTGGTTGGTGGGGGGGAGGTTGGTCCGAGGGTAGGAATAACGGTGGCGGCCTACTACTCCTAATAGGTTTAGCTCTTATCGCCGTTAGCTTCCTATTCCAATTATTCGTCCTTTACATTAATAGGTTGAGGGAGGCCTACGCGGATATTAACGGCGCATTAACCGTAGAGAATGGTGCCCGCAACCTACAGAGGGCCCTTGCAAAGATAACGCTTTACATGGATCCAAACGTGGTGAAGAGGACTACGAACGGCACATTAAGGATGCTATTCTTCGCACCGCCAGTCAGCACTGAGTATATTGAGAGTAATGTTGATGATTTAATAGAGTATTGGAGCATTATAAGCCATCAATTTGGGAGGAGCTGTTCATGACACACCCACACCCAGCAAAGAGAATACAAATGCTTGATAGGATTGCCGAGTCATCTCCGTAACACAGATTAAATAAATTAAACGCGTGTAAGAAGATTCTTATAAATTTTTCAATTTTTCCTTAACTCTCCTTCACAGCTGATTGAAGATAGAGAACCCTATACCTATTCCTCAGCTTAATCAGTGCGAAGGTGAATATTTGCTCGCCATTAACGTAATTGCTCGTTGTTGTAACCCTCACGTACCTGGCATTACCAATTTCATTTGTTACATTACCGTCTATGTCGAAGAGCACTATGTCATTAACGCTTAACCCAATATTTGTTAATGTGTCCTTAATGCAATCAATGACTAGGGCCTCATCAATATCATAGCATTTACCGCTCATAAACTCATTCATTACCTTACTATGTAGTTCATAAACCCTCCTATCTAATCCACTCATCCAATTACCATAATTACCCAGTTAAATATACCTTACCTAGAATCCAATGCCCAGGGCTTTGGGTAATGCTTATTTTTGGTAAAGCAGTGTTCCACGTGATGGAGGTAATAAACACAGGTAGGAGTGTGATGGATATGCTGAATGAACTCCTCAACGACCTTAATAGGGATGATTTATCGCTCATTGAGAGGTTACCCTACGTACGTGAGTACGAGAGGTATAGGGACGTGATTACAAACATACTAAGGGAATTTCACATAGCGTTGGTCCTCGTTAGATTGACGTTTAATGATGGTTCTCGTAAGGGCTACGTCTTCCTAATAAGGGGGGGTGAGGGTGGTGAGTTGGGTAAAATACCTACGTCTGGTGTTGTTGAGGGTTATGTAGTGAGTATTAAGGGTAATGACAGGAGGAAGCTCCTGTATAATTCAGTGGCGTTTAACAGGGCTGATGACGTGGCGTCAAGGATCATGGAGTTCGCAAACATGTATAGGAGGGCCGAGGAAAGGATATCACAGCTTCAGCTTCTTCGTGAGGCTGAGAAGGATTACGCATTATTCTATGAGGAAGCCGGCGATTAAGGCTTAAATTAACCACCATTGCCAACTAAATACTGTGAAGAGCACGCCCTTACCTGAGCTTAAGGTGATGAATACCGCCGGTCAGATATCATCCCTTCATTAACTGCACCTGCGCCTTCAGCCTATTCCTAATCTCATTAATCATTGAGTACGCCTCCTCAGGACTTGGTATCCTGGACCTAGCCCTATAATACCTATAGACCTCCTCCTCAAAGTTCAGCTCAGTCATTACGCCCCTACTATTCAATATTTTCATTGCATCCCAGGGATCCTTAGCATCGATTAATAAATTAGCCAATGGTAAATCACTCATCGCCTTCTTAAGGTCTAGGTAATACGTTATTGATGAGGATATATCAAGCCTAACGTACCTAGTACTACCTCTTATACCCACATTACCGTGATATCCCCCCCTCGCAGCCCTAAACACTAACCCACTGGCTTCAGTTATTGCCTTACTGAGTATGTCCTCAAGTATCATTAGGTCGTTTCGTGTTGGTCCATAGGCGCCCAGGAATGCGCCCTTACTGGCTAATTGACTTATCCTCATTAACACGTAGTCCCTATCCAACTCGCCATCCACGCCAGGACCTGCGACACCCAGTATTACCGGCACATTAGTTATATCCTGAAGCCTACTTAGAACGGCTACTGAGTAACTATCGGCAAGTGGGCTGTATAGCCCATCCTCATTACCCAGGGCTAGCACGTCACCACCAACATCAATTCCTATCACGGCGTCAATGCCGTACCTACTCACGTAGTCACTGAGCTCCTTAGCCACATTACTGACGGAACCACTAATGCTTATTCCCAATCCATCATCCTTAATGATGCTTAATACATTGGCTATTTGGGGAATAACGCGCCTACCCTCCCTAACTGCGTAGGTATCTCCATTAACGATGGCCAAGTAATCACCAAGGGCATTAGCATTCCTAAGTTCCTGAACCCTAATGGGTCCCGGCACAACATCGTTCACGTACCTCTCCCAAAGAACTGCGCCTAATACAGCCTCCTTACCCTCATTAACGGCTAAGCTATAAGTGATCGTAGAGCCAACGACATCACCTCCACCACCAATACCAATCACCAGAACACTCCTTACATCAAATCCTACAACCTCATCAAGCACAATGATGTCACATTTTAAATCAATTTAAATGTATTAACTGAATATCACAATTATACACTACTTATCATTATTAATCATGCCACTAACTGCAAAGTAATATGTATTATTTACATAGGCATTAATTACCACCACGACGTAGAAACTACCGCTAAATTCCAAGCCGCCGCTGCACATACTTTCCCTGGGTGAAGCATGTAATGTATAGTCTATGACCCCCCCCAATAAACAGTGCAATTACTCATTCGCTTAATCATCCTAAAGACACCAACGTAACTCAGTGTTACGTTTATACCATGATAATCACCGCCAATCTTACCCGCTAAGTAATTAGCTATGTTTTGCGTAGTCTCCGTTATATTGCTAGCGTGAATTGTAACATTAGCATTTAAATTATTAATAATGTTATTAATAACCTGTGAGTAATAACATAGATTGAAGGGATATGTTACGACAACAACTCCCTCAACGGTATTTGACTGTGTAATTGATTGAATGACTGCGCGATAAATGGTCTCATTACCCTCGCCATAAACCTCATAACTAATTACCCTATACCTCACGGCATTACCAGTCTCATTACTAATAGTGTTAAGGGCTTCACTCAGGGTTTCCGTTAGGTTCCTGGCGATAGTACTGCATGAGTAATTTATTGGATTCATTATAACTAGGCATGCATCATTATGTAATATCTGTGGTAGTGTGTCATTCAATTGCCTAATGACGTTAACGGAAAGGAGATAGGTATTCTCAAGGGTTAATGCCTTTGATGTCTCGTTACTTACGTAATTTATTAAGTACGTGGTTAATGAAATCATTACCAGCAAAACTATGATTATGGGTAGTAACGACTTGTAAATCATTCATAATCACCTAACGTAGGCAACATATACATTAACCTCCAACCTGGAATTATTGGCTGCAATTCTTGGGCATATAATTAGGTAATTATTGGTCATTACCTCATCCGTTATTACGACATGGTTCAGATCAACACCACCCGTGAAATTACCCAATTGGCACTCAATGAATAGGTAGGTTCCAATTGACGCTTTATAATCAATTATTGATAATTTCAATAGTAGGTTTGTTAGGTATATCGTGAGTATGAGTATTACGATTACCAGAGTGATTGAAACTAATAGGTCAGGGAATATTAAGGAGTCTACGAGAGCCATTGATTATCACCATGGCGTAATTACTCACGGAATTTGCTAAATAAAGTACTTTTAGTAGGAAGCTTTCAATGACTATGATCATCACGAATATAATCACAATCAATATCGCTGTGAGTACGTACCTAATCATTTAATCACCGAGTTAATCCATTGAATAATTGAATTAAGCTCTCGAATAAGCCCTATGTTACTCCTTATTAACTCTACATAAAATGAGACGACGATTATTGAGAGTATCACCGAAATTACCGTGAGTATTAGTGATCCATACTCCTGAAACAGAATGTTCAGCGCCTCCTCAAGAGACTTCACAATTAAATTATTGTCAATTCGATATATAAGCCACTACAGCATTGATCATTGGGAAAACAGGCGCGTGCTGCTGATTACGTGGCTTATTAACCGCTTCACCTCATCAGCCAGATACCTCCTACACTCAACCTCAAGTACCTCACCCTTAACATGCCTCTCCTCACTAAGTGCCTCCTCAATGGTATTTCTCGTAATTATTTCGTAAACCCTCGCCTCAACCTTACCATCACTAGCCCTAACCACACGACCAACCCTCTGAATCATTTGTCTCTGGGAACCTGTTCCAGAAAGTATTATTGCCACATCCGCATCCGGCACATCAACGCCCTCATCGAGTACCGTCGTCGTCACAATAACCTTATACACGCCCCCCCTAGCAAACGCCTTAAAGATCGAGTCTCTGTCGCTCGTCTTAGACGTTATTAGCGCAGTGATGGGTCCCAACTCCTCCTTAAGGACTTTATACAACTCCTCGGCCTGCTTTATGAACTGGGTGAAGACAATGATCTTACTACCAATGTTAACCTCAGCCTTCACTATCTCCTTGGCAACGCCTATTTTGGCGCTAGCCGTACTCGCTATATTCCTCAGGACAATCGCGTTATCACCAGCCTCTCATAGCTCCTTCTCTCCTCAGGTGTTAAGTCAACGTATATCCTGAAATGCCTAACTGGAACGACCAATTTAGCCTCGATCATGTCCCTATAATCAGCCTGATAAACAATATCACCGGCACTTAGGAAGATCAGGTGCTCATTATTATCACTCCTCCTCGGCGTGGCGGACAATGCAAGCCTAAACGGCGCCCTAAGCCTAAATGCAACCTCCTTGAAGGTATCGGCAGGAACGTGGTGCGCCTCGTCAAACGTGACCAAGTCAAACCTATCACTTATCTCAGCTATCCTATTAACTGCCGAGTTGTAAATCGCCACAGTAACCTCCCCTAATATCATCAAAACCACCACCCAACCTACCTGCCCTAATGCCTAAGTACTTCATTATCCTTTCGTACCATTGATTCATTAGTTCTTCCGTGATTACGAGTATTATCGCTGGCACCTTCACAGTGGCCAGAGCCTTGAGGGCTATGAAGGTCTTACCGCCACCAGTCGGTACGACAATCGTACCCCCCCTCTTACCAGCCTTCAGCCAGGCATCGAGAGCTCTCTCCTGAAAGGGCAGGAGCTTAACCTCATCCTTAGGGACTTGTATTTGCCTTGGGCTCCATGGCAGGTCAACCACCTTATAACCACTCTTTACCAGTAATTCCCTTACCGTATCCCTGAGAAATACGGGGAATCTAATCACGACCTTATTGCTTTCTCGAACAATGTCGTCCTTGCGTACGAGCCTTAAATCACGCTTATTCAGATTACCCTCCTTATCGGTGACGTAGTACGGTATGGTTAAGCCCCCTCAACTTCTCATAGAGCTCCTTAGATAGAAAGTGCAGTTCAGCACTATCAAGCTTAACTTGACCGTCCACCACTCAATCCTCCTCATGAACAAGTCCCTTAACTTATTATTGGCCAGGGCAAACTCACGAGCCCTCCTAAGGGCTAGTTCCACATCACCAATCACTGGCTTGCCAATGAGTAACTGCCTAATGTTATCCACGGCCCTATCAACATACTCCTCAAATGAGGATACACCGCCTATGTAATTCCTATCACTTTTAATGAAGTCCCTTATTAGGCATGACAGTGAGATAATGTATAAACCACCCTCCTCGCCCAACACGCAGTCGCTTGGTATGGAACCGAGACTTCCCAAGTCCTCAACACCGATTACACCACCTGACGAGTTTACGAGTATAGTCCTCATTAATTTCTCAGTCTCCTCACTAGTTAGTTCAAGCAATTCCTTCAGCTCTCTAATCAACGAGAGTGAGTAAACCTTGCCAGACCAATACTCGCCATTCCACCTAAACCCCCCCAGCTCCTTCAACCTATCCTTAACCCTCGATACCCTATCCCACGGCCACTCCCTCCTAATCTCAACACCGCCATTTATGACAACCCTAAATAGCACTAACCATGTATTAATTGCACAGTACTTAAAACTTACAAAGGTTTAATCTTCATAATCCTCAATGAACCTAATTGACTACCCAAGATGGCCATCACTCGCGAGGGAGTCAATACTCAATGTGCCTATGGACTTGAGGAGTACTAGGCTGAGCATTGACGGTAAGGTCATTGATTATAGCGAGGAGGTTGATTCAGTGGTCATTACGGGGATGGGTGGTAGTGGCGTTGTTGGCGACATAATCAATGACCTGTGCTGGTTCTGGGATTGCAGAGTACCCATAATTGTAAGTAAGAACATGAGGTTGCCAAGGAGGTTGTCAAGGCCGTTGGTTATAGCCATTAGTTACTCGGGTAACACCGCCGAGACCATAATGAGCGCCAATGAGGCGTTGTCCAGGGGGGGATATCCAGTGATTGGCATTACGACAGGCGGTAGGTTAAGCACGGCACTCAGTAGCAAGGGCGTACCCGTTGTCCTAATCCCAAAGGCCTCAGCACCCAGGTATGGACTACCCGCGCTGCTATACCCAGCGCTCCTTATCCTGGAGAGGTTCGGCATTACTTCAATAACTAATGAGTTGGAGAGCGGTATTGCCGGAATCGAGAATGCCCTTAAGCACGTTGACGATGCGACAAACCTAGCTAAGCAGTTAATGAATTCAATACCCGTGGTTTGGGTCACAGAGAGTAGGCGCGGTGTTGGTATTAGGTTTAAGAACGACCTTAATGAAAACGCCAAGTACTACTCGGTGGTTTCCGTAGTGCCCGAGGGCGCCCATAACGATATAGCCGCGGTCACAACGAAGCAAGGCGGTTTAAGGCATGTGGCGATAATGGGACCCAATGATTATGAGGCTTATATGAGGAGGTGCTCATCGACGTGTTATCCTCGTTTGGAGCGAAGCCAATAATCATAAGGCTTGAGGGTAGGACGCCCCTGGAGACTGAGATGTATGGTGTGACGTACCTGGGCATGGTAACGCTAGCGTTGGCCGAGTTATTGGGCGTTTGAGCCTGTATCCACGGAACCAATTGATAGGCTAAAGAACTTACTCAGCGAGAGGAGGGTATTTCCGATTTAAATGTTTCGAGGCCTGAACCCATGTAAAACCTAGTGAATGCGATTGCTATGGTTATTACAGGTATCAGGAGCAAGGCCATTGACAGCCTAATACCTATTAAGTCAGTTGAGATTCCGAATAGTGCTGGTACGATTATTCCCAGGACACCCTGGAATGCCGCGAAGTAAGAGTTCGCCGCATTCCTCTCCTCAACGCTCGTTCCTCTACTAATCATTAGTGTTGAAAGTGGGTATGTCGAGCCGTGGGGTATGCCGAGTATTGACATAGAGATTATGAACACTGCGTAATTGGGTGATAGGTAAAGAAGTGCTATGCCTGTTATAGTTAGTGCTATGGAGATTAGCATTGGTTTGAATAGGCTTCTTGGTACACGAATTGTTAGGTAAAGCCTAGTAAGGAAGGAGGTAAGGAAAAAGGGTACGAATGAGAAGTAGGCTAGGTACCTACTAACGTGGTATATGCTCTGTGCGTATATTGCTATGAACGTTGTAAAGACAACGAAGGGAATACTATACGTGGAGTTCGCGAGCAATGCCGATATTAAGCCCTTATTCCTAATCACATGCGCGGCACCAATACTCCTCCTTGGCTCCTTAGGGTCTGGTGGAAATCGTACCTTCAATGAAAGAGCTAAAGAAAGCACCGCCAGTGGTATGAATAGTAGGAATACGTACCTATAGCCAAGGCGGGTTAATAGGTATGTCTCGAGCAATGGGCCAGCAACAAGACTCGTGCTCAAGGCCAGTGTGTAAAGTACGAGTATTCTCTCTGCGGTAAATTGATCACCAACAATGCTCGCCGACGTGAGTATGTTGGGCATTATTAGGCCATAAGCAAAGCCCGTGAGTATTGAGACGATCCAAATACTTAGAGAATTGGCTAGGAAGTACGCGGGTAATAAGGTCACTATCAATGCGTTGGAGATTATGAAGAGTAGTCTCCTCGTTGATCCAGGTAGTCTGGCATTAATGAATACTATGGATGCGAGGTTTACAGCGGTAACTGTCGACACTAGAAAACCAACTAGGTAATTAGTGAATGATAGGTCGTACTTAGCCAGCAGTGGTGCTGTCGTCCCAATCATATTATTGGTTGCGCGGGTGGCGAAGGTTATTAGGAATATAATGATTGCGTAATGGGTTATTTCCCGATTAATACGCACATCCATCAACGGGAAACCCACACTTTAAAAACCATTCCCAACCTACCCATTAATTTTAATCAATCCCTTAGTAAACAGGTGTGAGCCAATTCATGTACTTACTTACCTTACCGTGAACCACATCCATGTAGTAATTCCTTACCTTGAGCGTTATTGGACCTGGTTCTCCATTACCTATGACTCTACCATCTATGTTCACCACGGGAGTTACCTCAGCGGCCGTCCCCCCCGTGAAGAAGACCTCATCAGCCGTGTACAGCTCCTCCCTGGCTATCCTCTTCTCAATAACCGTCAGCCCCCCCAGGTCTCTGGCTATGGTGATTACCGTATCCCTAGTGATGCCCTCAAGGATTGAGTCATAAGTCGGCGGCGTGTAGAGCACGCCATCCTTAACAATGAATACGTTCTCTCCACTACCCTCAGCTACGTAACCATCACGATTAAGCAAAATAGCCTCATCAAATCCAGAGACTTTAGCGTCGAGCAACGCGATCACGGAGTTCACGTAAATGCCGCCGACCTTAGCCCTCATTGGAAACATGGAATTATGAACCCTCAACCAACTAACAACCTTAGCCTTAACACCCCCCCTGGGTTCCAGGTAATGGCCAAAGGGTATGGCTATTATGGCCGTGGTCGTCTCCAAGTCCCTAATGTCCAGATTTACCGTTGACGCAGATACGAAGGTTATCGGCCTTATATAAACGTTTTCACGTACCTCATTAGCCTTTAGCAACTCCACGGTAGCATCAACTAACTCATCAATGCCATAATTAACCCTAATACCCATTATCTTGGCTGAATTATGAAACCTGACATAGTGATCCCTAGCCCTAAATATGTACAGATTATTACTCTCGGAGTTCCAATAGGCCCTTATGCCCTCGAAGACTGACGTACCGTAGTGCAATGCATGCGTGAGTATGGGTATTACAGCCTCCCTCTCGGGAACAAGCTTACCATCTACCCATACATACTTCATTAACTAGCCTACAATAAACTCCTTATTAAGCATTATCACATATATAATATATTTGCATGACGGCATTCACGAACTAGGGCTTGGTATGTCTCTACCATGCGGGCACTTACTCGGTCTTCCTAAATACTCATAGAGCTTATCCACGACCTCCTCAGGCAAGGCATAATCAAACATCCTAGCCAATTCACAGGCCTTGTCCGGATCTATCCCTGCCCTAACAAGCAGCGTTTCAACGACTCTATGGGCCCTAATTAATGAGTTCATCTCCCTAATGCCCTCATCAGTTATGAAAATACCACCATCCCTCCTCTCCACGAAACCCTTCTTAATTAGGTGATTTATCTCCTCATACGCACTCGCAGTCGAGACACCAAGCGCCTTTGCAACTCCAAATATTGTCGCACCAGAGCCCTTATCATTCATCCCCCCCTTAATCACCAACAGGTATAGGAATTCCCTACTGGATATTCTCACATGCAGTCACATACTACACTTAGTAAAGGTCTAATAAACCTTATTCCCAAATAACGACTTAAACCGCCGTTATTATCGCGTAGATTCCAGCAATAATTAATGCGGTCGTAACAACATATAACGTGATGGCCCTAGCCCTACCTATCACGTAATCACCAACGACATCCCTCCTCGAAACGAGGCTTATCAATAGGTAGGTGGGTATTGCCAGGGCTACCGCGTTAAATACCATGATACCCAGTATCAAGTTAACGAGATCCCTCATGAAGAGTATTATTAGGGCGGCGGGCACGACCTCAACCACGTAAAAAGCATAGAAGCCCCTGGCCTCACACATCCTCCTACTAAGCCTGCGGGCCAATTAAAGTACTCACTAAGTCCATAGGCAAAGCCCAGGCTTATCACGAATATTGCGAGTAATGCTGCGGCTATCATACCCACGGCAGCCACCACGAACCAATACGGGCTAATGACCCTGCCAATGGAGAGGAGTGCCGATTGAAAACCATCAACAACCCCCCCACCCCCCCTGGCCCTAAGCAATAACCAACCAATAGGCTACCTATCATCAGCGTCTCACTTATCACGGCCCCCATCACGGTCTCAAACCTCTCATGAGTGTAATGCTCCCTCCTTAAGCCCTTATCAACAATCGCCGACTGCTGGTAATAAAGCATCCAGGGCATTATCACCGCGCCTATATTCGCCGCAAGCAATGTCACGTATAGGGAATTAGCGTATGAGCTCGGTAGAAACATCGATAATAACGCGCCGTAAACCTCCTGGGGGGGCTTAATGGGTATTACAATGAAGGCCGCTAGATACACTAGTATGAATGCGGAGATCGCAAGCAACACATTCTCAACTCTCTTATACGAACCACCCATTAGTATTATCGCCGTGTGAAACGCCAGGACTGAGATCACGGAAATAACCACGGGCACGCCAAAGAGAAGTCCAATTGCTGATATGGCCGCGTACTCACCGACGTAGGCAGCACCATCTATTATGAGCATGGCAATCAGCGATATTGCCGCAACCTTATTACCATAGACCTCCCTAAGCAGCGTTCCCATACCCTTCCCACTACCCAATGCGGCTCTAATGGTCAATTCCTGAATAAAGTATAGGGGTATGGTTAGGAGTATTAGCCAGGGTATCATCGCAAGCCCCCCCGTGTAGTAACCGCTCTGCATAGCCGTGAGTATGCTTGGGGGGGCATCGACATCAGCAAGCATCGTTAACCAGCCGGGACCAATCAATACCCTAAATGAGTCGCTAATTCCCTTAATACTATTCGATACTCTCTCCTGAAAATTCACGCTAGAGCCACACAAGCACCTACTTAATTAATATTTTTCCTGAGACAAGTGAAAAAGTAGTGCATGTACTAAGTACCGTGAACAACCCTAACCTTACCCTCAATACCCCCTGAGCAGGGCATAGAATAGGACAACGGCAGTTGCATAAAGAATAGAGGTTATGTATAGGGGCATGTCAAGGTAACCAATATCCATTAAGTAACCACCAATGCCTGGACCAACGGCTCGCGGTATCGAGGATATCATATTCCAGATACCAAACACCCTACCTCGTTCTTCCCTGGGCACCAATTCATTAATGAGTGATGTCAGTAATGGGTTTGCCATGTTCATGAGAGTGTTCCTAATTATGAATAGAGCCAGTAATAGTGGTAGGTCGTATATTGACGGCATTATCGCAAGCACGCCTGTGGCCAAGCCCTCAAGCGTTACCACGGAGATCACCCTACTACGTAGTAGTCTCGATACTGTTGGTGCCATCAATGTGCCTAGGGCGAGCGTTGCGTTGGATATTGCGTAGACAATGCCCAGGCTGGCAATGTTTATGTGAAACTTTAGGTAGAACCAAAGGCTGAATAGTGGTATTATCACGCCAGCCCCCCCAAGGCCTATCAATGCCTCAGGTAATAGTCTCTTTATTAGCCATGACGAACGTAATCTACCCAAATCCCTAAGGCTTATTCTCTCAATCTTCGCATTCACGATAACTGGGTCCAAATGCCTAATTGCATTGAGCACTAGAGGTATTGTTAGGTAGACGGCTATTGCCTCGGCTATGAATATCAGCTCATAACCAAGACGCCCAAGGTAGCTAGGTAGAACGGCCATTGCGGAACCAACAACGCTGAAGACTATGTTGAAGGATGATGATAAGCTAAACGCCTCATCTGAGACATTCCTCTGCTTAGCGAATTCACCGACTATGGCCGTGAGTACTACGTATCGATTAAATAATGCCGTCAATAAGTAGGCTATTGAAACAATGATAGGTACTCCAACAGTCATTAATAGTATTAGGGAGCCGCTAATTATGGACAATACCGTGAAGAGCCTAACCCTATCCATGTAATCCGTTAGATAGCCAACGACTAATGAACCAAGGGCATTTATCAATGAGAAGAGCCCGAGGACGATGCCGATGAGCGTGGTTGACATACCAATACTTAACATGTATATTGAGAGGATAACGGAATTAGCACCCCAAATAATACCGCTTAGTGAATTAGCCGTTACCAGGAGAAAACCAATGCGTCCAATGCGCCTAAACGACATTAGGCATTGATTAGGAGCTTGGGTTAATAAGGCGTATTCTTCATTTGGAATAGAAAATTTAACAAAAAGATAATTAATGGAATAATTGATCAAAGGGGGGGATATTGATCTAAAGAGAAATGTTTAAAAATAGTAAGAGCAATTAGTTAATTTATGACGAATTTAACAAGGGCGGTACTAATAACAATGGCGTTAGTACTAATCATGGCAATAACGGTAGTGGCTCATGCCCAAGGATTCCCACCGTCGGGTCCATCAACAACCCCTCAATACTTCACATGCACCGAGGTAATACCAACGGTATCAGGCTCTACCCTAAGTCACGTAATAATTTGGTTGAGGCTTAATAACGTGACCACATCCAATGGCTTACTATACCTCCTAGACCAAATGTATTACAACCCATTTAGTCCGTATTACCACGAATTCATCACTCCTCAAGAGTTTGCCGAGTGGTACTCACCGCCTGGTTATGTCTTTAGTTATATAACGGGTCTTGCTGAGGAGTATGGCTTAGTCGTTAATTACACATTCCCAATGCTCATAGAAGCCACTGGCAACGCATCGGCAGTAGACAACTTCCTAACAGCCCTACAATCAGCACCAGGTAATGTCCAGAAATGGATATTATCGGGTGAATGCATACCAATCGGCTACTTCTACGTAGGTAGTGTTACGCCATCCTATAAACCGCAGTACGTAGCCACGTACTTAAACACCACCAACGTGAATACCGTACTTACAACCAACGTTACCTTACTAAACGGAGTACCATTACAGATTAGGTATCGTCAGGCAGAGATATGGCTACCAAAGGGTCTAGAGTTCATCTATGACGAGTTACCACTATTCAGCGGATACACATACAGCGGTTACACGGGCCAGGGCCTAACCATAGCCATCGTTGACGCCTTTGGAGACTTTGAGGGTGCCTATAACGCGACATTCACGGGCATCGTTCCATCAAAGTACGTATCAGTTGCGTGCCAGGACCTGGCGACTTTCGATAGTAAGTTTAACTTACCGCCGCCTGCTTCATGCCAGGTCATTTACCCAACCGGCGTGCCAATACTCACGCCTGAGAATATCTACACGGCGGCTGGTTGGTCCTGGGAGACCGCATTAGACATTGAGTATGCTCATACGATGGCACCTGGCGCCAAAATACTTCTCGTTGTATCGCCTGACTCTGGCGATGACCTATTCGTTGATGTAGAGTATGTGGTCGCTAATCACCTAGCCAACTTCATAAGCCTTAGCTGGGGCGCCTATGAGGACATGTTCTATTACCCACCACCAAGTTACAACCTACTCTATGGCTATGACGAGATATTCATGCAGGCAGCTGCGGAGGGCATTGGAGTATTCGCTGCATCCGGCGATAGCGGCGCCTTCGACACGTATTGGCTGTACCTTAACATGCCCATGGAACCAAGCGTCCTATACCCAGCCAGCGACCCATGGGTAACAGGCGTTGGTGGTACTACACTTAGGGGGGGTGTGATTAGCCCCATAATGACTAGTCGTATTGAATATGCATGGAATTGGAATAGCCACTACATGTGGGGTAGTGGTGGTGGTTACTCCTTTGCCTTCTTAGAGACGCCTGGG
Organism: Vulcanisaeta distributa JCM 11217; assembly: GCF_001316005.1. Lineage (GTDB taxonomy): Archaea > Thermoproteota > Thermoprotei > Thermoproteales > Thermocladiaceae > Vulcanisaeta > Vulcanisaeta distributa_B. The sequence goes on from NZ_BBBJ01000006.1 coordinate 82,511, forward strand.
CAGGCGTTGATACATATTATTTATGAGAGGACCTACGTGTATGAGCCAGACCTGGGTGTCTACTTCTACACTGTTGGGCATAGGGGGGGTGTTCCGGACATTGCGGCGGATGCTGACCCATTCACCGGCGTCTTAATAGTCCTTAATGGCATCATACCACCCTACCTAATCGGTGGCACTAGCTTGGCGACGCTCTATCCGCGGGCATGACAACCACAATACAGAGCTACCTATACGGCACTGGCGTTGACTACACAATAGGCGACCTAGCACCCAACCTATACCTACTGTATTACTATTACCCATGCCAATTCTATGCATGGAGTACAGCATACCCAACCCGTTGGTTCTTAACTGGAGTACCTGGGGGCTATGTTTGTGACTCTTGGTGGCGAGAATGGACTTTACTGGGTTATTCAGGGCCGGTGGAACCGGTTGATGGCCTTGGGCAGATAAACGTCTATGGCCTAGCCACCTACTTCCGTACATAACGCCGAGGTATCTCTTCATATCTCAAATGCAGATTGGCTAGGGCAATAATGAAGATTTATTAAAATTAAAATTTATCACTCAATTTCACTATAATATTCAATTAAATCAGTAACGCTCCTCTAATTCCCTCTATTATCAATGATACTGCCCATGCCATGATTATAAGGCTTAGGAACCTACCGATAAATTTAAGCATGTTGACTCCAATGAACCTAATTATTGAGAAGCTGAACCTAATCACCAAGTACGTTATTAACGATGCTATGAGTATGCTTATTATGACCTCGGGAATCCCGTAATACGTGGTGAAGAGCATCACTGAGGTTATTGCGCCAGGCCCAACGAGCATTGGCGTCACTATTGGCGTGAATATGAACTCCTCTGGACTCAAACTCATGGTTTTTGGCGAGCCTTCCCTGAGCGTGTCAATTCCAATTACGAGGAGTACTATGCCGCCGGCAATCCTGAAGTCTGCGATGCTTATGTTGAAGGCCTCCAGTATGTACTGTCCAACAACTGCGAATATTATCAATAGTGATGGTACGGCGATCGCAATTATCCTAAGGGCTTTACTGAATACCTCGGGCTTTTCAATCCCAGGCATACTAACCATTATTGGTAGTGCACCGACTGGGTCCACTATTGCAATTAGTTGTGTGGTCATTATTAATACGTCAATTGCAATACTCATTATCCAATGATAATGCTTAAACCCTTTAAAAGAGTTCACTATGTACGTTGCTATGACATGCTTACATCCTAATTTTTCAAGTCTTAATTAGAAACTTTAATAAATTAATTTGTAATCAAATCATTGATATGGCATCTGGAATATCTAGGGTAAGGAGGGTTAGGAGAAGTATGGTAATTACTAAATTGCCATACGTAACGAAGATATATATAAACTACCAAGTACTTATACCAGCCAGTTTAGTTAAGGCTCTCAATATTGAGAATGTCACGTACGCAAACATAACCATTGAATACTTCGGTCAGGAAATAACGCTTGAGAAGGTTAAATTATTGAGGACTAGGAACACGGCCAGTAGGCAGTTCACAATACCGAAGGAAATAAGGGAGAAGTACGGGATAAAGCCTCTTGATGAGATTAAGATTAAGTCAATAATACCCGTTGAATGACCGCTGAAATAGGTAAAAATATAAAAAGGCCCTTAACTTCATAGGCACGTATGCCCATTAGCGACCCTGAGAAGCTTAGGATAGCCATTGAGCACAGATTCAATTACTGGATATGCAGGGAGTGCGGGGGGGCTAGAAATCCGCCGGGGGGGGCTGAGAAGTGCAGGAGGTGTAAGAGTAAGAACCTGAGACCAAAGAGGTTCAAGAGATAATTACTCAACACTCTAATTCCAATATTCCTAGTGTATTGCCTAATTACGTGCATTCATCGTTGGTTCTGTCGGTGCTTAGATAAAAATATAAAGAGGTGGTTTGAGCTTTATGTAATGGAGGACGAGGATAAATACGAGGAGGAATCTGAAAACGAGGAAGGTAACGAGGGGGGTCCACGGGCGGTGAGGATTACTCATCACTTGTTGATAAGGCGCCCGAGTGGAGTGTTGGTGTGATACTGTATAATGGTAATGCATATCCACTAGCCAAGTCCAAGTTTAAGAGAAGTGAGTATTACTTCTCGCCGAGTTGGAGACCTGTGGCTAAGAACGTAAGTGGTGAAGTCGTTGTTCTTAGGGATGGTAAGGTAAGTAAGTATAGGATAAGTAGGCGTGGAGATAAGTATCTACAGGTAGTTTTAATTTAATGAGCCGCCTTAACATAAATTGTTAAAAACGAGATTTCTCGTTGACACGCCTCAACAATGTTAACAACTTATTAACAACCTCCGTTGGGCTTCTACCGAGTATCACAATCTCAGGCTCCTTACCCCAATCACCAAGGTGATAAATAATGTCAGGAACCCTGCCCACGCTCTTTATGGCTTGTTCAGTGCCCCCCCAGGGTATTGACGCACCCTCCCTAGCCTTAACGTCAGGTGGTTCCTGCCTCCTATCATAGCTACTAACTACATAGCCAAGCTCCTTCGCGGCCTCTATCACCCTATCATCATACTTAATATTCATTGCAGACCTGATCTCCGGGTCATACTTCATTGCCGTGAGTATGTAATTAGCGACGTGAGAGCTAACGCCGAAGGTCGGTGGACCACTTGGCCGGGCCCTTCCTATGTACCTAACTATCCTACCCGGCACTGCAGCGACATCATTTAGATCCCTGGCATAAAAGGCAGGTAATGAGTAGCCCAGGTTTGACTGAACCTCGGGTATGTAATTCCCAATTAGGTCGGCGTTCTCCTCAATTATGCTTAACGCCTTATTCATCTCATCAATAACGTCAGCCCTATAAGCCCTAAGCTCAAGCCAAGCCATTGGATTGACTGGACCATGCCCATGACCCAGCGGTAATGAGTACTTGATAGCCGTGGTTATCAACTCCTTAGCCAACTTAATCGCCTCCCAAGGATCCAGACCCCTTGCTAAGCCGGCGGCTATAGCCGCTGAAAATGAGCACCCAGTCCCATGGGTATTCTTGGTGTCAATCCTCGGAGCCCTCAACTCCCTATACTCACCCGAATCCCTGAAGTAAACAACGTCAATACTCTCACTACCTGTTAAGTGGCCACCCTTAACAATGACGATCTCTGGGTGAAGCTCCTCAGCAATAACCTTAGCAGCCCTCTTAGCATCATCGAGTGTCTCTACATGAAAGCCTGCTAGGTGCGATGCCTCAGGCGCATTCGGAGTTACGACCTTGGCGATGGGTATTATTACGCGTTTTAGGGTTTCCATGGCCTCAGGCCTAATGAGTGGGTCACCACTCTTGGCATACATGACTGGATCAACAACCAGTGGGAATCCCCCCCACCTCTTGACTGTGCGGGCTACGGCTCCATAATTGGTGAACTACTCAACATGCCTGTCTTAGCCGCGTCAACGCCTATGTCCTCAGCCACAGCATTTATCTGCGCCTCAACTATCGATGGGTCAATTTCCTGGACAGCCCTAACGCCGAGGGTGTTCTGCGCGGTTACTGCCGTTAGGGCGACCATGCCGTAAACCCCAAGTGCGTGGAAGGTCTTTAGGTCGGCCGTGATACCAGCACCACCGCCAGAGTCCAGTCCTGCTATTGTCAGTGCCCTTGGTATCTTCATGCAAAATAATGCGCTTATTATGATTATATAAAGCTTTTATTAATGACGGCATTCACGAGAGAGTAGACTGAAAGTAATTAATTAATCGAAATGATAATTAAGGTATTGGTGAAGGAAATGAGGAAAACCCTGGAGATATTCCTCGTAATACTAATTACCGTGGTAACACCACTGGTGGTTCACGCATCGCAGAGCACCAACGATATTAACAATGCCGCGAGTAATGTAACAAGTACGATAAATGACTTCATGAACTCAATAACCAATAGCACAGAGAACGTAATAAATACGGCGCTCGCCGATTTAATATCATTCACGAACTTCCTCAAGAATGTAATATACAATGCATCAACAGTGCTCGCACTGCTCTTTGGGATTATTGGCGGCTTCCTATGGCTGTCAGGTATTAGTCCGTACCGTGGGCGTAGGCTCGTGATATCGGCAATACTACTCGCTCTATTGGCCATTATAATAGCCACATATGAGTGAGCAAACGATTTAAGGGACTTAATAACGCGGTGATTCAATGCTCATAAACGTTCTTAAGAGCATGGGCTTCAGAAGAAGTGATAATGGTGATTACTGGTTTAAGGACTATGGAAACAACGTAATGCTTAAGGTGGCGTCCCAGGGCTTAAATGAAGTGGAGATTGAGCTTGACATGCCAATGCCGACGGGCATAAACCCGCAATCATTGGGCAACCCTGAGGAAGTAATAAAATCAATAATAAACTCACCAATTACTAAGGACCTACTACAATCACTGCTTCACGCACTAAGTGACTTAATGAGCCTGAGGATGATAATAAGCATGGTTAATTAAGTGCTCCTGGCCTGCGTCGTTGATTGCCTAATCTTAACCAATTCCCTGGCTATAAGCATGAGCAACCTCCTCTTATTTATTGAATTAAATCTCCTAATGGCCGATTCCTTCCTCACAGCAACATAGCCATAAGGCCCCCTCAAACCAATTACCCGGATGCTTCTTATCGCTGTAAACCTCAAACTCAAGGCCAAGATTACTAACCGCCTTAACTAACTCATCAATTGTCGCGACTTCACAGCCACGCTATTTGGGACCTTCCTACCAAAGCCCCTACTCTTACTTGAGTCGAAGTAAACAGTCCAAATAATCCAATAATCCCTCTTATCCACGGGTTATTAATGAAATCACTAATTAATAACGCTTAACCCATTACTTCTCCAGGAGTACCGCATTAACCACGCCGTCCTGCCCAGGCCTTGACGTGACCACGGCCCTACCCCCCCTCTCGGTCTCGATAATGGCGCCCTTAACAATGATATCCCTCTTAGCCAACTCCCTATTTGCTGGCGTCTCGAGAACTCTGAGTATCTTCACCTTAACGGCCTTACCCTCCTTAGGAATGTATAGGTTAGCGTATTGAACACTGACTGCCTTAACCTTAACATTACCACCATAGACCCTAATCACCCTCCTAACGTCATTACTCGACAACGTGGTGTTGGTCGGAGGTCCACCACCAAGCGCCTTCCTCTTAACCTTATACGGCCTAGCCCTAAAACCGCCACTCGGTTTCTTCGCATCCCTACCCTGGTAGAAACTCAGCAGCTTAACCACGAAGACCCAACGCGGGCATTGCCTTTAAAAGATTTTGCCTCGTGAAATTATTGGTGATGATGCGTCCCGTTGCGGAATGATGACGAACCTAACTCCTCGCTGAGGTGCAGATTTTGCACATACAATAATGTATTAAGGCATTGATAAAACAATGAAATAGGCAATGAGTAATGCCTCAATTAATGAGTATAGGCATGAGAAGGCCCCTCCAGACCTAATTGAAAGGCTCCATAGCATGATTGGCATTAGGCGAGGTGAGCATGGCATTAATGAGTTTAGGGAATTGCTAAGAAGGAGATTGCGTGAAAACAGGAACTTAGCTCTTTCGCTAAGTCTTTGTATGGGCTGCGGTGCATGCCTAACGGTATGCTCCGCGTACTTGGCGACACGTAATATTAAGAATTCACCGTTAGGTAGGATAGCCCTGGCAAGGTCATTAATGCGTGGCTCCGTTAATGAGAATTTAATAAATGAGGCATACACGTACTTTTGACAATGCTTAACATGCAGGAGATGCGCTTGGGCCTGTCCTTCGGTGTTGACGTTGCCGACATCTCGAGGACCATTAGGTCGATACTTTATGAAATGGAGTTGGCTCCTAATTACGTAGCGGGGGGTGATAAATAACCTGGAATCCACGGGGGGGAACTTCCTCGGCTTGCCCGAGGACGTAATTAAGGAAATAATACTGAACGTGGTCGATCAAATCAAGCTTGAGAAGGGCGTTAACGTTAGGGTCAAGATTAATGAACCTGCCTACGCCCTATTACTTCCATCGGCTTGCGCTGACTACACGGTGGCTATAAACACGCTTAAGGGCTACATACTACTACTCAATGAGTTGGGTATAGACTTCACCCTAAGCACTAGGGCGCCTGATATAACGAATTATGGCTTATTCATGGATGAGAGACACATGAGGCTCATTGCGGAGAGAATAGTCGAGGAGTCACGTAGGTTGGGCGTTAAGTTAGTGATAGCCGGTGAGTGTGGTCATGGCTGGAGGGTATTCAAGAACTACGTGGTGCCAAGGCTTAGGGAGTACGGTATTGAGGGGGGGACGCACATACTCTATATAGCAGCAGACGCCGTAAGGAAGGGTTTAATTAAACTGAATGCGTTGGCTAATGGCGACCTGACCTATATATACATGGACCATGTCACTATGCCAGGGGGGGTGGCGACCTTGTTAAGGAGCCGAGGTTCATATTGAGTAATGCCGTGGTGCATTATGTGGAGTTGAATGATAGGCCCGAACTAGCCATATGCTGTGGAGGAACAAGTGGAATGCTGGCTAAGGAAATGGAGGAATTATCCATTAAATACGCAGAGCTTTGGTACTTAAAAGCCATTAACGAGGGCGCGGATTGTATTGTAGTACCATGCGCAGCCTGCAAGCTACAGATGGACAGGGTATTACCAAGACTAAATAAATTGCATAATCATGAACTAACATTCACAGGGCTAATGGACCTAGTGTATAAGGCCATGATACCGAAACGGCGAAAACGTAGCCTCTCATTTCAATGGACAATACCTTTAATTTTTTGAAAATTTAATCTCGATCCAATGATTGACTACGCGTTTTATAAACGCGTAATGGAGTTTCTGGCCAGGTACTTAGGTCTTGAGAACGAGCCATTGTACATGAGCGTTCTTCGTTACGACAATGTATTGAATAGGATTAAGGTTCTCATAGCCATTTATGGAGTAAAAACGAACGAATTAATTACCTACTGCGCAGTGAGGTTTGACAACATGGTTGGTAAAGCCGAGCCAACGTGTAATGGAGATAGGAAGTACGTGGAGAGGGTGTATGAAGAGATGGCTTAACGAAGGGAGCATTACACTGAAAAGCTTAAAATTGCCCATGGAATGCAAATTACCGGGGCCGTAGTCTAGCCTGGCTAGGATGCCGGCCTGGGGCACCAGCCCGATGAATGGGTTGGCACGAAGCCGGTGAACCCGGTCGTGCGTCCGATTGGACGTACGGGGTAAGTTCAAATCCCGGCGGCCCCACCATGGACTTACATTTAATTAAATGCAGATTCACTGCCATTATTAAGAACATGATTCTAGGTCTCTTCATTCACTATATATTAATATTAATATTTAGGTATTCGAAGGATCGTAATTCTTCTGTAAAGTTTTGCATTTATGAAGCATCAGTATTTCCTTAAAGAAGTTTAAAACCTTATTAAGATCCTCTCAAACTTATCATTGTAGTTTCTCCTAACCTTATAAATGCAGGTCAACTCTTATCAAATTAAATCGCTCATCACTTGTTGCTCTCATTGCTCATTGCTCAGTCAGGTTAAATATTGATTCGTTTATCGTTACCATCCTACCATCATAATCCTCAACTCTTATGCTTCTTTCACCACCATTTATGTAAATGAGCACGGTCTTCACCCTACCAATGTTACCTATCGCGATGGCCCTCTGTATTATCCTCCTAAACTCCTTATAATGATCCCCCCCACAACAAAAGTATAGCTTGGCGCCAGCGACTTCCTGATAAGTCCCACTCCACGGCTTACCGCACACCTTACACCTAAGCGTTCCATCAATACTCAGGTAGGTACCCGTCTCCCTATTATCACCACATAATGCGCATCCACCGTGTTCATCACCAACCTCCCTGCCATTAATTAGGACCTTCATAATATTAAGTTGTTAGTTATCCTAATTTATTGTGTTTTGCGGCTTCTAATCTTTTATGAACAGTTATATTTATTAATATTTATTTCAATACAAATAAATATATTACACACAGCCAAGCATTTAAACCCGCCCCCCCCACGCATTTCTAACCGTGATGTTAGGGAGTACGGCTGAGCCTTGATGATGTGGTCCTTCGCTGACGACTTAGTAAAGTTTTTAATTTGTGCCTTTGATCGTTGGTTGTATGGTAATGCTTGATGTTTTGGTGAACGCATTGACGATGATTAAGAATGCGGAGATGAGGGGGGGTCATAGAGAGGTGATTATTTGGCCGTCTTCTAAGCTTGTTGGTAATGTTCTCAGGGTTATGCAGAGGTATGGTTATGTTGGTGAGATTGAGTTTATTGAGGATGGTAGGTGGTAAGTTTAAGGTTCAACTTCTCGGTAAAATAAACGATGTCGGTGCCATAAAGCCCAGGTTCAGTGTTAAGGCCTCTGAGCTAATGAAGTGGGAGGAGAAGTACTTACCGGCGAGGAATGTGGGTATACTAATTCTTAGCACTTCGAAGGGCGTGTTATCGCACCTAGAGGCTAAGCAGATGAATATTGGGGGGCGTACTCATAGCCTACGTCTATTAATGGTAATAAATTTAAAAAGGCATTAACAAGGTGCTTCTACGATGTCCACGGAGGAGAGTAAGCCAACGGAGCAGGAGACTCAACAGCAATCAACGAGTGAGCAAGCCACCCAGCCGGAGACCTCAGCGCAGACTCAGCAGGCTCAACAGCCTCAGCAAGCCGCTGAGCAGGCTGTGGCTAAGCCAGAGACTAAGCCCGAGGTTAAGGAGGTTAAGTTGCCCAGGCCCAGGGTTTCATTAAGTGGCAAATTAAGGCAGTTGTTGAGGCTTAGGTTGTTGATGGAGAGGAGGGAGCCGCGTTGGATGAGGATGGATGAGTGGAGGTACTTGAGGGTTGCCCATGGCGAGCACTGGCGTAGGCCCAGGGGGGGCGATGATAATAAGATCAGGCTTGAGATTAAGGGTTACCCGAAGAGGGTTAAGGTTGGTTATGGAAAGCCGAGGCTAGTCAGGAACCTACACCCAAGCGGTTTTAGGCTTGTGATTGTTCATAGGCCTGAGGAGGTTGATAGGGTTGACCCAACGAGGGAGGCGATAGTTATTGGTAGGACCGTCGGTCTTAGGAAGAGGATCGAGATTGTAAAGAGGGCTATTGAGAAGGGTGTGAGGGTCATTAACGTGACAAAGGACGTTATTGAGGAATTAAGAAGAAGCCAGTAATCCTCAAGCCTTTAACTTCTCATTGAACCAATCAACGATAGCCCTTAGCCTAACTATCCTGTGATTTGGCTTACCGAACCTGGAAAGGTCATGGTTCTCCCCCCCAGGAAAAACAACCATCCTGACCTCCTTACCCAGGTACTTAAGTGCTGTGTATAGTTGTATTGCCTGTTCGAACCAGCATCGGTAATCCTCGAGTGAGTGTATTATCAGTAGCGGTGTCTTGACATTCTTCACATACATAATCGGTGACTTAGCCGTGTAGCTCTCGAGGTAGGTCCAGAAGTCCCTATTCTCACCGCCACCTATTTGGTCATTGGCGAAGTAGGGCCCTATGTCACTGGCGCCAAAGAAGCTGACCCAGTTAGATATTGACCTATCGGTGATGGCTGCCCTAAACCTATCCGTGTGCGTTATTACCCAGTTGGTCATGAAGCCGCCATACGACCCACCAATGACGCCCAGTCGATTTGGGTCTATGAAGTCATAATTCCTAATTACGTAGTCCAAACCCTCCATTAAGTCCTCATAATCCCTCTCGCCGTAATGCCCACGTATATCCGCGAACTCCTCATCATAACCATCACTACCCCCCCTTGGATTCATGAAGATCACGGCAAAACCCTCACTAGTCAATAATTGGAATTCGAACATGAATGAATAGCCGTAGGCGTCTTCGGACCGCCATGTATCTCCAGAACCGCTGGATATTTAATGCCCTGCTTAAACCCAGCGGGTCTCATTAACCAACCCTCAACCTCCCTACCATCACTGGCGCGGAACCTAAAGGGTTCAGGTCTCGAAAGCTCCACTGAGCTGACCCAGTCATTGAAGTTCGTTACCCTATCCTCACTGCCATTGAACCACCTATATAGCTCAGTGGGTCTCAGTGGGTCCATAGAGATGAAGTAGATAGTGCCATCCTTCATGACCACGAAATCCTCAATACTCCTTTCACCGCCAATCACGGTCTCGACACCACCATTGACGCCGGCCCTAACGAGCTTTGCTGACCCACCATCCATCATTATGAAGTAGACCCAGTCATTAACCCACTGAAGCTTTATTGGCGGTGCTGAGCCTCTAACATCACTATTTAGGCTGTTACCAACATTCCTATCGACGTCCTTCATCAAATCAATGATCTCACCACCATCAGGTCTCATGAGTAGTACGTGGTCATGGGTTGCGAAGCCCCCTGTGAAGATCATTACCAACAAGCGCCAGGTACTTGCCATCCGGTGACCACCTAATTGCCGATACACTATAATTACTAAGGATGGTGTATCTCTCATTCGTTTCCAGGTTTATTACCCAAACCTCATTCCGATAAGGCCTAAACCTATCAGTACTCACGCTACGGCAACCCTCTTACCGCCAGGTTCGACGTCATACGCCACCACGTTGAAATCACCGCTGGTTACCTGTCTAATGGAGCCGCTCAAGTCCATTGAGAATAATTGCGACCTAAATGTGTGTATGAACCCCCCCCTACCGTTGAACCACAGGGGGGGCCAATCATCAACGAACTTAACATCCTCCTGGACAGGACCAACATTACTAATAAAGTACATGGTATTACCAACAATACGTAAGTCATTAACGCCACCACTAACGTGGGCTATCTTAACGGCCTCACCACCATCAAATGGCAAGTACCAAACCTCAACACCCGGCTTGTCCTTACCAAGCCCTCTCCTCGATAGGAATACCAAGCCCCTACCGCTAAAAATCCTTGGTGAGAAGTCACTATTACCCCTTGTAACCTGCCTAAGGGATTTACCATCATAAACCCATACATTTCTTTCGTAATCCTCTAGGGAATCCGCAATTTTAGAGACTGTGAAGGCTAGGATACCGTTATCGATGTCTGCGTCTAGGTCATGGACCATTCTAATGAGTCTTAAGTCCTCAATTACCAACCTCCTAACCATTAATAATACGGGAATTTATTGGACTATTAAGATTTCACCCAAGTCAATGGGCAAGTATTCCCATCACCGCAATTATGAACGTGAGCTCTGCAATTTCGTAATAACCATAACGCCTAAGGTTACTGCGACTACGTGATAGATAGCTCAACGAACCCCCCCTCACTTATAAGTAAGTCCCACCTACATGTATTATCAGGAACAGCACAGTAATCCCCCCCAGCAGTACAGCGGCGTAATGGTTAAGTATAACGTAGGTTAGAAGCAGCACGTAATAGGCACTCTCATAAATTGCTATCGGTAGGCCAATAAGCCTAGGCACCGTTAAGTATCTTAGGCTAATCAATGCTATTGTTGCGTGTATAATAACCATGGGTATTGAAAGAATAATCAACAGGTCTATGAACGGCACGTAAACCACGGATTACTGCGGTAATAAATTCCTTATTTACGTGGCTAAATAAGTTCTTATTACCGTGGTCAGTACCGAGAAATTTAATTGAGAGATTAATTATTCATGATTTAATAAGTAACTATGCTTATTTGACCGTTAGCTTCCTAGCCTCCCTCTCCGTCTCCCTAAGCATTACAATGTCTCCAACCCTGACTGGGCCCTTCACGTTCCTAGTTATTACCCTACCCTTATCCCTACCCTCAAGTATCCTAACCCTAACAATACTAACCTCACCGGCTATGCCAGTCCTACCCAGTATTTGAACTACCAATGCGGCAACGGCATCCTCATACGGACTAAACCTCTCAACCTTAGTCTCCTCACTCACTTAGATTCACCCTTCCTGGCAGCCCTCTTGGCAGGTGCCTTCTCGCCGGCGGCGCGGCCTGTGGCTGCGGTAGTTGTATTGGGTTGAGGCCGGCCTTAACCCTAACATCGTTTATCTGCTTAACGAGGTTCTCCAATTCGGCGCCTGCCTGCCCTGGGTCGATTATTACTGCTGAGGCTGCGACGTATTCTGTAATCCAGCGGCCTTGCCAAGCCTCTCCTTACTTGGCACGTAGACGTAAGGCACGCCCTTCTCCTCGCAGAGTATTGGTAGGTGTGCGACGATCTCTGGTGGGTCGACATCCTCCGCTATAAGGACTAACTTAGCTAAGCCCCCCCTCTCCACAGCCTTCGTTACCTCATTCGTACCCTTCTTTATCTTCCCCCCCGTCTCCCTGGCGGCCGACAATACTTCATAGGCCTTCTCAGCTATTTCCTGCGGCACTGCGAATCTAACGTAGAATGGCTTCCCCCCCTGTGGTGGGTTTGCGTAAAATGTCTTTGGGTCTATACTTACTGTTGCCATACTCGTCTAAACCGTGAAATTGGCATTTATAAGTATTTTTCAATACGAAGTAATGAAGGGATTACTTTGAGGCTATGTGCAGCGTACTCCTCGTAGCCTTGAGACCGGGTTCACCATGCTGCACAATCTTTGAGGTTATCGCGAACTCGCCCAGATAGTGACCGACGTGCCATGGGCTAATCGTGACCGGTAAATAGGTAATGCCGTTGTATACCGCGACCGTTAAACCAACCATCTCAGGTAGTATTATCATGTCCCTGGCGTGGGTCTTAAGGGTTACCTTCTTACCCTCAGCCATTAGCTTCTTAGCCTTCCTAACCTTCTCGAGGAACTTCCTATGCTCAGGCTTTAAACCCCTCATTAACGACCTCCTCTGCCTAGCCGGCAATAACTTAATGAATTCCTCCATGGACATCCTGGAGATCTCCTCAAACGTGAAACCCCCTGTACCTAAATCCCTTCCACTCCTCCTGCGGTATCACGCAGCCGTTAACCAACCCTTCCTACCAGCCTCTGCACCCTCCTCTTCCTCCTTAGCCGCTGCTGCAGCGGCTGGCGCAGCTGCTGGCTTTTCGGCAGCCTTCTCTGCTGCCTTACCAGCAGCCTTGGCTCCAGCCTTCTCCTCAGCCTTACCCGGCGCCTTTGTCTCTGGCTTCTTCGACATTCAAAACCGCAGTAACCACCTTATTTATAACTTTTACTCGTTGCGTGACTTACGGATTTATTAATCGCTTCACCTATGTAAAGCGGTATTTAAATGAATTAATTTTAATAAGGTACTTAATAAGCAATAATTAATATGACGGAGGAGGTTAAGGTTCTTTGGCAGCCCAATCAAGATGTAATTAGGAATTCCAACATATTGAGGTTCGTTGATTGGCTTGGTGAGGTTTTTGGTCTTAGGTTTGAGGTTTCCATTGATGATCCTTTGAGGAATGTGGGTAATTATGATAGGCTTTGGAGGTGGAGTGTTGAGGATCTCGAGAACTTCTGGGTTAGTGTCTGGCGGTACTTTGGCGTTATTTCCCACTCACCCTATACTAAGGTTCTCGAGCCAAAAACCATGCCTGGAACTCGCTGGTTCATTGGTTCTAGGCTTAATTATGCGGAGCACGTGTTTAAGGCTGCCCGTTGGGGGGGCGAGGAGGCTGTGATCTACGTTAGGGAGGATGGGCTTAGGAGGAGCCTTACGTGGGATCAACTGTATAGGGAGGTTGCGGCTTTGGCTGATTGGCTTAGGAGTGTTGGTGTTGGCAGGGGGGGTGATAGGGTCGCCGCGTACGTTAGCCAGGTCCCGGAGGCGGTGGTGGCGTTGCTGGCCACGGCGAGCATCGGGGGGGCCATTTGGGTTGGGGGGGTTGGTGCTGAGTTGGCGCCTAGGGCCGCAATTGATAGGTTTAACCTTCTCCAGCCCAGGGTGTTGATTGCGGTGGATGGCTACCCATACAGGGGGGGTAGGGTGTTTGATAAGTACGGCGACATTAAGCAGATAGTTGACTCGGTAAAGAGTATTGAGAGGGTTGTCGTAGTGCCAAACATGAGGGACTCGGTGGAGCTAAGCCTTGGTAAGCCAGTGCATGATTGGAGGGAGGTCACAGGCAGGAGGGGGGGTGTTGGGCTCTCCTTCGAACCCATGGAGTTCAATGAACCACTATGGGTTTTATTCACGTCGGGGGGGACTACAGGTATACCGAAGCCCGTGGTCCACAGCCACGGTGGTGTCCTCCTCGAGGCGTATAAGGTTGGTCTCCACATGGATTATAAGCCAAGTGATAAGTTCACCTGGTACACGACACCCTCATGGATGATGTGGAACTTCACGGTTGATGCCCTACTCTTCGGTACGACAATACTCTTCTATGATGGTGATCCAACGGCCAGGAACTTCGAGCCTACTGGGAGATTACGGAGAAGGAGGGTCTCACAATACTTGGTCTCAGTGCGCCCTATATTCACGCTGCCATGAAGTCCACCATAGAGCCTGGAAAGCAATTCAACCTGAAGACGCTTAGGGAGATTGGATCAACGGCAGCACCCCTATCGCCTCAGGGCTTTGAGTGGGTTTACACCAAGGTTAAGGAAGACGTGTGGCTAGCACCAATTAGTGGTGGTACTGACGTTGTCTCGGCATTCGTTGGGGGCTGTCCAATACTGCCCGTGTGGGAGGGCGAGATGCAGTGCAGGTGGTTAGGAGCTGCGGTTAATGTGTATAATGAGGAGGGTAAGCCCGTGGTTAATGAGGTCGGTGAGCTAGTCATTGAGAAGCCAATGCCCTCAATGCCCATCTACTTCTGGAACGACCCAGACTACAACTGGTACAGGGAGTCCTACTTCAGCATGTTCCCGGGTGTGTGGAGGCACGGTGATTGGGCGTTAATAACGGATAGGGGCACAATAATAATAAGTGGGCGTTCAGACTCAACGATAAAGAGGAAGGGGATTAGGATTGGGACCCTGGACATATACAAGGTCGTTGAGTCCCTGCCAGAGGTCGTGGGTAGCCTAGCCGTTGAGGTCAAGAATAAGCTAATACTCTTCGTAGCCCTGAGGCCCGGCCTACAATTAACTGAGGAGTTGAAGAAGAAGATAAATGACGCATTAAGGAGTCAGTTGGGGCCTTACTACATTGCTGACTACATAATTCAGGTCCCAGACATACCAATGACGAGGAACTACAAGAAACTTGAGGTCCCCATTAAGAAGGTCCTAATGGGCTGGCCCATTGACAAGGCCGTGAACATAAACGCAATCCTAAATCCCGAGGCCTTTTACGCCGTTATTGAGGCGCTGAAGCCATACATGGACGAAATAATGAAGGAGTGATATTCCTTAAACCTTAGTTATTTATTTCATAAAATATCAATGAAAATAACGGAGTAATTAATGGACCAAGGCTCAGGAGGATATATGCAAAGTGCGTTGTTGAAGTTGAGCGCGGGACCCTACCAGACCTAGTCAATGATAGGTATGACTACTTAATGATAGACCTGGCGAGCATAACCTACGGCCTCAGAGACCCAAGGGCATTCCTAGTGAACGTTAGGCTCGCCCTTGATTATGATTACCTAAGGCCAAGCGTGGTGTTCGTGATTGATTACTCAAGGCCTGAGCATAAGGCCATCGCCGAAACCAGGATTAAGTGGCTTAGGGAGCTAGGCCTCGACTACATACTGGCAGAGGACGAGCCAGCCGAGGTTAGGGCCGCCAAGGAATGCCTGAGGAAGGGTAGGTGCATAGTCCTGAGTAGGGATTACGACCCACTCACTGTGATGGATGAGATGATACAGCCAATAAAAATAACCGAGAGGGCATGGATAAACAGGAGAATAACAATAAATAAAGAATGCCTAAGTAATTATTTAAAAGAGAAAAATAATTAATGGCATAATGCCAAACATTTTTATTTACTCATTTAAATAAATACCCACGTTTAGTTTTTGTTTACTTTGTTTTCTATAGGAAACAGATTTATAATTAGATTGTTTCCTATTTATACTTGAGTTCACGGCATGAGTATTGAGAGTGTGCTTAGGGAGGTTATTGAGGAGTGGTTTGCGTTTAACTTGCTAGGGTTGTACCTAGGGATATTTCGTACTTATTACCTGAGGGTTCGGCCCTCGCGTTGGTTGGTCCCCGTAGGGCTGGTAAGACGTACTTCATGTATTGGATTGCCCAGGACTTAATGAGTAAGGGTTGGCCTAGGTCAAGCATTGTCTATATTAATTTTGAGGATGTTAGGTTAAGCGTTCTTAAGCCGACGGACTTCAGTGTGTTTCTTAAGGTCATTAATGAGGAGGCACGTGAGTACAATGGCAGGATATTGCTAATGCTTGATGAGGTTCAAAGCCTACCAGAGTGGGGTCGCTGGGTGAGGACCCTACTTGACAGGGGGGGTAGGTACTTCGTGGTACTCAGCGGTTCATCATCAAAGGTGAGGGCTAGTGATGTGGCTACGGAGTTGAGGGGTCGCTATATCGATAGGTTAGTGCTGCCATTCTCCTTCAGGGAGTTCCTAAGGGTTAGGGGGGGCTTTGAGCAGGAGTTCCTGGAGGTGCCCGAGAGACACGGTAAATTACTTAATTATCTGAGGGATTACGTACTCAATGGTTCCTTACCCGAGGTGGTGCTCAAGCCGGAAATGGCCAGTGACTTAGTCAGGACATATAGGCAGACAATTATTTATAGAGACATAATCGAGAGGTATAAAATTAGGGATGCGGCATTCTTCGAGACCTTCCTAGAGATTGTTGAGAATAACTTTGGCGGTTATGTCTCAGTGACGAAATTAGACAACTACTTTAAGAGCCTAGGTATTAGTAAGAGTAAGAGAACGCTCAGTAATTATCTCAAGTACCTGGAGGAGTCTTACTACGTAATACTTGTTCGAAGGTTTGGGTTTTCAAGTAGAGAGGTCATTCAACAGCCGAGGAAGGTATACCCAATAGATACGGCGTACTTCAGGAGAAGATCCATTGGGCCGATGATGGAGAGCGTGGTCGCCGTGGAATTAATGAGGAGGGGTCTTGGTTATAACTACCTGAGGATAAATGATTACGAGGTTGATTTCGTAATTAATCAAGAGCCCAGGGAGTATATCCAAGTCACCTACGCCTCGGCAATGGATGAAATCGATAAGAGAGAGTTCAGGGCCTTAGTTAAGGCTAATGAGGTGCTTGGGCGTGGGGGGGTGGCTAGGGTAATTAGTTGGGACTTGGAGGATGAGGTCGAGATCGAGGGAATCAGGGTTAAGGTAACGCCACTCTGGAGGTGGTTACTCATGGGCTAATGCTTAAAGCCCATGGTCGTAACGCCAATAGGCAATGCAGGAGTTAAGGTGTGGGGGGGAAAGTAATAATGAGTTGTTGAGGGCTATGAAGGTCATTGAGGAGTTAAGCCCTACTGGGAATTAATAGGGATTAGGGTTGAGGATGTGAGTAGGGACTGCGCCATAGGCCTTGTGGAGGTGGGCAGGAAACACCTACAGGTACTGGGCACGGTGCACGGAGGAGTTCATAGCGTAAACTCGCTCGAATCTCTAGGGATGGTGAGATAAGTGTAAGGGTTGAGGATTATGATTGTGGGTGATGATAGATGAATCAATTTTAATTTAGTTGGGCAATAAATAATAATGATTAAGCCACGGGTTTTTACGTGGGTTTTGTATAATTATTTTGGGCCTGTGGGTCCTTGGGCGAGGTTACGCACTGATGTTGGGCGTGCCTTGACATCTTAGGTTTGCCATTGCCTTGGTTACTGCTCGGGTCCTCTTTTTGTTTTTCTCGTTAAGTGCCTCATCAAGCATTTTCCTTAATATCTCACAGACCTTTTTGATGAGTGCCGTCTTAATACGTTCTGGGTAATTCATTAATTTATCATAACTTATGTAGACGCAGTATCCATTATTCCATGTCCTCAACTCTGCGTCATAGCCTGCATTCTTTAATTTCTCTAGAATCGCCGTCGCATCCTCACGATTCTTACGCACAACTCTCAACACAACACAGCCGCTGCCACTCACGTTTACATTCATCCAAATGCCATCAATTATCTCAATCATCAACCTACCTAACGGCTTGACCCTCATGCCGGCTAACGTTATTAGGTTCTTTAATTTGTCCGCATCTGGCAATAGGCTGAGGTCCTCAATTAAGGACTTTATCAACTGATTGCTAAGCCACTTCCGGGCAAGATCAACGGCCCTTGAAGGGCGAGTTTTGATTACTTTTAAGTGATTCCTATTACGCTCCTTAAAGCTGAGACTCCTCATCCTATCAACAATGCCTTTCCATAGTTCATACTTCGAGTTACCAATTGTAAGCCAAACCCTCTTTTCCTTGGCATCAATACTACCATCACCGAGAACTGCAGAGAGTAGAAATGTTAGGAATTTATCATCGCTTAGATCAACTACTTCCTTGACGACTTTAGCCTTACTCTTGATTACACCCTTATGGTCAGTGGCCCTTAAATGCCACTTAACCTTTACATCACCATCATTGATACTTAAGCCATTTATGCGCACGTGGCTCTCCCCCCCAGGCCACGTTAATGCCCAAGCAATGGCTTGCCAAAGGTGGTTAGTGACCATCCTTGGATAGCCTCATCATCAACTGAGCCATCGGTTAGTAACCATCCATACTGCATCGCCCTTAGGACGTTATCATCAAATAGTTTCGGCGTAACCACATCCACACCATCAAGCCAGTCAGTGTTATGTTCATTGTTATGTCTCCCGACTTAGCAACCCTCCTTACATTGATTGCCAAGTGATCCGTGTATAGGTACGCTGCAAAGCTCTTATTTTCGTCAAACGGCTCACCACGTATTATGACCGTCGCCTCATCATCCCTCAACCTACTGAGCAACTCCATGAGCTCTC
This sequence comes from Vulcanisaeta distributa JCM 11217, assembly GCF_001316005.1. Taxonomy (GTDB): domain Archaea; phylum Thermoproteota; class Thermoprotei; order Thermoproteales; family Thermocladiaceae; genus Vulcanisaeta; species Vulcanisaeta distributa_B. The sequence continues at coordinate 101,369 of NZ_BBBJ01000006.1, forward strand.
CCTGATAAGTCCTAAGCCACTTCTCCCTTGCTTGCCTAGCCAACTCGAGCAACTTACCACCTACCTTGTTCATTGTCTTCCTCAACTTGATATTCTCGTCATCACCACTCTCACTAATTCGCTCCTCAATTACCGATAGCCAATTGTCTAGCGCGTTGATGACCTCATCGAAAGAAGTGTTTGACCCACTCAGCAGCACGGCTTTATGTCTCTCGACTCGGTCTAAGAACACGTTGATTAACTCATCAACCTTCTCAATAATTCTCGGATCATCGACCTCCTCATCACATATCAGTCTCTTCTCACCCTTCACTTTCTTACCCCCCCAGCAAATCCTTGGTATTGAAGCCATTAAACATCAATATAGTTAATACACAGTAGGGCTATTAAGGCACTACACGGCGTTGGTCGACGCAATGGCCTGGGTAGCCGTAATAAGCCATTACTACCCGAGGTACGTAATCGCAGTAACCACAGACCTAACAGTGAAGTACCTGAAGCCAATAACTGAGGGAGTACTTAGGGCGGTGGCGAGGATAACGCACATCAAGGAACCAATGGCACTAATAACAGCGGAACTAAGGAACAAAGACAACGAACTAATAGGAGCATCAACAATGACCTACTGGGTAACACCAACGGACAAGACACTGAACGACGTAATAAATGAATTAAGAAGTAAGGCGTGAATTATATTGGAAGCTTTTCGAAAAATTCTTCCTTAGGTTGTTCCGTGGCAAAATTTTGCCATGGCTCGATTTGTTGGAAGTTGTTTTTCGTAATTCATTGTGTGGTGCTCATGGTATTGTGGATTGATATTGCTTTTAAGTTGTTCTTGCCTTGTTTACTTTTTGTGGAGGTTCCTCGGGAGGTTTCGTTGGTGGTTTCGGTGCTTAGGGGGGGGCTTGGTTTTAGGTTTTCCTTATTGGTGCTAGGGCCTTGGCTTTTTATGGCATTAGTAGGGAGACGAGTGATTGGGGGGGTTTAACCATTGATAAACCATTCAGTATTGAGGTTAGGGATGTGGTAACTAGGGAGTTGAGGGGGGGTTTGGGGGGGTTCTCCGTGCAGTGGCGTAGGTGGGGGGGTTTCTATGTCGATGCCGGTGCTGTTCATATCGACATTAATTACATGCCTTTGACGCTGGATGAGGAGTTCATGTAGGTCTAGGGCTTTTGGGGGGGATGTCCTCGTTCCATCGATTGAGGATTTAATAATCCTTAAGTTAATGAGTGGTGAGGATAAGGACGTGGAGGACGTCAAGAGACTGCTCAGGCTACCTAACCTTGACCTACCCTACCTACTTCGCGTTCGCGCGATGCCGGCGTTGATAAGGATTTATTAGGGATTGCCAGGAGGATTGGATTGAGGATTGATGGTTAGGGAGTTCACGTTTAATGAGGGTTGCGTTGTGGTTGATAATGTCAGGATGCCCATTGAGGTCGCCAGGGCATTGGGTGTTTATGGCTGCTCCTTCACTGGCTGGACTGCCTTAGCCATTCACGCCGGAAGCAAGTTGTTGATTCCCTACCACCCGAGCTACCTCGAGGTCGCGTGCCCAGACATCGAGGCCGTGATTAACGGGCTCAGGGGGGGACTCGGCCTAGTGATTTGGCGCGGGAGGCGCTGGGCCACGGTTGGTTGGGTCTACAGACCACTTAGGGTGGCGCTTGGCGAATTGAAGGTCTTCAATGAGGAGGTTGAGAGTGAGGGTGAGAAGTGTGGGTTGGGCGTGGCTCGGTAATCGATGCTGCCAGGCACATAATGCGTTTTAGGGAGCACGTGAGAGACCTCAAGCTCGTTGAGAAGTACTCAAACGGCAGGATTAAACCACCGCAAAAATCAACCATGAGGAGAATTAATTTTAATGGGTAATGCCGTGGCCGTCAATCACGAGTCAGAACCACCCCCCCTCATCTCCCTCAAGGCCTCAACAGCGCCCCCCTTATGTACTCCTCCTCCCTATCAGGAACCACAGCACCATAGATAGTCAAGGTCCTCCACTGAGTCCTAGTCGCATACACATACTCAGCAGGACCCACATAACAACGAGAACCATCACCATGATAAAACCTGAAATAAACCCTACCATTAGACCTAAACGAATGCACAGACCTAACAGGCCTACCACACCTCGGACAAACCAACAACCCACTCATCAGCAAACAAATACTCAACCAGGCTTATAAATTACTTTCACCATAACTAATACCTATTATATAAATAAAAACTTCATAATATAACAAAAATATAGCAATTATACAACCAAATAAATACTAAACATCGCAAACCACAACCACAAAACATTACAACAACTATTTTCCTTCGCTAATTCGGCATATCATACTATTTTTCAATAAGTCAAGCCATGGCAAAATTTGCCACGGAACGATTCAGGGAATAAATCTCTAAATTCTTTTTATGGTTTGTTTTCGTGGTTTGTGCGTTGTTTTTATATTGGCGTTTGTTGTTTATTGTTGGTGTTTATGGGTTTTAATTTGAGGGATGTTGGTGGTGTTAGGACTAAGTTGTTTTATCTTGAATCTGCTTCCGTGATGGGTGTTGATGCTGTGAATCTTGAGGCTTGTGGTGGTGCTCTCTGTGGTTCTGTCGTGGTTAGGGGATTTTGGTGAGCCTTGGTTTTTCGTGGATGTTGTTGGTGAGGGTACCCTGAGGTTGATGATCTTCAATTCGCGGTTTTTAACTACGGTGATGAGGGTGAGAGTAGGTGGGTTAGGGCGTCCCCCCCAGGTAGGCACTCCCTGTCGCTTATTTTGTCCCCCCCTGTTAGGATGTTTGGTGAGCGTAGGGTGAGCTTCAACGGAATGTACGTTGTTTATAGGGAGCCTTCACTGTTCAACTTTGTACTGAGGGCTAAGTTGCTGCTTGATGTTGCTGAGGCCTTCGAGGACTTAAGAACCGACTACCTTAAGGTGCTTAATGAGGCCCTTGACGTGGTTCCCCCCCTGGACTCCGTGGCCAATTGGCAATTGGAGTTTGCGGTTAGAGCGCATATTGTTGAGCCTCCCGGCTTCGTTAGGGCATTATTTAATTATTACGATGTTAAGGAATTGACGCACCTGAGGCCGCCGGACTTCAACGAGCTTGGTAGGGCTGCTAAGGAGGGTTTGAGGGTCCTTGAGGAGGGTATTGAGGAGTTGAGGGTTAGGAGGGGCCATAGGGGGCGTTGTGTATGTGGCGGGCCATGCGCACATTGATCTTGGTTGGCTGTGGAGTAGGGACGTGACTAGGGAAAAGGTTAGGAGGACGATCATCAATGTCCTATCACTGCTCCAGTCCTACCCAGAGCTTACGTTTCTGGTGTCAAACATGGCTTACTTGAGGTGGCTTAGTGAGGATAGGGATTTGTGGGCTAGGGTTAGGGAGGCCGTTAGGGCTGGTAGGATAGTGCCCGTGGGCGGTATGTGGGTTGAGAGTGATGCTAATCTGCCTGGTGGTGAGTCTTTGGTTAGGCAGTTCCTCTATGGGCAGAGGTTCCTCCTCAGGGAGTTTGGGTTTACGACAGAGATTGGTTGGTTGCCCGACACCTTTGGATTCCCTGCTTCATTACCGCAAATACTCAGGAAGGCGGGGATTAGGGTGTTCTTTGAGCATAAGATGTATTGGAACACGGTTAATAGGTTTCCATACTCAGTGTTCCTGTGGGAGGGTATTGATGGCTCGGTGATACCCACAATTAACTACGCAACCTACGGCGCTGACCTAACGCCTAGGCAAATAGCCAGGGCTTGGTCAGACCACACAAGCCCCCCCGAATTACCTGCCTTCCTACCCTTCGGTAAGGGCGATGGTGGTGGGGGGACCAACGTGGTTAATGCTCGAGAGGTACAGGTGTATAGGGACTTACCCGGCATGCAAGGCTCGTAATGGGCAATCTAAGGGATTTAGTTAATGAGGTTGTTAAGGACAACTCATTACCGAGGTGGAGGGGGGGTGAGCTGTACCTTGAGATTCACAGGGGGGGGTCTACACTAACGGCATAAGGCTCAAGCAGTTGGTTAGGGCCCTTGAGAATAGGCTTAGGGAACTGGAGACCTTCAGCGTAATCGCCGGCGTCAGGAGGAGTTATGAGGAGCTTTGGTACCCACTACTCGAGGCTGAGTACCACGACCCAATGGGGGCCACATCGACTAAGGCAGTCTATGAGGAGGTAATTAACGAACTTGAGGATGACCTGAGAAGGGCCGGTGAGGAGTTAATGAGTGTGCTAAGGAAGGCCCTTGCACGGGCCACTTCGTAACAATAGTAAACCCACTACCCTGGGCTCGAAGGGAGTTGGTAATGGTTAAGGAGGAACTGAGCGGTGTACCAACACAGAGAGTTAACAATGGTTACCTAGCACTAATTGAGGTCCCCCCCGCACTTGGTTGGAGGTCCTTTGAGAAAGGCGCGGGGGGTTCCTCAGGCGATGTTACTGTTGGTAGTAATTTTGTTGAGAATTCCGTGGTTAGGGTTGTCTTCGATGGTTCATTGAGGATCTACGACAAGGAGGCTGGTAGGTGGGCCGTTGAGGACGGATACCTAATGGCCTGTGAGGACATGCCCAGTAAGTGGGATGGTTGGGACATAGATGCCTACTATAGGAGGGTTTGTAGGAGGTTGGAACCTACGGGCTTCAACATCGTGGAGAGTGGGCCATTGAGGGGATGCATTGAGGTTAATTATGTGTTTAGGGAGTCGAGTATTAGGCAGAGGATTTGCTTGAGCGCCTTCAGTAGGCGTGTTGATGTGGAGAATGAGGTTGATTGGAGGGAGAGGTTAACACTGCTCAAGGCGTTTATAGACTGGCATATTCGGGCAAAACGCATCCTTTGAGATACCCTATGGAGTGATTAATAGGCCAACGAGGCCCAGCAATACCTGGGAGGTGGCTAAGTTCGAGGTACCTGCCCTGCGCTGGGTCGATGTTTGGGACCCGGATTACGGCATTGCCATACTCAATGATGGTAGGCAGGGCTACTCGGTGGAGGAGAATACCGTGGCAATAACACTGCTCAGGTCGCCCATTTACCCAAACCCATTCCTGGACTACGGCCATAACAAGTTCACCTACGCCATATACCCACACCCAAGTGATTGGAGGACTGCTCAAGTGCCCAGGAGGGCCTATGAATTCAATCAACCGCTAATCGTTGTTGAGGATACGGCAGGCGGCGACTCCTCATTCCTCGAAATTACGAACCCAGCAATAATGCTCGAAGCCCTTAAGTGGGGGGGTGAGGACTCGGGAATTGCCCTGAGGCTTTACGAGACCTACGGGGGGGTGAATGCGTGCACCGAGATCAAGGGCCTCATCAGGGGGGGTGAGGGCATCGAGACGGACCTCCTCGAGCTAAATAATTACGGCAATGCAAATTTAGGCAGCCTATGCTTCAAGCCCTTCGAGATAAAGACGATACTCATCAAGTCATGACGTGGCCGGGCTAATGAATAGCACCGTGTCACCCCTAATAATCATCAAGCCACTCTTAACACCACCCTTCGGATTAATCTCCTCCGTATTCGTAAGCAGCAGGTTAAGGTGCTGATCATAACCAACGAGGACACCCCCTAATCTCGGTACCATTCCTAAGCTTCACCAGAATCACCTTATTCAAACTCTTCTGCAACTCCTCATTAACAATCTCCATACAGCGAGGCATCGAGTTTTAAAACCCAAACCATATTTTAAAGGTTAATCTCCACAAAACACCCACGGAAAGGCCATACAATAAAATACCGATATACACAAGAAGAAACTAAACCAAAACCTTCACATGAATGAAGTAAATAAGGCACGTAAACGCTTACGATTACGGACTAGGAATCAATACTCTAATGGGGCCGGGGGGGCCGGGATTTGAACCCGGGTTCACGGGCTCCACAGGTCTTAATCACGTAACTGATTAACCGAGCAAAAACGTAACCGCAAAACCACGAACGAGTGATGCAAAACACCCAGGAACAATGAGGAGTTGGGTGATTTTGAGCGAGAAATGAGGCAAGCGTGATTGGTCACGGCTTGAGGAGTTCATCAGGTATTTCAAGTGTCACCTTGATCTTCTTGCCTTCGAGCTTCTCGAGGTCGATGCCGAGGGATTTTGGGAGCGATATGTAGTAAGTCGTGTATCTCTTGCCACGGCTCGTTGATACCCTACCCCCCCTGACCTCTGCGAGGAATGTTATTTGCATACCAGTGAATAGTGCGGTTCTGGGGTTTTTAACTGTTTCGTTTGCCATCAGTGCATAATCAGCAAAAAGCTTATAAACTGGCAGTGCACTGAATAATCGGTATGCAGGGGGGGCAAAACCAGAACAGGGCTTCCCTGGGGGGGCTTGAGAAGGAGCCCCCAGGGGGGGCAAATCCAAGTCCCGAAGCTCAGGATTAGGGCTTTCCGTGGGAACGTAAACATCCTGGCTAAAGTCGGCAGCAGGTGGGTGAGGATATGCAGGGCTGATTACTGGTTTGACTATGAGATGTTTAGGAAGTTGAGTGAGTACGCAGAGCGTAATGGCAGGCAGAGGGCGATGTTTGTGTACGGCTCGAGGTACCCAGCCATCTACTACGAGGTTGAGGTCACTGTTGAGGAGCTGGGCAAGATCCTGGGTGAAAGCGAGATCAAAAAGATCGCACAAGGCTTGATGAGGGTGATCAAGGCATGAGCCTCAAGGACGCAATAAAACCAATTAATTCCTATAATAAAATTAGTAATAACTGCATCAACATCACAAGGAACTACGGAGACTGGGAAATTGAACTCGACGTATGCATAGATGAAACGTTAAGGAGGCTAAACGATCGCGGAACCTCCGAAAGTTTAACGAGCCAAGTGTCGACCCAGGTGATAATCCAGGAGACAATACAGGAGAAACTACTGTCGGTTGCAGACGTACTCGTCATCCACGAGCAACATGAAACAAAAAACACAGCCAACGCAATAAACACTGAACTTCTTACCACGAATCAAGAAAAACCGGAGTTAGACCGTGAAACAGTTGGGGGGAAAACTGTTTCACGGTGATGAACCCCCCCCACGAGGGGGGGGTCAAACATTATTAATTTTTGAACGATAGTCTTAAGAACCGGTCAAGACAAAATTCAGTGACCCGGTATGGGGGGGGTCAGCACTCAAACTCAGTCAAGGCCCACCCACGGGGATATTTAACATCACTCACTCCGCAGTTTATACAGAACTTTTTAAATGTATCAGTTGGGCTGCCGACGGTTGTCTACGCTCACGTTATAAAGAATCAACGTTCCCTGGCCTTCTCGATAACCAGGGGAGAGGCGGAGAAATTGAGGAAGGTTGGTTATGTCGATAGGATGATGGTGCTCGTTAGGGAGATGGGGACAGGTATTACCTTTCAAGGCACGTTGAGGAACAAGTTCAATGCCTATGTGATCAGGATTCCTGTTAGACTCTCGAATTTCTTCATTCACGGCTCGACGGTGATAATCACAATAATACCCATTGCCGTGAAGGAAAACCAGCGTCCTAGTGCAAGGGCCCCCAGTGAGAGAGACCCAGAGGGTGATCCACAATGAAGGAGCCAGTACTGCTTTTTAGAGTTTCCCGTTCAAGAAACAATAAGGTCATACTAGGTCTATACATACTGCTGCGCGAGGCTAAAGGGAACGTTGTTGTTTACCCAGGCAAGATCGCTCGAGTTACCGCAAAAATGGGCTACGATAGCCCATTCAAATACGTCAGGCCGGCAGCGAGACTGTTGGGTAATCTTGAAAAGCTGGAGTTGATCGAGCCTTTCAATTTCACGAGGGCAAGGACCTCCCGAATATGGGTTATCTCGTTCAATTCACCATTGATGGCCATGGCTCGTTCAATGACTGCCGAGGAGTTTGTTGAGAAACTGAATGAACTAATTAAGGAGGGTGGTGGTCACGCCTGACTCGAAACTTATGACAATGGCCAAGTCGATGAGCCAGGGCGAATTCGTGAGGGAATTGACCAAAATAATCGAGGTGATTGGGCATGACGGCCGTTAGGGCAATTGGCCTCAGCATTGAGGAGACGGCTAGGTTACTGGTTCATGCTGGGTATAACGTCATCTTCGTTAATGAGTCAAAGATGCCAATCGGTATTGAGGAATACGCCAAGTACTATGACGAGCACATGACTGAGGACTTCATAAACGAGTACGTGAAGAAGGCATTGAGGAGGGCTAAGGGCATTGCACTGCTTGGCAACATCAACCCGTGGTTCCCCCCCGATAAGAGGCTCGTGATTATTGACGTGGATAACCCATGGACTTGGGATGATGTTAAGCAGAGACTGCCGCAGGAGCTGGCGAATAAGATTGAGGGCTCGTGGAAGTGGCTCACTGGTCCGAGGTGCCCAATTGACAGGGATAAGCACGGCATTAAATGCGATGGTGAGGTGTGCACGCATGAAATGGGTAATGAGCCACACTCATTCAAGCTGCCTGAGGCTAGGCGTGGCTTGGCTTACGCTGTTTTAGTTCCAGGCAACTGCGTTGGTCTTAGCGAGGGAACTAAGAAGTTGATGGGTGGAGACATCGAGCTCAGGCTCAGGGGGGGTTATGAACTCATTCCACCTAGCCTTCACCCAAGCGGCATTAACTACGAGTGGAGTAATCCAGCGATTGTAAATGGCTTGGTCGTGCCACCGAGTGAGTTGACTTGCGATGAGTGGAGGACGCTCCTAAACGCCCTGGGCTATGGAAAGGAGTCGAAGCAGCAGGAGGTTACTCAGCAAACTGGTGGCCTCGGCACTAGGAGGTGCCGTGAGGAGGTGATTATTCCAGAGGACAGGATTGCTCAGGCTGTGCAAATGTTCAAGGACGTCTATGTACCCAATTTCAGAGACCACATGCTCTTCGGCATCCTCGGCATGCTTTGGTGGAGGTGCGTCAGCTATGAATCGGCCAGGAAATTCGTTGACATGCTCACCACATGGGCCCAGCAGCAGTACCCAGATGAAAACGTCAAGAAGGACTACTACATTCTGGACTGGGTTTATGGCAGGGCAGGTGGTTCTGACGAGGATAAGCGCAGGTGGGGGGGTAAGCCAAAGTTTTACGAGCATTTAATCGAGCTTTTCAAGTCAAGGGGGGGCTTGAGTGAGGAGGAGGCCATTGCAAAGGCCGAGGCATTCATAGGTGAGTTATTGAATGCCCTGGGCATTAGCTCGGGTGTTAGGAGGCCGCTGGCGTGTGAGGGTGCCTCATTCACGGCGTGTCTGAAGAGAATCGTGAGGTACGACGGGAATGTGAGAGTCGACTGTAAGGTCAGCATTTGCGGAATCGAGAATGATGACCACATCGAGGTGAAGAAGGTTACGCACAATGAGGACTTCGACGTGGAGGAGATTCTTTGCACACTGCCGAAGACCATTGTGTGGTTCAACGAGAAGTTCACGGGTAACGCCTACATAGTCTTCGTTGATAAGCGTGGCAGGATTCACATAGTTGATGATGTTAATAACCTAGTTAATGAATTAAGGAATTCTGGCTACATAATCGAGAGGCTGAGTAATGAGGTTCAGCAGGCAATCGAGAAGATGATGATTAAGGAGGAGGGCTACCTAACCCCCCCTGGCATTACTGAGGATGGCGTCATAGACCCAACCCTCAGGCTGGCTGAATTGCTCGGGCTTGATAAGTCCAGGCTAAAGCCCCCCCTTGACCTCAATGACTACGGCATTGAGTCGTTAGCCGTGATTCACGACTTCATAATGAGCCACTACCCAGGCAATAATAAGTGGCGTGCCCTGGCCAACGTCGCCTTTGTCCTCGGGAAGATTGTCAGCCCGTACGTTAGGAAGTTCAATAGGACGTTCATAGACTCATTGATTTGGAACTATGGCCGTGGTGGTGAGGGTAAGACATCACTCGTGGAGTACATCATGATGCCACTCCTGGGCATCACGGATGAGTTCAACGAGATGTACTTCGTAGTACTTAAGGGTAGCGTGAGGACTTACCAGCAATTCCGCAATCTAATTAGCCTAAACAGGCTGCCTCTAATACTAGATGAGCAGACCGAGAAGGAGCTAACTAGCAATGAGGAGTTCATTATTGAGGCAACGATTGGCTTCGGCATTATCGGCGTCCACGCCGCTAGGTACGGCCCTGGAATCGGCGCATTCTTCAGGAGTAATAGGGGGGGCATCATAGTCTTCACAAATGTGCAATTCAGCAAATTCCTGAGGAAGGTTCAAGCCCGTGCCACTGAATTCGCCTTTGCCAGGCGTGTCGTAACGATTAATTGGGAACACGAGCCACTGAACGCTAGCACCGATGAGTTGATCGACCTAGCGAGTAGGGTCAAGCCGATATACGGGGGGGCAATAAACAGGGTGTGGCCTAAGTACAGGGATGAGCTCATTAAGTCCAGGGATATTTACGAGCTCTCGAAGAAGCTACTCCTGGCGCTAGGCAGGGAATACGCAATGGGTGATGAGGGGGCTGGGCAAAGTCATTGAGGATTACATAAAGGCCCTGGACTTTGTGCTTCAGGAGTACGAGGGTGAGAAGCCCCCCCAGTTATTGAGGAGTGATGAGGAGGAGTTTAGGGATGCAGCATATGAATTCGCCAGGGGCCTTGGCATTCAGATAAGGACGTGGATGGACGTGGTTGATGCATTGCTAAACAATCTATCGAGTGGCATCGAGCTTCATAATGCCAAGTACTCGAATGAGGTGATTGAGATACAGGACAGGGTGCTTAAGCTGCTTGGTGTTGGGCCGAATGAGGATTTTGTCAAGAGCCCCCCCAAGGTGCCTAACTCAATAGCCAGGGCTTTGCAGGAGGGTAAGGTCAAGGTCTACGTTAAGCCATACGCCTTAGGCGTAGTGCAGGAGGAAGGCGCAAGTGGTTGGGCAAGGAGGGCACGCCATACAAAGGCACTAGGTACTACGTCCTTGACCTGGACGAATTCATAAGAATCTTCTACGAAGCAACCGAGGAGTCCACGAAAGAGAGTGAGAAGCAGAAAGAGAGCTCTTAAATAAAGTAAAGAAATCATTTGATTTAAATAAAATAAAGCACGACTTTCTACCTTTCTACCGGTTCTACCAAGTTTCTCACTTACTCTAGTAACTAGTTAATTACGTATGCACGATTCACGCACAATTCAACCCCCCCTCACTTTCAGCCTCTAATAACCCCCCCACGTAGAGACAGAAGTATAGGGGGGGTTAGTGCAGAGTTCAGTAGAATCAGCAGAAAAGTAGAATCCCGTAGTACACTTGGCAAAGTTTAAGCCACGGAGTCTCACGTGAATACCGTGAGCCCCCCCGTGTACTTTTCACATAATAATTAATGCCGAGTGTAGGTTAAGTAGTTAGCGTTTTGTTTTTCAAGGTGCCCAGTGACTTGAGCTGCTAGCTACTCAGCCCCCCCCTTAAGAAAGGTGGTTTACGCACTTTTGCACAGCCTGAGCAAAGCAAAGCTCCTAAATACTGGCTAAGCCTATTGGGCATTGATGAAAATCACGTGCGATGACATTAAGGAGTTCATGAACAAGTACGTGGAGGTTCAACTCAAGCAGTACAAGGAGAGTGTTTGGGGGGGTAGGCTCATTGATTGTAACGGGCGATTCATAACGCTTGAGGACGCCCACAGGGGGGGATTGGGCGTTGGGCGAATGAGGAGGGTAATCATCAGGCTTGACTCGGTCACGTACATCGCCGAGTACGAGGAGCCACCTGAGGAGGAGGCACTCATTAAGGCGGTTCGAGGACTGAGGTGAATCAGTGAGGTGCCTCTCATAAACTAGTTTCTATTAATATGTGTTAGAAGTGCTGGGTGAGGAGACGCACTCAGCCTGACGGGTGATGAGTGCACCCCTACCGATACTAATCAATGAGCCCAATGAAAAACCACTGTTTACTGCCCAGCCCCAAGCATTGAGTCGAATCTATCCACGACACCCCTCCTAAGCTCCTCCTCAATCCACCTCAGCGCCTTCTCAGCGGCGCTCCTCAGTATCATGCATGAGGCTGGCTTAGAGGACTTGGCCCCAGCGAAGGCCACGCATATCCACCTAATGACCTCGGCAATGATTAGCTCGGGCCTCTCCGTGTCTATCGGCACTGTCCCATACTTGCGGATTGCGAACCTAACCACCCTCCTTATGGTCAGCGGTATAAAGCCACCCTTCACCGAGCTAATCTCATGCTGTAGGTAATCCCTAACCACGCGAATAGCCTCGAGCCTAAGGACCTCCCTGTCCCTTGGCATGCCCACCACCCTCAAGCCCAACCTCAGCCACCGCCCTCTGGACAAGCCTCTCGAGTAGGGGTATCAAGGCGAGTGAGCCCTCCAACTCCGCGTTTTGAAAGCCCCCCCGCACAAGGGCCTCCCTAACACTGCCCATCTTCAAGCCCCCCCAATGAATGCCCTCGCTACGTCGACTAACTTCTCAGCGTGCCTATTGATCACGGCCAAGTCAACAGCATCCCTTGACCCTTTGACATACCTAACCAGGGCCTTGAACAGGTTAAGCACCTCACCCTCTGGCTGCGCCACCAGGCAATGCAGTAGGTAGGGCTCTGCGAAACCCCCCCTGAGCAGGACCTCACCGGCTTGCCTCAGTGCCTGGGGCCTCGCTGACCTAGCATCAACCTCATTAATCAATGCGTAGAGCCTGAGCGCGTCAGCCACGTCGTTCGTCTCAAAGTAAACCAGGTTAGCCCATGCCTTCCTCCTGCCCTCCCTGCCGAGCCTTTTCATGGCAACTACCCACTTGGCGCCGAAAAGCACCAGGCTGCCTGGCCCGCCTTTGACGGGTGGCGTGTAATCGGTCAAGCCGATGACTGGGGTGAAGCCGCGCCTGATGAGGCTCGTTGCATAAGCGATGCCAGGCAGGTAAACCACCTCATCAAGGGGGGGTTGATTTCCTGGCAGGTAGAACGGCGAATACATCCTCAGGAGCTCCTCTGCGTTTATTACCTCGTGCCTCACTGACTTTATGGGGGGTTTCCGTTCAATCCCAGGCACTCCTCAATCACGTTATTAAGCCCGAATTGCTTATTTATTTGAGTGTCGACTCACCGAGAAAACCCCCCCTCGTGGAGGGGGGGGTTGGTTCCTACCCAATAGCCAGCCTGCCTCTTTCCCCCCCTATAATCAAAGTTTATTAAGTCATAATGAGGAGACGTGACTTGATTTTTAAGGTTGTGATCGATTAATTACTTCCCCCCCTAGGGCCTCGACTGCAGTATCTTGGTGACGAGGACGTCCCTAGCCACCGTGCTCGCCTTGCGGTAGCCAACCGTGTTTCTAACCCTGTCAGCAAACTCATCGCATATCATCGTTAGCGTGGGGGGGCCGAAGCCCAGGTTAATCGGTTCCCTACCCCCCCTCGAGCCACTGCATGTGGCTGTCTTATCAACGCACTTAACCCAGTTAATCCTGATCCCACTACACTCCTCAGCTACGTACTGACCAACCTCGCCCACGAGGGTTGCATTCCTCCTGATGTCCACGAAGACTTGGTTGAGTCCGGCTGCCGTGCCTATTACAATGCCTACGTAGCTTCTGAACGTGGTTAGTAGGCCCGTGAGTGTTTTCCAGATGCTGATGTCTCTGCTGCTTGCCCAGGCGCTTAGGTCGTCAAGGACAACGACTGGGTACTTGATCCCGCTTGGCTTGGCAGCCGCGATTAGGGCTATTAGTGAGTCCAGGTTGTTTATGAAGAGACCCTCATCAACGATTGCGTTGACACAGTCTTCAAGGGTCTCGAATGGCGGTGGCTCCCTACTGACCCAGTCGTACCTCCTCCAGAATTCCCTTGTCATGGGCCTGCAGGCGAAGAATAGGGCTGCCGTGGTCTTGCCAACCCCCTGCATGCTCGTTGAGAGTCTCCAAGGCACCAGGAGGGTGGTCCCAGTGAGTGCCCAATAGGTTATGTCCGGCCTCAACTCCTTAACGCTTTTGGACTTGGTTGTCGTGAGTAGTGGGTATGTCCAGGGAAAAGTCTCCAGCATGAAGGGTATTAGCCTGCCCGGCTCATTGGTCTTCTCATAAACAGCCCAAAGCCTGTGTAGGTTAACCGCCAGGTTGTAGCTGACGAGTGCTGTTATCCTTCCCCCCCAACCCATCATGTACGCAGCGATTAAGCAGTTAAATGAGATTCGGCGCTTAGTTCGATACTCAAATAAGTTTTGGATTGCCTTACTCGGTAATGAGTGGTAAGATTACAATGGGTGGTAGGCCCGTCACAAACATTAGTCAGAAGGAGCTTCTTCAGAAGCTCGCCCAGAGGCAGGCCCAGGCTAAGCCCGGCGAGGATGGCAAGAAGGAGAAAAGGCGTGGCTATAGGGACTCGTTTGATGATGATTACCTGAATAGGACTATAGTCATTACGATGGATGATGGCAAGGCCGTGACTGGTCAATTGATTGCCTACACAAAGTTCTGGCTTAAGGTCGTAACGACTGACGGCAAGCTTGTTTATATCAATAAGGGTTATGTCAAGACAATCGAGCCTCAACCTGAGGCTGGTGGTCAGCAATGAGCTTCACGTGTGAGGACATCAAGGACTTCATGAATAAGCTCGTTGAGGTTCGGTTGAGACGCTCGAGGTTCGGCATAATGGGCAGGCTCGTTGACTGCAACGAGAGATTCATAACGATTGTCAATGACGATCGCGAGTGCGAGGACGTCGACGTATGCATGAGGAAGGCGCTCGTCAGGCTTGACGAGATCGCGTATATCGCCGAGCTCGCGAGAAACCACACCGTAGATGAGGATGAGCTGGACATGGACTTGCTAGAGGAAGTCGGTTCGATGCGTCCGCGATAATAGTTTGTGACAGATTGATTGTCGAGAGACTTAGAAAGCCTAAGGAGGGTTCTTTGTCGATGATGTTGAAAATGCGGGTAACAAAAGTAAAGACTTAAGTGGAGCAAAGGGAGAGTGGGGGGGTGGTATGAAACCCCCCCCGTTATGGGGGGGATTACGGTAGTAATCACGACGGTCATGATCATCACCGCATTGGCTCTTGTTGTTCATGCTCAGTACGTGCCTCCGCCCTCTCCAAACATTGAGTTCGTTTACTGGTCTCTCTCCTTGAATTCCACTGGTTATGCGGCTGTTGGAGCGAGTGGTTGCGTGCCTAGTCAGCAGTACAGCCTCTACGTATTCACGCAGAGCCAGTACAATGCGTGGTACTCCGGTCACGCTGTAAATGCCGTTTACGCATCAACAATTGGCAGTACGGGTTCGCAATTAGTCATTTTACCCGCTGGTGACTACGTCGTTGTTGTCTACCCAGCTCCAAGCAATTACGAGACATGCCTAGAGCTGAGGTACGAAACAAGCCCATTCGGCATGGGTATTTCCTCAGCACCGAGTACGCCAATAACGACAAACGCAGTCATGGGGGGGTTCTTCAACATAACATCAATCTCGGGCTACAGCCTATACGCGAGCGAGTACAACATCCCAAGCGGCGCAGTCTCGCTCCAACTCAACGCCTGGCTAGTCGTGAGGCTCGCCGACGGCTCAACCCAGTACTTCTGGCTACAAAACACCATGAGCCTCCTCACGCAGAGTAATGAGTTTAACCTAGTGGTTAATGTTTGGAACTACACGACATACCCATCAACACCGAGCAACATAGTTGGCGGGGGGGGCTCCATACAAAACTCGACGGAGGGCTACGCGTACATATACATGACGCAGAACATGACTTACTCACTGCCGTTCTCCGGCTACCTAGTCATTGCAGTGGAGCAGGCAGGCAGCAACACGGTGAATGTCGGCTTCGGCTACGTCATTATCCAGAGCGGGAGTTACGAGCCCCCCCCACAGGTTGTTTGGTACGACAACGCCACAATAACGTTCAACGAACCCATTGAGGGCGCGGGCATTGAAATAAGCAACCAACTCACGCCAAGTGATTTACCGCTTAATGCGGAGTTCGTATTTGGTGGCTACTCAAGCGGTGTCCCCCCCGCGGTGTTTAACTCCCTAAGTGCGGAGTTGGCGCTTGTTTATTGGAGTGGCACATCCTGGCTGCCCCCCCACCCAATGACTACAGCTTTGCACTTACCACAGCCGAGTCAGCGACTGACCTACAGGTCAGCATGCCGGGCGCCTACGCAATTGTGAATGTGGGCACGCCGAACATCGGCTTGATCAACCCACAGCCGCAGATCCCGCTTTTGCCAATGACCTACGTCGAATTAAGTAACCCGGTGACTGGGGGTTAGCAGTGCGTTCTACGTGACTCAGCCGTACACCGTGAATTGCACGTCAATAATCAACGCCGGTTATGGGGTTAGGTACGTACTAACTGGGTACTACGTGAACGGTGAATTCACGACAACCCCCCCGCCAGTCATTGAGCCGGGCAGTTGGTTCGCGACTTACGCGGTCTCCCCCCCAACCTACCAAGTGCAGTACCTGGTCAGCATAGCGAGCCCACTCCCAATCACGGTGAATGGGGGGGTGCAGACCACCAACTACACGGGGGGGTGGGTCAACGCAGGCTCAACACTGAGTATTGAGGCTGGCAGGGTTATGATGAGCAACGGAACAATGCTTGTGCCGGGAATCAGCAATGAATCAATCACGGTGAATGCGCCAATGACCATGAGCATCACCTGGACACCATACTACCTAGTGAGCATTGCAAGCGTGCTGCCCATTTACGTGAATGGCAATGAGACCACGAACTACGTTGGTTGGGTGGCTAGGGGGGGCTCAACACTCCTTATTGAGGCTAACAGCGTGGTCTTGAGTAACGGCACCATGTTCAAGCCGTCAATCAGTAACGAGACGATTACCGTGAACTCACCCACATCGCTGAGCATCACCTGGACCACGTACTACCTAGTCACTGTGAGCAGTAACTACCCAGTCATTGTTAATGGCTCGTTAACGACGAGCTTCAGCGGTTACGTGAGGGCAGGCTCAAGCATTGGCATTGAGGCGAAGCCAATACCGGAGTACTGGGGGGGCTTAATCACACTCCGGCCAAACGCCACAGAGCTAGCCCTAACCATAGACAAGCCAACCACTGTCACAATAACCTACACACCAAACTACACAAACCTAGTAATTTTAATCATGGCGATTGCCGTAGCCACAGCAACAACACTACTCATTAAACGCAGGAAGTGAGCAACCGAAAACTAAACGAACCTATTAAATGAGTAAAGGCATGAGTGGGTCAGTAGTCATTAAACGGAAGGGGGGGCAGCATACATGGCTAAACAAATGACAAGTCCCGCCATCTAAAGATGGGGGGGGAGTAGAGGGATAATCATTATATAAGGAAAAGCAGTTACTAGGCGCGTGGCGTGGAGGAAAACAATTGGGATTGTCCTGCTCGTGCTCGGCGCGCTCTCTGTAATCGGTGCGATTCAAACCAGTCTAGAAATATTGTCGTTCGGCGTCATAAGCCCGGCGTGGTTGGGTTCATAGTCGGTGCTTGGTTACTACCGGCAATACTGCTTTACCTTGGGGGGGTTAGGTTCGTGAGGAGGAAGTGAGCTGCATGGGCAGGCTTAGAGGCCTAGTTTGGCTCTGGGCCAAGAGAATCACCGGTGCATTCCTCATAGCCTTCGCGGCAGCGAGCATCCTCAGCATCATCATAACCAGGGAATTGAGTGGGGTTGGGCTGGCGATCATCGCCATACTCATGCTTATTAAGTACGGCATCCGCCTACTCAGGAGTAAGGAAAGCAATGGGGGGGAGGAAGAAAAGGCGGGTTGATTTTGAGACTGCCCCCCCAGGGACGGGCGTCAAAATCAGAACCACCTTATTTCCTCCAGGAACCTCCCAATCGACGGCCTCGCTATTATAGCCCTGGAGCTCAGTGCCGGTGACGCCGCCGAAAATAACCCTATCCCTCCAGTACTCAATTGGTTAGTCGAAAACCATTGCAGGCGGAATTAACTGAATCAATGATTTATGTGAGTATCAAGCTCCCTCATGTACAGGTTAATTAAGTCCCTGAAGCTTGAGTTTAGGGTTACTACATCATCATGGACTGTGATTACGCCACTCTCCCTGAGCCTATCCAGGTATGCGTAGACGTTCTTACCGAATAGCCTCCTCAGTTCTTTGGTTTGAACGGTCTCCCTCCTAGCAATTAACACCAGGAGCACGTGCGTCAAGTTATACCCCCCCTGCCTACGCCTGGGCATCTGTGAAAGGCTGCAACTCGGTATTTATGACTAACTCTTATTAGCCATCATAGGTAGCGTAAAACATCGCTAGTTTATTTTATTTTGTCTGAAGACGTGGAGGGCTAACTAGTGTTAGGCACTCATCCAATCTGGCACCAGCAGTGGCGCAGGCAAAAACCATTTTATCTGAAGCACGGAGACCCACCGAGAAGCAATTCACTTGGTGCCAGGAGCCTTTTGTTTCACGAGTTGCCAAGCCCCTTGACGCTAAGCTGTGAAACAAAAGCTCCCTAATTGATTCACGGGAATCATTAAGTTCGATCTTAAAGATTGTGAACATGTTTTTGTTGTTAACGCGTTTTTCCGTAGGCGATTCATAAACTTTAATCCAAGTGGTGGTCATGATACGAGATACCCGGCATGTAATTGGAGGCGTTAATAACCTTGCCCAATTGCTAATATGCCACAGGTGGCGGACCGTTAATGAATTGCTAAGCTCATCATTTACAAAAGGGTCTATAGCGTTAAGCATTTAAAGTATGAGAATGGGGGGGTTCACCCACCCCCCCACGGCGGCGGCAAATGAGGGCCGCCCGCGTGGGGGGTCCCCCCCCACTGCCTGTTCATTATTTAGCTCATAATACGTGCTTAAAAAGCTATCTCTTATGGATAGGTTGTTGAGTATTAGTCTCATGGTTCCGCCATTAATTCAATAAGTAATTAATAATTTTTTATTATTGAGTGGGGGGGTTCGTGCATATTAATGTGTTTAATGATTTTCATTGATGAGTCGGGGGGGAAGCCTAATGAGCTTGGGAGGGGGGGTCCTTTCGTCATCGCCTCTGTGGCGATTGATGAATTAAGTGCTTGTGATGCTAGAAATAGGGTTAGGGAGTTCGTGGGTTCCGTTTCGCGGGGGGGGCTTGGCATTAGTATTAGTGAGATTCACGCGAGTGACTTAGTCGGTTACTCCAGTGAGTGGAGGAGGAAGAGGGTTGACATATCTAGGAGGGTTCAAGTCTTCAATGACTTTGCCCAATTGATTTCTGGCCTGAATATACTGTTGAATATAGTTGTTGTGAGGGCCTTGGGGAACGTGGTTGTGAGGAATCCAGGTGGTGTGATGAGGGTTGCAATCACAAACCTTGTTGAGCGTGTGTTTATGTCGAAGCCGTGGTTCCCCCCCAATTGTTCCAGGGCGACTTTAATATTTGACTCCCAATCCCCCCCAAGGGAGAATAGCCGGGTTAAGATGGATGTTGGGTATGCCATTAGGAAATCCCGTGCCAAGCCAACGTTTAAGTTATCCGTGGTATTCAGGGATTCGAGGGATGAACCTCTCATTCAAGTGGCTGATTACGTTGCGTATGTGGTGAGGAAGGTGTACATGGGGGGGCATACTCAATATAGGTCATTCAACTTCCAGCACGCATTTCAACTGCTTGAGGGCAAGATAAGGAGGTGCCCAGGCAAAAACACGTACATGGGCTGCGGACTTAAGGAATGGGTCATAAAA
Source organism: Vulcanisaeta distributa JCM 11217 (assembly GCF_001316005.1). Taxonomy (GTDB): domain Archaea; phylum Thermoproteota; class Thermoprotei; order Thermoproteales; family Thermocladiaceae; genus Vulcanisaeta; species Vulcanisaeta distributa_B. The sequence goes on from NZ_BBBJ01000006.1 coordinate 121,009, forward strand.
TGACCCGCTAAATGATTCACGGCCTTCATTAAGTTCAGCCCTAAAGATTGTGAGTGCCTTTTGATTGTCGAGATTCCTTGACGACTCTCTCGTTGTATTACCCCCCCTCACTACTCATCGCATTACTCATGTAATTCACTTTAAAATCGGGTGGTTACGTGTATTAAGTACTGCCGGTGTAATCACCCTCGTACGTTAACTATGATTAGCAATGCTTTAATGTTGTTCCTATCTTTACTAATTTAATGGGTGTTTTTGATTCATTTGTTGATTGCCTCAGTAATTGTGAGGGTTTGTACCCTGTTGGCTCGGGTAGGGATAGGTGCTATGAGATTTGCCTCAGCAAGGCCGAGAGATTAATCGAACTAGGCACCAAGGATGGTAGTATTTCGAGGGATGAGGCCGAGAGACTGAGGAGCCTACTAAGCACGTGCAAATCAAGCATCGGCAAGGTTGAGGGGGGGTTGAGGGAGTACTGCGTTAGAAAGAATGAGGAGTTGATTAGGGCGTTATCACGTTCGAGCGAGGTTGTGGAGGCGCCGCCTGCCCAATCAAGTGTGGCTGAGGAGCAGTTACCGAGTAAGTTGGTTGATTGCTATCAGTACTGCGTTAAGTATCATGGTGATGACCTAGCCGCGCTGCAGAGTTGTAGGTCTATGTGTGATGCCATGTGGAAGTCCGGCATTCAAGTTGGTACTGAGCAATTCTCGAATTGCTTCCCACAGGGAATTCTGGAGCTTGGTGAATTCGAGGCGAGGTATAGGAGGGCCGGTAGGATTGGGCTTGATGATTGGCAGATTGTCGCCCACGTCTCGTTCATCATAAACAAGATGCTTGAGGAGGGCAGGCAAAACAAGTGCCCAGACCCGGAGGAGATGATAGTTAGGATAGTGACCAGTAAATTGGACGAGATGGGCATAGACAGGTACTCAGTGAGGAAGGCGCACCTACACGGAATGCCCAAGGAGGTAAGACAATTAATCATGGAGATATTCCCAAATGTTGAAGAAATAAGGAGACCGTCAATTGATGAAATAGCGAAGTACTACGAAGCATCGCAAAAACGAGCTACGGACATACCCAGCGGGCCCAGAGCCATTATTCCTCCAGGGTATGAGAAGTACCTATCCGAGAATAACGACCAGGGAATACCGCCAGAGCCCCCCCAGAGACCCCCCCCGGAACCTCCAAATCTCTCTGAACACCCTAATAATGAACGAAAGCCTGAAGCAAGTGGTAATGAGTGCGTTGAGCCAGATTACTCATACATAGGTAATGTATTAATGGGCTTGATCATCAATTACATAATCTTTGTATCACCAGCTGCCTATTTCGCCTATTTGGCATACATCAAGTACGTCACCTCTGTATATGCTTTCGCTCTCTCCATGTTTTTCTCCGCACTATTCTTTGCAACAGCATTAGGTCTTATACTAGGCGTTGAATATGCTAATTGGAGAGCGAGACGTCTTCGCTTTATTTCTTCTCTTAATGCAGAAACAGGATGTTTACGCGTCATACCCCCCCTTGGTTTGAGCACATTGAGAGTTTATTTGCACCATTCTTTGCAGCGGCCTTCATTAATCCGGTGGTTGAGTACATTGTGTATAAAATGCTTAAATCAGGACCGATCACGCTTAATCCAGAGACTGTTACGTTGTACGAATCCATGGTGGCATTCTTCGTAATCATAATTTTAATACTCATACTTAATACTCTCATTGACTGGAGTGATTGGCGCAGAAGACGCTTATTGGCTCCACCTCGTTGAGCCAATAATAATACTTAGGCAGAACATTACTCATGAGAAGTAATCCATTTATTATCCTGCCAACACCATTATCTAGCTTAGGCAAACTTACCCAGCCATGGGCAGTACTGGAGTGGTGGGGTATCCTCATTAGCTCTATACTCATTAACAATAACAATGGCTAACATAATTGGGGTCAATAATAATGGATTAAGCCGTTGATTAAATATTTTGAAACACGATGATTACAAACCCAGCAATGCTTTAAAGGGGAGGTGCGTTGTTCATATTGATGTCTTTTATTGATTATTCTCCGATTCATGAACTCCCCCCCATTCCTATTACTTGTTTTCTTACCGGTGATTAGGTATGGGTGGTTCAAGTGATTTAGATAGACGCGTTGAGTGTTATCGGGATTGTGTTAAGTATCATGGTGATGATAAGGCGTCATTGCAAACGTGCTATTCCATCTGCGATGCACTATGGAAACCTGAGCTGCAGTTTACCGATTTAGAGGCGTTTGAGAAGTGCTTTCCACATGGGATGCTCGAGCTTAAGGAATTCATGGCAAAGTACCGAAGAATTGGCAAGATAGGCTTTGAAGACTGGCAAATAGTGTCTCAAGTTTCAAGTGCTATTCATAAAATGCTTGAGGAGGGTAAGCAGAATAAATGCCCTAATCTGTACGAGAGCATCATTAGGGTTGTAGTGAGCGTACTAAATAGTCTTGGGATAAATAGGGTTGAAATAAAGACTGCATACGCACATCACCTAACAACTGAGGAGAAGGCAATACTATCAGTCATATTTCCAAGCCTAAACCTGGGGGGGGTTTCACCAATACCATTGCCGGAATCACCAGGTAAGGATATGACGCAAAGTACCTCCGCACCAACTACCTCGGTACCTCAGGAATCACAATCAACGCAGTCTGCGCAGACACAGGCGCAAAGGCCATTGGAGCAAACCAGTAGGCAGATATCCCTTGATGAGGCTTTGATTAAGGCCGTGAATGACTGCATGGCAAATAAGGAATGCGCCAATAACACCTCTAAGATTAGGGAGTTACAGAACACTATAAACACGTTAATTAAGCTTGGGGGGGCCAATATAAATACCAGGGATTTCAGGGGGTGGACACCGCTTCATTACGCAGTTTCACTTGGTAATTTAGAGCTTGTTGAGTTCTTGGTTGAGCATGGTGCCAATATTAATGCTAAGGATATTAATGGAGTTACGCCATTACATATTGCGGCAAAGAATGGGCACTTTAGTATTGTGAAGTTCTTGGTTAAGCATGGTGCGTTGATTGATGTAGTGGATATTTATGGTAAGACCCCCATTGACTATGCAAGAGAAGGAGGTCATAAGTCCATTGTCAAATACTTAACGAATAAATTAATGAATAAACCACCAATTGGGTTATTCACGGCAGGCATTATCGGTGGTATTGCCTTATCAATACTATTGATGTACCCGCCAGCATACCTATCCTCGGAGCTATATCTAATAGCCATACAAAATTCATCACCTGCCTTCGCCGCCTTAGCATCCTCAATTATAATACTACCATTAATGAGCGTAGTACTGTTATTCCTCGGATATGTTAGGTGGCTTGGCAGGCGTTATAACGTGTTGAGCCAATCAATATTATCTACATTAAGTGAAGTTATGGAGAGGGTTGCTATCTCAATAATAATTTCAGGCATTATTGAGTTAATGATTATATATTTACTCATGGGACTCTCATTAAGTACTGCATATTTCGTATCAATATTTATAGGGATAGTAATACTCACGAGCATGCTCCTCATAAAAACGAAATGAGTAGGTCACCGGCAAAGTAGGCACGGTGCGTGCCTCAAGTACCACTGCTTAAGCTCCTCATTAGGCCTGGGCTTTTAGGCTGTGAGTGTCGGTCTTATTACTCGGTCTCGCCCTCCACCCCCCCCTTTAGCACTGGCTTTCTGGCCAGTAGTACTCCCCCCCTACCAAGCTTAATGTTTATTTCCTGGCCCATGTCCGGTGGTGTGAGTAGTTCCTCTGTCTTAACGACATTCGTTATGAAGGACTCGTAGAGCCTCCACAGAAGCTCCTCCTCACGGCCTGCGGCAGCCCTAACCCTGATCCCAAGCTCCACCAAGTCATTGATTGTTATTGCGGCACTGTGCTGCTTATAGCCCGTGAACCTCCTTGCAACCTCAAGGGCCTTACTAGAATCACCCCCCCTGAGCATCCTAGCCGTTAAGACCCTAACCATTAAGTCTATGTTGTGCTCGAGAGCCCTTGCGTAATCCCCAATCTCAATTATTGGGGGGGCCTATCGAGGATCTCGGAAACAACCTTATTCGGCAAATCACCAACCCTCAATGCCTCGAGAACCCTATTGAAGGACTCAATCACCGACTGAATGGGCACGAATGTCTTACCCCCCCTCGGGTAGTATATCACTGGTCTATCGGCCCAAGCTCGGCGATTGGCATCATCGCCAACTCATCACCGGCCAGGGCGAGTATTGATGCCGCACTCTTGGCAAGCCTAAGCACGTAAATGATTAATTTACCACTGACAATACCCTGAAGGTGCCTAGCCAGTAGGTATGCCTCATCAATATTGCCACCGGCTGAGTTGAGCACCACGGCCAAGTCCTTAAAACCACCCAATCCCCTAATCACCGAGTAAACGGTGTCGACAACTGTGTGATCTATGAACCTGTATGGGGGGGACATGATTATTGGTAGGACGGGCATGCCAACCAAGCCCTCAAACTCATTGATTATGCCCAAGGCATCATCAACAAACCTCCTAAACACGTAAGGAACACCCTCACCAGAGGAATCAACAAGCATTAAAACGAAAATAGTGAGGTGGGAAATAAAACATACTAACCAAACGCGGGTAATGATCACCGCACCACGTCAATAAACCTTAAATTGGGTTTTGCCATGACTTTTTAATGCAGGTGGGTCCTGCATCTTCATGGCCTCCCGCTAATTGTAATTTCTTGAGTGGTGGGGGGGTTTCTTGGTTTAGGGTTCGTGATTCCACGGCTGAGGTTGAGCAATTGGTTGGTGGTACTAGGGGGGGTACTGACTATGTGTATGTTGAGGATGAGTCCGGCCTTCTAACCAATGTTAAGTACCTGCGTGGGGGGGCTAGGATCATTAGTAGGCGTGAGTGGGGGGGTAGGGACCGCACTGAGGAGGTTTACGAGGTCCCACTGGACGTTATTGGTGATAGGCTTATCATGAGGATATCCTTCTCAAACAGCGGTTATACAAATGCAACGCTGTGTAGGCTTAGCGGAAAATCCATTGAGTGCTACTCATGCCCCGTTGAGAGAATCACCCGTGAGTACGCGGGTAGGTTTAGGATTCTCGGTGATGAGAGGGCCTACGTCGATCTTTACATGAGGTTTGTACCGACTTTCGTGAGTGAGGTTTTGAATGTGATGAGGGTCTGGGGGGGCTAAGAACATTGTCTTTGGCGGTCATGAGGCTAGGCTTAGGGAGGCCTTTGAGGACCCATACCTATCGCTATTCGCATCAATGGCTCTAGACACGGCTGGGGGGGTAGGGCCCAATCCATCCAGAACACATTGGCTCACGTCACCGAGCTTTGGGTTCTCTCCAAGATTGTTGAGCTGTCGATGGTGAGACGATACGCCGTGATTACTGGTACATTGAGTTCACCATGAACAACCCATTCGCCTTCATTAGGTCTAGAACTTTTAATAGGGAGTTCACGATTTACTACCAACCATCAATATACCCACACATAACCTCAGCATTTACCGGCGGTGGTAGGCTCCACTTAATACCCGACATCGTGGTTTTCGAGGGCGTTGTTGATGAATTCCTCAATTGGGGGGGTGGTTTGCATAGGCTGATTGATGGTGGTAGGAGCCCACTGCTCATTGTTGAGGTTAAGACTGGTGTTGAGCTCTGAGTGGGGTGGGCCTGACTACGTGGTTGAGCAGTTGAGGCATTACAGGGAGTTCCTAAAGCCGAAGCACATGGCCCTCGCAGTACTGACGAGGCCAACCACGCAATGCCAATGACGGAACTAAGGCAGTTGGGTGTTGAGGTATTCCAGGAATTAACAAGGCAGGAGACGCAGCAACAACTCAAAAACTACATAACAAACGCACTAAGCAAGTAAGGAACACAACGCAAAATCAAGAACAAAGCAAACACGGCGCGTGCTTCAAATACCACCACCCTAATTCCTTCATTTTTAACTCAGTATTGATTACTCACTTATGATGAGTTATTCAGGCTGTGACCTGCAGTACCTAGGGCACAAAATAAGTCATTAAGTGTCAACACTTGACGGTATCCTCAAACCTATCTGCCTAAAAGCGCCATTATAAGCCTAATTAAAATCCCAATTAGTACTACGAATAATAGTATTATGAATATTGTAAAGAATATGAAGAATATCGTAGTAATCCACGGCAGAGCGGCTTGTGCCCAGTTCGGTATTAGGCTTGCTATGCCTGCTTGGTGTTGTGTGTCCAGTTGTTGGGCTGTCGTTGCCATTGCGATGAGTATTGCCGCCATCATTGCCATGAATAGTATTACCTGGAGCTGGTAGGCCCTGATACCCCCCCTACCCACTACGCCCTCGAAGCGTGCCCTGGTCCTGCTTATGATTGGGTAGGCCGCCTCGGTTTCGTATGGAGCGTTTACACGGGTGCATCTACGCTCTATCTCTTCAATGCATTCCGCCCTCTCTATCTGGAAGTACCTAATCTTTATTGATAATGCCATCATCGTAATTGCAAATATTAATAGAATGAATAGTAGCCCTAACTTCAGCATTATCGTTCCTGGACCTAGACCTGTTAAGTAATAGTAAATCAGCGTTAATACAACACCAACAACCGTCGCAGTGCCGAAGGGTATCTGCCAAAGAAGATTATCGTAATGCCTCCAATCCCCAACCAACCTCTCATAAGCCCGCCTACTAAACTCATCATTACAGTTAAAGGACTCATCAATGCAAAGCCCCCCGCCTCTCACCCACGAGATGAGAAGCCCTTAGCTTAACTTAAAGAAGTTGCGCATTAAGGGCCTGAGCACGGCGCACAATACGGAGTAATTAAGCCTTTATCTTCAAGGGTGAAAGTCTTTATCAATTCATTGGCAGAGTAGGCATGGTGCGTGTTTTAGGTACCACTGCCTGAGTTCATCGTGTCTTGGTGACCAGTAGTGCTCGATGAGGACTCGATACTCTGAAGGCGGAGCCTACCTTGTAAGGTATTGACAATGCTCTCTGGTACTCCTCTGCTAATCATCCAGGTCGCGAAGAACTTACGCAACTCATAAAGCTCGAATTCCCTGCCAAGCACTGCCCGGGCAGCCTCCTTAATCTCATGCCTAAGTCTTTCCCTTTCGTATGGTATGAACCTGTTCCTGAACCCCCCCTCGACGTAGGGTTTTGCCCAGTCCACGTTTTCCATGGCCTTTGAAACCCTTGCAACAAACTCCTCGCGCCTGGGTAGGTACTGGCTCTTAATGAATTCGAGGGTTTCTGGCCTTAGGAAAGCCACGAAAGCCCTCTTAGTCTCACCGAGTTTGCCAATCCTGAGCATGCCGTGCTCAAGGTCAACGTCATCCATGGTGATTAGGAACGGCTCACCAGGCCTCAAGCCGGTCTCCGCGAGGATCAGGAAGTATACCTTGGCCTCAACGCTCTCGATTTTCGAGAGTATTTGCCTAAGCTCGTTGATGGTCGGCAGTTTACCGTTATTGCCTGGCTTAGTCCTGATAGTCCTAAAACTATTGTATAGAATGCCGAATAGCCCCCCCGGGTCCCTGGGCTGCAGCACATTCTTCAGGAAGGACTTTAGGCTAGCGGCGATGTGCCTAGCCACGTTCGGGCCCTCATCCTCAATGACCTCAGCCAGGTAGTCCCTAATGCCCTCGGGACTCAGTGTCCAGTCCAGGTCAGCCAGTGCGCGCCTGATGTACCTAAGTCTCATGCTCACCGTCTCCCTGGAGGCATTCCTAAGCCTCAAGGCCTTGAGGTAAGCCTCGATGTCCTCATTCGTGACATGCCAAACCCTACCAAGGCTCTGAACATAATCGCCCAAGTACCTGGAGAGCAATGCCAGGAATTGCTCACGGAACTCGGGGGGGTCCTCCCTAGCCGTTATAATGACCCTAAGGGCATCACTAAGAGTTGCCCTCTTCTCAGGCACCCAGCCTTTCAATAATGCTTGTAATTCCTCTGGCGTTAGGAACCTGAGCATTGTGCAAAGGAGTTCATCACTGACCCTGCGCTTGCCGTTTCTGATCATGCTGATGTAGTTAGGCGTTACATTGAGGTCACGGGGGGGCTTAACTCCTTTGTTACTAATTAAGTAGTTGAGGATTAGCAGGCGTTGGTCGTTGCTTATCTCCTCAATGGCTATTAACGAGCAATCAACCATGCTTGCCCAAGTGATGCATCACCCAGGCACGTATATAAGCCTTATGTAACCGGTCACCGATTGAAATGTAACCGACCACGGCAATGATCTGCGTAGGATTGAACGCAGACTGGGGGGGGCCGGGGGGGGCCGGGATTTGAACCCGGGTTCACGGGCTCCACAGGCCCGCAGGTTAATTGCCCGAGACTGGGTCTCCCCCCCAGTCTCGCCAGACTACCCTACCCCCCCGGCAATGGTATTCTTGCTATTTATGCTTTTAAGTTTTTGTCCTTAGTATCATCACATCTTTGGATGTCTAACTTTCGTTTGGGCATTTTAATTTCGTTACTCCCTTTACCCGGTCAATCACCTAGTGAGTGCGTGGTATATACCGTTGATTCCGGGAAATATTTCGATGCCTTTTTCTCATTTTGCTTTTGTAGAATGGTTTAAATACCCAGTCTCCTTCATCGTTTGCGGTATGAATGAGGGTATTGAGGAAGGCGTGGTTTTTGCGAATCTGGTTTTTGTGGTAATGACGGCTATTTACTCCCTGGCCTTTCAATTAATACTGTTATTTAGTAATTCGTTAATTGTAATTAGTTTAAGCGTTGCCGCATGGTTCGTGCTTGTTTATGCCCTGGTGGCTAGGCGTGGTCCCTGGGCCCTGATTTATGCCAGGGTTCATAAGGCGTTGACTGGCATTAATGTCCTGGGCATTACCAGGGTGGAGAGACTACTATTGATACCCTACGTAATTAACCACGCGGTAACTATAATACTCGCGGCGTTCGCCAACTACCCAATACTGAACCTAGCCCTTAGGATAACTACCACAACGCCAATGTTCATAATGATTGGTGAATTCACGGCATTACCACGCATGGTCACTAATAATCGCCTAAAAATTCCCTAAGGTTTTAACGAAGATTCCTTTACCCAATTAAAATTGAGTTTTAGTCCCTTTTATTCATTAATGATTAGGAGGTAGGCAGGATGTTATAGCCCCCCCGAGGTCCCGGCACGCCGGTTTCCCGCGGCCTCGCGGACCGCAGTACTCCCGAACGCGGCAGGGCGTTTCACTTCCGGGTTCTGGTGAGTCCGGGTGGTGCCACCCCGCCTATGGCCGGGTTACCTCGGTTTGGCCGTTAATGACGCGCTCACCCCAGTTTTTAAGCTTTATTAACCTTAAGACGACCGAGGTTTTAAAGGTCGTGAAGATTTGGCGGGCCCGGTGGGATTTGAACCCACGACCTACGGCTCCGGAGGCCGCCGCTCTACCTGGCTGAGCTACGGGCCCAGGTTATTAATTATTTAAGGGCATATATTAAGTTTTTATTGTTGGTTCGTTACTCACGTTGGTATCATTAGGGCTGTGCCATATATTAGGCAGTATATTGCGTATAGGAGGCCTGTCCTGGCGTCTATGTCGTGTGCGCTATCCCTGAAGGCCCTTGCTAGTCTTGGTATTAGGGCTGCTGTGGGTAACGTGGCCAGTGCGGTGTATGGTAGTATGCCCGTGATTACCAATGCAGTGTTGATTATGTAGGCTGTAATCAATGAGCCTATGTATATTTGGTAGCCATACTTAGCCGTTAACATGGCTAAAGTCCTAATTCCGGCCTTGGCGTCGTACTCCCTATCCCTGTAGTTATTTGCGTATATTATTGAGAACATTATGAAGAATGGCGGTAATGAAATTAGGAACACGCTTGGCAATAATGAACCACCAGATGCAGCCACAAAGAAGCCGCTAACTAGCAATGGACCCCCCCAGGTTAATGCAACCGATAACTCACCGAGCCCCCTATACTTAAGCGTGAATGGTGGTCCCGTGTAGGCGTATAGCAGGAACACACTAAGTAGCCCAAGCACCAGTATTAGGTAACCCTCCATTACCGTTAGATATACACCGATTGAGGCCCCCGCAATTATTAGCGAAAACCCCCCAGGTTCTTAACGAATGATGGGCTTACCGTACCCATGACCAGTGGTTGGCGTCTATAAACCGCCGTGGATGAGTTGGGGCTGTCAACACCGTGTATAAAGTCGTAGTAGTCATTAAGCACGTTAACACTGGCATGAAGAAGTAAGGCACCCACCACAGCCATTACTGAATATATAATCCTTAAGCCGTAGTAAAGCCCAAGGTGATAGGCATAACCAATGCCGACTAGGGATACCGCTAGAGTCATTAATAGACTCCACGCCCTAATGAGACCGAGGATGTCACCCTTATTCATTAATATTCAATCTAATTCTTAATAATTTAAAAGCATTATTTTCTATATTAAGTAAAATAACCGTTATGTGAGTCCACGCATTGCTACGAAACCAGCGGGAGGATCACCATCATTAACTCTAGCCACACTACGTGGGCTATTATTGAGGCCGTAAGACCTGCCTTATCTGTAAGCACGCCATCAATAAATCCAATGGCGAAGGCCCCCCAGCAATTAGGGCTGGATTCAACGTAGATATATGGACGAGCGTGTAATAAATCATCGATGCTATCCAGGGCTCATTACTAAAAATGCCGCCTAATCCCCCCCTCGCCAATTCCTGAAGACCGCCCCCCCTCCAGTAAACCTCCTCCATGAACCCAATGATTACCAGGGCAATGGATAAGGCATAGGCATTTGCCATGCCCCCCCTAACCATTTCATAAACGAGGACTACATAACCCACGAGCCCCCCCATGTATTTAAGCAACGCGTAACCACCAACAAAGATCATGTAGAGAATCCCGGACATGAGGAGACCAAGTACAATCACTACTGCGGTGTTAACCCTAAACCACCGAAGCTATCCCTAAACCAAGCCAGCGATAGTAAACCGAGCAGTAACGTTGATAGTGCCATGCCATAGACAAAGTACCTACTAAACACGTCAAAGGACAGCGGCCACAGTACCAGGGGGGGTAGGATTACGTAAGCCACTGCCTTAGCCCTAGTCCCACTCATGAAGCATCACCACCTTACCAACCACGCCCCCTACTCTCCATCAACTCATGAAGAGCTGGGGGGGCATCCTTAATACTAGTCACCTTACTTATGAATGGCCTAACGCCCTTATTAACCATGAAGTTAATGACCTCCTTAAGGTATGACTTAGACGCGTTATGAATGCCTATCAACCGTGTATGTCTAAGGTAAAACCTCCTAATGTCGATCTGTACCGTGGATGACTTCCCAAGAACTCCAAATGTGACTACCGTGCCTCCTGGCCTAATGGTATCCAACGCCATTGGTAGGGTGTCGCCAATACTGTCTATGGCTGCATCAACACCACCATCAGTATTCTCATTAATAACCTTCATCAGTTCCTCCTTATCATAACCAATAACTACGTCAGCACCCAAAGACTTCAAAAGACTGGGCCTCGTGGTGACGGCGATTACCCTGGCGCCCAATGCCTTAGCTAGTATAGTTAATGCGGTGCCAATGCCGCCAGACCCGCCGAGCACCAGAACCCAATCTCCCGGTCCAACATTGGCAACCTTAAGGGCCTTCCAGGAAACGCTGTAGCCAGCGGTAATACGGCCAACTCATTAATGCTCAACTCCCTAGGTGCCTTGACAAGGGCCTAACGGGAACCCTAACCAACTCGCCATACCCACCCCCCCAAACGTGAAAGCCGGGCATGGTCCACGAGGGACAGTGATCCTCCATACCAGCCCTACAAAACCTGCAGGACCCACAGCCCCCCACACATTACTGACTAGGACTAAATCACCAACCCTAAACTCCCCCCCAAGGTCCGTGCCGGGTCTGGCAGACTCTATGTAACCAACTATGTCTGCACCAGGCACATGAGGCAACTTAACCGGTATCCCTGGGTAACCCCTACGCACAATAGCATCAATCCTATTCAATGAGGTAGCCAGGACTCTAACAACAACCTCGCCAGGGCCTGGGGGGGTCTGGTAGCTCCATGACCTTAAGCACGCTTGGTTCGCCATGCACCTCAAAGCCCACGGCCTTCATACCAGGCAAATCCATGGATTGACCAGGGATTTAAGTATTGGGTGTGTTTCCCAAGTGATTTGCATGTATTTTCTTTTCTATTCCGTGATTTCTATCTCTTCTCAACAATTCTACAAAGAGTTAACAACATAATTACTCATAACTTCTCAACAAGCCTTTTATATTTCGCGCGTAGAAAGAGAATGCAATAATGAATATTGACAGTCAGGTAGAGCTATTCCTGATGGCCACGCTCGCCAACGCGCTTGACTTAGTAACGAGTTACTTAGCCTTCTCTCTATTTGGGCTTCAGGAACTCAATTACTACGCAACAGTCATGCACCTCAGTAATTACTTGGCGGCTGCCCTGGCCTTCATAGCCTATGAGGTGGTGATAACCGGCATGTACCTGGCAATGCTGAGATTCCCAATGCTCAGGTGGTTCATGGCAGTGTTCATAGCCATGAAGTTAATAGCCGTGGCTGGAAACATAGCCGCGTCAATGGGTTTCTACGGCATTAATAACACAATTTTGGCAATGAATCAATTACTAATTGATGCCCTTAAATATTAGTTAAGAAACTGAATTAAACGAGGAGAAAGAATTGAAACTGAACAATGCATTAATCAATACAAAGAAGGAGTAAGTCCGTAGAATGCCCACGCAGGTTTATTGTGTTCCTCATGTTTCTATTGTTGTAGAAAGAGTTTTTCTGGAATAGAAAGTATTAACCCACACGCATGTGAGCACTTATTAAGTAGTTGAAAGAAGGCTATGCCGTATGGCAACCAAAATGAATAGAAAGGGTATATCAAACGTAGTAGCAACAATAATACTCATAGCCGTGGCAATAGCGCTGGCAGTGGCAGTCGCCGTGTGGGTCTTCGGCCTAGCAGGCTCAGCAAGCAAAACAGCAACACTACAGGTACAAGCTGTTGGCCTTACTGGTGTTAGCTCAGGTACCTCTGCTAACTTAACGCTTTTAATTAGTAATCCATCGAGCAGCGGCATAGGCATTAATGGCTTTACATTAGGAAGTCTATCATGCGTATTCTCAAGCCCGCTTCAGATACCTGCCGGTACGCAGGGAGCTCAGGTAAAGATAATATTATCTATAACTAATGGTAACTTCACTGGTGTATCAGCAGTATATCTAAATGGTGCTTCACAATCAATATCATCAACATGTAGCGGTTATCAAGCTGCTCAGGTTGGTGTTCAATACAGTGGTTACTTAACTACAGTTAGTGGGCAGACGTACCCATTCACAGTAACAGCAAGTTCATAATGAGTTTAATGCCTTAAATTGGTCTCGTTAAAATTTCGATTCTTTTATTTTTCTCCTCATTTATTCTCTCGCTGATGTTCTGTGGTTATTTGTTAAACCAGGGTTCGTTTCCGAACCAGGGTGTCTCCACCTCGTCTAGTCTCCATCTTTGTTTTGTCACTGCTTCCGTTGGGTCTATGGTGATTCCGCTTTTGTAGGCTAGTAGCCCCCCCGTTAGTGCTATCATTCCTCCGTTATCCCCCCCTGCGTACTCTGGCGGTACTATGCCTAGTTTGGCGTTGAATTCATTGGCTATCCACTCCATTATGGACCTAAGCCTCTTACTCCTCGCCACGCCGCCGGCCAGTAATAGTTCCTTCTTGCCCGTCAGTGCTAGTCCTCTCTCGACTACTTCGCCTAGCATTGAGTACGCAGTCTCAACTAGGCTTAGGCACACGTCGGGTAACGCAACGCCCTTCTTAACGAGTCTTAGGGTCTCCTCGACTAACCCGGAGAAGGATACGTCCTGACCCTTCACTGTGTACGGCAGTGGTATGTACTTACTGCCCCTCTCCGCGCACTCCTCCAGGTGTGGCACGCCGGGATTTGGCAACCCAACACTCCTTGCGAAGTAATCTAGGGCGTTACCCACAGCCATGTCTATCGTCTCGCCGAAAACCCCCCCGTAGGTCCTCCCTGAGTGGGCTATGACCATAGTGTGTCCTCCAGACACGAGTAGGACAAGCGGGTCCCTAAACCTGACAGACCACCTGGCGACCTCAACATGCGCAACACCGTGATGCACAGGAACCAATGGCTTGGCGAACTTAATGGCTATCGCCCTCGCAGGGTAGCACCGACCTAAGGCTGGGCCTAACCCTGGACCCATGGAGAAGGCCACGGCATCAACATCCCTAATGCCAATGCCGAGCCTCCTTAGGGCTTCGCTTAGTAGTTTTGGCCCCACTGCCACGTGGTGGTCAGCCGCGACTCTTGGGTGTATGCCCACACCCTGCGGTGGTGTGTATGTGTCATTAATGTTAATTAGTACTCCATCCTCACTGGCAATTCCAACACCGAAGGTGTGTGCCGTGGATTCAATGCCAAGCACGAGCGTCATTAATACACCCCCTCCATTATCGAGTCAACAACATCATCCAACTCACCATCACTTAATCCGCCATACTTATTAATTACGTAGTCGATCGCCGACTTCACGGAATTCTCGAGCCAGCCACACCCCCCCGGGTCGTAATTGTTATCCAGCGGAATTATGAAGTCACCCACGGTCTTGACAACGCCTGCCTTTGTTAATCTCTCAATAACGCTTATGAACTCCGGACTCGTTAGTACCAGGTCAATCCTATCCCAATTAAATGCCTCAAATCCCCCCCCTAACCTATCTATGAGGAATACCATCTTGGCTAGCCTATCCATGCTCACCCTGCCAAGTCTCCTCAATGCATCGACGATTATGCACTCAATTAGGCCCATGTCTGTAACTCTACTGCCTCGCATTGAGTAAATTAAACTTACTACGCGCGGCAGGTGGGCAATGCTTAAATCCGAGGTTTGATTACGGGTAATGTATGGTTAGTCCTGACGTACTCAGGGAAATACTAAAACCGAGTAATTCAGTCCTTGTGGTTTGGGATGTGCATAGGGCATTGTTTAACGGTATATTCAATAGGGATGAGTTTCAGAGGCTTTGAACACCGCGATTAACGCGGCCAGGAGGGTTAATGTGCCGATAATATTCACGAAGATAACCCATACCCAAGTGGCTTCGAGCCCATAACTACGAAGATAATGCCGTGGAGGGGGGGAGGGTTTAAGCCCGAGGAAATGGAGTTGATAGTCCAACCACAACCCAATGACATAGTGATCAACAAGAACACTTGGTCACTCTTTGTGGGGGGGACAAACGTGGAGCTATTGCTCAGGAATTCGGGTAGGTACACCGTGGTATTCACAGGTATTGCAACGGACATTGGAGTGGAGACCAGCGCGAGACATGCCTACGCCCTGGGCTTCATACCGGTGATTATATCTGACGCCGTATCATCATATGACAGGGAAGCCCACGAGAGATCACTGGCCAACATGAGGAGGTTCTTCCCAGTAATAACGGCCGATGAATTAGCTAAGTACTGGTCATGATGTTGCCTTGGCATATTTAAATTGAATTGAAAGGTAAAATAAAAATCATTATTTACGCATTATTTCGCTCAGCAAGTTCCTCATTTCCTCTATTAATGCGTTTGCGTGGTCCCTCGTGTGTATCATTGATGGTAGTAGGTGGGGCATGTGCTCCGTCATGTATAGTATGCCCCTGGTCCTCATGTACAGGTGCATTAGGTGGTATAAGTTCTCATCAATTCTATCAGCGTAAGCCGACCTAACATTTACTGGCCTGTTCCTCGTGAAGTGAATGCCGAGCATGCTACCAACACCCGTCGTCCAGCAGATCCTGCCGTACTCCTCACAGGCCTTGTCAATCTCCCCCCCACGCACCCAATTCCAGAGGTTGTTGAAGTTCTCATAGAGTGTCCTGTGCTGGTTCAGGTAATTAATCAGTGTGTAGCCTGCGGTTAGTGTCACTCTATTGCCCGTGAATGTGCCTCCATGGAAGCTCCTTGCCCTAGCACTTGGTCTCTTGACCTGGTCCAGCAATTCCATTATTTCTGACCTGGACGCAATGGCCCCCCCAGCGCCTGGGTAACCACCGCCGACTATCTTACCAAGCGTCACTATGTCAGCCTTAACATTAAATAATTCCTGACCACCGCCAAGGGCGAGCCTAAAGCCCGTGATTACCTCATCAAATATGAGCAGTGCGCCATACCTATCCACCAATTCCCTAACACCCTTTAGGTAGCCTGGCTGGGGGGGCTCTATACAACCGCCTGAGCCGAGCACGGGTTCCATGATCACCGCGGCCACGTCAAAGCCCTTTAAAGCCCTCTCAAGTGCGTCTAAGTCGTTGAATGGGACCACGATTGTGTACTTAATGTGCTCGAGAGGAAGCCCAAGGCTCTCGGGACCCTCAAACGGTGGGTTGACACCGACATGCAAGCCATCATAACCACCGTGCCAGCCACCCTCCATCTTAATCACATACCTACGCCCCCCCGTGTACGCCCTTGCAAGCCTAACGGCGTACATATTGGCCTCAGTACCACTATTCGAGAACCTAACCATCTCGACATTAGGTATTACCTTAGTCAATAACTCTGCATACTCAACCTCCAGGGTGTTTGGGTATCCTAGGTGCGTACCTCCATAGGTCGCCTCATTAACGGCCTTGACCACGAAGTCTGGTGAGTGGCCGAGTATGTGCGTTCCATGGCCCATCCAGTAATCCACGTACTCATTGCCATCAACATCCCAGACCTTAACACCGCTGGCTTTAGTTATGTAGACTGGGTATGGTGCGAAGTACCTTATTTGATACGTCGTACCTCCAGGAAGTACCTTCCTAGCCCTCTCGAATAGTTCCCTGGATTTACCCGTCTTCTCCGAATAAATTTTAGTGTATTTATCAATCAACTCCTGAACCCTACCACTAAGACCACTCATTGATTAATTCGTGAATTATTCAGTTATTAAGTATTGTTATGGTAACCTTGTGAGGAAACCGTGAACATTAATTAAATGAAGCAATGCATCAACGAGTCTAGTCGATTTATAGCCGCACTTCACGCATACGAAGTACCTCCTTCTATGGAATGAATTCCTTGAGTACGACTCAACCTTAACAACAAGCCACTGCCCATATTCCTTAGTCCTGACTATATGCTCATTAAAACCGCTGAAGTGCTGTATGAAGCCTAGCTTTACCTGGTCTGTGTGTGGCGTCACGTAAAGCCTAAACTCCTTGTTAGTGAATGGGCACTTAATCACACCGCTTAGGAAGGTCCTCTTACTGCCCTTGGTGATGTACATAATCAAATCCGCATACTTACCCTTAATCTCAGCGCTCTTCCTGAGACCCAGGATCTCCGCTTGCTCGCTCGTCACGGCTACATACCATTAAAATGGGGGGCTTTAAGCATTACTTTATGAGAAAATCACTGAATCACTCCATACCTCCTCATCACGCTTAGTATTTCATTAGCATACTTAATAACGTGATCTCTAACCCTAGGCATTAGGCTAATGAATGGATTGCCCAGCCTATCAACATCCCTTGCCTGAGACAGTATTATTAGGGATGATGGGGATCTAATGTCGACCTTAACAACTACGTCCTCACCAACCCTAACCCCTAACGATTCCCGTTACCTTACCCTCGGTGTAGGTTATGACCTCAATGATGCCACCCTCTATGGCTCCGCCACCAAGTTTAGCGTTATGTTATTACCGCTGTGCGTTACGTAAATCCTATCACTACCTGCAAGGTTAATACTTACCTTACCAAGTCTCACGGAGTCGAGAATCCTCCTCCAACCATCACCAACGAGTTTGAGGTACTCATCATGGTTATTGAGCCTTTTCATTAAGTATTGAATTGGGTCCTCTGTTTCGATACTCTTTGCATTAATATTAACGTTGACCTCACGCCCAACATTAATGATGAGTTCGTCAAGTCTATCGAGAAGTTCACCAAAGTAATCCTTACTGCTATTAATTATTTGCCTAGCTTCATCGCTATTGATCTCCAGTAACCTCTCCTCATAACTGCCGTCTGGCCCAATGCCTATTATGAATACGTACTTATCACTTATTGAGACCTTGGCGTTACTTAATAATCTACCTCCAACATTAACCGAGTTAAGTGGTGCTAGGAACTCCATTTATTATTATATGGTTGATTTAATCCTTATAAGCACTTGTGCGATGCTCATGCTCGTATGGGCGAGTTCAGCGATAAGGTGGTTATGGTCACGGGTGGTACCCGAGGTATAGGTAGGGCTATCGCCGAGGCATTCCTAAGGGAGGGCGCTAGGGTTGCCGTAACCTACGCCAGGAGTGATGATAAGGCTAGGGAACTCGAGAGAATGGGGATATTGGCGATTAAGTGCGATGTGGCTAATAGGGATGAGGTTAGGAGGGCTGCGGAAATCGTTAGTAATAAGCTTGGTGACGTTAATATACTCATTAATAACGCTGGTGTTATGTACCTAATGCCGTTTGAGTCATATAATGAGGAGTTGTTTGATAGGATGATGGGCGTCAATGTCAAGGGCATTATATACATGACCCTTGAATTCCTGCCGCAGTTAAAGAGGACTAGGGGGGGTGTTGTAATAAACATAGCATCGAACGCGGGCATAGGCACGGCCTTTGAAGGTACGACGTACTACGCAATAACGAAGGCTGCCGTGATAATACTCACGAAGCGCATGGCGTTTGAGCTTGGGAGGTACGGTATTAGGGTCAACGCGGTCGCGCCCGGCTGGGTTGAGACTGACATGACCACGGCCAATAGGACGCCGGAGGAGGTTGAGAGGGCAAAGGCGCTGGTTAGGTCTAGGACAATGCTAAGCACTACTGGCGTGCCTGAGGACATAGCTAATGTGGTGCTCTTCCTAGCCAGTGATAGGGCTAGGTACATCACTGGACAGACAATAGTGGCTGATGGTGGTAGAATTGACTACCTAACCCATGGGATTTAATGAACTAACTCCTTAAATAATTCCCTGCCCTACTTACCCCCCCTTAAATTTATGATTGGTCTCTCATTCATGGAATACTACGTATTGACCGTACTCGTATTAGCAATAATACTATTATTAATACGTATCGTTAGGTATGACGTAGTCGGCCTCATAGTCATGGTCTTACTAATCGTTGGCGGCATCATTAGTCCCGAGAAGGCCCTGGCATTCATTGGCTCCACCACGGTTGTGGTGCTCGGCAGTGTCATGGTGATTAGTAAGGTTCTTGAGGAGTCGGGGTTTCTCGATAAATTAGCCGAGGAGTTGGATAAGGTGTTTAGGAATGAGTACGTGCTCCTGCTCATTATCATGTTGATAGTATCGTTATTATCGGGTTTCATGAGTGATGTGGCGTTGGTTTCAATATTCATACCATTCATGTATGCCGTATCGAGAAGCCACAACAAGAAACTATCTAAGTATCTACTTCCCCTCTCCTATGCAGCCATTCTCGGTGGTAGGTACACAATATTTGGTACCAGTACGAATTTAATAATTGACCAGCTTTGGTATGAGAGGTTTGGTAGGTATTTACCTATTTTTCAATTCTTAAATATAGGCCTGGCAATAATTCTTGCGAGTATACCAGCATTACTGCTGATATACTTATTATTACCAAACAGGGAGAGTGTGATTACTAGCGTTGATGATTTGAAGATTGGTGAATACGTTGTTGAGGCTCAGGTTGGTGAGGATTGTGAATTGATTGGTAAGACGAGGCGCGAGGTTGAGAGGGAGTATGGTATTAAGATAAGGTCTATATTACCGAGGAGGTTATCCAGGTCAGGTAGGATTCATGGTGGAGTTACGTTGATAATGGAGGTTCCCGTTGATAAACTACCAATAATCTCATCGATAAAGGGGGGGTTAGCCCTGGTACCTCAATCCACACAGATTGAGGGTAAGGATGTCATTGAGGCGCTAATAACGAGTTCATCAACCATCATTAACTATACGATATCTGACCTAGACGTGTTGAATAAGTACGGCGTCAAGATCGTGGGAATCTCCGCAGGGGGGGATAGGAGGATATACGGTAGAATTTCGCATGTGGTGCTCAGGCCTGGTGATGCACTGCTACTAATGGGCAGTGAGGAGAGTATTGCCAAGTTCATGAGTGATTATGGCTTAGTGCCTCTTAGGACCAGAGGCGCCAAGCTCTTTGATGTTAGGAAGGGCGCCGTGTCTATTGCCGTGTTGTTGGGGGCAACACTCGCATCATTACTAGGTGCAAACATTGCATTGGCATTTCTCACGGGGGGGATCATAATACTTATGCTAAGTGGCGCTGTTAATTATAGGAGGATTTACCAATACGTTGATTGGTCGGTCCTAATATTCATAGCATCGTTCCTATCCCTGGGTTACGCAATGAGCAGTAGTGGATTATCAACAGTAATAGCCAGCGTACTCCCTAAGTCACTTATTGTTTTATTCCTAATAACTGCGATTATCGCGAACTTCGTGAATAACGTGAGCGCTGCAACGATAATGACGCCGATAGCCCTCACATACCCGAATCCCCCCCTGCTTGCGGTGACTGTGGTTGCTATGGCATCAACAACCACATTCCTAACGCCCTTTAGCCATCCAGCAAATCTCCTCGTCTACAACCCAGGGAATTACAGGCCCAGGGATTACCTAATAATGGGCACAATATTACTGGTATTAACATTAATAATAACGCTCCTGTTCACCCACGCCATTTAGAAAAATGCACCGTTAGGGAAGGATTAATGAAGTTGTAACCTGCGGGTAGGTTTTATAAATTAGATATCTTCTCCGATATCGATATGAAGATCATAGCAGCGCCAGGCCCGGTCTCCTACCCATTAATATTAGCTACCAGGGAGTATAGGGATCTCGACCTAGTCTTTGGCAAGGGTAATGAGGAGCCAAGTGCGTATGCAATAGCTGACTCGCTCACGTCATTGGTAAGGAGTGGTTTAAGGATTGACGTGGTGACGGTTAGGCGATTAATGTTTGTGTATCCTGAATTGAGGGGGGGTCCTAGGATAGCTGTTTGGAGACGTGGTAGTGCAGCTGATGTGCTTATTAGGGCGTTGTTAGATAGGGCTGGTCTAAGGGCTGAACTCGTTTATGCGGATGATTGGCCGTCAGTTCTTAACCTCCTTAACACAGGCTATGCGCAAAGCGCTGTTCTAAACCTTGGGGGGGTTCTCGAGTATAAAGGCGAATTTTTAGAGGACTTAGTTGGCGCGCCAGGCGCTGTGGTGCTCAGGTTAATGGTGATCCGCAGTACTTCATCGATGTCTATAGGGCTGGAATTGAAATAGCCAGGAAAAACTTAGAAGACGCCGTTGATTATGTGGCTAATAAGCTACCGATTAAGCTACCGAGGGAGTTCATTAAAAACGTATTGACTAGGGTGGAGTATGGTATTTATAGCCCGGGTGATTATAGGGGGGGGTTCGTAGAAGTCGTTAAAAGGTATGGTGGCGGGAAATGACGAGGGGGGGGCAGTACCTGGGCCTTATACAGGCAATATCAATAATAGTGCCATTGACCATAGCCATTAGGGCATCAAACAACATGCTACTGACGACAATACCACTGATCGCCAGGTATAACTTTCACTTCAGCAATACACTGATTGGCGTATTGTCTGCTTTAACATCGTTAATGACATTCCTGAGCAGCGGCCTGTTGAATTCAAGGTTGAGGGCATGTCATAGGAGGATTGCCTTCATAGCAGCATCAGTCCTTTACGCCATTGTATTTCCGCTATTTTGGTTATCATCACCACTCACCATATGGATACTCTCCGCCGCGGCAGGTTTCGTCCTAGGCTTTTTAATGCCCAATGTAATAACCTCGGCAAGCCTACTGCCGGACAGGAGGGCCAGGGAGAGATTACTAAACATATACACGTTGTCCCTGAGCATTAGCTTAATACTGGGTCCAGCCATTGAGTCGTTAATACTGAAGTACTACGGGCTCAGGGAGTCCTTCCTATTCTTCACGGTATTTCCAATACTAGCTCTTGCAATAGCACCGTTCGTTAAATTCCCCCCCGAAGAGAGTGCTGAGGATAATGCCGCAGTGAGCACGACTACGGTAATATCAAACCCAGGATTTATAGCGGCGGTCCTAAATATAGCCACCTACAACGTTGTCTTCTCCTTCCTAATGGCATTCGGCGGCATTTACGCCAAGGACTCCTTCGGAATTAGCTACTCAATGGTTGAGGTCCTCTTCTCGCTGTTCTTCGTAACATCCTTCTTAGGCAGGCTATACCTATCAATTAGACCTGCGGAGAGGCTGTGGCCGTACATGGCCAGTGCCGTTACCATGACCGTGGCCGGCATATTGCTGATTGTACTTACGAATAATCCACTAATCTATGCAGTAGCCCTATTAATACTGGGTATACCGCATGGTACTACGTATCCACTATCTGTTGTATCAATATCGAGGGCCTTTAAACCACAGCATAGGAATGCCGCCAATAGCTTATTCTTCTCATTCATGATGCTCATAGGCATAGTAACACCCACAATAACCGGTTACATAGCAGATTTAATAGGTATTAGGAGCACATTTATTGTGTTAATACCACCAGTGCTGGTCGCGTTATTCTTCCTAAGGAGGTACGTTAAATCAGTAGATAGGCCACGTGAATAATGAATTCAGCATTTAATTGATGCGTTAGGCTTAAGTACTTCATTCAATTTTGGTTTATCGTGAAATTGAACAACAAAATACACACATTAATAGGCATGTCTTTAATAATACCATTCTATTTAGTTTGGACTTTAGGTTACCTCAACACTATATCGTTAGGTCTCTATGAAACCCTCGAGAAAGTATTATCGATAACCTTCATAATAGGTCTAATCATTGGGTTAACACCAATTACATACAGAATAATTAGGTTAATACGTGAGGATAGGTATTTCCTAACAATAATCGCCATAATGACATTATTCATAGTACTTGGATCATCACTATCTTACATTAAGTATTTGACGTATAATGCTTATGCCTGGGATTTGGGTATTTTTGAGCAGGCTTTGTTTAGTGCTGCCTTTTATCATAGGCTCTTCTATTACACAGTTGAACTTTACACAAACCCAAGCGGAAGCTTCCTAGGAACACACTTCTCACCAATACTATTCACACTAACACCAATATACT
Organism: Vulcanisaeta distributa JCM 11217; assembly: GCF_001316005.1. GTDB lineage: Archaea > Thermoproteota > Thermoprotei > Thermoproteales > Thermocladiaceae > Vulcanisaeta > Vulcanisaeta distributa_B. The sequence goes on from NZ_BBBJ01000006.1 coordinate 144,225, forward strand.
ACCTAAACCCACACCCAATAACACTGCTAGTGTTACAAGCATTCCTGCTATATATACCCGTAATTCCACTATACATTATGAGCATGCGATTAACACGTGATAGGAATATTGCCTTCATAACTTCATTAATATATCTACTCAGCCCGGGCATAGCAAGTCCCCTTTACTTTGATTTTCACGTTGAAGTCTTCATACCGCTGCTCTATATTATCACTGTATTGTTTATATTGATGAGGAGGTGGACACCGGCCACGGTATCAATGGCATTATTTCTCATGATTATTGAGTATACACCAATAATTGCCCTAACGATGATCATACCAATAATGTACAATCTTATTAAGGGTAAGGAGCTGAGCAAGTACGTAGTGAATGTGATTTTAATTAGTGCGATGATAATTCTTTACATAGCAGTAACGCCAAAGATTATGGGATTAATTAATTCCTATAAATCATCGTTTACGGTATATAACCCATCCACAATAGCTGGTTATTCCGGCAATCCAATTAACTTCATATGGTACGCCATGAAGTATTGGTCATTCGTTAAGCAATCAATTCTCACGAACATAAGGCAGAAAATAATGTACTATGCAATACTTGGGGGGGCGCCTCTGTTTCCATCGTTATTATCACCGCTATGGCTATTACCAGTAATTCCATACACAGCCTTCTCCATCCTATCAACATACACCTCTTACTATTCACTAGGTCTTCAATACACTATGTACGTAATGCCCCAATTATTTGTGGCGTATGTAATGGGTATTAATCGCATTAAGCAATTTAAGCAATATGTTAAGTACGTACTAACTTCATCATTAATCATTAGTATATTGCTATTTGTATTATATAATCCATTAAGCCCCCCTTTGCCCCCCCGCAAAACCTATACGTATTTATATGGCAACTTAATTCAGCGAGGGTTAAGGCTATCAATTCAGTCATTAAATTAATACCTAATAATGCATCCGTACTAACAATCGACAGCATTTTTCCTCATTTTGCAAATAGAATTGATGCATATGTATTTCCAATGTCAATACCTAATTATAATGAATATGTACTTAATATGAACGTAACATATATATTAATGTCAATTAGCAGTAGAGGTTCTATGGCTGGATTATTAAAGGCTGAGGTTCAGGGCTATGGACTATTGCTGCCGCCAATGGTCTTTACCTATTTGAAAAGGGTTATGATGGAAAACCAGTAATCTACGAGCCAATCATTAACTATACAATACCCACGGATGAATTTCAACCATGGACCGATGCGCCCATTATGGCGATTAATTACGGTCATGACACCGTATACTACTGGCCTAAGGGGGGGTACTTGGGAACTTTTTGGGTAGGTCCATTTTACCTAGTATTACTACCGGGTACTTATAACGTAACTGCGTACTTCATGATTACTGAGCCGTGTAACGGCACTGTAGGAGTACTTCAAGCAACAAATATGGTGGGTTCGCAGATATACGCATCGACTCCGATACTTTGTTCCTACTTTAAGGAGCCTAATAAGTGGGTTGGCATAACACTAACGTTAGTTGTCAGTAACTCTTCTGTGGATCCAATAATGCTTAGATGCATAAACATGACTGGTGCAACGGGTGTTTATTTCAGTGGCGTGGCCATAACTCAGATAAGTTAATTTAAATTAATTACGGCCTTAAAAAATTAAACGATTCATTAATCGCGCGAATTAATTAAGTGATTTAATGATAATGACTAGCTACATACTCAGGGAGCCAGACGCTGAGGGGATCTTCGTTAGGAGATTAAATAGGTTTGTTGGTATCGGCATTATCAATGGTAGGGAGGAGCTTATACATATTCATGATCCTGGTAGATTAACAGAACTATTGAGACCAGGCGCTAGATTCTTCGCGTATTCGAAGTCCACGGGTAAGACCAGGTTTTACCTAACGGCTGTTGATCTTGGTGATGAGTTAGTCCTGGTTAATTCGGCAATACATAACGACATTGCCGCTTGGTTAATTAATAGCAAATATGTATTGAATGGTTATGAGGTTATCAGGAAGGAGCCTGGCTTCGGCAATGGCAGGTTTGACCTACTACTTAAATCGCCAAGTGGTGATTACGCCTTCGTTGAGGTTAAGGGTGTAACCCTTGAGGAGGGAGGAATAGCGAAATTCCCCCCCGACGCCCCCCCAACCACACGCGGTGCCAGGCACATGCTTGAGTTGGCGAGGGCTGTGGAGCTTGGTTATGAGGCTTACGTACTATTCCTAGTATTTAGGTCGAGGGCCACCTCCTTCATGCCTAATACGACGCTTGATCCTAGGTTCACGGAATCCCTTAAGTATGCCATTAATCATGGAGTTAGGGCATTGGCCTATAAACTAATGCTTACAAGGGATTGGGTAATAATACCGGTGGGTCAACTCGAGGTCAGGATTGAGTAGGGATATTGAGGATGATTTCGATCACTCATCATTAGCCGAAACTATCATCATAGTATCACTTCCTGGGCAATTCAGGACCTAGTATGTACGTGCCCACGTCACTCCTTGGATTTAGTTCACCGGCTATTGGCGTTAGCATTAACCTCCTTACCTCACTCATATCCCTGGTCTGTGCCAACACCCAGGAGAGCTTCACGAAGGCGACCTCCGGTATCATATCCTCCGCAGGTATAACACCAAGCTTAAGCAGTTCCACGCCCCTCCTATAAACATTGAGGTTGACTCTACCAAATATTGTCTGGCTTGTGATCACCACAGGTATGCCACTATCGATAGCCCTCTTTATTGGATCGAGCAGCTCCTCCCTAACGTGTCCAAATCCCGTACCCTCAATCACAATGCCGTGATAACCCCTATCAATTAGAAAGTGCAATATCTCTGGATCCATACCTGGGTAGAACTTGACTAGGGCTGTCTTCTCATCAAACCTATTCATTAATATGGTATCCTCCACCTTAGACCTGGAGATGTAGTTGTTCGTGTTCAGTATTATTTCGAGTTTATTAATGTCTACGTAGCCACGGGCCTATCATTAATGCTTATGAACGTATCCCTCCTAGACGTGTGCATCTTCCTAACCCTAGTCCCCCCCCTATGAACCGCTATTAACCCGTCATTGGTCGACGCATGCATCACCACGTAGGAGCCTGCAAACGGCGCCCTGGCGCTGACGAGAACCGCAGCCAACATATTCTCGAAGGCGTCACTAGACGGCTATCACTACTCCTCTGTGAGCCAACAAGGGCTATTGGGCCTGGGGGGGATTTCTGATTGCGAAGGATAAGGCGGCGGCTGTATAGTGCATGGTGTCCGTGCCGTGAAGCACTACAACCCCAGAGACGCCGTCAAGGAATGCCCTGTAAGCAGCCTCAGCAATTTCAGCCCACCTCCTCGGTGTCATGTCCTCACTGAATATGGCCATTAGGTTTAAGAGCTCAATATCCGCTATGCCCTTAACCTCAGGGTACATCGCGTACAAGTCCTCAAGGCTAAAGCTCGGATACACGGCGCCAGTCCTGTAATCCACCTTAGACATTATTGTGCCGCCAGTGGCCACGAGCCTAACCCTGGGAAGCCCGTTGATTCAGCCTTAACGAACTGGCCAATGGGTATGGACACCGCGCTCTTCGACTCAACATGGCCCATAACCTCCACTTTCTCAATATTGCTGGCGTGAATGCCCACGTTATACCCATTATCAAGCTTCAGGATCAATACATTAGGGTCACCAACGCCAGGCCTAGGCAACACCACGCCATCTAATACCGTCCCATCCCTAAGGTGAATACGCACCAAGTCAAATTCCTTAATACCCCCCCACTTGCTCATTATCTCGCTTAGCACAGGTATCGTGTGCACCTCTGTATTATAAGCGTTAACTAAACAATTAATTACATAGATAATTAATGAAATCATTGAGTTATGTTTAGTAATATCCTGAAGAGCTTTGTGTCTGTTTCTGAGGGTTGACGAGTTATTATTACGTACTTAAGCCTCGACAATGCGTACTCACTGAGCAGGCCGAATCCATCCATGGATATACAGAGTACCTTATTACCAGCGGCGAGTAGGTAATCAACCTCTGTCTTATCCTTAATACTCCTCAGCAATACCGTGGTAACGCCATCCACGTGCCTTAACGAGTCATCAACCTGCTTAGTAAGTAATAATGCGCACTCGCCAGGCCCTAAATCAATGAGTACCTTATTGAGATCTGCGTAACTATTGATCCTAACGATCCTAACCATATCATTAATAACCCATGAACCCAGCATTTAACACCCAATTACTCAAAATAACTAAGCCTAATAACCCACTACACGTTACGATCCCGAAATACCTTTAAAGCACTGATGTGGTTCCCTCACATGGATTATAGGACTAGACTACGTGAGGCTAGTAAGGAGATAATTGAAAGGAGAATAACATCCGATGACGAGCTTAGAAAAATAGCCGATAAGTATAACCTACCCCTATCAACGGTTAAGACATTATCCACATTCTACTTCCATGATTACTCAGAGGTCCAGGTGTGCATGGGCCTTCCATGCCTATTGAGAGGTGCCAGGGAGGTTGTTAAGGAGTTAGAAAGGCGTGGCATTAAGTACTCCATCACGTACTGCCTTGGCTATTGTGACAGGGGGGGTCCCGTGGTTAGGATGAGCGATAAGTATTACACGTTCGTTAATGGTGAGTTTAGGGAGATTGAGGAATCAAGGAGTGATTACGTTCAATCTCAGTACGAACCTCTCGATAAGTACATAGCGAGGGGCGGCTATAAGTACTTCGAGAAATTCCTTAGTGAAGATAATAAGCTCTTCATACTTGAATTACTCGTTAAGGCCGGCCTACTCGGTGGTGGTGCCCTAAGTAGGTTTAAGACCCTAGCAAGCAGTGCCAATAAGCCTAAGTACCTGATTGTCAATGGCCATGAGGGCGAGCCTGGCGGCTTTAAAGACAGGTTGATAATGGAGAGGAACACTCATCAACTGCTTGAAGGCGCATTACTATTATCACTCGCCCTCAATGTTGATGAGGTTATAATTGCGGTTAATGAGAGATTTAGAAACGCCAAGGCCATGATTGAGAAGGCACTCAGTGAGTTAAGACCGTATTTAACGAGCAAGGGCTTACTTAATAAATTGCCTCCCATTACTGCCTTGCTTGTTGGTTCTCCGTACATCGTTGGTGAGGAGACGGCGCTGATAAACTCACTTGAAGGTAATAGGGGGGGTGAGCCCAGGTTAAGGCCTCCTGACCCAACTGAGGCTGGCTTGTTCGGTAAGCCCACAGCCGTGATTAACGTGGAGGTCGTTGCCGCGGTTCCCATACTTCTTAGCAATTATTATGAGGGTAAGGAGATAACGATTGAGAAGTACTTTTGCATTACTGGTGATGTGGATAGGCCGGGCCTTTACAAGGAGAAATTGACTGTGGGTCTCAATGAATTATTAGCAAAAGCAGGGGGGGTTAAGGAGGAGGATGTCAAGGCCGTCTTCGTCGGTGGGGGGGTCTCCTCGGGCCTTGTACATTCATCGAAGATAAGGGTAAGGCTTACGCCTGAGGAGACGAGGAAACTCGGCGTCTTCTTAGGGCCTGGCGTAATCATAGCCTTATCCAACAATAGGTGTATTGTCGACGTAATGCTTGAGGTCGAGAGGTTCTTCTCCCATGAGTCATGCGGTAGGTGCGAGCCATGTAGATTGGGTACTAAGGAGTTAGTGGAGGTTCTTGAGAAGGTTAGCATGGGTAAGGCGAGTGAGGAGGACCTTAAGTGGGCTGAGACTGTGGCGAGGACTATGATGGAGACCTCACTCTGCGGTCTCGGCATGTCAGCGGCAAGGTGTTTCTCGACGCGCTTACCCAGTTTAGGGATGAGTTTGAGGAGCACATAAGGGGGTGTCTGTAGGGCTGGTGTTCACTTCAGGTGATGGGTATGGTCAAGGTGCTTCTAAACGGTAAGGAGGTTGAGGCTTTCGAGGGAGAGACGATACTAAACCTGGCCAGGAGGTACGGCATTGAAATACCGACACTGTGTTACTACGAGGGCTTCGCAAATGGTTCCTGCAGGATATGCATCGTTGAAGTTAATGGTAGGTTAATGCCATCATGCATAACCAAGGTATCGGAGGGCATGAGGATTGAGACCGAGAGTACGAGGGTTGCCGAGGCCAGGAAGACCTTACTAAAGCTCTTACTGAAGAATCATACCCACAGAAGTAAGGAGGAGCAAATGAGGTGTAGAATATGTGGGTACGCGGTTAAGTACGGCCTTGAACCAGCACCAATAATACCGAGTGTTAAAGTCGATGATACACACCCAGCAATATTGTTTAACCCATCAGCCTGCGTAATGTGTAGGAAGTGCGTAATCGCCTGCGGCGTTGACCAGAATAACGACGTTATAGCGGTCATAGGTAGGGGGGGATCCGGTACTAGGGTTGGCTTCGACCTTGACATCCCAATGGGTATGTCAAGTTGCGTTAGTTGCGGCGCGTGTGTTGACGCATGCCCAACCGGGGGGGCACTAATGGAAAAGGATTGGGTACCCGCTGATAAGGTTATTGAGACTACATGCCCATACTGCGGCACTGGGTGTCAAGTCGAGTATGGAGTTAGGGATGGCAAGGTCGTCTGGGCTAGGGGGGGCGCCTATGGACCTGCGAACGAGGGTAAGCTCTGCGTTAAGGGTAAGTTTGGTTATCAATACGTCAATAGCCCCGAGAGACTCACGAAACCATTAATTAGGAGACCCGGCGTCCCTAAGGGCCCATTAAATGGTAGGTCAATTCATGAGGTATTTAGGGAGGCCACGTGGGAGGAGGCTCTAGACCTGGTGGCCAGTAAGATTAAGGAGATCATTAGTAAGTATGGGCCTGCCGCGATTGGGGTATAATGAGTGATAGAAGCACTAACGAGAGTATTTACGCTTTTCAAAAGTTCATGAGGTGCGCCGTCGGTACTGACAGCATCGATCAATCAGCCACGTTATGCCATGAACCATCAGCATGGTCATTAGCTACACAACTTGGTTATGGCGCGGCAACTAACCCCCCCATAAGGGATGTATTAAACTCAAGGACTATAATTGTAGTCGGCTCCAACATGAATGAAACGCACCCAGTCATTGCCGCTTACGTCAAGAGGGCGGCTAAGCAGGGCACTCACTTAATAGTCGTTAACCCAATACACACGGAGCTAGCCAGGTACGCCGAGTATGAGCTCCTCATTAGCCTGGTACGGATGTCGTACTATTCTCGGCGATGGCTAAGTACATAGTTGATATGGGCTGGTACGATAAGGAGTTCATTAGCAGGTACACCGAGGGCTTCGAGGATTGGGTAAGGAGCCTTGACACATTTACTCTGGATTTTGCCGAGGAAGTAACCGGAATACCTAAGGACGTTATCAGGGAGGTTGCTAAGCTTTATGCGCTTGAGAAGCCATCAATGATCATGTGGACCCTTGGCATCACGGAACATGAGAATGGCACAGAAAACGTATCAGCTGATAAACCTGGCATTGTTAACGGGCAATGTTGGTAAGCCAGGCGCAGGTTTAATACCACTTAGGGGACAAAATAATGTTCAGGGGGGGGAGCTGATGTTGGGTGTGCACCGGGTAGGTTGCCTGGTTATCAACCGTTGATGGATCCGGAGGTTAGGAGGCGCTTTGAGGATGTTTGGAGGTGTAGGTTGCCATCATTCATTGGTTTTAGGAGTACGGAGATGATTGATATGGCTAGGAGGGGCTTGATTAAGATGCTCTACATAGTTGGTGAGAATAGCGTTAGGTCGCACCCGGACAGTAGGGCTGTTGCTGAGGCGTTGAGTAGGTTGGAGTTCTTGGTTGTCCAGGACATCTTCATGACCGAGACTGCCGAGTATGCTGATGTGGTATTGCCAGCGGCGTCTGCGGCTCTTGAGGATTACGGCACATTCACGAATACGGAGAGGAGGTTGCAATTAACGAGGAAGGTGGTTGATCCGCCAGGTGATGCAAAGCCTGATTGGCAGATCTTCATTGAGTTGGCTAGAAGACTTGGTTATGACATAGGCTTTAGGGATAGCTCTGACATAATGAGGGAAATGGCGAGGGTAGCACCGATATTTAGTGGTTTGAGCCATGAGAGGCTTGAGCGCGAGGGTGGGCTTCAATGGCCGGTACCGAGTGAATCTAATCCAGGTACTCCAATGCTATATACTGATGGGTTCCCAAGGGGTAAAGCTAGGTTTAGGGTAATTGGTTGGAGGGGGGGCTTTGATGTTGTTATGGGAAGGCTTTACCCGTATTCGTTAATTATTGGTAGGGAGAGGGCGCAGTACCATACCGCAACCATGACGTCTAGGTCGCCAGTACTTAGGGTCATTTGGAGGGGGGGACCTATTGTTGAGATGAATCCTGAGGATATGAGGGTTGAGGGTGTTGAGGATGGTGAAATCGTTAGGTTGGTTTCACCAGTTGGTGTGGTGATTGCTAGGGTTAAAGCGTCGAATAGGGTTCCGAGAGGCGTATTATTCACCACGTTCCATTACCCAGAGCTCTTGGCGAACGCCTTGGTACCTGCCGTGCTTAATCCAATTACGAAAACGCCAGCGTATAAGGATACGAGGGTTCGTATTGAAAGATTAAAGCATGATAATGTTTAAAACCGAAATACTTAATCAATGAGAAGGTGGCTAATAATAGTAAGGATATTAGTAGGTCTAGGCGTAGGTTTCTAGAGACTATAGTCGCCGGCGCCGTAGCCGTTGGCGCCGGCATTATCGGTTATGAACTTGGTAAGGAATTCATTAAATGCCCACAATGTCCGCCATGTACAATAACCAGCGTTCAATGTCAATGTCCTCCCTGTCCATCCTCATCTATTCCTCAGGGCTACGACTACGTAATCTTCACAAGCAATGGCAATTACTACGTTATGAATTCAAGCGGTTCTACCATTTATCAATCAAATAACCCAGGCAGTGCAATTAACTACGTAATTAGCAAATTAAGTGGCAAGGGCGGTAGAATTCTCATTAAGAATGGCGTATACGCATGCACTTCGTACCCCTGTGCCACGATCACGAATTCCTCAAGTAGTGGCACTCCGTTGCCGATTATTATTGATGGTGAGGATCCAACGGGCGTTATATTCACGGTTGGTAATGGCGTCGCCAGCTCCTCGGGTCAGGGCTTGCTCGTGATTACTGGGTCATATATATGGCTCAGGAGGATTGGCTTTAATGGTAATTCCCAAAACAACACGTACAGCGTCGGCAGTCAATTCAACGTTGCCGTGAGCAACGCCAAGTTCGTGTGGCTTGACTCAATATACAGCACTAATGGTCCGGGCGCCGTTGGTGTCCTAAACTCAAGCCACGTGATTGTAAATAACGCGGTTAGTGAGGGCGACTCAATAGGCGCCTACGTGGGTGGCTCGGACACTGTGCTCATAGGCAACTCATCACTAAGGAGGAGCGCTAATTACGGTGTTGGGGGGGTTTCATCATCAACGAACACGGTCATTCACGGAACATCAATAATAGACGCTGGCGGTGGCGTGCTGATTAGTGACGGCGACGTATTGATTGATGGGAGCACGATAGCCTTCCCAACAGTGAGTGGTAAGTACGGCGTCAGCGTCACAATAAGCACGGCTGGTCGTGAGGTCATTATCTCGGATACGGCAATCACGGGCAGCGTGGCGAGCGCCATCAACGCCGTAATAAACACATCGGGCAGACTCGGTATCCAGAACTCCTCGGTAATGGCTGGGTCAAGCACCACACTGAGCGTTTCATCAACGCTGGGCTCCGGGGGGGCCGAACTAGTCATAATTGGCGCCAACTTCAGAGACATGGTGACGACGGCAGGCTCAAGCCCATACGTCATAAACGGTGTGGACAACGTAGAGATAGTAAACACCGCATTCCAATTCGGGGGGGCCAAACAACCAGCGCAAACGGACCAAGCATAAGCAACACCAAGAACCTACTACTCAGGGGCAACACCGTGATTAGATACTCAACGGGTATAAGCATCAGCAATTGTAATTCTGCGTATTTATACGATAATTACTTCAATAATGTCTTAACACCTATTAATTACAGTAATGTTTCATTAATGTATGCCATTAGAAACATTGGCTGGACGCCATCAATAACCACGCCATCATTACCTGGCTCCGGAACGCCAATAACCAACACATACCCAGTACCAGTGACCGTGTGCGTATACGGTGGTTCAGTGAGTAAGGTGGTAATTGCTAAGGGTGGGCAATTAATTACGGCATTTCAATCCTCTACGCCACAATCAATAAATGGTGAATGCTTTATGCTTAATCCGGGGGGGGACTCAATATTGATAACGTACACGCAACCACCAAGTTGGGCGTGGATACCGGCTACTTAGGGGGGGTGAGAATTTATTATTAAGGGGGGGATCTAGGCTTGGGTAATTCTGTGGCGTTAAGAATTAAGTACGTATGGTTTGCTTTAATGCTGATTGCATTATTACTCGTTATTATAGGTGTTGGTTCATATTCTCAGCAAAGCACGGTTTTAATTGCTTATAGGGATATCTCGTACCTGGGCGCCAATGGCGTTAATGTGAGTAAGGACGTATCCTTATTAAATGATGCGATAGCGCTGATGGAGAGGGGGGTAATTATACGGGTGCTCAGTTACTGGCTGAGGAGGTCATAAAGGATTCTGAGGCTTTGAGACCATCGTTGTACCTAGGCATACTATACATGGCGCTTCCCGGTATTATATCGGCCGTGGTAGTCGCGGCCTTAATAATTACGTATCTTAAGAGGGAGAGGATAATCGGTAAATTGATGATTAGGTTTAGGAGTCATTATAGGGTTGTTAGGGGGGGTAGTGGTAAGTCAAGGACCATGCTTTTCAATGAGGAGGTGCTTGCGGTAATCGCCGCAATAGTGGTGGTATTCTTAGTATTTCTATCCTTCTACCCAGCCATAAGTAAGTATGCAATTGAGCCATACGCGGTAATTGCGTATTTAGGGCCTAACGGTACGATAACTGGTTATCCAAGTACCGTTTACCCCGGTGAGTCCATCAATGTGAGTATTTATGTTTATAACGGCATGGGTGAGCCAATATGGTTTGTGGTTCGTGTTTATATCGCAAACGCGAGTTTAATTGAACCACCATTAAATGCCACACCAATAGTGACGATTCAGAGAATACTCCTTAACAATGAGACCTGGGTTCAGGGAATAACCATAAGCATAAATGGCACTGGGAATTATAGGGTATTCGCGACGCTGTGGATGTACGATCCAAACAACCTAGAGCTAAAGTACCTAGACACTTATACATACCTCACACTTAATGTCACCAGTTAATGCATGTAATGCGTCCTTTTAATCGAGGAAATGAACGAGAAATTTCACCCTCTTGAGTTAAGCAATGGCTACATTTATTACGTAGTAGTATATGAATAGTTTATTAGGTCTTTGAGTGTTATTAATCCGGGCCTTGCATTGAGGACCCTTGGGATTAGGTTTACGATTACCGCAGCCGTGGCTGGATCGCCGGGCGTTCCAGTACTCCTCCAGGTGATTGATGGTTCACCCTCAAGCCTAACCTCCTCGAAGTCCTCACAGCCAACGCAGGCCCTTAACTCAACCCTAACAACCTCCTTACCATTGATGAAGCCACTTCCATGACCAACAACACCCTTTACCTGTCCAGGCTCGATCTTGAAGTACTGTGTTTCGTAATTTCTCTCCGCAATTAGCGCCTCCTGACCCTCCTCAACCCTGTCCAGTTTAAGTCCTATGATATTGGCCAGGAGCAATACCGACTCTGCGAAGCCTACGTGAGCCGTTATCTCGCCTCTATTCAATGAATCCGTGAATTGACTCGGCGTCATGCCCAGACCAATCTTCTTCTGAAATGAGTACCTCCTCTTTGAGGCATCTAGGGATCTAATCACGGTAATCCTATCAAGCCTCGTTAATGTCACGGATAACACAGCGGGTAATGCATCAAATACGAAGCCTGGATTAACACCAGCCCAAGTACCGTTACGTCATGGCCTCTCGCATAATTATCAACGAGCTCCGCGAGGTCTGGGTACCTGTACCAAGCCACGCCAGTGTTTCGCATGTTGACACCACGTCGGCGCCAGCCCTGATTGCCCTCATTATCTGTGGGTAGACCCTATCAAAGAAACTGCCTGTTGAGTGAAGAACCACGTCTGGCTTCGTATCCATGAGCACCTTATCGGCGTCACTCTCAACCCTAATACCCAGGGTTTTACCAAGCCCAATAACCTCACCAAGGTCCTTACCAACCTTCTGTGGGTCAATATCAATTGCACCAACGACGTCAAACCCCTATTAAACGCAACCCTGGCTATTAACTGACCAATTGGACCTACACCATAAACCACAACCCTAATAGTCATTAATTAATGGGGTAAAGCCATAATTTTTAATGATTATCTCTATCCACGGAAATCAACATATCATCCTTAATCAGCGCTTGGATCCCATCATCCCCCCCATCAGCCAACTCACATAATGTAATGTTAATCTTAAAACCTTTTACCCATATTTCATGGGTTTCACTATGACGGTGCCTATACGTATTAATCTCATATTAATTGCCGTGGAAAATACAATTATTAATGTGAAAATATAGTGTGTTTTCCCCCCATTTGTCCTTGTAATTACCTGTGTAGAAAGAGCATTGTAAATATTGATTTATGAATTGTTTATGGCTATGATTATTTATTAAGGATAGAATAATAACTAGAGTACAATGGCGGAACTATCAAGCTACATGGAGAGGGAGTATGAGGTTGAGTGCGATGGTCAGGTGGTAAAGCTAAAACCGGTTAAGGTATGGATGCTAGCACCAAAGGGTAGGAGGGGGGGCGTGATAATAGGGCTCTTTAAATGCCCTGGCGGTAAGGTGGTTAGGAAGGCTATTGGTAAGGCTGAGTAATTCAGGGCACTTAATGAGAATACCTTTTTAAAATTATTAATTTTCAAACTTAAAAATGCATAGTTATGATGCCATTGAGGCATTAACTGAGGAGTACCGGTCACGCTTTGTGAAGGTCATACAGCAAATCTGCAGGTGTAAGGGTGAGTATGAAAGGAATAGGGAGTTAATGAGGATTCTGGAAATTAGTAATAGTATTACTGAGTGCGTTAGGCAGAGAAAGCCCTGCGACTTAGGGTTCGTTAAGGTCAAGGTTGTTAAAAAATTGATTAATACCCAGGTAATTATTGTGCTTAATAATGAGGAGATAACCATCGAATCCTTTAACAAATTAGTTGCATCAGCCAAGTTCTTTAAGGAGTGGTATGATAATGATTGCTCGGTCGACTCATACATGCAGCCATTAATAGGCGCTGACCATTACGACCTAATCAAGGAATTCCTTACTAAGAATCTTGAGAAGCTGCAGTACATATGCGACGGTAAAACGCCAAGCCTAAACCTCGGTGATTTACCGATTTACGTATCCAACGGCATTACCAGGGCAATAAACGACCTGGTTAAGAAAACTTAAAGAATTCACTAACCAACGGCTTAGTGAATGATGCGGGAACCATTCACGCTTAAGTTAAGCGGTCACTTATTTGATAGTGAGGACTTACTGCCTAAGTACGTGGACTTAATTCGTGAGTTTTGGAAGAATGGCTATAAGATGGCTGTGGTAACTGGTGGTGGGTCCCTAGCACGTAAGTACATAGATATTGGTAGGAAAATGGGTATAAACGAATCACTACTGGACATGCTCGGCATATCGGCCAGTAGGTTAAATGCCCAGTTATTAGCCGCCGCCCTCAGCGATATCGCCTACCTACCAATACCCACCAACATAGATGAGGTCTTTAGGGCATGGTCAACAGGTAGGTTAGTGATTACGGGTGGTTTTCAACCAGGCCAATCAACAGCCACAGTGGCGTTGCTCGTGAGCGAGTCCCTAGGTATTAAGAGGTTAATTGATTGTGCAAACGTAGACGCGGTTTATACGAGTGATCCGAGGGTTGATCCTAATGCCAGGAGGCTCGATAGGGTGAGCATTAGTGAGTTAATGGCCATGCTTAAGTCAAGGACGGTGGCTGGTACTTACGACTTACTCGATCCATGGGCACTAAGCATAGCCCAGAGGAGTGGTATTACGATCTACGTGGTTGGTTGTGGTAAGTTAGGTTCATTGAGGAGACTCATTACCGAGGGTGTGAGTGATGGTACTATCATTACACCATGAAAGGACGGGCTTAACGATACTACTAATGACCTGCCCAACATCACCCGTGAACTCACTCAGTAACTTTTCAATTAATTCCTTATAATTAATAATTAGTTCCTTCGTGTCATAACCAGCCCTGGCGTAAATGCACGCTCTAATTAATGTTGCTAATTTATCCGAGAGATTCACGATTTTACCCTCAATGCTCAGTCCATACCTATACTCACGGAAGTAGCTACGTAATTCCTCAGGGAATTGAAGCTCATTGAACAGCCTAACCTCTAAATCCCTCCAATTACTAATTAATGAACGGGCGCTATTACCCACATTGCCTATTAAGGCTTCATGAGCGTCGTGTATTAGCGCCATTGATGCGCACTTATCAAAATTAATATTACCATCAACCTTATGCACATTATTGCAGAGGATTAGCGCAAGGTAGCTAGTAAGTAATACATGGTCTCCAACACTCTCAGCAATGGCTTGGGGAACACCGCGCTGTAGCCATCCAATCCTTGGGGTATTAAGTATCGTATTTACGACATTAACCACACCTATTAATGACGACACCTTGAATGACGCGAAGGCCCTACTTAAAAGGTTTTTAGTATTGTTCATAAAATGCTTGGGTAATGCTGCCCGATATTGACGCTGTGACTAGGGATGACCTAATGAGATTAATTACCAAGTATAGGTTAAGGCCAATAAAGAGGTTAAGCCAGCACTTTGTAGTTGATCCAACGGTCATAAGAGACATTATCAAGCATGTACCAGGTGGTTCGAGAGTTCTTGAGGTGGGTACTGGAATTGGCGTATTAACGTATTACCTAGCAGGGTGGCTTCTCAGGTAATTACCATAGAGGTTGATGGAAGGCTTATGAGAATCGCTGAGCATGTATTGAATGGCTTAAGTAATGTATCCATGATTCAGGGCGATGCCTTGAGGATTCCATGGCCAAGCATTGATGTCTTGGTATCTAATGTGCCGTACTCAATAACGTCACCATTAATAATGAGGATAATTAGGGAGGGCATTCCAATGGCCTTATTAACTATACAGCGTGAAGTTGCCAATAGGCTTGTTAGTGGACCTGGTGGTGATGATTATGGAAGGTTAAGCATAATTACTCAGTGTAATTACTCAGTGAGCATACTGAATACGTATGCGCCCGACTCCTTCTACCCAAGCCCCCCCGAGATTTACTCATCATTAGTTATGATGATTAGGAAGGAGCCCTGCTATAGTGATATGAGGATGCTGGAGTCCGTGACGAACATACTCTTTAGGCATAGGAATAGGGTGCTCAGGTGGGTTCTCAATAAGTATCTCGGCCCTAATGCCGTTAATGCCGTGATTAAGGCGGGCATTGATGTGAACGCCCGTGTTAGGCAGCTGGGAATTAATGAGTTAATTGAGATTGCAGATTCACTAAGACCCTTTATTAATGATCGCGGCAATCTTACGAAGTGATTACTAGGCTCATTAAGTCCCTGGCGGCTATAACATTCATGAAAACCTCAGAAGCCTCAGCGGCTAAAAGCTCCGGGTCGGAGTACCTGTTACTAATGTGCGTTAACACAAGCCTCTCAACACCGGCCTCCTTAGCCACCCTAGCCGCGTCCACGGACCTTGAGTGACCCTGATTCCAAACGAGGCTTCCATCCTCAACAGCCGAGAATGTTGAGTCATGAATAAGTAACTGCGCGCCCCCCCGCGATATGTCTATGACGGAGTCCGTCGGCGCCGTATCCCCCCCCGTATAGACTATCTTTACCAAACCACTACCCTTAACCTCAACAACATCCTCAGGCTTTATGACCCTACCATCATCTAGTACCACAGTTTCACCCATATGAAGTCTCTTCCAAAGAGTTACGGGAACTCCCAACTCCTTAGCCCTCTCTGGATTGAATTTACCAATGTACGTCCTCCAATTAAGGGAGTAGGCGCAGTCGGGCACCGTATGCCTCGCCAATACGCATTGCAAGTTGAAATTCTCTTCATTAATAACATCTTTAGTACTGATTGATGGCTCGACCTCGTAGATCCGTACATGAAATGGCGGATCTCCAACAATCTCCATACTACTTTTCACGAAATTCGTAATACCAGTGGGGGGGCCGCTTATGACCAGGTCCTCCTTCCTACCCAGCATTGCCATCGTCGCTAGTAATCCAGGTAGTCCAAAGATATGATCGCCATGTAGGTGTGAGATGAATATGTGCGTTATCTTCAATGGACTTACACCAACCTCAAAAAGCCTATACTGAACACCCTCACCAGCATCAAGTAGTATTTTTCGTAACCCATCTTCAATCAGTATAGCCGGTAAGTACCGATCCTTACCTGGCGTCCCCGCGCCGGTCCCTAAAAACGTAATTCTTACCAGCATCCACCCCGATTAACTTAGGTTTATTTAAATAAGAATCCTCCTGAATTAATAAAGTGAAATGAGTAATGAGATTAATATTGAAGATTTAATCCGGAACTTTAGAGTAGGCTTCGATAAGGCAGGTCTAACGATATACGTAATACCGAAGAAAGACGCGGAATCACTGATGGCAGGTAAATCGTATTATTTCAATAATGAGGATGTTCAATTATATGGTACAAAGGTTATACTTCACTTACCATGTAATGGGGGGGCTATACATGGGAGATACCTAGTACGAGGTGACGATTATGTGAAGGGACTATACCTAGTAATTACTAATATGGAGTGCGACGTGGATATTTCATGGAATGAGGAGGGTTTAAATACGAGAATGCACGTGAGGTCTGACGAGGCCTTAATCGTGATCGTGAGGCTCATGATGTTTAAATATCATAAAGCGAAACCAAATAGCCATGCCCTCAGAATTATGAGGACCCTAAACCTTTCAGGTAAGTTTTTATACTCTGACGCTAACCGTGAAATTCAGGTATTTGGCATACAGAAAATACCTACCCTGCAAACCCAAAGTACCTGCGTAACTGAATTCTCTATTAAGCAGTGGAAGCTCGTCTTTGGCAAATGTGGTTTTGTGACTGAGGTATTTAATGATGGTAATACTACCGCATTGCTCATAATTGATGTTAATTCCATGGTAATTAGCCGGTACTTCCCATCGCTTAATAAATGGTATGAGCTAAATAGGGTCTCAGGCTTCAATAACTACTTAGTTGTGTTAGATGGCGAGGTTTGAGTGCTTTATGAAGATTGAGTTTAGGCGTGGACTGTCAAGCATTATGACATTGTTCACCATGTTTATCCTGAACTCCTTAAGTATTAACTGCGTATAGAGGTACATTAATGCCTTGCTTG
This sequence comes from Vulcanisaeta distributa JCM 11217, assembly GCF_001316005.1. GTDB lineage: Archaea > Thermoproteota > Thermoprotei > Thermoproteales > Thermocladiaceae > Vulcanisaeta > Vulcanisaeta distributa_B. The sequence goes on from NZ_BBBJ01000006.1 coordinate 161,745, forward strand.
CATCATCATAGTCAATACTTATGTGAAATTGCTTCCCAACTCTCTTAATCCAGTCGAGGCATGCGTCATGGGATGGGCACGTGCTTTTACAATCATGGTTTGAGAATGTTGGTGTTAATACGATGAATTTATGACCTCTAATGTCTATGAATGCGCCGTAGTTTGTTGGTATTACTATCTTCATGCCGTGCTCGTTAGTCTCGAGCTTAAACCCTAGGTAAACCATGGCGGTTGGTACGTAGTAAATCCTATTCGCTCCCTACTCAATCCCATGGTCCTCACCTCATCATTACTTAACTGCCTAATCCAACCAAAGTCCTCAAGGACCTTCACATGCCTGTGAACCACGCCCTTAAGCATGCCAAGTTCCTGGGCTAATGAAGTCACGGTCATGGGACCCCCCCTACTAAGCATATCCATTATACTTATCCTAACATTATTGTTCAGCAATGCATCAAAGGATTCAATGGGTAAAACGGCTACTGACTTTACATTAATCTTAAGCATGTCCAGCCCCACAGTCGCCATGTTTATCCTAATCATTTTACGTACACAAAAATGTAACCTCTGAGTTTAAAACCCTATTTTGGTAAACCATAGGAGTTAGTAAGCGCTGATAGCGTTGAGCACTATGTGGAGGGGGGGGAGTATTAACGAGATTGAGAGGATTAGGGAGGTAATTAGGGTAGAAAGGGGTACGCCGCAAATCGGAGCATTAGCTTTCGGCATAGTTGATAGGGGCACAAACATAATTGAGGTCAGGCCAACAACATTATGTCCGCTATCCTGTATATATTGCTCAGTGAATGCTGGCCCGAGGTCAACGAATAGGTGGGCGGAGTTTATTGATGATCCTGAGACGCTATTAATGGCGTTGGATGAGGTAGTTAGGTTTAAGGGTACGAGGGATATTGAGGTTCACATTGATGGTATGGGTGAACCTGGTGTTTATCCTTATCTTGTGGATCTCATTCGTGGTATTAAGGAGATCGATGGTGTTTCAGTAGTATCGATGCAGACAAGGCTATACATGTTCACTCCGGAGGAGCTCAGAGAATTAGCCCGGGCAGGTTTGGACAGGATAAACCTGAGCATTGATACGCTAAATCCCGGGCTGGCTAAGAAGATAAGTGGTGCGCCGTGGTATGACGTTAATCGTGTTAAGGAATTAGTGATGCAAGCCCTCGAACTTGGGATTAACGTGATTGCATCTCCCGTTTGGTTACCTGGCATTAATGATTATGACATGGTCGAGATAATCAAGTGGGCTAAGGAGACGGGGGGGCTAGGTAGGGGGGGTGAATTACCACCAGTGCTCATTCAGAAGTACATACCGCATAAGAGGGGGGGTAGGAAGGTTAGGGTTAGGGTTATGACTTGGCGGGAGTTTGGGATAGAATTAAGAAGCTTGAGGATGAATTGGGCGTTAAATTAACGGCAAGTAATGAGGAGCTGAACATACATAAAGCCCCTAGATTGCCGAGGCCGTACAACGTTAATGAGGAGGTTAGGGTCAGGATAATTAGTAGGGGGGGGATAATTAGGGGGGGTGAGTTCTTGGGCGTAATCCTGCCTCTGAAAAATACGGCAATGCATGATAGGGTCATTACCGTGATTGCAAGTCCTAGCATGGAGAAAGTGCTCATTGGAAATCAGGTTAGGGTTAAAATCATTGAGAATGATGATAACATATACATTGGTAGGCTCATTTGAAATTATGTATTGCTATATTTAATTATATATTTATAAATTAAGCCAATTTGAGTAATACTTAATTCACCCAATACGTTACTTTGCTTGGTATGGTTGTTAGGGTTGCTGTTGTTAGTGGTTCTGGTCGTGGTATTGGTAGAGCTATTGCGGTTAGGTTAGCTAAGGATGGTTTTCGCGTTGTTGTTAATTATAAGAGACATGATGAGGAGGGTGAGGAGACCATGAAGTTGATCAAGAGTGTTGGTGGTGAGGCCATCATGGTTAAGTCGGATGTGGCCACGGCGGAGGGTGCTAAGGCGTTGGTTGATGAGGCCGTTAAGCAGTGGGGCTCGGTTGATGTTGTCGTTAATAATGCTGGCCTCGGAATAATGAGACCCTTTGTGGATATTGATGAGGGTTTGTGGGATAAGATAATAAACACGAACCTGAAGTCGGCTTACCTATTGACTAAATTTGCTGTGCCATACATGATCAAGAATAATTGGGGGGGTAGGATCATAAACATGAGCTCCATTGAGGGCATAATGGGCGCTGCCTATAATGTTCCATACGCAACTGCTAAGGCAGCCTTAATAGGATTCACGAAGGCCCTAGCCGCCGAGTTAGCGCCCTATGGGATAACCGTCAACGCAATAGCCCCAGGCCTAGTAAGGACTAAGATGGGCATGAGCCTATTACAAGTACTCAATGTTAGGGAGGAGGATTGGGTAAAGATGGGGGGGACGCTCACGGGGGGGGAGGATTATCGAGCCTGAGGAGGTCGCGGACCTAGTAGCATTCCTAGTGAGTGACTCCGCAAAGAACATAACAGGGCAGGTCTTCATAATAGACGCAGGAACAACAATACTACCAGCGGCGAGACACCTATCAAACATGCCCAGGTAATTACCAATAATTAAAAATCATAATACCCACTGTTCCTGTCTATACGCCATATCCCAGAATAAGTACTCGTAGACGCTGGCCTGCCTAAATATGCCCAACAACCTATCAAAGTCCCTCATTAAGTAATCACTGGCTTCATCAATAATAGCCCTAAGTCCATCGACAATACCCGCGTACTCAGGGGGGGTTAAGTAAACCGAGGCCCAGTCCCTATAAACCCTCACAGGATTCTCGCTTAGTTTATTAGCGTGATACCTAGCAATTTCCAGGTATGTCCAGTAACACGGTAGTATTGCGACCAAGCCCTCGTAAGGATTACCCAAGGCGCATGTGGTTAGTAGGAAGTTCATGTACGCGATATTTGTGGGGGGGCTAGGTCTCACCTTAATAACATCATCAATACTTAAACCGAGGGAGTTGAGCAACCTATTGTAATTCTCAAGTTCAGTAGTTACATCAGCAAGCGCCAATTCGAGTACCCTCCTCATGGCCATGGGATTCTCAAGCTTAGACGCGATCAGTGCTTGACACCTCGTTAGTGTTATTAGGTAATTATAGTCCTGAATGACGTAGAACCTAAACTTCTCAAGTGGTAACGAGCCACTGAATAGTTCGGTAACGAATGGGTGGTTGATTATTTTACGCCAAACATCATCCGACTGGTTCCTAAGAAGTTCGGTAATGCGGCTGTTCATTATTAAGTAGTTATGAAACTCTAATTAAAGCGTTATGAGGCTTTACCACCCGTGCCTCTATTGGTCTTGTTTAATGAGTTCCTCAATGCCTTTATAAGTTCCATGGCAACCTCTCCCTGCCTATTTATGAACTTCTCGTAGATCTTCCTAGCCTCATTCTTGAACGTGAACAACACATCATCAGGCCTTAATGAGCCATTAGTTATCTCCATTAGGGCCTTCTCCATGCGTGACCTAAACAATGGATCGATAAGCTCATTACCGGTCTTACTAAGTACGTTAATCACGGCCTTACCTAACGGTGTCGGTATACACTGCCTATTCCTAATCTTGAAGTATCCACGAATAACGTTAGTGTGTATGTGGTCCTGCATTGTCGCGTCAGTGCCAATGCCATACCTCTTCATTAACCTAAGCAGCTCTGACTCAGATAAGTAGGGTGGCGGCTCGGTCTCCCTCTCCTCAATCCAAGCCTTAACAATACTTAATTCATCACCAATCTTCACCCTTGGCAATACCTTCTCACTCGGGCTTTCAAATGGGTATATGATTAGGTAGCCTCTATCAATTATCTTCAAGCCATCCGCACTAAACCTGTGCCCGGACACGTCAACGACGATTTTCTGCCTCTCAACACGTGCAGGTGGGCTTAACGTCGCTAAGAAGTGCCTAACCACTAAATCATAGATCTTCCAATACCTCTCATTCTTAAAGTACCTGAGTATCTCCTGCCTCGTTGCACCTCTAGTTGGGTATATTGGCGGGTGTGCGCCATCATTACTGTCACCACGTGTTGGCCTTATGCTCATGCCTAACAAGGTCTTTACGTAGTCGCTATGCTCACCACGGGCTAATTCAAGGAGTACCTGCCTAAGGCTCAATGTTGGTGGGTAAATCGTCGTTTCAGTCCTTGGGTATGAGATGTACCCATGCCTATAAAGCTCCTCGGCAATGTCAAGGGCCGCCTTAGGCCTAATATTAAGGAACCTACTGGCTCTCCTCTCAAGCTCTATTGTGTCTAATGGAGCTGGTGGTTCCACGGAATCCTCCCTGTAGTTGGCAATAATTACCCTAGCCTTGGACTTGCTCCTCACGAGACTTAATGCCTTCTCTGCCTCCTGCTTATCCTTAAATGTGCCCTCATGATTAAGCGTTATTCTTACGCCATTAGCATCAACCATAATGTGGAGTGTATAGTATTTCTCAGGCTTGAAGTTCTCCCTCTCAAGGGCCCTCTGAACGACTAGGTTAAGTACGGGTGTTTGGCATGGACCGTAACTAAGGAAGCTACCCTTAGCCAATGCATTCCTATCAGCCTTCTCAACACTTAGGGTTAACGCTCTCGTGAATACCGCGCCCAATGTTAAGTCTAGAATCATCCTTGTAAAAACCCTCTTGGCAAGTCCAGGGTTTAAATTCGTTGGTGAGTTAAAGGCTTCAATAATATCACTCCTAGTTACTGCTGAGAACAAAACCCTCTTGAATACCGCCCTTGGATTTACATTTTTTACAATCAACATTGCCTCATAGGCTATGGCCTCGCCCTCGGAATCCGCGTCCAGAGCTAAATAGACAGTACTTGTGACAGCCCCTAAGTGCGACAGCGCTCTCACGTAACTTATGGTGTCCTCCCTAATTACGAGTATTGGCTCCACATCAAATAGCTTTGACGGCTCTACCGAGTGCCATTTATTCAATTCCTCCGGAAAGTCCACATCCATTATATGTCCCTTAAGGCCAACACTAACCCACTGCCTATTGTCCCTTATGAACCAGTACGTCTTAATACCATAAACTTTCCTAGTAGTTATGCTACCCTGAGCTAGGTACTTGGCGATTGCCCTAGCCACCGAATCCTTCTCAGCAACCACCAGAGAGTCAATAATCATTAACCCTACACCAGCTCTTTCGAAACATTTATTAACTTATTAATTAATAAGCATAGCAACAAATGGTGTTGTGAATGAGCGAGAAGAAACCAGAAGAGAAGCAGGCAAGGAGACCACCCTACCAGCAATACCCGTCATACCCACCTCCGCCACCCCCCCCACCGCCGCAAATGCCGCCTCCACCTCCACCCCCCCAGTATAGG
>NZ_BBBJ01000007.1 GCF_001316005.1 Vulcanisaeta distributa JCM 11217
CGGATTTGAACCGGGGGGGGACTTCCCGACCCAATTGGGTTCTCGGGGGGGTTATGAGCCCGCAGGCTACCAGGCTACCCTACCCCGCTGGTTTTATGGGTCATTCTTTGTGCTTTTAAGGCTTTCGCTGGCTGTGGTGGGTTTGGTTTTTAGTTTTGGTGTGTTGGGGTGGTTGGTGGGTGATGATGGGAGGGGGGGTTATGATGTGTGATTGTGCGCCGGCTTTTTGCTGATTCTCTTGATTAATGCTCAGTGAGCCTTCCCGAGAAATATGAATAACCTACCAATCGGTCTTGAACATATTGTGAGTGCCATGAACCTGGTGCTCTTGATTAATGAATTGCGTCAGTGTCTAAATGATCGCGTCCCTAACCATGGCTATGGCAATCAATGACCTAAACATAAACCCACGCCTTAAGTAGGCTATTGCAGTCTTGAGGAGGTCACTGCGAAGTGAGTCGGCTCTCCACTAAACGCCAAGCCTAATGGCCTTCCTCCTAACGGAAACGAGCAACTGCAGACTAACTGCCTTGAATGATTCTCTCCAGGAATTCCATGGCTAGGGCAGGGCCTCCTTGGGCAGGATAAGAATTACTCCCTTTATCAAGTAACACACCTTTTAAAATATTTGTCCTAGAACTTATCAATAACGTGGTTGCGCAATGCTCATACCGTGATCACGTCATTACCCTGCCCATCACCTCTAAACCTCATTATTAATAGCACCATCAATACCGTGAGTAACATCATTAGGTATATCGTATAGTAATCACGATAGTTCACGTTAACGTACATTGGCGAGTCAATAGCTAGTATGATATTGCCCAGTAGTGGGTATTCACGACCATTGACGTTGATTGACGAGACAACGGCGAGGGTTAGGTTAGGCAACACCTGGTACCTGGGTATTGACAGCCTGATTACCGAGCCTGGCCACACCCACCCCCCCGTGTAGCTCGTGGTCCTGGTTCCATTGACTATCACTGGCAATGAACCCTTAATAACCACCAGGTACTGCGGAGATCCAGCTATGTTTATGCGGGTTGGTTCTGTGATTATTACCGTACCATTAACCGGGGGATTCAATTATAAGCCTCGTCGAATTACCGAGGTAGTAATACCTAGGTACGATAATGACTAGGCTTGTTCCGTTGGTGAGCCATCCTGTGTAATTCACGGTCTTAACGCCATTTATCAAGATGGGCACTGGGCTCGTAACCACCACTAAGTACTGAACTGCCCAATCCACGGTGATGCTCATGGGACTGCAGACCTTGTATGTGCCCGTCCCATTAATCACCACATACCTAGTGTCATTACCCAGGTAGTGGGCATCCGCGTTCACAATGAGGCGGCTGCACGCAGTCACCCAATTAACATAGTTCATTGTTAAGGAGCCATTCACGTTGATTGGGTATTCACTGCTCACGGTGATTAAGTACTGCCTAATCCAGCCTATGGTTATGTTCATTGGCTTATCCACTGTAATTAATAGTGAGGAGCCGTTAATGGGTAGTAACCTAGTTCCATTGCCCAGGTAATTTGGTGTGGCAGTTATGTTAATGACTGAACCAGCCCTAACCCACCCAGCGTAGTTACTAACTAGCGACCCATTGACACTTATCTGGCCTATGCTTGTTATTGAAATTAGGTAGTAAGTGGAGTAACTAGGCCTAACGATCACCACCTTGGGAACACTTGATGGCGTAACCTCAACACCCGTGGTGTTTAGAAATCTCCGGGCCCCCCCGTTGGTCATGACCCATACGCCGGCGAGCCTCATCATTACTCCAGGCGCAGGTTCCGCAATTTGCGGGTAGGATATGTTTATGGGGTTTACTATGTACGTACTATGCACAACTCCATCCAGACCCACCCACTCCACATAAGTCATTGGAACACTCAATGCATTGAAGGTGTCCACTTGCCCGTAATTTGGCTCACCATTTACGACACAGGGCAATTCACCGCACGTGGTTGTGCTAGGTACGTTGATGTTAGGTTCGTGTTAATGGCGAAGTTGTACATATTTGTGACCGGCATGAAGGATTCACCATTCCAATAAAGAAGAGCGATCTGGGCGTTAAACGGCTGCGCATTGCTCAGTCCATTACCAATTATTAATTCCGAGTCATAGGAATAACCACTGGGTGTGGCTAGGTATGGGTTCATCATTATGACAACCTTGGCGGCAAGGCCTAACGACACCTCATATGCCCAGTTAATTCCTGGCTCGCCGTAATGAGTACCATTCTCTATCACGGCATAGCCCAGCCAAACCACGGCATTCCCATTAGTTATGTTAACCATAACCGACAGGTACAGGGCATATGGAATCTCAACGTGCCCTAGCCATATCGTCGCCATGCCCAGGACCTGAGATTCGCTGTTTGTAATGTTGACTACGTAAATCGTCAGTAGAGAATTACCGTTAGAAATATTGAGGATCTCCTCGACCCAGTACTCGGCTATCTCGTAATAATGATAATCCACCACCAAGGATCCAAGGGCAATGTTGATGGGATTGCCAGGTTGGTACTCTGTAATGTTCACGTAGGCCAGCAACTCATTAGTAATTACTGGACCTAGGGATGTTATGCCAACCCCCCCGGGCTGGTTGATGACCCTAACGACCGCGTTAACCCCCCACACCGCACGGCGCTGGGTATAGAACCACTGAGTATTGGCCCTGCGGCATTGGAATTACGTAAGCTGCGCCGCCCGTCACGTTCTGGGAATATATGGCGTAGGCCTGTTCACCCGAGACCCACCTGCTGTATTGACCTGGGGGTGAATATGTATAGGCTGTAGTTATTACTGAGTACGTGAATCAACAGGTACTGACTTGAAAGCACTGTTACATTCCACAATCCCCCCCAACATGCACCACTACTCGGTGGATTAACGGTTATTGACTGCGCATAAACCACACTGGGCATTGACATAGCCACAATTAGGGCTAGCGCTACCGCAGTTACATACCTCATTCAATGCCTATATCATGCGCATCCCTTATAGGTCTTTAGTTAGGATCAGGCGTATTATTGGTAATCGTTAAATATTACATCCTGACCTAAGCCTAGTAATGTCACTGTATAAAGAAGTCCCTAATTAGTGGCGTGGTCTTTGGATACCTATACACAGTCATTACCTACGTATTCGTCCTGGTTTACGTAATCCTACCGATCAAGCTCATACCGCTGATTCAATAAGCTATTGCAATATCTAATTGCCATGATAAGCATGGTAGGGCTATCCTTCTTAACCCTCGGCGTCGATGCTGCCATAGCCAGGGAAAGCGTCATGCTCTATTCATAGCCCGAAATCATCCCTCAAAACTTCTTATAAGTCCATTAATCATGAATACCGATGTTACGAGAAAGACAATGATTATGGCGGTGATTATTAAGTGTGTTATGAAGTTTTATGAAGTAAACCACATCATTAATAATGGTCTCTGAGTATGGGGCTACAGCAGTAATTAATGAACACGCTTATGCATTGAGTATGTTCATTAAGTAATTCATACGTTGTTAATAATGATTATGATATTGCAGCATTATGATTAATAACCTAAAATGAGCTAATATCCCTAACGAAGAACCTAACCAATGCATCAATAACATGAATATAACGATGCACATTAATGAATTACCGGCACACTTAAAAGTTAATCTTGCGGGTTAACAACACGTAAGATTGTTAAAGGGGTTTGATAGTGGTATCCTAATGCAGTGCCAATTACCCGCCAGGTATGAGTATGGGGAACACACGGCCGACGTCGCGTGATAGCCTACGGATGCACGCTTGAGGAGGCCTTTAAGAATGCCGCACTTGGGGGGGTTGCTGACCTTACTTATTACGTTGATAGGGTTGAGCCGAGGGAGTTCGTAGAGGTTAACGTGGAGGGCGAGGATCTTGAGCAATTATTGTTTAATTGGATTGATGAGTTCATATACCTATTCGATGGCAGGAAGTTCGCCTACGGCGACTATTTCAGGGAGGTTAGTATTGAGGGTAATGGACCATACAGGATTAGAGCTACCGTCGGTGGTGAGCACTTTGACATTAATAAGCATGGTTATAGGGGGCCTAATAGTTAAGGCGATGACCTACAACATGATGGAGATTAAGAAGGCCAATAACTATTGGAGACTCACGTTCGTGGTTGACATCTAGGTTATGCATTAAAAGGGGGGGATTACGTACTAACTATCGTATGTCATCAAGCACCACGAAGCGTAAGATCGGCCTTACACTCATTGGTATTGGTGTCGCCCTGTTGTTAGTGGCCTCGGCGCTCGCGTATATAGAATTAATCCGGAGCATCTCTATACCACAGCCGATCTCACTTACGAGCGTGCTTTACGTATTGGCCGTGGTCACGTATAAGGTAGCTTCATAGCCGTAATCGCCTGGGCAGGTGCAATACTCATAACGAGGGGGGGCCTACAAGCGTTATAATGGGCTAGCCGATATATTTAGCATTCAGCCCCCCCTCATTAATCAACACCTGGTACAATTTCCTATCAGCCGTGACAACCTCATTAGCGCCTATAAACTTTGCTGATGCTACTTGTACAGCATCGGCTTGGTAAATGTGATATTTCTCAATTATTGACCACGTGCTCCTTAGTATTGATAACTTAATTGGTATAATCATAAGTACGCCTAATTTAACTAGTCTTAAGGTTTCTCTCATGAATCGTAGCTTAGCGGTTTCATACTCATTATCAGTTATTAACTTCCTCATTCTTGCCCTATCAAGGACCCCCTAATACCTCTCCTATGTTCCATGCATTGAATGCTAATTTTACACTACCCGTATAGGAACTTAAATAAAGTGATTTTACATAATCACTGCCGGGTTCAGAAATGTACCTCTTTACTATGGCACTACTGTCCAGATAAATCACTCTCTCTTTCATCCCTCATCTCCCTCACGAGACCACTCACTGGCTCCCTGCTTAATCGGTTCAAAATCAAGCTCTGGATTGGTCTCCTCGGGTATTAGTGTATTAAGCTCAATCATCAGCTCCTCTTTAATCAATTCCTCCAGCAATTCGCTAGCGTCTAAACCCTGCTCCGCAGCATGTCTCTTAAACTCTCTCCATAATTCCTCATCGATATAGATACTAGTCTTTATCTTGCCCATACCTTCCTTATTGACTTAAAGGAGTAAATAAGTTTTTCTGTAAATACTTAATTAATCCAGCGTTCCTAAATTACTAAGGCGTTAAGACTTATTACTTAATCAAAATACTGGCTTTTGTGAGGGTTGCTATTGCGTTGGCAATACTCTCACTGGTGATTACATTGATTGTACTCGGCATTTCAGCATTAACGACGGGGGGGAATTTAAGTAGGTACGTTAGCGCCAGCATTTATCAGTCAGGTACTGGGTATTACCTAAACTTCACGGTGCGTAACCCATTGCCATTACCATTGGTGATAACCATATCGCAGGGAGGCCTTTCAAGGAGTGTTTATGTTGAGCCCTATGGTTTTGGAGAGGTCGTAATGCCAATAACGTCACTTAACGTACCAATAAACATAACCGTGTCAATACCTGGTATTGCCAACGTCACCAGTACGGTGACCCCCCATCATGAGGATCAGGGATAGATTAATAAGTGGCGTGGTTAATGCCGTTACCGACGTACTACTCCTAATCCTAATGTTGATATTGTACTCATTACTTAGCTCATACATGGCGCACCTGCCCTTTTCATTCACGGCAATAACCACGGAGTACATCACGCTAATCGCGGCCTTCGCATTGCTGGCGTTTTTACGCGGTTTACTGGCGGGTCACGTACTTGCCTACCCAGTAATCCTTGGTGAGGCTACGTTGATAACGGCGATATTCCTCTCAATACCGAGTACAATCACGGCCTATGGGGTTACCGTAAATATAACGCCACTGATCTACTTCTTATGGTCCATAGAGATGGCTTGGATTGTCTACTCAATAATCGATCAATTCAACAACACACTGCTTGATCCCTAACGTAGGTATTCCTCGATTTTAACGGCAAGTTCCTTAACGAGCTTACTCATTAATAATTGCGAGGCTCTCTCCCTGGCATTCCTACCCATCCTATCCCTCTCCTCAGGATGATCAAGGAGTCTCTCCACGGCTTTGGCGGCACCCTCGATATCCTCCGGTCCATTAACGTGTATACCATCTACCCCCCCATCCCTAACGACCCACTTCTGTCCATAAACGGCGGAGGTTATTACGGGCACGCCACCATACATAAACTCCAACTGCGTCAAGCCAAGGGCCTCCATCTTACTCATTATTATGTTCACGTAGGCCTCCTTAATCAACTTCTTCTTATCCTCAACACTCAACTCCCCCCCAGTCAATGTCACATTACTCAAGCCCCCCCTAGTCTCATTGACCACCTCATCCCATTGATCGCCAGGCTTGCCGGCAATGACGAAGTGCACGTCACGCCTATGCCTAAGCATCCTGGCAACCCTGACAACGGCCAGTGGGTTCTTCCTCTCCTCAATAGTGCCCAGGTAAGCCACTATCTTAGCGTCATCGGGAATCCTATACTTAACCCTGAAGTCGCTCGAATCAACAGCATTCAAATCAGCCACCTCATCATCATCGATACCTCCCGGGAATACGTAAATTTGCTCAGGCCTTGCACCCATCCTAATCATTTCCTCACCCTCAAGTGGCGTTACGCAAAGGACAAGGTTCGCAGCCTTAAATATCTCGGGAAACGCCATGTGGTTCCAGGCGAGCCTATACGTTCTCTCGACTACGTCATACCTCGTTGGGTCTGGCGGTTGATAATGGCTCATGTGACCAAAGAACACGTTACCACCCTCAAGACCAAACGTTGTCAACATCCTCCTCCACATCACGTACTTAGCCGCATCCTCAGGTCCATTCCAAAGCGTGGAATGAGTTATCAAGGAGTTCACGTTAAAATCATCGCCAATCCTCCTGAGCACATCAACGAAGTTCTTGAACATGATTCTCCTAGGAGGCCACTTGGCTATGTAACTGTCAACCTAATGGTGGGTAACCCAATGGTGGGGTCCTTCTCCTGAAATACGTAGCCCTCCAGTGACGTCTCAACAACTCTCCTCCTAACGACCTCATTACCGTCATGGTAAATACTCGTTATTAGGTAAGCCTCATAACCAAGCCTAAGAAACCACTTAACCATCCTCTGAGCAACCAACTCCTGCCCCCCCTTGGAATTGCTCGTTTGATACATTATAACGCCAATGACAGGCTTAGCCACCGCCATCACCCCCCCTCCTTTCACCCCCCCTACTTCCTGACTGACCCCACTCACGCTCCAGGAACCTCCTTAACGGCTCCCTCAGTGGAACCGCCAGTACAAGGCCTATGGCAACCCCCCCAAGTCCAATGGCCACAGCCCAGGCGAGTCCTTGGGCAAAGATGTAAAGTATCGTGACATTAACCTTCATGACGCTCAACGCTATTGTTATGACCATGTAATAGAGTATGAACCTAAATGCGTCGCCAACGAAATTAAGTAACGTCTGTGCGTATTGGTCATTCGCAGGATAACTACGTTTAAAATAATCACTTATCCAATCCACCATTATCAAACCAATGATTAATATAATAACGCCAGATACTAAGTACGGCAGATACGACAATACGCTCTTCGATGTGTCGTATAGAAAGGCGAGGTTTGGACTCGCGTAGGATAATTCAAGGAGTGCGTAGAAGATTGCGGCTATGTAAATGACCCACTTAACGAATAAGCCCAGGAAGTCACCGGCCGTATAACCACTCCTAAGTAGTGCACGACCAACTGAGGTCTTCCTAAAGAAGGCATCGAGGCCCGTAGTATATGATATCTTCTTAATTAGTATCTCCACGAGTCTCCCAACCACGTAACCAACGATTATTATAACCACGGCAGCTAGTACTGTGTAAAAAACACCCTGTGGTATAAAGCCAAATACCTCGGTCTGCGTTGCTGTTGAATTTACGGTAGCACTCATTACTAAAGAGATTTACAGCAAGGTATTTAATACTTTAGGATGATGCTTTTGACGATATAAACTATCATATTGATGTTGTTAATTTAGTATCAAAATAGATTGAAAGAGAAAACTAAACCAACTTATATACTTACACTGGCCCTTAATGTCTATTAAGTCAACATTAACAGATTAGAATCATTGGAGACTTAGTTTTATATTGATTAGTATCGTGTGCTTAAAATATGGAGGTTCATATGAGAAGGTTGAATACTGAGACACTGGCTAAGGAAAGACTTGAGGAGGCCATTAAGGAACTTGATGTGGCGGAGGTTTTCTTAAGGGAAGGCCTTGTCAGGAACGCTGCGGGTAAGGTGTTCCAGGCATGGAAGGCGTTCCTCTCATACTTAGCGTTAAGGAATGTGAATTTACTTCAGGAAAAGTATCGCGGGAATAAACGTGTTGGAAATGCCGCTATACCGCTCTATGAGTGGATAGCCGCAGTATTACCGACTAATAGAATGACTGAGCTAGGTGCGGAGATTGAGAGGATAGTCCCAGGCGTGGCCGAGTTAACGGCCATGGCCCTACAATTACATGAGTATCGATACAACGGTCCAGACCCGGAAGGCATTAGGAGTAAGATACCAAATGATGAAACAGCCATGGTATTAATTAAATCCTTCATAACTAAGGCGAGGGCATTAATGAGCACTTCAAGCAGTGAGTCAAGTAGTATCAATACATCTGGTTAACGCTAATGACGTAATTGTTAAGATTGTAGGTATTTGGCGGCTTTCTTAATGGCCTTGATTATGTTTATGTAGCCTGTGCAGCGGCAGATATTCTTGATGCTTAGTTTCAGTAGGTCATCATTAGCCGTTGGGTCTATGTTGGTGAGGTAGTCCTGGGTCACCATCATGAAGCCGTGTGTACAATAACCACACTGCATTGCGTACTCCTCAAGGAATGCCCTCTGTATTGGGTGTAGTTCCATGCCCTTACTCAAGCCCCCCCTTATTGTTGTTACTGAGTGCCCTGAGACCCTGACCACAGGTACCATGCATGACTTGACGGCTCTACCATCAACAAGCACAGTGCATGCACCACACTTACCCTCATCACAGCCCCTCCTAACCTCCCTAAATCCATGTCTCCTTAGGAAGTCGAGAAGCAATAGTCTTGGCTCAACCAAGTCCTCAATCCACTGCCCATTGACGTTAACCCTAACCCTAACCAAGTCCCCCCCCACATACTCAACACCATCCCTGAACTCCCACTTAATTAACTCGTCCTTAACAGGAGCCTTAATGTACTGCACCGAACCACTGGCTATCTCGGTCAAGGCCTTGGTTAGTAAGTTCCTGGCCACCTTGACCTTGTAATCACCAGGTGCGTGGGTATCCTCAAGGGGCTTGGCGTCAATTGATGAGAATATGGAATTCACAATATCATTGACCCTAGTTCCAACCTCCTTAATCCCAAGCCCATTTAAGTGGCCGCTCACTAACACGGGCTCTGGGTAAACGGCGCCAATGGCTATCCTGGAGTCTGTTATGACCCCCATCCTTTTCCTGATAGGTGACGGCTATGATAACACTCGGGAATGACGCACCACCCCCCCTCCTAAAGAATTCATAAACGCCCCCCTAAAGCCGCTGAGTGGTATCCTGACCTCCGTGATTAATTCATTAGGCTTTAGGTCAGTGGTGTATGGTCCCTTATAGAGTTCTGAAACCTTAACAGTCCTCTCAGTACCGATTCCCCCCCTAATCATGACCTCAGCATCCAGGGCTATCAGAGCTGGGTAGTAATTAGCCGCTGGATCTGCATGAGCTAGGCTACCACCTATCGTGCCGAGATTCCTAACCTGAATATCTGCTATATGCCATGCAGACTCACTTAATACCTTTGCATTGTCGTTAATGAGCTTGTTCATTGCAATGTCGTTATGCGTAACCAATGCGCCAATCCTTAGGTAATTGCCCTCAACCTTGACGTACCTAAGGTCATTAATGCCAAGTATGTCAATTAAATACTTAACCTCAGTCATCCTAAGCTTAAGCATAGGCATTAAACTCATGCCACCAGCGAGCACCTTAGCATCACCACCATATTCATTGAGCAGCTTCAACGCCTCATCGACTGTTGAAGCCCTAACGTACTTAAATCCCCTGGGAATACCAAGGGCGTAAGCCATGCCCATCACCCCTCGACAGCCCTCATTATCTTATAAGGCCTCAGTGGCAGGTCTGTTACTGCTTTACCAATTATTGAGGCCAGGGCATTGACTATCGCCGCAGGCACACCCATCATGGCTCCCTCACCAACACCATGAGCCCAGAGACTAGATGCTTCGTGGGTGTTTCAAAGTGTATGAACTCCACCTCCATACCCACAGCCTCAGCCAGCGTTGGTGTTTCATAGATATCGAGACTCGTCGTTAATGGATTACCCTGATCATCATACATCAACTCCTCATAAAGCGTGAGGGCGAGTCCATGCATTAAACCACCCATTAATTGTCCATCAACGAACTCCCTCTTGAGTATCCTACCAGCGTCATGGGCTATCACGTACTTCTTAACCTTAATGTCATACGTGTTTGGGTCGAGCTCTATAACGGCAAGTTGCGCCTGTATTGCGTATGTGGCTGATGAGTTTATTTTATCACCCTCTGCCGCCTTAACCGTTGGCGGTTGATAAAACACGGTAGCGCTCAATGACGCATCCAAGCCCTCTGGTAATGAGCCTGGGTCCCAATTAACTGATGATGCCATTCTCCTAATGTCGATCCTCCTACTTGGGTTGTTTATGTCATAGAACTGACCATTCTCATAACCAACCTTATCCGTGCCAAGCATCGCCATGGCTATTCTCGTCAACTTCTCCCTCAATTGTCTCGCGGCAAGTATCGCAGCACTAACTACTATTGGGGGGGCGAACCTGGATGAATATGAACCATCTGATAGCGCCCACGTCCTTGTCGTATCAACCCTATTCTCAACAATTATTACTGAGGGGGTCGACACCCAGTTCCGAGGCGACGACCTCGGCGAGCGTTGTTTCGTGACCAAGCCCCCCCTCGTTGGTGCCATTAACGAAAACCCTAATGTACCCACTCATGTCGAGGCTGATTGTTACATAGGAACCAGAGCCCGAGTGCGGGTATTTACGCTTGCTTGGCTCGATTGCTAAATCTGTGTAGCCTAAATTCGTGCCTGCCGGCTCCACGAGGACTGCAATACCAACACCAATGTTTGGGTTCTTCCTCCTCTCCTCAAGCCAACGCCTATACTCAGGTTCTATAGCCCTAACGACCCTCTCATAGTCCTGCCTTGGGTATAGGCCGCCTGTGACCGTCTCGTAGAAGTACTCATCACCAATCTTCTTCGGGAACTCCCTAATTAGGTTCTTGATCCTAAGCTCGAGTGGGTCTATACCAAGTTCACGGGCTAATTCATTAACGGCAACCTCAAGCATGTAATAGAATGGTGGGCCGCCATAAGCCCTGTTAAGGCCTGTTGGTAACTTATTCGTTATTACTACGTAATCCTCAACATCGATGGCCCTAACATCATATGCACCGTTCATGTTACCGTGAACCCTAAATAGAACGCCAGGATCAGGCGGCCTTGGATACGCACCAACATCCTCATAAAACCTATACCTAAGTCCCTGAATCACGCCATCCCTAGTCGCCGCAACCTCCACAACACCCTTCCTAGCACCACCTGAGTTGCTGCCCACGAGGTGCTCAGTCCTACTCTCAACCCACTTAACAGGTCTGCCACTAAGTATTGACGCCGCAGCGGCTAGTGTTATGTATGGATAAAGTGAGTACTTAGAGCCGAAGCTACCACCAACGTCCCTAGGGCCAAAGAGCCTAAGACTACCCGTTGGTAAGCCTAGAGCTCTCGTTACAAAGTAAGTTATCAATAACGGCCCTTGAGCATTAGCCCAGACATTCAGTTCACCACCAGTATAATGTGCAAGGACTCCGTAGGTCTCCAGGGGCATTGCATTGTGCTTTTGATAGTAGAACTCACGCTTTATAACGACCGGAGCCTCAGAGAACACCTTATCCACAGGCCCAAACTTCATATGCCTATACATGGCCACGTTCGACTTAAGCTCCTCATGAACTAGTACATCACCCTTCAACGCATCATCAAAGGTGAGCACGGGCTTTAATGGCTCGAAATCAACCTGGACATAATCAAGTAAGTCAATCGCCTTATAGGGGGGGTCATCGGCGAGGACCACGGCTATTGGCTCACCAACGAACCTGGCCTTATCCCGGGCAAATGGATAATACTTGATCGGCGCATCCACAGCCAGTGGGAATGGGTTTGGTATTACCTTAGCCAAGTCGCTTGGCCCGTAGGCAATGCCTCCATGCTCAAAGACCCCGCTTAAGTCAACCTTGAGTATTCGGGCATGGGCGTAGGGGGGGCTCCTGTAGATCGCCATGTAGAGCGTGCCTGGCGGTGTGGGTATATCATCAATGTACTCGCCAGAACCGGTCACTGCACGGAGACCTTCCCGATAATGAGGCAATTTACTCATTAACTTCAGTAATTGGGGGGGATTGGTTATTAAAGTATTAAGTTATTAATGTTATTAAGGTATATGGCGCCTAGGATATTCATCTATAGATTGCCGCAGGACGATCCAAGGAAGAACACGGCTATTAAGCTGGCTAGGTTTGGGCTTGTGTATTTAGTAGATAGTATTAGGGCGCTACCGAGCGGCTCAATAATACTTGACCCAACCGCCAAAACGCCATTAACACCCAGCGATAGGGATACTGCCATGTCAAGGGGGGGTTTATCATTAATTGATTGCTCATGGAAAAGGGCAGTGGATGTCCATGCTAAGTTCGTTAAGGGCCACTTCATTAGGAGGAGGCTGCCACTGCTCATAGCGGCTAACCCGACCCACTACGGTAAGCCCTACATCTTAAGTACGATTGAGGCAGTAGCAGCTGCTTTATACATAATGGGCTTTATGGATGATGCCATGGAGATTCTAAGGCTGTATAAGTGGGGGGGTCCAAACTTCGTGATAATTAATCGGAGGTACCTTGAGCGGTATGCCGCGGGTGATTTGTCGCCGGAGAGGGAATTGCTTGGTGTTGATGATGTTGAGCATGGGCTTGAGCAATTAATGATTGCATTAACTAGGAATGATTAATGGTTACTTCCTACTGTTGGCGTGTAGGCATATACTTCTTAACGGGCATTTATCGCAAAGTGGGTTATCGACTAAGCAGTACTTCTTACCGATGGTGACCACGGAGGCATGTACCAACTTATAGGTGTATAAGTCCCTGGGTATTAACTTCTCAAGTGTTTCCTTCCAGGAATCATAATCATCACCAGGGTTAACGCCCAATACCCTACTGAGAACTCGCTTCGTATACTGTGAAATAGGCATTGTTGGTATGTTCAGGGCGAAGAGCATTATCGAGTCCGCAGTCTCCCTACCAATACCATCCTGGTTAAGCAGGAAATCCCTGACATCACCCTAAGCCTCAGCCTTTCTAAACCGCCAATCACCGTAATGTTGCGGGCAAGCTTAACGAGCCTTTGAGCCTTTGTGAACCTGTAATTAACTCCCTTAATTATCTCAGCCAGGTAATTAGGGTCGGCATTAGCAATACCCTCAAGAGTGTTTAAACCAAGTTTTCTGAGCCTATTAAGGACCTCATGAACTACGTCCCAACGGGTTTGTTGAACGAGTATTGCTGTGATTACGACCTCATCGGGCGTCTCTGCACCACCCCCCCACCACTTAGTTGAATAGGCATCAGCGGGATACCAGCCCACGCTCTCTAACTCGTCCTTCATGTTATCGAAGATTTTGATTAATTTGTTCATCGTCTCGTTCATTACCGAGCGTAATGCCTGGATAAGTTTATTAAAGTAAACCCGCGCAACACGTGTAATGAGTGCGAGAGGTAGGAGGCCGGTTAGGCGTAGTCCATTGCCTGGTTATAAGGCTTGTAGGAATTGTAAGGCAGTGGTGCCTGAGGATGTTGATAAGTGCCCAGTGTGCGGTGGTACCGACTTCACGAAGGATTGGATGGGCCTAATAATAATACTTAAGCCCGAGGAGTCCTGCATAGCCAAGAGACTTGGCATTACTAAGGCCGGCATGTACGCAATCGAAGTCCTATAATCCCATAGGTAACAAATAATACTTATTAAGGGGGGGTTTCTCAACGTCAAGACTGATGTCAATACCAATGCCGAAATTACCGGAGGGCGTTGAGGCAGGTAAGCTCGTATTTAAGCTACTCAACATTAGGGAGAATAAGGTTATTGGCCGTAAGGAAGTCACCGCCGAGGCTTGGCACGTGGGCTTACCAACACCAAGTAGGGTTCAATTACGTGAGGAGATTGCCAAGGCCATGGGTGTTGATGTTAAGCAGGTATACGTTGTTAGGGTTGTCACCGAGTATGGTAGGCATAGGAGCGTCATTGAGGCTCACGTTTATGACGATCCAAACATAGGCGAGAATGTCGAACCACTCTATATCAAGCTCAGGAACATGCCGAAGGAGGAGGCTAAGAAGATACGTGAGGAGATGAAGAAGAGGAAGACCGAGAAGAAGGCTGCGGCTAAGAAGCAGTAATTTACGCGTATAAATCTACACCCGTGTAAATCAATAGATTTTTAAGTGAATAATCAGTGAATTGGTGGTATATCTATGGATTTTAGGGAAGTCCCAATTAATGAATGCCCAATTAAGTACCTGGACACGCTTCACCTAATACTATTCATACTTTATAAAAGGACTGAGTTATGCAGGAACCTTGGCCTTAACTGCATGGACCTACCCGTACTGGCAACAACACCGCTTACCGTTAGGAATTGTGACAGGAATGATGTTCATAAGTTCTTTAGGCGCATGAGGAGGATTGTGGAGAGGATTGGTAATGAGATTGAGATTTTTAGATTCGGCAGGTTAAGTGCGTCATTGGCCATTGAGTTTAGTACCGGCAATATTAAGGTCCATAGCAGCTTCATCGTGAGTGATAGCGATTGCAACAAGGTTCAATGCGTTACTGTGAATAATGTCACCACGTTATATATGAGACTAATCATTAGGTTGAGTGATAAGAACATAGTCGTCCTTAATGTGCCTGACGTCCTCATTTGGCTGGCAAGGGTTTATGGCTTAGATACCGTGTATAGCGCGTTGAATATGGTGCATAATTATGTTGAGAATGGTACCTTTGGCGATGACCTTGATAAGGTCCTTGAGATAGTTAGTAAGTGGGGCGTTAATTTGGATAGGGACTCCTTTATCAATGCCACATTGCCTGGTAGAAGAAGCCTATTGATTTTGAGGGAGATCCTCAGTACCACGGCTTAATTACTCACTACGTCTAAGTAATTTCTCTGTGAACCAAGGAACCAGGGAGTTCTTTATCGCGGACATTATCGTACCCAACCTACCATGTACCAACTCATGGATTAGGAAGCCAAGTCTACTGTAGTACTTCACGTAAGCCCACTGAAGCATTTTCTGGGCCTGCTCCTTAGTGAATTTGTAACCCCCCCTCATAACGGCTTTAAGCGTTGTCCAATGCTCCCAATTCCAATCCTCAATAAGGTTATCATTAAGTGCTTGGTAATAAAGTGGTGTGCCTGGGTATGGCGTGGCGACTGTGAACTGCGCATATGTTGGGTTTAGCTTCATGGCGAACTTGACTGTGTTCTTCATGTCATCTATTGACTCCCATGGGAATCCTATCACGAAGGAACCCACGTGGTCTATCTTAATCTCCTTAGCCCACTGAAACACCCTAACCGCCTGCTCAAGGGTTATCCTTTTACCAATCCTATTAATCGTGTCCTGCTCCCAGACTCAACGCCAAAGTATAGCGCGGTGCACCCATGGTTCTTTAGCGCAGTCATCATCTCCCTATCTATTGTGTCAACCCTAGAACCACAGGAGAAGTTTATATCAAGCTTTCTCTCCTCAAGTTCCCTGAGGAATTCATACACAAACCTCTTACCGAGTGTGAACTCATCATCGGTGAATACGATTATGTTCGTCTTATACGTATTCACGGCATCCTCAATCTCATCAGCACGGCCTTAGCCGACCTATACCTAACCATCCTGCCCCAGAAGTATGATGTTGAGCAAAAGGAGCAGCCGTATGGGCATCCCCTACTCGCCATAACATGGACTATCTTAATTGGCTTACCAAATAGCGTGTATTTATCCATGGGCAATAAGTGGCGGGCCGGCGGTGGTAATTCATCAAGATTCCTAATTGGCGGCCTATCGGGAGTCTTAATCACTTGGTCACCATCCTTAAATGCTAAACCCTTTATTGACCTTAACCGCGCTGGGTCTAACCCGTACTTCTCCATCGTGTTTATGAGCTCAAGCGTTGTATACTCACCCTCGCCCCTAACAATAACATCAACGTTATTGTTCAACGCCTCCTCATACATGAAGGTTACGTGGGGGGCCACCCATTATAATCGGTATGTCCCTATCATACTCCTTAATCGCCTTAGCTGTTTCATAGGCCTTATAAACAGTTGGCGTTATTGCTGTTATACCAACAACATCTGGCTGCCAGGACTTAACCTCGCTCATGAATGTCCTCAGATCAATGCCCTCAGTTGGTGAGTCAATTATCCTAACCTTATGTCCAGCCCTCTCGAGTACGGCCGCGATCCAGGCAAGGCCAAGTGGCGGTGCCTTAAGGCCAAGTACCTTATACAGTTCTAACTTATCAATTCCTGGAGGGACTGCGAGTAAGACTTTCATTTTCATCACCTCACTTGAAGGCTAACGGTGATACCTTCACCTTAATCCTCAGTATATCCTCCTGCAGCTTCCTCCACTCGGCCGAGTTATATATACAGCCCGGGTCTGGAGCGAGTACGTCACCGAAGTAGTTATACGCCCTGGCCCTACAGCCACCGCAGATCAGCTTATACGGGCATTTACCGCAGAATCCCTCAAGCTATCCCTATCCCTGAAGTTCTCCATGAATGGATCCATCCAAATATCCCAGAAGGACTTAGTCCTTAGGTTACCCACTGGGTATGGCAGGAATACGCATGGCGTTAGCGTACCCTCAGGTTCGATTGCTGCATAAACACGGCCAGCGCCACAACCACCGATGAACTCCGTCAACTCCCTAGTTATTGGATCATTGGCAATTACGAAATGTGTTGGTGAAACATCCTCACCACCGCTTAACTGATTAACTACCCTGCCGTACTGAGGAGCCGTGCTTATGATCTCCATCTTCCTCCTCCTCATCTCCTTATAAATATGCCTAAGGAACTCCTCCCTCTCCTCGGGTGACAGGTCAATCTCCAGGTTCTCACGGCCCCTACCTACTGGAACGAAGTTGAAGAACACAACTCTCTTAACGCCAATCTCCTGGGCCAGGTCAAGTATCTTGTCAACCTCATGAATATTGTACTTGGTCACCGTGAATGCTAACGCCGCACTAAAGCCAAGCTTAACGGCATTCCTAAGCCCCCCCTGCACCGCCTTAGCCCATGCACCTGGTACACCCCCCCTAAACTTATCATGAACATTGGGATCAGCAGCGTCAATGCTTATCTCGACATACCTAAGTCCAAGCTTCTTAGCCTTCTCCGCAAATTCGAGATTTGCAAACGTCGTTCCATTAGTCGCAATGGCCGGGTAAAAACCCCTTCTACCTATCTCGCCAAAACAGGCCAGAAGTCTCTGTGAACCGTTGGCTCACCACCAGATAATGCGATGGCCGGTACTCCGGCCTCATCAAGCTCCTTAACAACCCTAAGCTTCTCATCAAGCGTTAACTCATTGGGCAGTGGTTTACCGGCGTTTTGGTAACAATGAATGCACCTTAGGTTGCAGGCGTTTGTGAAGTTCCACACTATGAAGAATGGGGGGGCGGGGGGGAGCTTCTGCGGTGTCGTAACACCGAATAGGGCTATGCCTCTCAATGTAGTGACTATGCCCCTCCTAATCGCTGGATCACTAAGCAACTGCTTAATTGGCTCCTCATCCGCGTGCAGCCAAGCCGTGGCAAGCTTCATGCCCATCTCAAAGAATGGAGCCACGAAGTGAGCCACCGTTGGGCACTGGGATTCACCAGCATACTTTGCCAATACCCACTCCATCAATGGCTTCCTCTCACCATTGAACTCCACCTCCTTAGTCAATACCCTGAGCGCCCATCTAACAATGCCTCTATTCAATAATCTAATCGCGGCTATTAATGCACCAGCACCACTTCCCGAATCCTCCACCTTCTTCTTCACTAACTTATCAATGTGTTCTCCCAATGATGACATACTAGTAATATCTATTTAGATATCAAATTAAGCCTGCTTATCCGAAAAACAACGTGAAGTTCTATGTGGCTTCACGAGCAAGCAAACTCTTTTCAATATTATCAGCCAGGATAGAGTCATGTCATTTAATCCATTGGGTTCGCCCTCATCATCCTGAAAAGAGAATTTAACTGAATTAATTAAGTCTATTTAGCGTTAATACTTAATAAGGTGTATGTCTAATCCCTGACTCGTGGGGGGGACAAAGTTCGATGTAATAGTGGTTGGCGCAGGACCGGCGGGACTCACGGCAGCCCAGCAATTGGCTAGTAGGGGGGGGTTTAAGGTGTTAGTCATTGAGAGGGGTAAGAAGCCAGGTAGTAAGAATGTCTTTGGTGGCAGGATTTACGCCCACGTCCTTGATAGGCTATACCCTGAGTACGTTAAGGAGGCACCAGTTGAGCGCTGGGTCAGGAGGGAGAGGATAACAATGATGACTGAGGATTCCTGGACAACCGTGGACTTCGAAACCACGAAGGTCGAGCATAAGTCCTTCACCGCATACCTAACAAACTTCGTTGAGTGGCTTGATAAGAAGGCAGAGGCGGCTGGCGCCGTAGTTGTCTCAGAGGTTCCAGTTGACTCATTAATAATTAAGGATGGGAGGGTTGTCGGCGTTAGGGCTGGTAATGATGAGGTTTATGGTGATGTTACGATAATAGCCGAGGGAATAAACAGGCTGGTTCTAGAGAGGAGCGGTTTAGCCCCCCCTAAGTTAAGTCCAGAGATTGTGGCTCTCGGCGTTAAGGAGGTCATTAAGTTGAGTAAGGAGGAGATTAATGATAGGTTTAACCTTGATGAGGATGAGGGTTTAGCATGGGTTATAGCTGGATTCCCAACGCATTACCTACCAGGTGGTGCCTTCATATACACTAATAAGGAGGCCATAACCCTGGGCATAGTCCTATACCTAAGTTATGGCTATCAACTTGACGTGCCAATTCACGACCTTATTGAGGAATTTAGGCTACATCCAATGGTTAAGAGACTTATTAAGGGTGGCCAACTCCTTGAGTACTCAGCCCACCTAACGCCCGTTGCCGGCATTAACGCGGCGCCACCTAAATTATACGGTAATGGATACCTAGTCACTGGTGATGCGGCTGGTTTCCTGCTACATCTCGGCATATTAATTAGGGGGGGTGTGGACTTCGCCATGGAGAGCGGTAGATTGGCTGCGGAGGCTGTCACTAAGGCTCATGACTTGGGTAAGTACGATGAGGATACGTTATCAGTTTATGGAAGGCTACTTGAGGATTCCTTCGTGCTTAAGGAGCTTAAGACCTTTAGGAATGCACATAAGGTTTTAATAGAGCCGAGACTGTATAGTGACTACGTGAGGATGATAAACAATCTGTTGAGGAGGTACTTCGAGGTTGATGGAACACCAAGGAAGCTGGGCTCAACACTCCTTGAAAGCAAAGGTAATTTAACTCTCATTGATTTAGCAAGAGATGCCATTAGGCTGGTGATGAACCTATGAGCCTAGACAGGAAGATTCCAATTGAGGAGAGATTGAATAGTAACGCTTGGGATGTTGACCAGAGACCGCACATTAGAATTATAGACCCTGACCAGTGCAGGAAGTGCGATAAGAAACCCTGCCTATACCTATGTCCAGCAAGGTGCTACACACCAGGTCCAGACGGCACAGTGGTATTTTCACACGAGGCTGCCTTGAGTGCGGCACATGCCGTGTAGTCTGCCCAGAGAATAACATTGAGTGGAATTATCCGAAGAGTGGCTTTGGCGTTCAGTACAGGTTTGGTTGATGCTTCGTGCCTGCTATATAATGCTATATATGTCAAAGTTCAGAAATACATATTAAGTCAAATATCTGCCTTTAATTGATGGGTGGATTAACGATAATAGTCCCTGTGAAAGCCGCGGTACCCAATGTGACAGCAGT
The DNA here is from genome assembly GCF_001316005.1 of Vulcanisaeta distributa JCM 11217. Lineage (GTDB taxonomy): Archaea > Thermoproteota > Thermoprotei > Thermoproteales > Thermocladiaceae > Vulcanisaeta > Vulcanisaeta distributa_B. Next base: position 20,266 of record NZ_BBBJ01000007.1, read on the forward strand.
TAGGCTTGACCCTGTGACCCATAATCTAGTGCGTGAAGGGGGGGTACCACTGATGCTTAATCCATACGATAGGAATGCCCTCGAATTCGCCCTTAAGCTTAAGGATAAGTATGGTGGTAAGGTAATAACACTATCAATGGCGCCACCAAGCGGTAAGGACTTCCTAGAATCAACAATCGGCATGGGCGCTGACGAGGCATACCTAATCACTGATAGGGTATTCGCAGGTGCTGATACGTTGGCCACCTCATACACCGTGGCAAGGAGCATACAGAGGCTGTTCCCTAACTTCGACCTTATAGTATTTGGTGAGGAGACCACGGACTCAACAACAGCTCACATGCCTGCCCAGGTAGCCTCCTGGTTGAGTCTGCCCTACGTATATTACGCGGTTGATGCGGAGGTTAAGCTTGAGGATAGGCTTATCGTGGTTACTAGGTATCTGGAAGATGAGGGAGTCTATGAGACCTACGAATACAAGATGCCAATAATAATCAGCGTTTATAAGAATAGTAATCCACCGAGGGACATAAGTCTCACTAAGAAGGTTGAGGCTAAGTTAAATGGATTGGTGAAGATGGTTGATAATAATACTTTAAAGCTCGAGAGGGAGTGCGTCGGTCTGAGGGGCTCGCCAACGATAGTTGCTAAGATTGAGGACGCAAAACCAATAGAGAGGAAGAAGCAAATATTCAAGGGTGATCCGAGGGAGGCGGCTAAGTGGTTGCTTGAGAACCTGACCAAGGAGGGGGGGGTGATCAAGCCATGAGCGCGGCGCAGGCCCAACAAAAGATCTGTAGTGAGTGGAATCCAGTGAATAAGAATGAGTATAGGGGCATTTGGGTATATATCGAGTATGTAAACGGCGTAATTAAGGATGGCAGTCTGCAATTGATTGGTAAGGCCAGGGAGTTGGCAGGTAAGATTAACACCGACATGACGGCCGTGATTCTAGGCTATAACCTTGGTGATGCTGTTAAGGAGCCCATTTACTATGGCGCAGATAAGGTAATCTATGTCGATCACCCAGCCCTGGCTAAGTACATACCGCATATCTACGCCAACGTCATCGTTCAATTAGCCAATAAATACAAGCCAGAAATAATACTATTCGCAGCAACCAAGAGAGGCAGGGAATTAGCGCCGTATGTGGCCAACTCATTGAGGACTGGCATCACGGCTGACTGCACCGAGTTGGATGTAGATCCAAAGACCAGGGATCTAGACCAGGTAAGGCCTACTTATGGCGGTAACATACTAGCCCATATAAGGACTCCAACCAGAAGCCGCAACTGGCCAGTGTTAGGCCCAACGTATTCCCAACACCACCGAGGGATACAAGTAGAAAGGGCGAGATCATAGAGGAAACCATTGACTCGATGCCTAGCATTAATGGGCAGGGGGGGTTAATTGAGGTTAAGTCCGTAACTAAGGGCGAGGAGTTACCGCCGGTTGAGAAGGCCGACATAGTCGTTGTTGCTGGGCGTGGCGTGGGTAGCGCTGATGGTGTTAAGCTACTCACGGAACTTGCAAAGCTACTCGGCGGTACCATTGGCGGTACTAAGAAGGTTGTGGATGCTGGTTGGTTACCAGCTGATAGGCAGGTTGGGCAGACTGGTAAGACCATAAGGCCCACGCTTTACATAGGCATTGGCGTTAGCGGCGCCATTCAGCATATTTTCGGTATGAAGGAGTCTAAGATAATAGTGGCGATAAATAGTGATCCAAATGCGCCAATATTCCAGTACGCGGATTATGGAATAGTTGGTGATTATAGGGATGTTGTGAAGGAGCTGATAGAACTATTAAAGAGCTATAAGAAATAATTAAATAATATATTTAACTTATTTTAACTATGCCATAATTTCATTCGAGCTGTTTTCTAACAGTCTCGGGACCTATTGATGCGCCTATTATTGTCATTGCCGCACCAATCATTACGACTATTGATGGCGCCAGGGCAGCCGCAGTTATTGGGTTCATGCCACCTTTTAGGTTGGCATACAATAATAATGCGAAGGTCGGCGCTAATGAACCAATCGCTGCATTCAGATTCCAGCCAAAACCAATCCCGCTCCACCTGACCTCTGTTGGGAATATTTCGGAGAAGTAGGCGGTCTGCACAGTGGCGCTTAGGGTGAATATGAAGTACATGAGGCCAGTGATAGGGCCATTATTGGTATTGAGAGGGTTGTTAGGGCTAGGTAAAGTGGGTATATTGTAATTAGGAGTATTGCCGTTGGTACTATCAACATCCTTCTCCTACCGAATAGGTCAGTTAGGTAGCCACCAAATGTATTGCCTATTATACCGCCAATGCTGCCGAGCATTAACGGTAAATATGTCAATTGGACAAAGGCCCTCTGGAGCTCCGGAATATAGCTTGATAGTAACTTGGTGAATGTTGTTACGAAGCCATACCCTGCGTAGAACACGAAGGTTAGGCCAAGGTTAATCAGTATGACGAGAACTAGGCTAAACCAGTACCTTCTAATGGCGGTTGCTAACGGTACTTTAACGATCTTACCCTCCTCCTTCTTCCTCTCCCAAAGTATTGACTCTGGGGCTGCGAACCTTATTATCAAGCCTATTATGACGACAACAGCACCGCTCAGGAATAAGATCCTCCAGCCAATTACGCCTATTGGATAGTAAGCACTGACAAGTAGTAATAAGCCTGTTGCGAGTAGTGAGGCGACTGACATGCTTGAGTTAAGCACCCCCCCATTAACTAAGCCGCGCCATTTAGGTGATGCGAATTCCAAGGCCCACACAACACCGCCACCAGCCTCGCCACCATAACCAAATCCCTGGACAAACCTGAATATGGTGAGTAGGGTTGGTGCCCAAATCCCTATCTGCGAGTACGTTGGCAGTAATGCTATGACTATTGTCGCCACGGCCATCGTAACCGCATCACCAAGCAGCGCATTTCTTCTACCGTACTTATCCCTATGTGCCCAAAGAATATCGCACCGAGGGGGGGTCTCGCGAAGTAGCCCACGGCAAAAACAAGTAATGTGTATAGAAGCGCCGCCAATGGGTTTGACTTCGGGAAGAATAGCTCACTTATATATGGGATTAATGAGAAGTATATCAGGAAGTCGTAATACTCAAGGGCCCATGCGAAGAAGGTCGATATTGACGCTAGCATTAAGCCCCCCCTCCTTCTAACGTGCTCAGGAATAGATGGTCCGCTCATAGCATAGTATCAAGTTAAGGGCACATTTAAAGTGTTACCTAGTGATATATATGGCTATTTAACATTCCTAACTTTTGACACGTGACTTGGTTATGGATAGGTATAAACTTAGTACCTCCCTCGCCAATTCACGCTTGTGCAATGGGCCTATTCTCCTAATAACTCCATTCTTATCTAATACGAGTACCTCATCCTTCTCAGTGCCAAATCCCCCCCTGCTCTCACCAACCAAGTGCGCAAGTGCCAAGTCCCAATCGCCCTCACTAGCCCTCCTTAATGTCCTGGCGATTAACTCCTCCTCCGTGATCCCAACCTCGGCCTTATAGGCTATTAAGAATGTATTTGGCGAAAACCTCTTCAGATCCCTGGCAATCTTAGGTGCTTGAATTAACTCAATGACTACCTTATCCAAGTCACTACTTAATTTACCGCTTACTCGATCCCTAACGTAGAAGTCGAGTGGCGCTGCCGTGAGTATTGCTAGGTCGTAATGGCGCTTACTGACTAGATTAATGGCTACATCATACATCTCGAGGACGCTCTTAACCCTGTAGATCTCGGCGCCGGGTGGGTCACTAATGCCTACTGGTCCCTCAATTAGTGTAACCCTGGCACCCCCCCTAGCATCGCCTCCCTGGCGAAGTGATAGCCCGTTAAGCCACTACTTGGTGTTGTTATGTACTTAGTGGCATCGATATACTCATGCGTTGGGCCTGAGGTAATAAGTACGGATAAGCCAATCATGTCCCTTGGCGATAATAAATCAATTACTGAGTCAACGATCTCCTGATTAGGCGCCAACTTAGCCTTACCCTCCTCAATAACAGGCTCGACAAAGCGAACCCCTAAGTTACGCAATTTCTCAATGTTCGCCCTAATGATTGGGTTTCTCCACATTGATTCGTTCATTGCCGGGACGAGTAATAATGCACGCCCGAGCCGAGGGCAGTCATTGCGCATAGGGTTACCGAGGTATCACCAATGCCATTGGCGATCTTACTGATCGTGTTCGCCGTGGCTGGCGCAACAACCACTGCATTGGCTGTTGCGCAGATGTTAACATGTTCGGCGTAACCACTTAGCTCCACGTATACGGGGTTACCCGTAGCCCACTCCATGATCCTCGGACCAAGTAACTTACTTGCCTCCTTACTCATGAACGTGATTACATCAGCCCCCCCATGCCTAATCAATTCCCTAGCAATGTCTGGAATCCTATAAATCGAGATGCCGCCAGTTAAGGCCAGGACAACCCTTTTACCACGCAGTAAATTACTTCTTGAACTCCTTATTAACTCAATATCCTCCCTAAAGGACACAATTACTGTGAAATCGCCGATTATTAAGTTATTTCAGACCATGCGATTCCAATCATTGCTCATGACCCAACCGCCTCATCATCAATGATTTAGTTAGTGAACAGACTTTTAAGTCTATGGCATATTGGAATGAGCAGAAGAAGAATACGCGTTAATGCTTAGTCTTTTGATTTAATTTCAATTACTAATTAAGTTTCAATCACAAAACACAGCGCAGATAAACACTTCATGAAGTTTCACGTTGGTTTCACAATTCAGTTTCACAAAAGCCCTTAAAAGATCACTAGGGTTACGGTAAGGTCGATGGCATTCACAGAGGAGATTAGGTTGGTAGGAGGGGATTACCAATAGATGACTTACCGTACTCAATCAAGGTCTACATAAATAACCAAGTATTAATACCAGCAAACCTAGTTAGGTCCTTGGGACTCGATAAGGTAAAGTACGTCGACGTGGTCCTTGAGCATAACGGGCAAAAGATAGAGGTTAACAACGTTAAACTCCTTAGGACTAGGCATACGGCGAGTAGGCAGTTCACAATACCGAAGGATGTGAGGGAGAAGTACGGGATTAGACCGTTTGATGACGTAACGGTACACATGATAATACCAAGGCAGGTTCATCTTCATCAAAGAATTAAGTTGATGAATAAATTCAAAACTGAACAGCATCTAAAAATCTCTAACACACAATCCGGGCATTAACTCATTACTTAACTTCCTGAATAATACTTATTATTTCCTTAAATTTATATATTAATAAATGAGGACGGTATTCCTTAGTAATGGCTCGTTGGCTTTATTATATGATGAGAATTACTACATAAGGGATATTTACTACCCATTGCTTGGTCAGCATCATCACCACTCCTTCGGCGGTAGGTTCAAGATTGGTATTTGGCATGACGGTAAATTCACGTGGCTTGAGGGCATCGGTAATAAGGAGATTAAACTGTCAGGTTCAAAGGCTGAGCTTCATGCTCAGTGGGATGGGCTTGATATCCATATGGAGGATACGGTATTAATACCGCAGCCCGTATTGGTTAGGCACGTATCCATTAAGGGACCTGGCTTTGTTAGAGTTATTTTCTACCATGACTTTAAACTAAATGATTATGAGGCTGGCGATACCGCGTTTTACGACCCATCACTAGACGCGGTATTTCATTATAAGGGGGGGAGTACGTGGTTTGGCATTGCATCAACCAACCCAATCTATGAGTATACAACAGGTAGGAGGGACCTCAATGTAGTGCTTCCCGACTGTGAAGATGGCATACTTAGTAAGAACCCAATAGCCCAGGGCTCCGTGGCCTCCGCAATATCCATAGCGAGCCCCCCCGAGTTCTATTACTTTATCGTGGCAGGAGACAATTATGAGAGGGTTATGAGGTTAATAATCGAGCTTAGAGACAGGAAAAACGTGGAGACCTACTTCCGCAGATCGGTGAATTACTGGAGTAATGTGGCTGCGGAGTACGGTGATGATGAATTGGCGTCTCAAAGTATTGTGGTCCTGCTTGGGCATGTAGGTGTTAATGGCTCGATACCCGCCTCACTGGATACATCAATAATAAAGTTTAACCTGGACACATATGGCTATCTATGGCCTAGGGATGCTGCGTTTGCCGCAATGGCCCTGGACATGGCGGGTTACTACACATTCACGAAGCGCTTCTACTCCTTAGTGTTCAAGCTGTTTGGTGGTGAGGGCTTTCTATTCCAGAAGTATAATCCAAGTGGTACCTGGGGGGCTCGACGTGGCACCCATGGACCATCAGAAGTAGGAAATCACTGAATATTCAGGAGGATGAGACAGCAACCGTGATATACGCCTTTTGGCATTACTTCCAGAGGACGAGGGACTATGACCTACTTAGGGAGGTCTATGATGTGATAACTAAGGCCGCTAACTTCATGACTAATTTCAGGGATGAGAAGCTGAAACTACCCTTTGAATCCTACGACTTATGGGAGGAGAGACTCGGTGTGCATACGTATACGGTGGCTTCGGTATACGCAGGACTACTTGCAGCTAGCAACTTGGCTAAGATGCTTGGTGAGTATGAGAGTGCCAGTAAGTGGGAGGAGACTGCATGGAGATTCGAGAGGCAATTAGGAACTACCTATTCGATAAGGAGAGGGGCGTGTTTTATAGGTCTGTCAGGATTGATGATGGCAAGATAACGGAGGTTGATAGAACCGTCGATGCGAGCATAATGGGTATATTCCTCTTTAACGTGTTCGATGTGTATGAGCCATGCTCGAGAGTAGTGTTAAGGTTATTATGGATAGGCTTTGGGTTAAGCCCATAGGAGGCATTGCCCGTTATGAGGGTGATTACTACCAAAGGGTTCCCGGTGATTATAGTGGTGTTCCTGGTAATCCATGGATAATAACCACGCTCTGGGTTGCCCAGTACTACATGGCTAAGGGTGATTGTTATAGGGCTAAGGAGTTAATGGATTGGGTTAATAAGGTAAAGACACCCACGAACCTACTACCTGAACAAGTTGACCCATTCAAGGGATTGCCCGTTTCAGTAACCCCCCCACTTGTTTGGAGTCATGCAGAGTATTTAAGGGCCTATATAATGAGGAGGAAACATTGCGCTTAAAGTCCCCCCCAATACGTTTCGTAAAGCGTCATCCAATAACCACTAACCAGCCTATTCCTGCCCAAGACCTCCGTTATTGGTACCCTGACTATATCACCACCCCCCCTATAGGCAATCATCTTCCCAAAGTCATTCCCCCCCTCAATCGCATTGAAGGCCTCTGTGGCGAACCTAACGGCTAACACCCTATCAAACGCGGTTGGTGGTGCACCCCCCCTAATTATGTGGCCCGGAACCACGGCCCTAGTCTCAAGTCCCGTGGCCTTCTCTATGTATTGAGCAAGCTCATTACCAACACCACCAAGTCTCGAGTGCCCAAACTCATCCTTAGGCCCACCATACTCCTTAATACCCTCAGAGACCACGATCAATGCCCACCTTCTATCCTTGTAAACCTCCTTAACCCTATTAGCAACGATGTCCCAGTTAATGGGCTTCTCGGGTATTAAGACAAAGTCCGCCATCGTAGCTAAACCAGTGAATAAGGCTATCCAACCAGCCTCCCTACCCATAACTTCAACAACACCAACCCTCTCATGGGAAATTAACGTAGTCTTAAAGGACTCGGTAACCTTAATGGCTTCGTTAACGGCTGTGTCGAAGCCTATTGTGTAGTCGGTGCCATATACATCATTGTCTATTGTCTTTGGAATACCAACTACATTAGCTAAACCTCTTGCCTGTGTTTGGGCTGCCGCGCCTAGTGTGTCGTCACCACCAATTGCCACGATCACGTCTAAATCAAGCTCCCTTAAATTCCTGGCGAAGGTCTCAGCCTAGCTTCATCCTTGAATGGGTTAGTCCTCGACGTCCTAATGAATGTGCCACCCTCGAATGCAATGTCTATTAGGTCCTTAGACGTGACCCTCCTAACCTCCTTATCCAGTATTCCCTTCCAACCATGGAATATTGCATAAACCTCGTGTTTCCTCTCCAATAATTTAGTCAGTGTATATACGGCTATGTTAAGCCCTGGTGCGTCACCACCCCCCAGTGAGGATGCCCACCTTCATTTAGCCTCACCCAACACCTCAGTAACCTTCTTACCTCCATACACTATCTCTGAAAGAACCCTAGCGAACTCTAACGCGTCCTTCCTCTGCCACACATTCCTACCAACCGCAATACCAATGGCACCAGCCTCAAGAACACCCTCAACCTGCCTCAGGAACTCCTCCTCAGTCTTCGTCTTAGGGCCACCTGACATTAGCACTGGAACCTTACCGGCAACCTTGACAGCCCAGGCGAAGGTCTTTGGGTCACCGGTATACTTTATTTTCATTGCATCGGCACCGAGCTCAAGGGCTACCCTGCCGCATAAGCCACTATATCCGGTGCTGTCTCATTCGTGACCTTACCACCCCCCCTCGGGTACGACCATACAATCAGCGGTATATCGAACTTAATAGCCTCCCTCTTTATCCTGGCTAATTCCTCAAACATCTTCCATTCATAACCACTACCTGGATATATCGTATAACCCACAGCAGAAGCGCCCAGACTTACGGCCTCCTCAACCGTGCAGTTAGCCACTGATATTGGCTCACCATTATATAGGCTCGTCTTGCCATTCAACTTGACAATAAGCGGTACACTACCATCGTAGTACTTCTCAGCAATACCCCCCCTCTGGAAGACGACGCCGTCAAAGCCAGCCTCACGCGCCAGCTTAAGTATGTACTCAGGGTCTGCGGAGTCTGGATTGTCAAGGAAGTCCGTTGGCCCATGCTCAATGCCGTGGTCATAAGCAAGTATTATTGATCTACCTCTCCTTGCGAATATCCTCAGGAACTTCTCAATTAAGCCTGCCATCAATTCTTCGATTGTTAAGACCCATATTTAATGTGTGAATGTTAGAAATGTGTTGTTGGGTATAATGATTACACCGCTTTTAGGCATTATTACCCTCATTATTAATTGTAATACCGTAAATATCCCGAATCTGCTTAAGTAGGTCATCAACCATGAACCTAAGTATTTCAAAACCAATCTCGGGCCTTACGAGGTCCCTACGCAATGAACCAATAATGCCCGTCTTACTAACGTCAATAGTCCTGAAAACGTTTATATTACCGCTAGCCTCGATATCGGTGATTCTATCCCACCTAACAAGGTTCTTATCTATTGCAGCAATTAATGATGCTTCAACGGCATCGGCATGCCCGAAGGATGGGAAGTACCTCGTTATATAATCAATGACCCTCCTATTGTATACGTAGTAATGATAAGCCCTAGGACTAACCCCCCCTGAGTAATTCCACTCCTTAACAACTATGTTTAGTGCATCTACATTGCCGCCATGCCCATTGACGAACACTACCCCAATAGGATTCCATGCAGACACACTCTCAATAAAGTCGAGAAGGTAACGAATTAGGCTTTCAAAGCGGACCCACGTTGTGCCTACGAAGCCCGTATGCTCCATTGAGGAACCAATGGCAATTAATGGATAAAGCAAGGCCTTATTTCGCATTTTACGTTCAACCTCTGCTGCAACGTAATTAGCGATTATCGAGTCAGTGCCCAGGGGGGGCAGGTGAGGGCCGTGTTGTTCTATGGATCCAATCGGTACGATGATTAAAGGATCCTTAGGCACTTCATCACGTGTTATTTCCAATATCCTCACGTGATAGCGTTAATGCATTACTATTAAAAACCTGCGTTTAAGCTTCGGATCTTCACCCTAACAACCTCCCTAGTATATGGACCCAGCGCCGTCCCGAGAACACGTTGAGTGAACCTATCATAAGCGCACACATCACCGCTCGTTGGTAGCCCACACACCTTACATAGATGAGTCTCACTGGTTCCCGAAATACCCGCCTTGCCCATTGCCCTAAATGAGTTGATATTCCTAACTATTCCCTTCAGGAAACCCAACTTAATACCAGGGTGAGTTCTCTCCAGTTCATTAAACATAGCCTTTAACTGATCCTCCAACGTATTCCTTGGTTTATATGGACAGGGCTGAGCCGTGAACGGCAATTGCGCGGCTAATGAGTATAGTAGTGTCTCCCTCTCGTAAGTCTCGTATAAAGGCCTTATGTGGCTACACCACCATTAATCGTCTCCGTCCTTGGCACAAGCTTAATGAGTGAGTCATAGTCGTGAATTAATAACGCCTTAAGGCATATGCCGCTAAATCATCTGCGTGATGTCCAGTGGCCACTGAGGAGACCTTAAACTCCATAGCCGCCGCATTATAGATATATCTGCGTGTTAAGCCGCATATTGAACATGGTGGTCTACCTGACTTATCTCGGTGAATTATGTCGGGAAAGTCCATATTGAATAGTTCCTTATACGTAATTACGACTAAAGGCGCACCACTCATCCTTGATAGCTCCTCAACGGCCTGCCTAGCCACCTCCGAATAACCTGGTATCCCCCCCTGGTCAACGTGCAATGCTATTAAGTCGAACTTAAGGTCTTTCCTAAGCTCAGAGAGTACTTGAAGCATTGTAGAGCTATCCTTACCACCTGAGATAGATGCCAGTACCGTATCACCACTCCTAATTAATTTATACTCATCAATCACCTTACCAATCCTCCTCCTAACAAACTCAATAAAATGCTCCCTACAGAGTGCCAACTTAGCATAAGGAATCCTAACAAACGCCCTCCTACCACAAACACTACACCTACCAGGTATTGATTCCCTAACAACCTCAACCACATCACCAGCATGAAGTGGTCTCTTAAAGTCACTAATTAAGGTGCCATTAACGATGACGTGGGTTGCATCATCAGCCTTAACAGCACTTAATAACTCATTAATACTTACAGAACTACCGCTAATAACCGCACTCCTATCCTCCTGAATAAACTCAACCCTAATAGACATTCAAGAATCAAAACCAAAAGCAACAAGCCCTTAAAAACCATTAGATCAACCATGATTAAAAATACATGGTGCGGCCGCCGGGATTCGAACCCGGGTTCTGCGGCTTTCTACGTTCATTGCTCGGCAGGCCGCCATCCTAGACCAGGCTAGACTACGGCCGCGGTTTGAAACACGCTGTTTTGGGTTTTAAGCTTTTTGTATTGATCCCAGGTCTTCCCTCTCGATCTTAAAGGGCTTCATAATCAATAAGGCGTTATCCATCTTTCTTAGTAGCTTCTCCTTATTTATGTAGGGTATTTGGTTTTTCGTGATTAACTCCTTCGCCTTAATGATCAATCTCTTAAATGCATCTAGATTGTTTTCCTGGATCTTCACGAGGGATGCCGCCAATATTATCAATCCCTGTATACCCTCGTCCCTATTCTTACGCCAGATTTTTTCAAGCACCTCATGAGCCTCCCAGAACCTCTCCTCATTAAATAATTCAATATACCTCTTAATTGCACACTCTTCATTGTACTCTTCATCCTCCTCTAGGTCAATATTAATGGCATTCTTTATTTCAAATCCCAGATTCTCTATTGTGCGTGCATAATCACCGGTATCGACGTTTAGGTCGATCTCAAGATGACTACTTGCGACTCTAATATTTATTATCTTCAGCTTTGTTGCCTTACGCAGGTTCATAAGTAGTACCTCTCTATTCTCTGGTTTAAATCCTGGATTTTTCGTTATTAGTAATACCCTAATGATTAAGAAATTTCATGACTGTTTTAATCCCTTTTTCAACTCATCCTTTAGTCCCTGCGCCCAACGCCAGTAGTCCCCTGACGAAGTACCTACCTAGGAATATGAAGATGATAAGCGGTACTATGGCGGCTATTAATGAGCCTGCGTATGTCTCGTTATAAAGCACTCCATAACCACCTATATACTTCTGCACTGCAAGGGCTATTGGCCTTAGTCCTGGTGATTCAACGAGCACCAGTGGTATGAAGAAGTTATTCCAGGCCATTATGAGTATGTATATTGCGGTGCTATAACGCCGGGCATTGCCAGTGGCAGTAATATCCTTAGGAACACCGTGAAGTCGCTCGCCCCATCTATGTATGCCATCTCTATGTAGTCCTTGGGTATGACGGATATGAATATGGACATAAGCAATGCGCCAGTCGGTATGAAGAATATTAGGTAGCGAGTATTAAACCGCCGTAGGTATTAAATAGGCCTAGGGATACCATAATCTTAACCAGGGGGGGTACTGCAGCCACCTCATAGGGTATGAAGGTTCCTATAGCCACTAACGTGAATAATAAGTCACTCAACCAATGCTTAAGCCTGTAAAAGCCGAAGGTGCCAGTGCGCCTAGGAATGTGGATATAGCAACGACGGGTAAAACCACGATGGCGCTATTAATCAATCCATAGGCTAGGCTCCCCCCCGCGACGGTCACTATGTTACTCACGTCGAATCCACTGGGTAGTAATACTGGGGGGTTGTTTCTGCGGCCAGGGTTGTCTTGAAGGAGTTCACTATCATCGCGTATAATGGTATTAACCACAGTACTATTATTATCGCGAGAACGACTTGGTGAATCACCGACTTAGCATTGACCATACCATCACCCCCCCTGGGTTATCCACCTCTTTAAACCGTATAATGCGTAGGGTACGACTACGGCAACAGCAATCGCGATGACTATACCCGCTATCGCCGTCGCCTCGGCAAAGTGCTCGCTTATGTAATCCCAATAGAGGTTTATGACTGCCGTCTCGACAAATGGATTCAGCGCTACCATACCGTACGGTAGTGAGAATATCCTTAGGGCAAATAAGAAGAGTAGTGCCGATGAGATTATTAAGGCACCCCCCCTGACGTTAGGCAGCAATATCCTTAGGTATATCGTGAATGTGCCAGCCCCCCCATCAACCTTAGCCGCATCAATTACTGACTGTGGCACGTTCATGAGCATTGCTAGGTAGAAAATAACCGCAAGCCCCGAGTAAGCCCAGGTGGTTACTAGAAAAATGCTCCAGAAGGCGTTCTGAGGACCTAGCCAATTAATTGTGGGTAGTCCAATTAGCTTAAATACGTAATCAAAACCATACTCGACATTATAGAGCCATAGCCATATGAAGGCGTTAGCTATCATGGGCATCGCTAACGGGTATATTAATATTGATAAATAGACATTACGCTGCGTATTACTCCTTAGGAAGAACAATAGGCCGGCTAGTATTATGCCCAGCGCATTGCCTGAGACGACTAGGAGAGCCGCTAACAATATTGATCTCTCCAATGACGAGACGGTTATCGGTGTTGTAAGGGTCTTTACGTATGTTTGAAGACCCACGAATTGGGGGGGTATTGGGTTAAATAATGACCAATTAGTGAATGAGTAGTAATAATCCCAAACGAGCATGTATAGGAGGAATACACCAAAGATTAAGGCGGGAGAGGAAAAAATTAGCATTGTTTTTAATTCATGCCTCATTTAAATCACCTGATTAGCCACTGCTCGAGCTGCTGACCCACGGTGGTACGTAACAGCCGAGGTAGTAACCTGGCCAACCAAGGTAGCCAAGGCCCAGCTGATTAGCCTTTAACCACTCGGCCTTCTCCTCCGCCAATGCCGATGCTAGTGTACTCATCACTGTGACGTGCCGCTCGGTCCAACCTCGGCATAGGTTAATAGGCCTTGGTCTATCTGGGCGAAGACATCGTCAAATACGCCGCCATCGCTAAGCTGGTATACGAAGCGACACCAATCACTTGGGTTCTTACTCCAGTTGACGAGCTCCTCATAGCTCCACCACTGCTCCGGCGTGTTGTAGTAATCGGTGGTTATGTTGGTGTAGAACGTAACGGCCTTCCACTTTGTCCAGGTTGGTTCGCCACCTGGTATTCCGCTACCCCAATACCACGAGCTCCACCACTTTGCGAATAGTACTCCATAGCTCTCGCCTGGGCCAACCGGGACGGCCACTGCATCCACAACCAGTGGGTAAACACCCGCGGTTCCTGGGAATGGCTCTGCCATGGCCGTTATGTTGGTCCATGACGTGTATGGCGGTATTGCTGGGTACGTGGTCGTGTTTAGGAAGTCATACGCATAGGTTACCCACCAGTCACCATTTACCTGGAATGAAGCCTTACCCTCAATGATCCAGGCGACTCCCTGGGTCCATGTCATTGACTCCCAACCTGGGCAGTCAAGGGCTTGGAACTTCAGGAACCAGGTGTTTGTCTCGTTGATTATTGCCTGAACCTGCGGATCGCTTAGGTTGAGTGTTCCATATAGGAACTCCATGTATAGCTTGGGACCACCAAGTGCCAGGAATATGTCCTCCCATAGGTTGAACTGATCCCAACCACTGTCACCGCCTGGTATCATGAAGCATATGCCGTGTTGATAAAGCACGTACGCGTCATAATACAGCTGGTCAATTGTTGTTGGTATTGGTAAGTTGTACTCCCTCAATACCTGTGGGTTGAAGAATAGTAGGCCACCCCCTATGTACATTCACTGGGAATAGGTACATGTGGCCATTGAACATGCCAGCCTCCATGACGGGTATTGACACGTTGCCCGTACTAATCAGTGAGAACCACCAAGACGTTGCATTATAGAATGAGTTAGCACCTTGGGGGGGTGCAATCTCTATGTAACTAATCATCTCCGGACCTTCATGTGACTGGAATGTCGTTGGCGGCTTACCCGCCTCAATTAATGCTATAATTGCGTACTTAGCGGATGTACCGCCAGCGCCAGGTACTACGTACGGCACGACAGGTATGTGGAAATACTGGTCAAATAATGGCCAGGTATGTTCGCCAGCTACCTTACCAGTGGTTGCCCACCAGGTGTAGAAGAGGACTTCCTTAGGTGGTGGCGGTGTTGTGGGTCTCGTTGCGTAGTATGCCAGTAAGCCCCCCCGAGGACGACTACGACGACTATTAGGACCACAACCCATATTAATGTTGTACGGGAGATTCCTAGACGGGCCGTCATACGGTCTCTTCAGATACTTTCATAAATTTTAAAGTTTTAGGGTATTATTAGTATACCCAAGTACACCCATGTATCTATATTGATGAAAATATACCGCACTTATTAAGGTATAATACTATAGTTGTGAGTAGGTGTGTTAAGTTATTTATTTCGTAAATGATTAAATAATACTAAGTTAGTTATAATGCTAAAATAGTGCTGTCGGCTTTTATCGTCGTATGGAGTCTGTAATCATAACCGGCGCCCCCCGCTATAGTGCTTAATCCAAGTGATAATGTTGCCGTTGCCCTTAGGGATTTGAGGGCTGGTGATGATGTTGAGTTAGTAATAGGTAATTCAAGGGTCAAGGTTAAGTTACTTAATGACATACCTTTGGGCATAAATTCGCCATTAGGGATATTCGTATGTGCGAGTACGTGATTAAGTACGGCCATGTGATTGGTAGGGCTAAGCGTGACATTAAGATTGGCGAGCACGTACACGTTCACAATGTGGAGAGTTTAACCGCAGTTCACAGCGTATGCAGGGGGGGCGGTAATCCATGAGTAGGCCCACAATACTTGGTTACGTAAGGCCTGACGGTAGGGTTGGCATTAGGAATTACCTACTTGTGATGTCGACGGTAGTGTGCTCGAGCTTCGTGGCCCGCAGAATCGCGGATCAGGTACAGGCGCCGTGGCCATTGAGAACCCATTTGGATGCGGCCAACTTGAGCCTGACCTGGAGATCACCAAGAGGACGCTGATCGGCATGGCAAAGAACCCAAACGTGGGTGGTGTCCTCGTCGTTGGCCTTGGTTGCGAGCAAATACAGGCTGATGACCTGGTCAAGGAGATTGAGAAGACAGGTAAGCCCGTTGAGAAGGTCGTGGTTCAGGAGGTTGATGGCGGGACCCCCCCGGCGGCGATTGAGAAGGGAGTTACGTTACTTAGGAAGATGGCTGAGGAGGTACTTTCACAGAGGCCTGAGGAGGTTGATGTGTCAAATTTGGTCATGGGTGTCGAGTGTGGTGGTTCAGACGCAACCTCTGGATTAGCGGCTAATCCAGTCGTTGGTTACGCATCAGATAAATTAGTTGATCTTGGCGGCACGGTAATACTCTCCGAAACCCCCTGAAATGATCGGTGCCGAGGATATACTCGCCAGGAGGGCTGTGTCTAAGGAGGTTGGTGATAAAATAGTTAGGGTTGTTAGGAAGTGGGTTGACTTAGCCGCGTCCTACGGTGTTGACCTGGTTGGGACACAGCCATCGCCAGGCAACATAGCTGGTGGCTTAACAACGATTGAGGAGAAGTCCCTGGGCGCCATAATTAAAGGTGGTTCTAGACCAATACAGGGCGTTGTTGATTATGCCGAGGAGGTCAGGGGGGGCAAGGGACTGTGGATAATGGATACGCCAGGATACGACATAATGTCGGTGGTCGGCATGGTGGCCGGCGGCGCCACCCTAGTCGTATTCACCACAGGTCGTGGAACACCAACGGGCAATCCAATAGCCCCGGTGATTAAGGTCACGGCAAACCCATACACGGCAAAGAAGATGCGTGAGAACATGGACTTCGATGCAAGTACCGTGACCCTCGGCCAGGAAACCATTGAACAGGCTGGTGAGAGATTGTTCAAGCTCATAATTGATGTGGCTAGGGGCAAGCCAACAAGAGCCGAATTACTCGGGTTTAGGGAGTTCGTGATACACAAAATAATACCATCATTCTAGAATTAAAGCAATAATTGTTCAGTTTCCTTAAGCGTCCCCCTAACAACATCAACCTCAAGACCTAATGACTCTAACGCAGTGACTCCAAGCACATTAACGTCTCCCTCCTCACCGAATATCACCGTTACGGCACCCCCCCTCCTACCCATGACCTCAATGATCGCACCACCAATATCCCTCTCAACATAGCCGCCAAAGGCCAGGAATCTCCTCCTCTCAAGTGGCTTAATTCCTATTGAGTTTAAGAGGGATGACGCTATCACAGAGTAAACAGTTCCAGTATCCACAATCCCATCAACCTCAACGTACTTACTCATGTCCGCCGGATTATAAACCTAAATTTAACCTTAACAATACCCATTAAATGCGCGTTGACACGGCGGCTTTTAAACCTACCCATCACTAATACCAGCCATTTCATAGTACAGCTTCAACAGGGCCTGCGTCCCCCCCTTCTCGCCCAGCCCCCCTTAGCCACTAAGGCATTGTATAGTTGCAGTGTTAATGCCGTGCCTGGAAGCGGCACGTTAAGCCTATTAGCCGTTTCAATGGCGTACCTAAGGTCCTTCTTCAGGTGGGCTGCCCTAAACCCGGGTTCGAAGTCTCCCTTCATCATCTTTGGCATGTAGTACTGAACAGTGAATGAGTTGGCAGCGCCAGTAGATAACACTGTGAATAATTTCTCCATGTCAATACCCGCCTTTTTAGCGAGCGCCATCGCCTCGGCTACGGCGAGCATATCGATGCCAACAACTATCTGATTGAGGAGCTTGAGCATCTGACCATTACCAACATCGCCGGCATATATTATCGTCTTACCCATCGCCTGGAGAATTGGCCTAACCTTCTCAAAGACCTCGTACTTACCGCCGACCATTATGGTTAACGTGCCCTGCCTAGCCCCCCCAATGTCACCGCCAGTTACCGGCGCATCCAGGAACTCAATGCCGTACTTACCCAACTCCCTGGCGAAGTACCTGGCGTGGTCAGGCGAGTTTGTGCTCATGTCAATGACTATAAGCCTGGGTGGGCGCCGTGAACAACACCATTAGGGCCCAGTAGGACTTCCTCCACGTCTGGTGCGTCTGTAACCATGTCAATGACGACGTCGGACCTCTCGGCAACCTCCCTTGGGCTCTCGGCGACGGGAATTCCGAGCTTAGCAAAGGGTTCGGTCTTTGACCTGGTCCTATTATAAACGATTAATGGGAAGCCAGCCTTATGTATGTTCATGGCCATGGCACTACCCATGATACCAAGCCCGATGAACCCCCCCACCCTAAGTCTTTCCATACAGGTAGCCCAAGACGCGCCACTTAATAATCATTGCCTATAACCTGTTTAATTGGGATCATTATTTAAAGGCGCATTTGGTAAGTCGGTAATGTGAGGCTTGTTAGGGTTGAGGATGCGGTTGGGCAGGTGCTTGGTTACGACACGACGTATGTGGGTAAGGATGGGGGGGCAACGGTATTGCTGCCCAGAGGCCACGTGATCACAAGGGATGATGTCGAGAGACTTAAGGACTCTGGCGTTTACTTCGTGTGGGTTGAGGGTAATGAGGAGTCAAGTGATTTGATGTATGAGTGGGAGATTGCCGAGACAGTGGCTAGGGCGGTGGCTGGGGGGGAGAATACGTACGTCAAGCCCGCTAGGCAAGGCTCGGCCTGGATCATGGCTAGCGTTAATGGTGTGCTTAAGGTTGATATACACGGCTTGACTGAGTTAAACCTGGGTGGTAATGTTCTTTTGATTACTAGGCAGGGCATGAGCGGTGTTGTTAAGGATGAGTTGGTTGGCGTTGTTGACGTGATACCACTTAGCATGAGGAGGGGGGGCGAGGTTGAGGAATTACTGAGGTATAGGAATCTAGTTAGTGTCGTGCCGTTTAAAAGGAGGAAGATTGGCATTGTCATCACGGGTACCGAGATTTACCAGGGTAGGAAGAGGGACCTTTACTACCCAGTGATTAAGGCTAGGGCTGATAAATACGGCTGGGAGGTGGTATTTAACACGGTGGTACCTGACGACGAGGACAAGATAATTGGCGCCGTAAAGGATGCCATAAGCAATGGTGCGGAGGCCGTAGTAGTCACGGGTGGCATGTCTGTGGACCCAACGGATAAGACACCAATCGCGGTCAGGAGGCTTGGGGGGGCTAGGGTCATAGCCTATGGTGTACCCATTAAGCCGACGACAATGACGATGATAGCCATACTCGATAATACACCAATACTCGCAGTATCCGCCGGAGGAATATACTACAGCGACTACAACGCCATTGACATATTCCTACCAAGCTAATGGCAGACCTAATACCCGGCAGGGAGGAAATAGCGGCAATGGGCCATGGAGGGTTACTACCGAGTTATAAATTGGGTCATTAAATCGTTATACTAAGTAAATTAAGTATCTTAATAATGATATCCCTCGCCCTACGCGCCTTAGATAATGCCTCTACGGCATTTGAACGGTCATAAATCATGCCAGGCGTTAAGCCCATATTCGGTTCACCATAAGTTGAGCGTGCATGTTCAACCGCTAATTCATGCTCATCCTCGCCAATTCAATAACTAATTCCCTAACTTCACCTGGTAATTGATTAATGATGCCCATTAATTGATTTGATGGATCGTGACTCCACGTGGGCACTTGATAAATCGCTATAATTGCCTTTGCGAAGTTTTCAACGGCTAGCGAATAATGCACACTCAGCCCAATCCTCAATGGAACAGTACCTCTCGGCCCTACTTAGATGCTCATTAGCTAATCTATACCTATACCGAACCTCACTTATTGGGTCAATCATAATATCCTAACCCGCTCCATCGGCTTTGGCAACACCCAGTAATACGCCCTACCATCCTTAACCCTCCTGAACCCGCTCTCAATGATTCTACGCCTCACGTATTCCAGGAACCCACTTAATTCGCCAGTCTTATCTAGCAGTACTATGGCGTCCCAGTAAATATTAAGCAATAATGGCGTTATTAGTCCTGGGTTTAAGAAATCATTAATATCCATATCAAGCACGGTCAGAGGATAATCGCGTAGTAAGGCACTAATCGCCAAATAAATAGCCCTCCTCCTTCTAACGGGATCAATACCACCTAAACCCCTATGAAGGACTAATAAATCAACATCACTACGTTCTCCTGCCTCACAGCGGGCTAGGGAACCAAACAGCAGTACGGCGATGAAATTATTATTCACTAACTTGTTTAGTTTAGTCCTTAAATCATTAATGGCGTCTTGGCAGTTAATCGTTACCATAGGTAATACGGCTTAAGCCTTAAATGCCTTTAGTACCCTATCATTTAAGTACTCTCTCGGTGGTTTGAGAATAATTCTAATGAGGACTTGAATGTAAAGAACTTAAGTGATTAAGTAGCTGAGCATTATTTCACAGTTTAATCAATAATTTGTAGGAAAAATAATGGGCTTATCTTAGCGTTAGGGATGGTAATAATGTGATTTAATCTCCATGAGAATGCCTTATAAGTTTGGAAATAGGGTGAGGTTGGATGGAGGAGTTGATTAGGGTTGCTGAGGAGCGTGGTATTGACGTTGAGGACTTAATAATAAATGCCATTAAGAGTAGGAGTAATGATCCATCGGAATCAATAAGAATAAGGCTTGAATTAGCGAGGAGATACATTACCGAGGCCAGGGAATACATGAGCAAGGGCGATGCCGTCCAGGCCAGCGAGAAGGCGTACAAAGCAGCTGAGGAGGTTGTGAAAGCATTGGCAGAGAAGTATGGATTACCTGAGTACCAGCAAGCCACGAGAGAGGGCGGGTGGTATACCCATCAATTAAGTTCTGCAGTTAATAAATTATCAAGGACACTGGGCGGTTGGGTCCTAAATGGCTGGAGCAGCGCTACCTACTTCACGTTTGGGGCTTCCACGAGGCTAAACTGGGTATTGATGACATAAATGGCTATGTCGATGAGGTTGAGAGAATGGTTAAGGAGACTGAGAAGGCATTAACGCATTGAATCTGGGAGACTAAATATGTAAAATAAAGAATTTTTAAGATGTTCATTAAATGACGCGGTCGTGGCATCATTTGGTTGGGTTGGGAAAGTACTATATATTGACTTAAGTAGTGGTAGGACTTGGGCAGAGAGTGTTGGTGAGGATATTTACGATAAGGTGCTCGGTGGTGAGGGGCTTGCTGCCTACATAATCTATAAGCACTTCAGGGAGATAAAGGGTCCGCTAGACCCATCAAACATTCTCGTGTTTGCCACAGGGCCGTTAACAAGCGATATTATTCCACAGAGTGGTAGGGTGTCGATAGGCTTCATATCGCCGCTCACTGGGATATGGGGATCGGCCCATGTAGGTACCAGGTTTGCCTATGAGTTGAAGAGGGCGGGCCTTGATGCGGTAGTCGTAATGGGTAGAGCGAGAAGCCTGTTTACATATACATTGAGGAGGGGCAGGCAGACATTAGGGATGCCAGTAGGTACTGGGGGGGTCTTGATATAATAGAGACTGTGAATGCATTGAGGAGGGACCTTAATGACCAGTCAATTAAGGTGCTCGCCATCGGACCTGCTGGGGGGGAGCACTTGGTTAAGTTCTCGACGATAGCGAATGAGGAGGGCATTGGTGGTAGGTCCGGCGGTGGTGCTGTCATGGGTAGTAAGAACCTGAAGCTATTGCCGTTAAGGGCACCAAGCCCATTGAGTATGCATATCCCGAGGAGTTGAGGAGATATGTTAGGGAGTTGAACGTTAAGCTGGGCAGTTCTGCAAGAGGCGTTTCACTTAGGAAGTTCGGCAGCGCCGGTAGCGTGGGTATTTATAATGAGATTGGTAATATACCCGTGAGGAACTTCGCCTGGGGTAGGTGGGATGATGATGAGGTATTTAAGATAACGGGTGAGACCATGGCGAAGACAATACTGGAGAGACCGTACCCATGCACAACATGCCCAGTGGCATGTAAGAGGTTTGTCAGGGTTAAGCCAGGTAAGTGGTTTGATAAGGAGTTTAGGGGTTTGGGCCCTGAGTACGAGACAATATCGCTATTCGGCACAAACCTGTTAATCAGTGACTTGGAGGCCATAGCCAGGATGAATGAGGAGTGCGATAGGCTTGGGCTTGACACAATATCGACGGGTAACGTGATTGGCTTCATATTTGAGGCCGCAGAGAAGGGGGGGTTAATTAGTAAAGAGATTGAGGGGGGGTTAAGGCTGGAGTGGGGGGGTAATGCGGATACCGTGATTAAGTTAATACGAAAGATAGCCTACAGGGAGGGCATTGGTGACTTACTGGCTGAGGGCGTGAGGAGGGTTTCTGAGAAGATTGGTGGACAGGACTTCGCAGTGCACGTTAAGGGGGGGCTGGAGATGCCGGCCCATGATGGTAGGGCCTTCTTCGCACATGCCTTAAGCTTCGTAACGATTAATAGGGGGGGCGCTGATCACCTTGGCTGGCCGCACATGCCGTGGAGGGGGGGCATTGCCGTGCCTGAGCTCGGCATTAACGCGAGGGATGATAGGTATAACGAGTCTGAGGAGGTGGTTGACATAGTCATCAAAATGCAGAACCTAATGACTGTGTATGACTCACTGGTAATGTGCAAGTACGCGTTCACGGCCGGGTTAACAGTCACGGACATAATAAATCTACTGAAGTACACAACAGGTAAGGATTACACCGTGGACAAGCTCATGGAGATAGGCGACAGGATTTGGAAGATAGAGAGGTGGATAAATAACCAGTTGGGGGGGATAACGAGTAAGGACGATAAATTACCAAAGAGAATGCTAACACCACACGCGAATAGGAACGACACGAAGGTACCCTACGTCGTCGAGAAATGGTTACCAATCTATTACAGGAAGAGGGGTTTAACGGAGGACGGTGTCGTTAAAGAATTAGACGTGTAAAACCTAACCTATTGACTTAAAGCCATAGAGCCTTTGATATGGTATTGGCACGGCATTGGGGGGGTCTATATGAACATCGACTACCACAGCCTTGTCGGAGTTAAGGGCATCAGCGAGTAATGGCTTGAGGTCCTCCCTACGCGTTATCGTAATTCCCTCCGCACCCAATGACTGGGCTAGTAATGCAAAGTCAATATTAGGTAATTTAACCAGGGTCTCAGTAATACCTCCAAACCTAACCCTCTCATAAACACCCAAAACCCTATAGGCTGAGTCGTTAAACACGATGATCCTTGGCTTGGCGCCGTACTGAACGGCCGTTGAAACCTCAAGCCCACTCATTAGGAAACCACCATCACCGACAAGAGCCACCACATCCCTATCTGGGTAAATTATTGAGGCAGCTACAGCACCAGGTACAGCAAGCCCCCCCATCGATACATAACTGGTACTCGTTATGTAAGACTCACCCTCATAAATAGGCATTAGGAAGCTCTCAATCCTATGTGCACCAACATCGCCAATAAATATCGTCTTACCCCCCTATTGAAGATCTCCCTAACGGCCCTAATGACCTCCCAAGGCTTAATTAAACCACTCACATCCCTATAGTAACTCTCAAGTTCTCTATTCTCAACAGACCATAACTCCCTAAGCTCATTAATCACATAATCCCTACGCCTAACACTCAAACCCCCCCTTAGCGCCACAAGTAATTTAGCGAGGAAGTCCTTGGCATCAGCATGTACCTCAATGTATGGTTCATAGGCTTTACCGAGGTCATAATCATCAACATTAACGTGGACAAGCTTACCATGGATCTCAAGGCTATACCTACCAGTACCGATCTCACTAAACCTATTACCAATAGCCAACACCACGTCGGCTCTCCTAATAATCTCGTACGCAACCATATTACCCGCCTTACCCGCGGCAACACCGGCATAAAGTGGATGAGCGGGAGATATTAATCCCTTGGCCATTATCGTAGTAGCCACAGGAGCATTCAAGACCTCGGCAACCTTAATAGCCAATTCACCAGCCCCGACAGAAGCACACCCCTACCAAGCAAAAGCACGGGAAGCTCTGCATCGGCAAGAAGCTTGGCGACCTCTCTAACAACATTGTCGTCGGCCATGGGCCTCTCAACACCGACACCGCCAATATCGACAGGGGGGGAAACCTCGATCTCCGAATCAAGCATGTCCAAGGGCACCTCAATATAGACTGGGCCAGGCTTACCACTAACCGCGACCCTATAAGCTTGGCCAGGGTCTCAGAGATATCACTGTCATTACCTAACCTAAATGACGCCTTAACAACACTGCTCAAGGCATTAAACTGAGCATCACCACGCAACTGATGCATATGAGTACCCCTACCACCAATCACCGAGGGCGCAACGACAATCAAAGGATCACCCTCAACAAAAGCCTCAGCAATGGGCGACAAGGCACCAAAAATACCGGGACCAGCAGTAAGCACGAGCAAACCAGGCCTAAGTAACAACCTAGAGGAAACAAGAGCCATGAATCCGGCGGAAGGCTCGAACCTGGCATTAACAACAAACCCGCCCTTACCAATCAAGGACCTCAACAAACCCAAAATATTCTCAGCGGCAACAGTAAAGACATAACCATTAATATTAGTAAGCCAACCAGCGATTACTTCATAAACCCTCACGTAACACTTTTCATGATTAGAGACTTAAGGGTTATTATTAACCTTATAATTTTAAGTAAGTCAATAATACGCATTAAATTTAATATTTATTCCTAAGGAAGTATTAATAAATAATTTTGATGAAGGAGTTTGAGCAGAGATGGACTAGGCAAGCTGCTTATGCCTTATTGGGTCAAACAATAGGTTTCTTTCTCGATGCTTATGATTTAATGTTTGTAACAGCAATGACCCCAATATTAGCGAAGGTTTTATTGCCGTCAAAAATGCCTGCATGGCTTGCCTATTTTATCACGCTTTTTGGTTACGTATTTACATTAATAGCGAGGCCTGTTGGTAGTGCATTATTCGGTAATTACGCAGACTTAATTGGTAGGAGGAATACCCTGCTTTATACATTGCTTGGCGCCGGCATACTTAGTGCCGTCACTGCTGCAATACCCACATATGCCCAGGTGGGCATTATGGCGTACATAATATTTGCAATACTCAGGTTTATTGAGGGTATATTCATTGGTGGTGAATACGCGGCTGGGCACCCCCCCTTCGCACTTGAGCAGGTACCAATTAAATGGAGAGGGTTAGCTGGTGGTATTGATCAGTCGGGCTTTGCATGGGGTGTCGCGCTCGGCGGTGCGGTGGTCTCGGTATTTTATTCATGGCTTGGCCCATCGAGAATGCTAGCTTATGGGTGGAGATACGTGTTTCTGACTGGTCTCATACCTGCTGTGGTGGGCTTTATAATTAGGCTTACCCTGCCTGAGTCACCAGTTTTTGAGGAGATTAAGGAACAGGGTAGGCTGGAGAAGGTGCCATTCTTCTCCTTATTTAGCACTAGGGAGAGGGTGCTAACGTTTTTACAGGTGATGCTTGTTATGACCGGCATGTTCTATTGTTCATGGTCAATGTTTAACTATTTCGTTGGAATAGTGGAGGGCGCTGGTTTATCAGGTGGCGAGGCTGCCTTTTATTACTCAATGGCTGGCATAATAGATGCCATTAGCTTAATAATATGGGGTTTAATCTCGGACTTTATCGGTAGAAGGCTAGGCATAATAACAGCTGGTATTGGCGCCGTTATCATGGCGATACCCTCATTCTACTTACTATACATCGGCGCATACACGAGAAATGCGGCAATCCTATGGTTAGGTACAGTACTCGTTGGTTGGTTCACGAACTACGTCTGGGGGGGAGTAGAGCCTGCCTACTTAACGGAGAGATTCGCAACGGTCAGGAGAGGCTCAGGTGTTGGCTTTGGATATAGTTCAGGCATATTCCTATCATCGCCAATAATGCCATTCCTATCAATCCTACTTTACCCAATCCTCCACAGTATGTGGATGATAGCCGCAATAATGCTAATGATAGGCGGAACACTATCGGCAATAGGTGCATACATAGGACCGGAAACAAAAGGCGTTAGTTTAAGGGCATTCAGTGCATAAGATCGGGATGCAGCCATTCAAGGGCTTTTACAATATTCTCTTAAAATCTTCATTAGCGCTATCCCATCTTCACCTCCATAGCCCTTGCTGCTCGCCATTACGTAGAATTGTACGGCAAGGCTTGTCATTGGTAATGGGCAGTTAATGTTTTTGGCCGACTCCAGCGTATACATTAGATCCTTAATTATATAGTCGACCGGGAAATATGCCGAGTAGTCCTCCTTGAGTATCTTCTCGCGTCTAGCTTCAAACCAATAATTATAGGCTGCTGTGTCCCTGGCAGCCTTCAGGAACTCCTCAATGCTCATGCCAAACTTGGTAATGAACTGTAGGCCCTCGAGGAACACCAGTAATTGTGCGAAGCCCATGGCATTTGTTATTAACTTAAAGGCCACGGCAGTCTCTATCCTGCCCATGTAGTAGATCCTACCTGACGAGAGGTCCATAAACAGCCTTTGTACATTTGGATTCTCAAAGAGTTCCTTAGGACCACCAACAAAGAGAGGTGTTTCTCCTCTCTCAGCCTGGGGCACGGTTAAGCCAAGCATTGCAACGAGGAAGCCAACACCCCTCTTTCTACATTCCTCAGCAAGTTTCAACTTACTCGGTATGTCCGTGGTGCTAGTCTCAACGGCTATCAAGCCAGGCCTTGGGTTCTTAAGCACACCATTCTCACCGAGATAAACATCGAGCATATCCTCAGACCTAGGCACATTAGTCAGGAGTATATCCACAGTAGACGCCATCTCAGCTGGCGAAGACACACCCTTAGCCCCAAGCTTAACAAAATCCTCAACCTTAGACCTAACAATATCATAGACATATAAGTCATAACCCCCCCTCCTCAATAAATTACGCGCAAATGCACCACCCATCCTGCCTAAACCGATAATTCCAACCTTCATTGAGATAATTTCTATACTATCGTATTTAAATACTAATTATTACGCATAAATATTAGCAACTATTCATTTATTAATTACCACCATTATTCAAGTATGAAGATATGATTTTTCTCAGGGCATTTCTAAGGTGAATATTTACAGTGGCCTTACTGATATTGAATTCCTTAGCAAGTTCGTCGAGGCTTACACCTCTTGGGTAATTGAAGAAGCCCATGCGGTATGCTGTTTGGAGGATTCTCCTTTCAATATCTGTTAAGCCGTAGATAGATGGTGTGAATATGGGGGCTTTTGACACCTTAGTGATGTTGAAGGTTAGTACTTTACCGTAATTATTAAGTTCATTCCTGAGTTCGTAAAGTGACATCTCTAATTCGTTTATGTCCTTAGTGAAGAAGTACGCTGTGAAGTCCTTAATTCCCTTGCTAACGTATGAACTTACCACTACTCCGCCGCGTTCAAGTATTAGGTATTTGAGCATGCCCTTAATGTCGCCTAGAAAGAAGAGTTCGTAGGTATGATTGTTGATCTTATTAACTGAGACCACATCAACGATATTACCAAGGTACTTAAACCTCCTAATGAAGGACTTAACAACATCACTTCTCGTACCAGTCACAGTAATAATCTCAAAGCTATAACCCCCCCGCTCCTTAAACGGATAGTAATACCTCATGGATGTCCTAATGCCATCAAAATCCCTCGTATAATAACTCCAATCATCATAATGCTCAACCTGAACATAAAGTCTAACTAATTTCACATTAATAAAACATATTTATATTCTTATAAGTTTTTAGCGATATATAATTGAAAAACTATCAATCAATAAATTTATTGGGATTCATTATATTGCTGGGGGGTCAATTAATCTCTTTATATTCCTCATTAAATTTAATGCTACAATATTATTTCTCTTGAGATACTGTTCGTGAAGTAATGATTTCTTTTGAAGGCCAATACCGTGCTCGCCACTTATGGTACCACCTAATTCAATAGCTATTCTTGCAACCTCATCATACATCCTTTGCGCTAGTTCCTCCTCGCCCTGCTTAAATAATATGTGCGGGTGCATATTACCATCACCTATGTGTGCTAATATTGGCACTGGTCTTCCATACTTTATGCTAATACCCCCCCTCAATCTATTTATTGCCTCGACTAGTTTTGATATGGGTACCGTTATATCTTCAGAGTAGAAATTTCCGTACATAGCCTTAATGCTTCACCAGCCCTTGACCTAAATTCATACATTCTATCAATATCATCCTTATTTAATAATTCATGCATTTCACCAATGCGAGATGCTATATCCATTAATTCGTGGACGTAATCATCCTCAATCATCGTAAACACTAAACCGCCATTAGCCTCCTTAAGCCTGCGTTAAATACTTCATTCACAGCCTCACCGAGTAGTAATCCATGTACTCCATAAGCTCAGGTATTACGCCCCCCCTACTCCTAACCTCATAAACAAACTTGGCTAGGGATTCCATATCACTTAAGTACGCAATAAACGCCCTAAGTCGTTTACGGGGTAATGGCATTATTCTGAGCCAGGCCTCGGTAATAATGCCCAGAGTGCCCTCACTACCAACGAACAAGTGTACAAGGTCGTAACCAGCCCTATTCTTCCTAAGTGGCTCGCCAACCTTAATAACGTCACCACTTGGCAACACCACCTTTAGGGCAAGTACCCAGTCCTTAACTGTGCCGTACTTCACAGCCCTCATACCGCCTGCGTCAGTTGCTATTATACCGCCTACGGTGCACATGTAATGACTAGCTGGGTCAGGTGGGAAGAAGAAACCATACTTGTTAAGTTCCCTGTTTAAATCATCAAGAATGACACCAGGTTGAACCCTAACATACCAATCAACGGTATTGACCTCAAGTATCTTATTCATACCACGCATATCAATTAGGATGCAGCCATCACAGGAAACAGCGCCAGTAAGGCTCGTACCTGCGCCCCCCCAGGGCACCACAGTACGTGGAATTCATTAGCAACCTTAACAATATTAATGACATCATTCTCATCATGAGGATACGTAATGACCAGCGGTCTCACGGGAAACCCTATAAAATCATTCCTTGCCCCCCCAAACTCAAACCTAATTCCTAGTGAATCGATACGTTTAACTACGTCATCTTTACTCTTCATGATGTGGGATTATTACTAGAGCTAAAATCAAATAAAGAGGCAATTTAACAGATTAGAATACTTATTGAAATACCCTCATTATTTAATAGTTTTGATGTCGCAGGGAGGACAATATTCTAAGGAAGAGATTGAGAGAGGTATTGCCAAGATTTATCAGACCGTGCTTAGTACGAAGAATATAACCGCAAGGTACATTGCCGTAATTGCATTGGCCTCATTATGGGTTGATGCATACGACTTTGCAGCATTCACGTTTGGTACTGCTGCCTTTAAGGCTACATTTCCATGGATGTCACCATTTCTATTTGGCTTTGCCGTTGCTGCCGTTCAAATAGGCGCTACTGTTGGTGCTGTTGCCGGTGGTTGGCTAACGGATAGGCTTGGTAGGAGGACGATGTTTATACTAAATATGATATTATTTACGGTAATGGCAATTGGCGCTGGGCTTGCACCGGATCCGTATACATTCACAGTATTCAGAATCTTACTCGGTTTCGCACTAGGCGCTGATACAGCAACTGGTTTCACATACATTTTTGAGTATCTCGAGAGGAATCAGAGACTGTTCTGGAGTAATTTATGGCAGCTCCAGTGGTATTTAATGTATTTAGTCACAATAGCCATAGTAGTTTTACCCCCCCTTTACTTCTATTTCCACACGTTACTAACTCCCTGGTTATGGAGAACAACCATGATATTGGGTGGCGTCTTCGCTTCATAATACTCATGCTTCGAGCGCGAATACCTGAATCAGTTCTATGGCTTGCGTATAAGGGTCATCTAGCAACTGCCAAGAGAATACTAAAGCAGACCTATGGTATTGACTTACCTGACGTGCCAGACATCGATATTGATTATAGGGCAGTGGCTAGGGGGGGATTTAGGTCGGCGTTTAAGATATTTAGGTGGTCAAAGTGGAGGGAATTGGTTTATTCATTTAATGGTAACTTCGAACAAAGCATTGAGTTCTACACATTTGGTTTCTATATGCCCTATATATTATTAACCATGCATTTAGCAGGTAGTTTAGCTACGATTGAGGCCTCTGCCGTCTTTTACGGTGTGGGTGTCATCGCAGGAATAGCTGTGGCCTATCTAACTCCCAGGATAGGTACGAAGTCTCAATACGTATTGGGCGCATTTCTAGCTGGGGGGGTGTCCCTATTTGGATTAGCCCTTACCTTCCTTTACCACTGGCCGTTATGGCTATTCGTACTATGGGCTTCAGTATTCTACTTTGGTCACGTAATTGGACCCGCAAGTCAGGGTATGACCTCTATAAATGCTGCATTTGGTGCAAGCGAGAGGGGGGGTACGGCTGCTGGCTGGGGGGGTTATTTCTGGATTAAGGCAGCGGCCGTCGTTGGCTCCTTCTGGGGGGGTCCATACTGGTTAGCGGCTATTGGTGCGCCAGGCGTAACCGAGGCTCTGGGAATCTATGCCTTAGCCACTGCCATACTAGGTTTGATACTGGGCTTTGATGCGCGTAAGTATCATCCACCAGAACTTACTGAGGAGGTAAAGGCGCAATGATAAGGTAATATTAGATATTCCCTTAAAATCCTATTTCACTTTTAAATCACTCAATTAAATATTAATACGTTAGATTACGTATATAAATAACCATTTAAGGGACTTAAAACAATGAGTATAAAGTTCGCTGAGATAATCCTGGAGAGTAGGCCTTCTTGGTTTTGGCGTGTTCTTAGGCAGGTTGGTGTTGAGTACGTTACAGGAGTCTTGCCAGATGGTTTACTGATTGGAGGCAGGTTGAGGAGGAGAAGCCGTGGGACTATGGTCCTTTGATGAGGTATAAGAATATGCTTGAGGATAATGGTTTGAGGTTGGTTATTATTGAGGATAATCCGCCGATGGATGGCATTAAGTTTGGTATTCCCAGGGTTAGGGAGGAGGAGCTTGATAATGTGGCTAGGCTTATTGAGAATATGGGTAGGTTGGGTGTTAAGATTTGGGTTTATAATTGGATGGCTGGTATTGGTTGGGCTAGGACTCATACGCATATTCCCGGTAGGGATGGTATGTATGTGAGTGGCTTTGATTATAAGGATATTGAGGGTGCTCCGCCTCATAGGCTCGTTAAGGAGTATGGTGTTGATGCGAGTAAGCTTTGGGAGAATCTGAGGAGTTTCCTTGAGTATATCGTGCCCCTTGCCGAGCAGAGGGGGGGTGTTTACTTGGCGATGCACCCTGATGACCCGCCAATACCTGAGTTTAGGGGGGGTGTGCCTAGGATTATGAATAGCGTTGAGGCCTTTGAAAAATTAATTAATTTAGTCAGGAGTGAGCATAATGGTATTACCTTCTGCATGGGTAATTTCACGCTCATGACCAACGACGTGCCTGGGGCCGTCAGGAGGTTAAGGGATAGGATTTACTTTGTTCACTTTAGGGATGTAAAGGGCGACAGGTATAACTTTGTCGAGACGCTGATTGGTGAGGGTAAGACCGACTTAGTCGAGGCCGCCAGGGCAATGCTTGAGATAGGTCATGAGTGGTACATCAGGGTTGACCACACGCCAACTCTTGAGGGTGACACCGAGTTGGGCGCCGCGGGTTATAATTACCTCGGTAGGCTCTACACGATTGGTTATATTAAGGGTTTGTTCACGGCTGTGGCTAGGCAAGTGGGTAAATGATTGGGCATTCGGTTATTGGGGGGGGAAGTCAAATTTTGTTCTTTAGCTATTTCTTATGAAGTTAATGACCTCGGTTACGTCCTTCTTAACCAACTCCTCACTTGTGTACCTGGAAACCTCGCTGTCCCTGTCTAGACCGTTGTATTGGAACTCATGTAAATTAAGGCTATTTCTACGTAGAGCCTAAGCTCCTTATCACCTATTATTGAGGCTACCTCCCTAAGCCTTGAACTTGGCATGACTGCTATTAGCCAATCAACTCTATCAACTACCTTATTTGGTCCCAACCTTCTGGTGCCTGGATAGTGCTTTGCCAATTCATCCCTATAATCAATTGCTAACCCGGCCACGTAGGCTTAATGGCTTGATAGGCCTTGCTGGCGGCGTTCCTCATTAATCCGTTCTTGAGGAACCTCTCGGCCAGGTCAGCTTCGTAGAGGACTTCCCTAAACCTATCCTCCTGGTACTTCTTAGCGTCTATCCAGGGCTTTGTGATCTTCACATTTACAATCCCGCGTGAGGCGATAAAATACTTTAGGTCTCAATAACTCTCCTGGCATTAGTGACTAAGTCCTCAATGAGCTTCAGGTAACTTGTTAAATCTTCAACACCTAGTTTACCCTCATGAAAGCCCCAAACATGCAGTGCGTACCCGGCCGCCCAACCAGCCGCAACCCAACTCCCCAGCGTTGATGCAAGCCTATTACTAGCCTTTTGAAGATAGTGCGTAAACCACCTACCTTCCTTCAACGCCTGTTGGAACTCTGGCAAGTTGTATTTCTCCGCTAACGCCTTAATGCACTCCTCGGCAGCCCTGTAAAGCTTCTCACTGGCTTGAATGGCATCACCCTTACTAACGTAATCCTTAGCCTCATTAAGGTATTTCTCAGCGAGTTGTAGTCGTAGCTTCACCCCCCCGATTAATGGGTCGTTCTTACTTATTGCATTTATTATTAAGTCCGTGATGTCGATACCCCCCCTCTCCCCCCCAGCAGCCTTTATTAACTCCCTGGGTATTTCCATTTAGTTAAAGGTTGATGACCTGGCTTATATTTTTATTTATAGTTTTATCACGGGTGTTCTCTGTGTTCCAAGTCCCGTTATTGATATCTCAACGATGTCCCCCCCATGCATTAGGGTTATAGGTCTCGGTGGTATTACGGCGGTTCCTGTTGATAATAATGTCCCATCAGGAACAGTGTTATCTCTAATTAAGTACTTTATTTGATCCTCAACCCTCCTCCTCATCTTAGAAGTGCTTATACTGCCCTCAAAGATCACGGAATTACCTCTTATAATCCTCATGCTGATTGTTAGGTTGTATGGGTTACTGACTTCGTCAGGTGTTACCAGGAATGGACCGATGGCGCAGGACCCATTATAAATCTTCGATTGAGGCAAGTAGAGTGGGTTTTGTGCCTCCAAGTCCCTTGCGGAGACATCATCACTAATTGTGTAGGCCAGTATTTTACCGACTGAGTCAATCACGACACCAAGCTCAGGCTCTGGCAACGTCCATTCCGAGTCACTCCTAATGGCTATTGGCTCGCCATGGCCGACGCATCTGTTTGCCGTACCTTTAAAGAATATTTCTGGTCTCTCGGCATCGTAGACGAGTTCGTATATGGTCTTACCCCTTATCATCGCCACATCCTCCTCACTATACCTAGCCCTGGCAACCTCATACACAATACCACTGCCCCCCCAGACTTCCGGTGGATCGTAGGGCTTCGTAAACCTAAGTCCTTTATACGTGTAGTCCTTAGTTAATAATTCATCAATGTTAATATTAACCTCAGGCCCTAGCGGGACGTCTTTACCCTCTGAATAGAGCTTGAGTGCGGTTATTGGGTCGCTAAGTAATACATAGACCTTATTGCCTATGATTACGAAGTTACCAATCCAACCATTGTTAATAAGCCTGAAGATTCTCATACATTGATTATTGCTTAGGGAGCCATTTATGTGTTATATATAACATGGTTTAATTGCATAGCGTTAGGGATTAATTTTTACATGAATTTATCTAACCTATGCAAAGCCTATTGGAGTTGTTGAATGAGATTGCTAAGAGGAAGGATTAAGCCCTGAGCTTTATCTAGCTGATTTAATAGGCAGGGATTTAGACTCTAAGGACCGAGTCAATATTTACTTAAAGATCCACAGTGAACTGCTCAGTGAGGCTGAGAAGGAGTATGCCGCTAATGACCTTATGCAGGCTGGTGAGAAGTACTGGGGCGCAGTTACGGCGCTACTAAATGCAATTGCCGAATTGAGAGGTTGGGAGCACTATAGTCATAGGGATTATGCGGTGATAATAGAGCGGTTGGCTGATGAGCTTAGTGATGATGAACTAAGGGCCTTATTCGACTCCGTGGAGAAACTCCATGCGAATTTTATCACGGCTTCCTTGATAAAAATGGTTTTGATATACGTAGGGAGAGGGCTCTCATGCTTATTAAGAAATTGAGTGAGTACATGACGAAGCTGTTAAGGATGGGTTAATCATAGGCATTGGTTTAGGCAATGTACTTCCTTAGTCTCTCCTCATTTAATTCAAAG
Organism: Vulcanisaeta distributa JCM 11217; assembly: GCF_001316005.1. Taxonomy (GTDB): domain Archaea; phylum Thermoproteota; class Thermoprotei; order Thermoproteales; family Thermocladiaceae; genus Vulcanisaeta; species Vulcanisaeta distributa_B. The sequence continues at coordinate 54,298 of NZ_BBBJ01000007.1, forward strand.
CCGAGTCCTGGCCTATTGGGTATTTCCACATCATCTCCCTTAAATACCTCCACCGGCTCATTGGTTATTTCATAGGCCAGTGGATTTTTCTCGACATAGTAGTATTCGTAGGTTGGTGTGAAGGTTATGTGGCTTGGTAGTGATGCCACGAATTGGAGTGTCGCAGCCCTACATCCAGCCCCTGATAACCCAACATGGAATGTCATGGGTATGCCGAAGGCGTCAGCATGGCGGCTATTTTCATGGCCTCCGTTATACCACCGACCCTCGCTATGTCAGGCATTACGATGTCCACGGCCTCCCTAATCATGAATTCAAGCCATTGATACTTGGTGAATAGGGTCTCGGCAGCGGCTATTGGTATGTCAAGGGCTTGGCAATCCTTGAGTAGGCCTCAATATTGTCGGGCGGTACAGGTTCCTCAAACCAAAGCACGTCGTATCTCTCCAACATCCTACCAACCTTAATTGCCGTGGATACATTGTATGCGGTGTTTGCATCAACCATTATCTCAACATCGTTACCCAGCGAGTCCCTTATTGCCTTAATCACGGCTTTATCCATGTCGTAGCCCCTACCAATCTTAACCTTAACATACCGAAATCCCTCCTGCACGAGCCTCTCAACCTCCTTAACAGTGTCCTCAGGGCTCATGAAGAGCACCGACGATGCGTAGGCCTTAACCCTATCCCTAAAGGCACCACCGATTAACTTATACACGGGCTTCCCAAAGTACTTACCCTTAATGTCCCAGAGGGCCAAGTCAACCCCGGATAAAGCCTCCACGTAGTAACCTGCGTAGTGGCCACGGATCCTCATTGCCGAGAATAACTGCTCCCAAATAACCTCATTATCCAGTGGGTCCTTACCAATGAGCATGGGCTTGAATAAGTTATTTATGACTGCTGCAGTGGCTTCAGGGGGGGCCTCCCTGGCGATCGCCTCACCCCCCCCAACCAACTAACCCCCCCTCATCGGTCACAACCTTAACGTAAACTGCAGTAAATCCGTGGCTAATCTTCGATGCTACGTCCTCATAAAAGCCCCCCCTGAATCCAGTGACGGGTTTTCCAACATATGCCTTGGCCACGTACGTAATCACATCAGCTATCCTCATGGAGATCTAGAATGCATTTATCAAAAGCCCTTAATAACCTATTATACTTACCCATTTTATTCCACTTTCTCGTAAGTTATTACTTTAATATAGATGCGCTCCACATAGTATAAAATAATGAATTTACCCAGTGAGTGGGTTGAGAAGGGTGATGCCTTCCTAAGGGATGCGGAGAACCACATTAGGGATGGGCTTTATTGGCTCTCATGCTTCGAGGCCCAGCAGGCGGCTGAGCTTTATTTAAAGGGTTTCTTATTGGCTAAGGCAGGTACGTACCCATTCACGCATGATCTAGCTGAGTTGTTGAGGACTATTAAGTCGTTGGGCATTGATGTTCCTGTGGAGTTATATGTTTACGCTGATGCGCTGAGTGGTGAGTATACCCTATCTAGGTATCCTGGTAGAAAGCCTAGGGTTTATAATGGGGATACCGCAATTAGGTGTGTGGAGTATGCAAGGAGAATCATTGAATTCATTAGGTCGGCTTCTAAGGACCCTGGCTAGGTACGTTGAGGAGGGTGATAAGCTCCTTAAGGAGTACGTGAATAGGCTTGTCCAGGAGATTCCCGAGAGCACAATAGTACTGTTCGGCTCCAGGGCTAGAGGTGATTACCTACCAATAGTGACTATGATATTGCGGTTATACTTAGGCATGTTAATGACGTACATAGTGAGTTATTGAGACTTCGTTCATTGAAGCCTGAGGGTTTATTCCTGGACTTACTCGTGCTTAGTGTCGATGATGTTGATGACCCAGTCATTAAGGAGATGCTTAGGGGCTGTAGGCTTCTCTATGATGGACTAGGTATGGGTAGCAGCCTCGGTTGTGAGCAATAATATTTTATGATGGGGTTATTTCTAACACTGTCTTTATGTCATCGTGAGTCCACGTATATGCCTCCTGGTAATTACTCAGGTTCGCCCTCTTGGTTATTAACTTGGCGGGCCAGTTATTGAACTCGTCCTTAGCCCTCCTCAGGTGTTCCAGGGCCATCTCGAAGTGCCTGATCCCAGCGTTCACGGAACCTATGATCACCTTATTATTAAGGACTACGTTAGTCATTAACTCGCCGAGACCACTCAGTGAACCACCGCTTGGGTATACACCGAGTAAGACATAGACACCATTTGGTGCTATGTGCCTGAGCCCCCCCTCACTAATTACCTGTGGCGATCCAGTGGCCTCAATCACTATGTCATATTCACCGCTTATCTGCTCAGTCATGGAGTCCACGTACGTACCACCAAGCTCCTTAACGAGCTTCGCCTTTAGGCTATCCGGTGGTCTAGTGGCTGTCGTCACCGTGCTAAGGCCCATCAGTCTAAGGACCATCGTGGCCAGTAAACCCACGGGCCTGCGCCAAGCACTAATGCGGTCCTTGGTTTCCAGTCAAACCTGGCCTGCCCGATCCTTATGGCCATGTCAATGCCCTTCTCAACTACTGAGAGTGGTTCGGTGAGTACGGCAATATCAACTATCTCCTTGGGTACTTTAACCAGGTACTTGGCATCAGTTACTGAGTACTCAGCTGCGTGGCCGTGTAAACCCCCCCAAATGCCATGTTCTAGGTAATGACCAACTGGGCAGAAGTCCACGGGTAAGTCGCAGTTCAATGGTCTCCTGACTGTTGGTACGACTACGTCACCAACACCCACATTATCCACACCATCACCAAGCTCCACAACCTCAGCCACAGCCTCATGACCAAGAATTAGGTATTGACTACCCTCAGGTGCCTTGCCGTACCTACCCTCGATTATCTCCTTATCCGTACCACAAACACCAACTCTAATTGGCTTGAGCAAGACCTGCCCCCCCTTACTGGGGTTGGGCTTGGGTACGTCCATTAGCCTCAGCGATTCTGGTATGCCTGGGATAACGGTTACTGCCTTCATAATTAATTATGTGTAAAGCACTGGTATAAATGTTTTAGAATTAAGGATCTCAATTACGATTTAAGGGTGATTAGGGCCCTTTCATCAGTATTATCCTCTCATCCTTATCCTTCAATATCTTCTTGACCGCATCGTAAACCTCATCAACGAATATGGGCCTTCCCGTGACCTTAATGACCTTGTGCTTGATCTCAATGCCTGTCTTCTCCCTAATCACGCTGGCGGCTTGTGCGTCGTAGTTCGACTCAACATCGATTATTAACTGTCCCTTGCTTAGGGCGTTCTTCACGAAATCGCTTGGGAATGGTATGAACATCTTAAGCTGCAGGAAGTTAACCCTATAGCCCTCCCTGTTTAGCATGTTCATGACGTCTAGCAATACTCCTTTTGTTGATCCCCAACCAACGAGGGTTATATCCGCGCTCTCCGGTCCATATAGCCTAACTTTATCCGTGATTGGTATTTCCCTATCCGCAAGCTCGAGCTTCTTCATCCTCTTCTCATACATCTCTGTCCTTGTGACTGGATCCTCGGTTATGTGACCGAACTCATCGTGCTCATCACCCGTCAACCAGAATATTGGCCCTAACCCGGGTATTGACCTTGGTGATACCCCCCCATCCTTCGTTATCCTAAACCTCCTATAATCATTCTCATCCTTCGTCACTACTAACCCCCCCCTATCAATCCTAAGGGCCTTCTTATCGATATCCCAAATAACCGTTGAGTACGAGTTGGCGAGGGTCTTATCAACTAGGTGGAACACGGGCATTTGATACCTCTCGGCCCAGTTAAGGGCTTTGAACGCATCCTCGATAGCCTCCCTGTGATCACCCGATGAGATTACTATCCTTGGGAATTCACCGTGGCCCATGTGCATTACGAACCTCAGGTCTGACTGGCTATTCCTCGTCGCCATGCCCGTGCTTGGCCCAGCCCTCTGGTAGTGCGTTATCACGACTGGTACCTCATTCATTCCTGCGAAGCCCGTGCCCTCAACCATAAGGCTTAGTCCAGGTCCTGACGTTGCCGTCGCAGCCCTTGCGCCGGCTATCCCAGCGCCTATTGCCATGTTTATGGCTGATATCTCGTCCTCAGTCTGAACAACGACTATGCCAGCCTTCTCCAGGGCCTTGGCCTCCTCCGTGACGGGGGGGTCAAGGCTAACTATGTTGTGGGCCTCTATGAAGAATGACTCATCAGCCGCAGGCGTTATTGGGTAATAGGTCTGGAACCTGAGACCACCGAGTATCTTACCTATTGCCACTGCCTCATTACCATTAACGATTATCGCCCTGACCTCCCTCTTTATCGGTGGTAGTGATATGTTCGTCTTTATCGGCTTTGCATAGTCATAAACCACCTCCACAATGGCTTTGTTATACTCAAGTAGTTTGCCCCCCCTCCTACCCGTGAATACATCCTCAAGGCCCTTGAATACGTAATCGATAGGTAAGCCCATTATCGCGGTTGAATAGGCGGTCATCACTACGTTAGAGTACCTGCCAATCAATGATGGTAAGTCAATGTCGTGAAGCCTCTTCTTAACCTCCTGGAGTAGGTCCGCATAGTGCATGGTTAATACATTGACTCCATTGTTCCTCAGGTAATCAATGACTCCCTTAACCGTGGGTTCAATCCCAGCCTTACTGAAGAACTCCCTAAGTCTCTCCTTTAACTCATCCTCCATGTACTGCAGTTGGTCGAGTCTAGTATTGAATGTGGATGTGTCGACTATCACGTAGCCACCGCGCTTTACATCCTGGAAGTGAGTGAATACGGATTCGGCGTCAAGGGCCACTAATACATCCATCGTGCTTAGTAAGCCACCCTTTGGTTCATCACTAACCCTAACCATGAAGTAGCTATGCCTACCCTTAATGTTTGAGAAGTACTCCCTGTCACCAATTACGTAGTAGCCAGCCCTGGCGACAGCTCATGAAGACATTAGCGCCAGTATCAATGCCACCACCCTGTGGTCCACCAATAACCCACATTATGTCCGTAGGCATTACACTAAGCCTTCTGAGACCTATTTATTAAGCCTTCTCCTATTGTAGAATATGTATTGATCACGTAAAATTAAGCCCACATCATTAATTCAATAAAATATAACAATATTCGAATGAATTAATGAATTAAGGTCTAATAAGTATCTTCCCAATTCTGGAATTATTTTTCATGAATTCCAGAGCATCACTAAACTTATCTAATGGGAATGTGGCAGCTATGACCGGCTTAACAAATCCCTTACTTAATAGCTTAAGTGTCTCAGCAACATCAGACCTGTTTGACCTAACGTTACCGATCATTATTATATCCTTCATGATTAGGTAGCCAAGCCTTAATTGGTATGTCTCGTCAGGGTTCACATTCCCAATAATTATCACCCTTCCTCCACTACGTAGGCTCCTCAGCGACTCCTCAAGGGTTGGCGTTCCCACCGCCTCGATCACTATATCCGCACCAACATTATTCGTTAAGTCCTTAACAACCTTACTAAACCTCTGCTCAGTAACCACCTCATCAGCAAACTGCTTAATGAACCTGGCCTTTTCAGGTGACCTTGTAATCGCTATAACCCTGGCACCCAACGCCTTAGCCAATTGAACGGCGTGAATACCAACACCTCCACTCGACAGTCACCACGACAGTCTCTCCATACGCTAGCCCAGCCCTTTTAAGGCCCTTGTAAACCATGGCAACGACGCAGAGGGTGAATGCGGCCAATTCATCAGGCACTCCATTAGGCACCTTAACTAATGCATTGCCTGACACCCTGGCGTATTCAGCGAAGAATCCGTCAACGTTCTCACCATAACTAAGCGCGTTAATGCAGTATGAGTCAAGCCCACGCATGCAGAACTCGCAGGTACCATCCGGCTCGTGAAGCAACGGTACGACCCTATCCCCCCCCGGCTTAAACCTTGGGTCTCTCGATTCAACCACGACACCAACGGCTTCATGACCTAAAATAACTGGGTACTTCATTCTCGGGTAATAACCAGCGAGTTGGAGTAGGTCGCGGTAGCACAGTGCCGCGTAGTTTATCTTTATTAGCACGTCGCCGTCATTAAGTCTTGGCATTGGTACGTCACGTACTTCGTACTTACCCCCCCTCTCATAAACAACAACTGCCTTCATTAATTAACGATGAGGTTGCAATATTTTAAGGAATTCCCTGAACTGATTATATTCAATTACTCTTTAATTTCGACCCTAGCCATTTCATAATCACTGGGTCTCATATTGTATAATTCATCGATTAAGTTCACCTTTAATGATGCCGGTCCCGAGGATCTCTTCTCAGCCTTTTCAGCTGCCACTTCAAACGTGACTAGGCCCTCCACTGAGGCGACCAGGAAGTCCCTGTTCATGGCCATGAAGCTTGCAATTACTGAACCAACCATACAGCCACTACCCGTTATGTATTGTAGCATTGGCGTTCCATTACTAACAACCGCACCCCTCTTACCATCCGACACATAGTCCCTAGGGCCTGTGATCACCGCCGTAACTCCATACTCCCTAGCGAGTTTCTCCGCAATATCAAGGTTAGCCTCGCCCAATGAATCCACGCCCTTAACCATGCCAGCCACACCCGCCAGAGCCATCATCTCGCCACCATTACCCTTAAGCACACTAACCTCAACCTCATTGAGGATCCTAAGCACAGTCTCCGTCCTAAACCTAGTCGCACCAGCACCAACTGGGTCTAGGAGCACAGGCACGTTATTCCTACTGGCAGCCTTACCAGCCAATAGGAAGGACTCAACCCACCTATCATCAAGCGTACCAATATTTATGTACACGACATCGGCCTTAGCCGCCAACTCCTCAATCTCATCAATAGCGTGCGCCATTATTGGCGATGCACCAACGGCTAAGGTCACATTTGCCGCATCATTCATAACCACGTAATTCATTAGGTGATGAACTAAAGGTCTCCTTCTCCTAATGGTCTGCAGGTCATTCCAGTAATTGATCATTAATAGCTCAATAACATAGTAATTAATAAATATTAATAATGTTATTCATTAATTAAGATAAGAAGAGAGAACACGCAGAATTCCTCATGATTTGGTGCACTAAGTAATTTCACATAGACTTATTAATTCAGTCTATAGCATAAGAATAAGATGAGCGAAAACCTTAGGAGCGAGTTTTTGCGTTTGTTGAGGGAGGATGAGGAGTTTAGGCTTGCGGTGATTGGTTTGTTGGGTATTGCTGATATTCAGTCATCGATTAGGGAGTTGGTTAATGCCGTTAATGAACTGACAAAGACAGTCCAAAGACTCGCTGAGGGCCAGGATAAATTGTGGCAGGAGGTTAGGGCATTGAGGGAGGACCAAAACAAGTTGTGGCAGGAGAACAACAAGATTTGGCAGGAGATAAGGGCATTGAGGGAGGGGGGGGCAGGAGAGGCTTTGGGAGGAGAATAATAAGCTGTGGCAGGAGGTTAAATCACTACGCGAGGGCTACGAAGGTTTAAGGAGTGATGTGAATAGGTTGTGGGAGGAGAATAAGCGAATAAACGAGAACATTGAGAGATTATGGCAGGAGAACAAGAGGATCAACGAAAACATAGAAAAACTATGGCGAGAAAACAACAAAATATGGAGGGAGATAAGGAGTATTAGGAGAACTTTAGAGCGTGTGACGTTGTCAATAGAGGAGGAAGCCAATGACGTTGTTCAGTATTTCCTTAAGCAGAGGGGGGGTATTATTGTGGAGACTAGGCCTACGCATTTCAATAGTCGGTTTGAGTTTGATGTTTATGGTACTAATGGGCAGTTGACGATCGTTGGTGAGGCTAAGACTAGGGCTAGTCCTAACACTGTTAGGAGGGTTGTTGAGAAGATAGATAATGCTGTTAAGGCAATGCCCGACAAATTCCCTGGAAGGGTCATCAAGGTAATTTACTGCCTAAGGGCCATGCCGGGCGCGTCGAGGAGGCTAATAGGCTTGGTGTTTGGTTCCTTGAGTCTGGTAGGGAGAGGAATTCACCGAGCATTTAATGACTTGGCTTGGCGATATTTAATTCCTTTATTAACTTAATTAGGGATTGAATTGGAGTACCACTGCTCGCGTCCACGCTAACCAGGTTGAGGGACTTAGCCAATGCATTATATATTACCCACTGCCTCGGTAGTGTCCTTGCGGTTGGTTCACGGCCTTTACGCTTAATTAATGTCTTGAGGTCGGCAATTATGAACACGTTCTTACAGTGTTTGATTGCCAATGCCAATGTTGCCCTCCCCCCCCACAAGGTCTTGAGGAAGCCTGGCTCGGTGGTTACGCAGACCCACACCAGGAAGTCCAGGAGACCTCTCTCGCCAATCACGATCTCGTAAAAACTGGGCATTATGAACCTGAAGAACCAATTGGGTAGCACTGATATGAATTCCAGGAACCACCAAAGGGGGGGCCTTAGGTTTTTCGGTATTGAAATTCCATAATAGGGATTATCAACACCCCTCATGCTTGGGAATAGCGCCAGGAACCTGGCCAGTAGTGACGCGGCCATGTGCGAGCCTCTGATCCAGGAAATCCTAACATGATCATTCCTCATTAAGTATTGAGCAAGTAATTGCGCTAATGTACTCTTCCCAGACCCATCAGGCCCGAAGAGGCATATCCTATCATGACCCATCAACAGCACCTAGACGAGTATGTATTTAACGTTTTCACGACCCACCAACTCCCGTAGTACACTCAACACGTCAATTGATAATCTCTGTTCACTGATTAATATTAATGGTTGTTCATTTCTTATCCTCGCTAAAGCTCTCATCATATTCGCACGATAGATCATCCTAATTTCTTAAAGACTTTACTACTTGACATAATTGACACATACTTTATATCAAGGCTTTCCATACTTCTTAAAACCTTAATAGGTACGTCAATGTGGTCGTGGCTTTACTTAATGTTTGTTACGTTATAATTAACAAGGTCAATTATTAGAAATGTAAGGATGATACCCTAGTTAAGTAGGTTAATCACCGTTGTTGTTAATATCTCTTCAATTCTATTGAGATTCCTTGTATTTGAGATATGAGATATACGGTATTATTGCTATTGTATTTGCGAATTTACTTGAAACTTTAATGACGCAATTGCCATGGTTCATATTATCTAAGGGAGGAATTTCTACAAGTTAAGGAATTTACCACTAAGGTAATAACCAATTAGGTGAGGATCATTATAACGTGTTGGGACTAATTATATAGGAGAATAGTTTCATCAACGAGTTTCATAGTCTTATGGCACGGTCTTTTTGATAAATCGTTATATAGAGTATTGGCAGGTTTATTGGGCTTTCCTACGTCCTTCTCCCACGTAAATTCATGCGAAACCTGTTAATTAATTAATACGTAGATAGGGAAAGACATTAGCATTGCTTTTGGTTGGGTTGATCTTGTTGTTCCTGCTTCTTCCTATTTGGTCCTATTATTCCGGCTATTAGGTGTCTTTCGGCTATCCATGTGAAGAATAGTAGTTTGTATACGTAGTCCAGGAGTTCCTCCCTGCCTGTTTCGCGGAATTCCTTAATCATGTGATCTGCAATCTCCCTTAGGGTCCTCACGTCATCCCACGTGTACTCCTCGTAGGGCTTAACCGTTATTAAGTACCTAAGCTTCTCCTCATCCTCCTTCGTATAGTACTTCGTCCTGGCTACGGGCACCATGGATAGGTAACCCCCCCTCAATGCCGTGGCCTCAGACTGCGTAATCACGTTCTTAATTGCCAAGACATCAATTAATGAATTGCTGAAGCCGAGCATTGATCGAGAGAGCTCATAAATATTAACCCTAATACCGCTGAGCTCATTCTCAATATTTGCAAGTTTCCTTTCTGCATTCTCAAGCCTACCCTCAAGGCTGCTAAGTCTCTCCTCAATATTGCCTATCCTCTTCTCGGTGCTCTCGAGTCTCCTCTCAACATTATCAAGCCTACTCCCAAGACTCTTCCTAACCTCCTCAATCCTATTTCCAAGTCCTTCCTCGACCTTATTGATCCTATCCTCAAGTTTATTCAGCCTATCCCATAGTAATGCCGTTAGTGGTCCAACCACCGCCGCCACACTGCCCAGCATGCTCAGTACTGTTAGTATGTCAACCATTAATTACCAATAACCTAATCAACAGGCTAATTAATAAACCTTATCATGCACCATGCCAGGTTTGGGGGGGTTAATTCTTCATGAGACTGCCATGTAATTATCCCCCTTTGATATTGTGACTTACCTAAGTGCTGATTTCGTGGTCGCTTACTGATTGAGTTAGCACTTTAGGTGGTGTATCGGGGGGGTAATTGAATGGAGGCCACTAGGGATTAATGCATTTTTAGTGATGATTTGATTTTGATTGTTTTGTTATTGTTGCTGCTGGGCCTTCTGTTGCTCCTGCTTTGTTTCCTCCTCAAGCTTCTTAAGCTCGGCCTCAATCTCCTTCTCAATCTCCTCAATGGGCTTTGGTGGTGGTGTTGTGGCTAGTGCGTAGCCTACCCAGGCGAGTATTCCGAAGACCACGATTATTATTAGCGTATCGGTTATTTGAAGCACCAGCGTTGTGTAGGGTGTGAAGAAAGTCAGGTATATGTAGGCCAGTATAATCACTATTGATATCACAAGCAACCCAATGCCAACTGCCTTATCCCTATTCATTAAATTCCACATGAAGAAGCAATTAATAAGCATTACTTTTTCAACCCATCGAAACTTTTAACGCATTAACAATAAGTACCGCCATTAAATAAATAATTATCATAAAATACCGAATAACTCATTGATCATTCTCCAATCACCATCATAATAACCAACGAAAATGATTAAGGGCACGGCCTATTAATCATGATAATCAATGTACTCAGGGAAAAGAGGGGGGGCGTTCTTACATAACGTCAGTATAAACCTCAATGCCCAACTCCCTGGCGAGTTCCGCAGCCTTATCATCGACGTACGGCGAGATGATCACGAGCCTACTTAACGCCATTAACCCTCTCATAAAGCCTACCAACCCTCCAGAACTCCGCAACATCACCCCCCCTGGAAATACTTGACTTAACCTCAACAAGTATGTGCGTACCATCCCTCACAACGATGTCAACATCGACAACCGCTGGATGCCCATAAACCTCACCGCTGGTGTCGTTATACGTCCACTTCTCAACCCTAGCCGTGCCGAGTATCTTCTCGACAACGCCCTTCATACCTTCCCTAAAAGCCTCCTCAGAAATAACACCCCCCCACCTAGCGCCCAATGCATCCAACTTCCTATTAAAGGCCATTATTGACTTATTGAAGTCCTCCCTCAAATTCCTCAACTCAGTCTCAATAGCCTCAAACCTCTTATACGCCTCCTCCCACCTCCTATTATTCTCCTCCCACCTTCTCTCATTTTCCTGCCACCTCCTCTCCTGCTCCTCCCTAAACGCCCTAAACTCCTGCCATAATTTCTCCTGATTCTCAGATAATCTCCTTATTTCCTGCCAGATCCTGCTGTTCTCCTGCCACAACTTATTATTCTCCTCCCATAGTTTGTTTATGTCGGTTCTAATGGCATCCTGACCCTCCCTCAACGCCTTTACCTCCTGCCACAGCTTATTATTCTCCTCCCAAAGCCTCTCCTGACCCTCAGCAAGCCTCTGAACAGTCCTAGCCAACTCACCAACCGCATTAACCAACTGCCTAATCGAAGACTGAACATCAGTAATACCAAGTAGGCCCATCACAGCAAGCCTAAACTCCTCATCCTCCTTAAGCAGCTTAAGCAGTTCGTCTTTAATACTCATCATTAAATTACTTTAATAAATAAATATAAACTTACCGCAAAAACAGTACCCTTAATGAGGTATCACGTCCGTGGTTATTAATCTAGGTTGAGACCAATAATTGGTGATTAACCATGTAAGGTCTATCAAACCCGTGCATGGTTAAATGGGAGAATTAAGGAATTAAGGAAAACGTTGCCCAATTAACTAGAGTTAAGTAGCTATGCTTGAAATAAGCGTCTACATGCACGATCATAATGATAAGATGCGCTTAATCAAGGCTAGGTTGGCATTTAGAGTCTAGGGATGCTGAGTGATTGTTTAATGAGGCGAGGATTATCGAGAATTAAGCGATTAGGACATAGATGTGATGCATGGGGGGGCAATAATTATGATGAATCGCTTTATTTAGTGTAAGACTTACTGTGTTTATGGCCATGCTGATTCTTCCTACTCATCTATTCATATTATTGTTGATATTGCCCAAAATATTACTAGGGCTATTAATGTGGGTATTAATGCCTTGGTAATGCTTGTTCCGTAAACCCTGGCGAATATGTAGGCTAGGAATAATGAGCCCATTACTACGAAAGCCAAACCAACCGCCAATATCACTGGCTCGCTTAATACACTGTGATGCATTGCCACAGCGTTAATCGAGTATTCAAGGAGAGGCGTCGCCACTGTGACGGCCATCTGAACCACACTAACGTAGAAGTAATTCCCACTGAGTAGCCAAGTGTCCATGAAGCCCGCATTAATCCTAAAGGCCCTCAACAACGCCATGAGTATCGCGGCCTCTATCAACCAACCAATAACCAAACCCACCAAAGTCGTTATTGGCATTATTACCTTCATAAACGAAATAAAGCCTGAGATGTCGCCCTGGCTTATTGACACGCCCTCACTACCTAGTTGTGTCTCGATTTGGTGAATGAGTATTGGCGTTATTGCCGGTATGAGGATGTAGGTTACGTATAGGTAAGTGGTTATGACTGCCATAATGAAGCCGATGATCCCCCCCGTAATTCTCAGCAGGGCCTTAGTATCCATTGGTAATACACCTAATAATCAATTATTAATACATTGCTGCTTACTAGACAGCGGTTAACTCCCTAATTAATTGCTCAAGGCTCTCACGTACCTGCGGTACCTCGTAAGTCCTCGTTATCACGCCATCGCTTATCCTAGAAACCCTATGGCAATTACTTATTAGCTCGAGGTTGTGAGTAACCATGACTATCGTCATACCAAGCTCCTTGTTCAGTCTCCTGAATATCTCCATGATAACCATGGCCGTCTTACTGTCCAGGTTGCCCGTGGCTCATCAGCCAGTAGGAGCCTTGGCCTGGTCACTATTGCCCTCGCGATGGCAACCCTCTGCTGCTCACCACCGCTAAGCTCATTAGGCCTCCTCCTGGCCTTATCCCTAAGGCCAACCATCTCAAGGGCCTCAAGGGCCATCCTCCTCCTCTGGCTTGGGTCAACACCCCCCCTGGCTATTAGCGGTAACTCAACGTTCTCAAGCACGGTCATCCTAGGTATTAAGTAATATAGTTGAAATACGAAGCCCACAAACTCATTCCTATACCTATCAAGCTCCGCATTACTAAGCCTATGCAGTTCATAGGGCCCAACCCTAAGGTAACCCCCCCTACTAACCCTATCCAAACCACCAATTAGGCTGAGCAGTGTCGTCTTACCACTGCCGCTGGGCCCGACAATGCACCTAAACTCACCCTCACTAATCTCCAGGTTCACACCACGGAGCGCCGGATAATCACCGTAATACTTCCACACATCCCTGGCCTCAATAAACGACACACGGGTTATTACGGCACCTCTTTAAAATACATACTCACCAAGAATTCATATATTGGAGACTGTAGTGATGACACCGCTGTAAAGAGAGTATGGTTTATAAGGGTATTCGTGGCCTTAAGCCCGATGTCGAAAATGATAACTAATAAATACGCATTAATAATAACCACGGCATTACTCACACTGCTGGCCTTAATACCCCTGGCACAGGCACAGCAATACTCGAACACTGCACCGCCATTCTCAATAGTCGGCATATCCTCGACACCATCACCAACCATTACCGGCATCTCCAAGGTATCAATAACCCTAATATACACAGGCGGCTACTACCTATACAACACGGAGTTCTCCCTAACACCCTGCAGCGGCGTCGTGGTTTCCCAAAACCCTGTATTCATTGGTTGGTTAAACCCTGGGCAGGAGGTCACGGTCACGTACCTAATAAACTCAACACTACCCATTAACTGCCAGTCAACGTTAACCATAAGCTGGGGCGCCGAGTACGAGACATCGCCGAGGGCCCAGGTAACCACGTACATTGAGGTGGCGGGTTCAGGCTCAATGAACATAAACTTCCCACTGGTTATTTACGGCTCTCCAATAATCACGGCACGCACTAATGCGCAGTACCTGGTTAGTAACCTAGTTAATCCGGTGGAGCTCGTGATAAATAATAATGGTAGTGGGCCCATTTACGACTTGCAGGTCAACGTAGCGATTGAAGGCGCCACATTAGCGGCAGGCTCCAGTGTCTTAGTAATCGGCACATTGAATCCAGGGAGTAACTACACCGCGACGCTTTATATACTACCGACTGGTAGCGGCCCCCGTAACAATGACCATAAGCTACTCAGGGCTTGATCAAAGCGGTAATGCTGTCAGTGGAAGTATTTCAATAAGCATGAGCGTTACCACGGTGTCCTCAAGCCAAGTCATTGTTTATCCAGTCAATTCATCATTGAGAATCGGCTCGGGTGAGTTGACTATTGGCATTAGGAACGTTAATCCTGTACCCATCTATAACGTGACTCTAGTCATAGCATCAACCCAGGGATTAAGCCTAACGGGCAATACTACGTATGATATTGCCGAGATACTGCCTGGATCCACCGATTATGTCTATGTACCCATCGCCGTGCCAATAACCTCATCCTCAGCATCCATAACATACTCACTGACTTACCAATACACCGGTGGGTATCCCGGCGGTGTCCAGGGTTCCATAACCCTCTCGGTGCTTAACGAACCATCAATACTAGTCACCGGTTATCAAGTGGCGCCAACCCCCCCATTAACAATCGGCGAGACCGGCTCCGTATCGCTGAACTTCGTCAACACAGGCCCAGTGCCGGCATACAACTTAAACATAACCGCAATACCGGGCCCCCCGGCATTAAGATGATTAGTCAGTCAAGCACCTACATGGGCACGCTGAACTCCCAGCAATTAAGTGCCGTGGCCTTCAGCTTCAGCGTCACTAGAGCCATGAACACATCGATAACCTTCCAAATACAGTACACAGACCAATTCGGGCAGCAACACGTGCAGTACTACACGGTGCCGATAACCGTGATTAGAAACGCCACATTATTCGCACAGTACGCCTCCCAATACGGTCAACAAGGCACTAATTACTATAGATTCCATAGAGTTAATTACCTCACCTACGTAATAATTACGTTTGCTGTAATTGCAGTAATCATAATAATCATAGTAGTGTTACTCCTGCGTAGGAGACATGGTGGCTCCTCATGAGGATTAGCGATTACTTTAAACTCGCGTGGAGCGCGGCATGGGAGCGTAGGGGGGGTAGGACTATAGGCGCCATTGTAGGCATAATAATAGCCATAGTGGCCCTTGGCCTAGCCGTGGGCATGGGGGGGCAGGGCTATAAGGTGTTGACCACGAGCTTCTTCGAGAGGGTCTTTGGAACGAATACCGTGTTCCTATTCCCAGGGCAGAACTCCCAGCTAACGCTTACTGATGTTTATGAGGTCATGGACATACCGCACGTGACCAATGCCATACCAATACTCTCCACGGTGGCTAGGGTGGATATTAATGGGCATGAGGTGACGGCCACGGTAATAGGGGGGCCACGGAGCAGGAGATAATGCAGCTCTACGGAGTGACCTCGCTGAGCAATGCCATACTGGCTGGCGCACCGGTACTATCACCTGGCCTAGCCCTGGTTGGTTACGACATTGCCTTCACAAGCACTGGCCAGCAGATTGCCTATCCTGGGCAGGTCATGGTGATAACAACACCAAGCGGCTCCGAGTTAACCTACACAATTGGCGCCATAATGCAGCAGAGCGGTATTGGGATCATTGGCTTAAACCCAAACAATGCCATATTCATTGATGAGAACACATTCCTGTCGCAATTCGACCCATCCGGCACGGTTGATGGAATAATCGTTTACGTGGACTCACCAAACAACATAAACTACGTCACTAACGAGTTAAAGGCCCTATTCCCAATGGACCAGGTACTAAACCTATCAACACTACTATCGAGTATTAACCAGTTCTTCACGGTGCTCGAGCTCTTCCTAGCCTTCATAGCCGGCATAAGCTTCATAATAATTGGCATTTGGATGTTCGACACAATGATGTTCAATGTGATCCAGAGGACTAGGGAGTTCGGGATAATGAGGGCTGTGGGCTTCAGTGGCAGGTCAATACCTCTGCTCCTCATTATCGAGCCGCGATAATAGCCATAATAGGCTCCGTGATAGGCACGGCACTGCTCATGGCCATAGTCAGCGCCTTCCCAAGCCCATCATCATTCATGAGACCAACCTTTGGACCAGGTAGGGTAGCCAGGGCCGCAGCCGCATCATCAATAATGTTACCCATAGTACTCACACCACTTGACTTCGCCGCAATATTCATACTGCCCATAGCAATAAACGTGATAGCCGCGTTAATACCGGCGATAAGAGCCATGAGAATACCGCCAGCTCAAACCCTCCGCTATGAATGAGACCGGTTGCTTACCAAGTCTAAAGCATGTCATAATTTAAGTACAGCCCTCCTAAGTATTGGGTCCGCAATTACGTACTCCTCATCGACTCTCTCCACAATGCCGTGATCCATCAACTCCCTGAGTAGTATGTAGAGTGACTTATCATTGATTGACTTACCCTCCGCAGCCTCAAGAGTCGCCTTCAACTCCTTCCAACTCCTTTTAACGAATAATTCCTTAAGTAATACTCTATACCTGGGACTCCTATTGGCTAGGAAGTTCCTGAGTTCATTAAGTGCCAGTGCCGTTGCTGACTCGAGGACTTCCTCGATGGATTGCTTACCCTCAATCACGTATTGGTGACCTATGTACGTCAACCAACCAATGACGCCATCAAGCTCATTCACAATACGCACGAGGAATTCATCAGCGGGCCTAATCCCATACTGCTCAAAGCCCCCCCTTCTCAGGAAGTCCAGGGACTCATCGGGGGGGCTGAGCCTCCTGGTGCTCACGAAGTGTATGTACCTGCCGAATAGCGGGGCCTCAGGATCATTAATCCTGAGGAACCTATACAATACCCCCCCAACCTCCGATCCCGACAGCAGGAATTTCACATACCTCAAATTATCGTATGCATACGCAAGTAACATGTTAAAGTCCACCCAAGTCACCTTACTCAGTTCCTGGGACTCATCAACAGCGATCACCACGGCCCTACCCAATTCAGTGCCTAGGTCATTAAGGGCATCGAGCAACTCACCAATACTTAGCCTACGGGATTCACCTAACCTAATCTCCACATGTATCGGCGATACCCCCAACCCTAATCCACCTAACCCTGGATATGGCGTCCCTAACCCTGTTAATTATTGACTTATTCCTGGCCAGGAAGTCCTCAAGCCCACGCCTAATCAACTCAATAAGATCGATCTGCCTAGGTCTTCCTGCAAACCTAACGTCGAGGTATACGTATGGGTAACCAACCTCATTAAGCGCAACCCTCATCAACGAGGTCTTACCAGTCCTCCTCAAGCCCCTGACGACTATTACCTTATCATTAATAATGCCGTTAATCAAATCCCTTAATTCAGTCTCGAAGTCGTATAAATCCTCCCTCCTACTCTTAGGCTCAAGATCAAATAGCATATACCAGTTACTTACCCTATAGGTAAGCTTATTAACTTAGCGTAAAGTAATCAGCATGCATTTATGGCAATTTCAACACCAACTATATGTGAGACCGTAAAAGCGTTATTGAGACGCTTAATCATGGGTATATTTTAAGGGGGGGATCGAACTCGGCATACCTAATGAGACAAACTAAGATTAAGCCCTGAGACGTCCTTAAGCTTCAGGTATAACCTACACTTCTGGGATTTACGAAAGGAGTTAAGTAATGGGTCTTAATCATGAATTAGCGCATGTGAAGAAATACATTTTGAGGAAATGAATAAGGTAATCTTGCTGTGATTGGGCATTACATTATAATCACTTCCTTGGCTTCAGTACCGCACCTAGTATCGCCAGTACCACGCCTATTATACCAATCACCAAGGCGAACAATATGAGCATGCCGCCAATTAGTAATGATGAGGTTATTGAGACACCAACAATACTATACTTAACCGTGACTGGTATTGAGTAATTATTCACTAGGTATAGGGTGCCCGTGCCTGAGAGCACGGTGTAAGCCACTACGTAATGCCCACTGGTGTACATGGTCTTAAGCACGCCAGGCATGCTTGTAAAAGTCTCAAGGGGGGGCTGATTAATCGAGTCCGTATAAACCACAGTCAACACCTCACCAGGGCTTGCAGTGCCTACAGTGACATTACCACCAGGGCTTAGCGTAACAGTCATCATCGTAGGCATCACTAGCCTAGAGACAACATAAGTACCAACAACATACATCACAACAGCCAACACAATTAAAACCACACCGGCTATCAACAAGCCCTTCCTCATATAGTATCTCGAGAATCACCTAACTAATAAGTATTGCTTCCGGAACTGAATAATTTTTGTAGAGTCATAACTTGGACCTGGAGAGTCGCTGTAGTTATATAATTACGGCGACTCTGCAAATCCAAAGCACGGCATTTAACCTAGTTGAGATAGCTTATCCCTATCGATGTACCAATACGTCTTATTACCGACATCGCTTATCACGACTCCGAGTCTCCCAAGTTCGTTCCTAATCTCATCGGCTATATCGAACATTTTCTTAGCCCTTAATTGAGCCCTGATCCTTATCAACGTATCTATCAGTGAGATGAGTGATGGTGGTAGCCTTGTCCTGTTTAATATTCCGAGAATGTTTGCCAAATCGCTGAAGGCTGTTAATGCATTGGTTAAGGCGTTCTTTGAGAAGTGCTGTGTGTTGTAGATTACTGTGGATGTAACGTATTTGGCGAAGTCCATGAGCGCCGCGACGGCGCCGCTGGTGTTTATGTCGTTGTTCATGGATTCCTCGAAGGAATTAACGAAGCCATTAACCCTACTTAGCAATTCAGTATCCTTGTCGCCCACGTCGGGGGGGCCTCATTTACGGCCTCGATGAGCATGTCATAAGCCGCGTATATACTCATTAATGAGTTCCTAACCTGATCTAGGGCGTCTGGGTCGAAGTCCATTGGCTTCCTATACTGGGTCATGGAGTAGTAAAGCCTCAGTACCTCACCGTCATACTTCCTCAATACATCCATAATAGGTATGATGTTACCGAGAGACTTACTCATTTTCTGACCCCTAATCGTCACCAACCCAACGTGTATCCAGTACCTAGCGAAGTAGTCGATTCCGAAGTAAACCCTGGCAATGGCGATCTCATTCTCGTGGTGCGGGAATATTAGGTCCTGCCCACCGCCATGTATGTCAAAGGGCACGCCAAGGTACTTACTGGACATGACCACGCACTCCAAGTGCCAGCCAGGCCTACCTGGGCTCCATGGGCTATTCCACCAGGGCTCACCCTCGCTCCATGACTTCCAAAGCGCGAAATCCAGCGGGTTTCTCTTACCAGGCTCGGGCTCAACCCTGGCGCCCGCTATCAACTCCTCGATCTTCTGCCCTGAGAACTCGCCATACCTAGCACCTTGGTTATGTCGAAGTACACGGAACCGTCGGGGGGGCTCACGTAGGCCAGGTTCTTACTCACTAACTCCTGGATCCACCTTAACATGTCGTTTATGTTCTCGGTAACCCTCGGATATGCATACGCCCTCTTTACGTATAGCCTATCCATTGCGTCAAAGAACTCCTTAATGTACCTACTGGGTACCTCATACCACCTATTAATTAAGTCACCACCAAACTCCTGCCTAGCCCTGTTAATTATCTTATCGTCAATGTCCGTGAAGTTAGTCACAAACCTAACCTCAACACCCAGGTACTCCAGGTACCTCCTGAATATGTCGTAAAACACGAATGTCCTCGCATGCCCAACGTGCATTGAGTCATACGGCGTTAACCCACACACGTATATCCTGGCCAAGCCAGGGCGTAGGAGGGTTATTCTCTCGAGGCTTTTCGAAGCCGTGTTGTAGGCAGTTATTGGTAATTCCTTGGAGTTCGTGTACATGCCCTTACTGGGCAAATGATGATCACCAGGCACAATTACTATAAGGATTAATAAGTATAACTCGGTGAAGGAAATTATTTTTACCTTAGGATGAATAATAACTAATGCAAATGAGTGCCGAGGAATTAACCGTGCTCTTAATGCTCAAGAGGTACGGGAGAATGGGTAGATACTCACTAAGCGCCATCTCCGGCATGGGGGGGGAGGGTGTCGTGAGGCGCGTACTAAATGAGCTTAAGAGCCAGGGAGCCATCAGGGTTATGAGGGGGGGTGGGGGGGCGGAGCTGACGAATAAGGGTGAGGAGTTACTCAATAACTTATTACGTGATTTGGGCATTGACGAGATAAGGGAGGTCACGAAGTTCTCCCAGGTATTTAAGTGCGAGTGTAGGAGGTGTTACGTGTCTGTGGTTAGTCGTAGTATCAATGAGGATTCCATTGTAAGGCTTAGGGACATTGCGATAAAGAATGGCTCTGATGCGGCGTTATTCCTAAAATACGTGTGCCCGCAAAATAGGTTCCTAATACTTAAGCTTAATAATTACCTGGATGAGTTGTCGCAGGAGGCTGTGAGTGAGTTGCAGGAATTGGGTGGTATTGGGTGTGATAAATACGTGATTGTTTTATGTGGGAACGAGAGTTACCAATTAATTAAGTCATTAATAAGTACGGTAATTAACATTTAAGGGTGTTTAACCTACGCGGTGGCTGCCATTGCCCTTTGAGTCTCGTACTGCTTAATTAGGTTGTCAATGGAATTTACTAACTCCTGCTCGTAGTCAATGAGCTTCTTATACTCCTCATTCTTAATCTCCATCCTAAGCCTAGCCAACCTCTTAACCGTATCCAACTCCCTAAGTGCTGAGGCTGGTACCCCCCCGCGGTTAATCGCCTCGAGCCCCCCCTTCCTATAGAACGTTATGATGAGCCTAAGAAGCCAGTACTGCTTTGGCGGTAAGGACCTAACATCAACTGGGTGATAAGCATCCTGCTTTAGGAAGCCCTCCCTAATTAGGAACGCTGCATTTAACAGGTGCTTCTCCTGCTCACTAAGCGCCTCGGTGCCGAGTATCCTCACGACCTCCTGAAGCTCAGCCTCCCTGGTCAGTATCCTCACGGCCTCGTCCCTAAGCTCCCTCCAGTCAGGAGCAACATTCTTTTGGTACCACTCAGCCACCGTATCAACGTACCTACTGAAGCCCATTAACCAATTAATGGCTGGGTAATGCCTTGAGTAGGCGAGCTTAGCATCTAACGGCCAGAAAGCCCCTATAAACCTAAGCGTATGGCTTGTGACGGGCTCTGTGAAGTCACCGCCAGGTGGTGAGACCGAGGCGGCTATCGTAACTGAACCCAACCTATTACCCTTACCAAGGGTTACAACCCTACCAGCTCTCATAAAACTCCGCCAACCTTGTTGGCAAATACGCCGGGAATCCCTCCTCACTGGGCATCTCGCCGATCCTCAGGGCAACCTCCCTCATCGCCTCAGCCCACCTACTCGTTGAGTCAGCCATTAGGAACGCATCATAACCCTGATCCCTGAAGTACTCGGCAATGGTGACGCCCATGTATATACTTGCCTCCCTAGCAGCCACGGGCATGTTGGATGTATTCACTATGATCGTTGTCCTCTCCATCAACGGCCTACCCGTGTTAGGGTCAACGAGCTTAAGCAAACCCTGTAGCGCATCCGCGGCCTCGTTTCCACGCTCACCACAGAGCACCGGGAACACTAACCTAGCCTCACTATACATTGCCAGCGTCCTTATTGTTACGGTCTTACCACTGCCGAATGGCCCAGGAATTGCGGCTGCGCCACCAATGGCTATTGGGAATAGGGTGTCTATGGTCCTAATACCCGTTATTAACGGCTCGACTGGCGGCAACTTCTCCTTAAATGGCCTTGGCCTCCTCACGGGCCACTTATGCCACATCTTAACCTTCACTGTGCCTTCCTTAGTCTCCACCTCGGCAATTACGTCATCAATTGTGTACTCGCCCTCGGGGGGGGCTACGTACTTAACAACACCGCCTACCCTATATATTGGTGGATAGAGGATCCTGTGCTCAACAAGTGGCGTTTCTGGGACAACACCGAGTATGTCGCCAACCTCAACCTCATCGCCAACCTTAACCTTTGGTATCCACTTCCACTTCTTATTGAAGTCCAGTGGTGGTGCCTTCTCATAATTAATACCCCTAGCTACGAAGGGCCTCTTTGTTAAGTCGAATATCAGCGATAATGGCCTCTGAACACCATCATAAACCCTATTTAGTATGCCGGGACCAAGCCACGCACTAAGTGGTTCACCAGTCCTTACTACGGGCTCACCGGGCTTTAATCCTGTCGTCTCCTCATAGACCTGTATGAAGGCCATGTCACCCTGAATCCTAACAACCTCGCCAAAGAGCCCTAGCTCACCGACGAAGACTAGCTCGTAAAGCAGTGCACCAGGTAATTCAGCCTTAACCACTGGTCCACTTATGTAGACGATCCTGCCCTTGCCAGATGACACGGTGCATGAGTTAAATTCTACATATTTAAAATTAATTCTACATAATTAATGGCTCAACTAGATGATGCCAGGTGCGCCAGCAGGGTCTTTATTTGATGCTCCATAAGCCTAAGCCTCGAATCCAATGTTGCGTCGACTCTGATGGACCCGTCGGCTGAGGAAATGATGACACCCAGTAAGTCCTCGTCTGTGGTGTTTATGATCGCGTTAAGGCCGAGTTCCGACACCAACTCCTTAGTAACATCCTCATCAGCCTTGCTCACCGTTATTACCAATTCCTGAGAACCGATTATTGATGTTGCCCATAAAATGGAGTTCCTAAGGAACTTCTTATAATCATTGGTGCCTCTCATGGAATTAATCCTCTCCTTAACTCTCCTAACAACCTCAGCATATGCCTCCTCAAGAATACCA
The DNA here is from genome assembly GCF_001316005.1 of Vulcanisaeta distributa JCM 11217. GTDB lineage: Archaea > Thermoproteota > Thermoprotei > Thermoproteales > Thermocladiaceae > Vulcanisaeta > Vulcanisaeta distributa_B. The sequence goes on from NZ_BBBJ01000007.1 coordinate 77,396, forward strand.
AGCTTCTCCTTCTTTTCCCTCATCATCTCATCATAAAGCCTATACTCCCTCTCCATGTTCAGTTCCTTATCAATATTCTCAAGAGTACTTGAATACTTATCAATCACGGCCTTCACACCCTCGAGGAGCTCAGCCTCAGCCCTAAGCCTAACGTTATTACTCCACTCATTAATCTCGCTCTCAAGTCGAGCAATAATGCCATTAATTAATCGCTCAGTTAGTTCCTGCTCAGACACGTGGCAAGGTTATTTTACGTATTTAAAAGTTTTCCTTTCCCTCCCTTAAGAATGAGCTTACGCCCATTAATTAAGTACGTGCAGTTGTTAATATTCACATAGAACCAGCAATCCTCCTTAATTATAGTCTTTACGGAGCCTGTCGGCGTTAATACCTTGATCGTCTTAGCCGTCTCATCAACAACAATACCACTAATTCCATTCAAGGACCCGTTCCTACAATTAACGGTTTCCACAAACTTAAAAAGCAATGGCTTACTCATTCACCGGCCTTAACGGCCTTTTTAGCTTCCTCATTCATTATTGTTAATATCCTGGCAATGGCCCTCCTAATCGTCCTAACCCTGCCAGGGTTGTCCAGGGTACCACGCTCCCTCTGCGTCTGCAGCTTAAGCAGCTCGTTCCTTAAATCATTGAGCAGCTTAGCCCTATCCTCAGGCTTCATGTTCCTAATAGTCCTAGCGTTAAGTCTCTGCCTGCTCGCCACCCTCACCACCCTGTACCTGCTGTGCCTGGGCCTCGGCAGTTACCTCCCTACTCGGTGGTTTTATCTGGAACTCATCACTAAATCTAATTGGTGGCGTTATCCTAACCTCAATACCGTAAAGGCCCGGCTTAAGTAGTACCTGACCAACGAACTTCTGAACCTTGGTCCTCGAGTCATAACCATTCTTATAAATAACTCCATACACGTACTTCTCAAACCTTGACCTCTCACTCGTTAACTTGCCACTAATCGTGACCTCAGCACCCTTTGCGCCACCGTCCATTATTTGCCTAATGGCTATCATACCGGCCCTCCTGAACTTAACGCCCTTTGTCATTGCCCAGGCAATCCTATTGGCGATGATCTTGGGGTTAAGCTCTGGGTTCTGTATGGGTGTTACGTCGATTATTGGATTCTCAACCTCAAGCTTCTTACTGAGTAAATCCGTCAATTCCTTGACAATGACGCCCTTCCTACCGATTATCCTATTTGGTCTTTCAGCGTAAATTATAATCCTTGTGCCGAGCGGAGTCTTTAGTACGTCAGAGTCAACGTAGCCCTGCTTGGCCAGTCTGTAGTTTAGGAATTCCTTAACCATCCACTCCTTAATCTTATCCTGCAGTATCTTCTTATATACGGGAATCCTCCTCTGCGCTTGGCTCATTCGATTAAACCAACAACCCTATACCTATTTAAGATTTTTGTCATTCATTAGCCCTAGACGGGCTCAAAACCAACGATATCCGTTATGGAACCCCCCCCTCCTCTCATTCTCAGGCTTAAACACAGGCCTAACCTTAAGCCCAACCTTAACGTTACCTGGCTCAACATTGATTATGTAGTGAACAAGACCGCCAGTGACCCCCCCTGGGAACTCTATGAAGCCAATGATCACAGGCTTAGGCAGCTTGTTTCCGTAGGAGTCCTCGTAGACCACGGTGTAGGTCCTAACAACGCCCACAGGCGCTATCTCAACCAACTCCTTAATCTCGGCGAAGTCGTACTGACAAAAGGCCTTTGGGGGGGGCATTAGTAACCTACCACAAACTGGGCATTTACCAGCGAGCAATTTACCGGCCTTAATGCCCTCAAGGAACTTGGTACCTATTGGACCGGCTGTATACCTATAACCTTGCTCGATTGTATGGAGCCAATGCCTAATATCCCTATTAACACTTATCTTCTCGAAGGACATGCTCATCACCTCACGGGCTCGAAACACTCAATATCTAGTACAGAGCCCGTTCTTTGATCGGCAGGCTTCCACCGAGCCTTGACCCTCATACCGAATACTTTCATTGACTTAACATCCTCAGGGTCAACGCATAGGTAATGCATTATGCCGGGGAACCTATGCTCGCTGAACTCCTTGCCAGGTACATCAAGCTTAATCACACCAACAACCCTAGGCTCCTTAAGCGGTTCCCTCGTAGCGCTTATGTAACTAACCACCGCCGTGATTACCGTGCCCTCATCCTTAACCTCAACCCAACCATCCACAGGTTTGAAGCAATATGGGCAATACATCTTGGGCGGCACAAATATGTGGCCGCACTTGCTACAGTACGTGCCGTATATCTTACCATTCCTTAGACCATCTAGAAATTTGGAATAAGCCGTACCAGCAGTCACGCTGTACTGGAATGGTCTTGTCCACTCCTCATGTGGGTAGTTCTTAATATCGCTCTCCCTAATCGGTGTACCCCCCCTACCATAGTCTATACATTAATGAGGCTATATTTAAGAATCACCCTACCCTACCGCAAAAAGCCTTTAAGTATAAGTATTACATTGAGTTGGGTTAACACGTAGTGATGAGGAGGCATTTGGCTGATCAGTGAGTGAGCGCTGGAAATGCTGATTAATGAATTGAGAATGCACTCCTAACATGGTTAATTGCGTCATTTCTAATATCCATTATCCTTATGGGTAATTCATCCACCTTAACTCTACGATTCATCACTATTGTAGCCATAACACCAGCAATCATACTGGCATTACCGCCAACCCTCGCCTTAATACTGCGCATTAATACTGATAACTCCTGGTCAAGCTCCACTGCATCCGCATCAGTGATAAAGCCGTTATTCCTCAGGTAATTAATAAACCACGAGTACACGTTATCAAGGATGATCTCCCTCCTAATACCATACTTAGTACCGATGTCGTTAGCAATACCGTAAGGATCAAGCAGAAACACAACACCAACTATGGGTAACCCCCTCTTAATTGTATTGACTATGCAGGAGACCTTGCTACCCATTTCCCTAGTCATGTCTACAGTAGTTGGGTAACAACGCAGGAATAGCTCTGAGTATGCTTTATCGATTTCACCGGGTGAACCAGCTACGTAACCCACCGTACCCAAGTCCCACCTGGGCATTGCCAAGCCTATGACCCTATCCACTACCCTAGCTGGGTGTTAGAACTTAAAAAGTAAGAGGGTTAGGGTTCTCACGACTATGAGCGCTGTGGCTAGGGCATTGACTAAGATCGTGGTATGTCCACTATGTGATTACATGGGTGAGGATGTTAGTAAGGTAGTTGATGCAATAGCCAAGGCGTCACCAAGGCCCAGGCTGAAGTGCCCGAAGTGTGGTGCTGAGGTTGACGCGAACTCCTTCGTCACCCACATGCGCAGGCATGGCAGGGTTGGCGGTAAAACAATAACGTGCGACATATGCGGCGCTAAGTTAAATGGTGAGGGGGGGGCATTCCTTAGGCACATTAAGGAGCACTTGATAGTTTCGGTTAGGCGTAATGGGATGGATGTTTATTACTGTCTCGTGTGCGGTCAGGAATTCATAACGAAGAACTCCGCGATAACGCACCTAATCAAGAGACATAGCCTCGAGTGATTACGCGTGAGCTTACTCTGGGACTTCATAATTACGTTACTTATTATTTGGCCTCCGTACGTTGCCAATGCGACGCCCGTAGTTGCCAGTAAGGTGTTTAGGCGTAAGACGCCCATAGATCTTGGTAGGAATTTCATTGATGGGAGAAGGCTTTTTGGCGATGGGAAGACATATGAGGGCTTCATCACGGGTTTAATAACCGGCTTCGTAATTGGTGAGTTGACGTACATCATAGTGACCAGGGCTGTGAATATTGTCTCAGAACTCCCAAATCCATTGGCCGTATTTGTAATGTGCATTGCAGCACTACTGGGCGACTTACTCGGGGCGTTCATTAAGAGGAGATTTGGTCTACCCCGCGGAGCGCCGGCACCACTGCTTGATCAACTTGACTTCCTACTGGCGGCGTTGCTAGCCCTGTGGCTAATTCAGCCAAGTGTCCTAAGGGTTATTTACGTGGTTATTGCCGTGATAATAACGCCACCGATACACTTAGCCACGAATGCCATAGCCTACCTCCTAGGCTTAAGAGAGAGCCATGGTGATTATGTAATTAACTTTATAAATTCATCATAGTGTCTAAGAACGTGCGTGCAGTAGTGCTTGGTGATGAGCACACGGTATATACCTTTAAGTTACTTGGGTTTGAGGGTAGGGTCATTAATGAGAATGAGAACATATTGGCAATAATTAAGGAGTTGAGTGTTGAGGAGGGTGTTGGTGCGATATTAATAACGAGTAACCTCGTGGATAGAATTAGGGAGGATTTTGATAAGTTGAGGATGAGAATGAGGAAGCCCATGCTCATTGAAATACCGTCCCTCAGGGAAATGAAGTTCAAGGAGGTTAATTACCTAGCGATTCTTCGAAGTGTCCTTGGTATTTAATGAACAATAATTAGCAATGCAAATAGTAGATACGCAATTATCGTGACAGCCATAGCCCCCCCAAGGGACATCACCCTGAACCTACCCATGTAATCACTATTTCGCAGGAGCGATATCGATATATACGTAAGGATAGCATCCGTTATTAAGACACCCACCGATAGAGCTAGCCCATAGGGGTTTTGGAGCGCGTAAATAATTATTAATGGTGACATGAGGACTGCAACCAACGTGAATATTGCTGCGAGGATTATTGCGGTTTTAATACCGTAGGTATTGGCTACGGTCCTCACGCCAGCCCTCATGTCGCCGACAACGTCGATTGCGCCTTAACCAGTTCCCTACCCATGGTTGCTAGGAAGGAAACAATGAATAATAGGTATGGAAGATTAAGGGTTGGTATTGTGGATGAAACGGCGTAGAGTCCATATAGGAATGTTAATGATGATGTTATTGCCACGAAGACGTTGTTCACTATAATGACCCTCTTCAACCTATAATTGTAGGAGAAACCAAGCGCTATAGCCATTATTAATATTACGATGCTCCAAGCCACTAAATATCCCATGGCAATACCAAGTACATTTAATAATATAGCGATGACTACAGATAGTAATGATAATACCCAAGCCTCACTAATTGAAGCTTCACCACGTACGAGGGGGGGTGCGTCTGGCCTATTAATCCTGTCTTCCTCAATATTGTAAATGTCGTTTGTGGCGAAGAGGAATATTTCCGTAAGTAGTGATGATAGGAAGAGGAGTACCATTGCAATGGCACTCCTACCGCCAGCTATTACGTAGGATGCAATGACTATCAGGCTTGTCAGTATTCCATGCTCAATCCTAGAAAGCCTGATGAATGCCCTTAAATTCACGGTAACGCTAGAAATAACAGCCTTATTAAGTTAGACCGTATTAAAATGATGATGAGTAGACATACGGTATACCAAACATCTCGGCGACGTCCTTATCAATGGCAGCAACATCCTCTGTACTAACCTCCTTAATATCGTACTTGCCCAATGCGGATACCAACATCTGAATCTCCTCCTTAACAGCCTCTATGTAATTCAAAACCCCCTTCTCACCCTTAACCATCGCCGCTATGAGAAACGGCCTAGCCATATAAGCACCGCTGGCTCCCAGAGCCATGGCCTTAACCACGTGCGAACCATTATAGAGCCTACCCGCGAGTAGTAGCGATATGTCCATTATCCCCAGCCTTCTGGCGTCATGTATCTTCTTAAGGGCCACTATGGTTGGGTAGCCCAGGTCCTTCATGGCTACTGAAGGTGCCATTCCTGTACCACCCTCCTTACCATCAATCACGACAGCGTGAGCGCCCTCCTCATGGGCAATGCTAATGACCCTATCCACATCCCTATAGGGGCCGAGCTTAATCCAAATCCTCGCCCTTGGGTATGCCGTCTTCATGAACCTAATCATGCCCCCCCTAAGTATGTCCTCCGTGTATGTACCGGGCACTGAGTACCTGGTTATGAACTTATCCTTAACCTTCTCAGGATCCACCTCAAAGTGGTACTTTGCCTTAAGTCTAATTGCCTCCTCCTTCGGGATCTTAATTACACCGCCAAGACCAGGCTTGGCCCCCCCTGTCCCATCTTAATCTCGAAACCAACGAGGCCCTCCTCTATGTATGGCTCAACATCCTTATCACTATACACCTTATTCCAAAGCTCATCATACGCATCCTCCACATTTTGCTGGATAATAACCCCCCCACCGTACTTATCAACATTCGTTAAGTAAGCCATCAACCTCTCCTTAAAGCTTGGGTGACCCCCCCTTGTGTACCTCCTTGAATAGCCCCCCCTAACCGTGGCCACGTTCTCCCCCCCAATACCCATGACAATACCTGCCTTAGCCGCTGCCCTGGCAATCTCAAGGCTAAACTTACTGGCTATTGCCGTAGAACCCATTGAACCAACGACTATGGGCATGGAAACCTTAAAACCACCCAATGAACCTTCTAGATTCACGTCCATGAAAGTGGGCTCCCGAAGAAGCTCAGCCATCTTCTCAAGCCTTTTTGGCGTAAACGCTGGTGGTAATAATATTATTGAACTGTCTAGGGTCTTGAATCGAGGAAATCCCCCCCTCTTATCATAAACCCCCCCAGAGCCAAGCACTGCAGAGCCGTAGGTGGCTATCTCACCGAATGGGTAAACCGCATCACGGCCCTTAAGTGCCTTAAGTGCTATTTCATCAAATGGGTAATCATCGATGAACTCCCTGAGACCCCCCCTAATTGACGCCCAATAAGCCCTAAGCTTAACAAGCAATTTTGCAATTTCGAGAATCATTAACCACATGACACAGCATTGTTTTAAATACTTGCTCGTCAATATAACAAAGAATCTCCTGAATAAGTAGTTATAAGTAATGAGAAATCCTTAGTCAGATCATATTATTATTGATATGTCACTGCCATATTTTATTGATAAAAATACACTCATTAACTCATAATTACGGTATAATCCTATAATCCTTTTAAAGTAATATTCATAATAGAAGTTCATGGCATCAATCGATGAGGTTAGGCAGCAGGGCATTAAGTTAAAGGAGGTTCTTGGTTTAATGACGTGGCCAATAGGCATTAGGTTTTGTGGTAAGGGTGAGCAATGCAGCATTAGCGATTTCAAGAGGCCATATAAGGATCTCGGTATTAGGGTTGCGTTTTGCCAGGCTATAAACATGGTGAGGACTTACGGCTGGAAATTAGCAGTGGGGCTTGAGGACTCTTTCTGCATGATAGGCGCTGAGGCGCTTGGTTTAACTAAAACGGCGCTGGACTACATTGATAGGGACATACCGCAGTGGCATACATCGAGTAAGGAGACAATGAATAGCATAGTTACCACACTGCATTCAAGGTTTCTTGAACCCAACTCAACAGAGTTGGTCCTAATATCGCCACTTGATAAGATCGACTTTGAACCACATGTTGTTATTATTTATGGTATGCCTGCCCAAATAGCCACCATTGCCAAGGCATTGATTTGGAATGGCGTTATGCCAGGCGAGATTTCATATATTGGGTTGGCATCGTGTACGTTAATCCCATACTCACACAAGTATGGTAAGGTCCAGATAAACATACCTGGAACTGGAGAGTTAATACTAGGGAGGACTGAGAATTACGAGATCAGCATAATAATCCCAGCCAAGTACCTAAACCTGGTAATTCCAGGTATAAATGCGGTTAAGAGAATACACCCATACCCACTAGCTAAGTTCTCGCTTTATGAGCCAAGGTACCTAAGTGGTATGAGGAATTGACATTTGATTATTACAAGAACGTAGTTGGTTAACCATTTTACTTATATAAATAATTTAATAAAACTTTATACATTAATTTCATAAGGTAATATTTAAAAAGAGTTCATAAATAGAATATTTATGGCACTAAATCAAAAGTTCTATTCCCTAGATAAGATAAGGCGAATGGCTATTGAGGCCGCCGAGAATCCAGCTAAATTCTGGGCTGATAAGGCTGATTACCTTACGTGGTTTGAAAGACCAAAGTCCATATTTGAGGGCAGAGCACCAGATGTTTATTGGTTTAGGGGGGGTGGTTACCTAAACATTAGTTATAACGCTATTGATAGGCACATACCGCTAAGGCCAATAAGGTCGCGTTTTATTACGAGAATGAGAGGGGGGGCGATAGTAAGGTCATTAGTTATTGGGACCTTTACAGGGAGGTGAATAGGGCCGCGTACGTACTTAAGGAGCTTGGTGTTAAGAAGGGGGATGCGGTATCGATGATGATGCCCAACACGCCAGAGGCTGTTTACTTCGGCCTTGCCGTGCATAGGCTCGGCGCCACATTGGTAATTCACTACGCTGGTTTAAGTGAGGAGACCCTTGCATATAGGCTTCAGGACTGCGGATCAAAGGTGTTCATAGTCGCATCAAAGGGATTTAGGGCTGGTGACGAGGTTAGGATGAAGGACCTTGTGGACAGGACACTCGAGAAATACCAAACACCCGTTGAGAAGGTGCTGGTTGTATCCAGGGGGGGCTTCTCCGACTTTAATGTTAAGCAAGGTAGAGACATCGTCTATGAGGATGTCGCCCCAAAGGGCAAGGTCTACGTCGAGCCAGTCCCTGTGGAGGCTAATGAGCCGGCCACCATATACTACACGTCAGGCACGACGGGTAGGCCCAAGGGACTGTGGCAGAGTAATGGTGGTTATCCAATAGGCCTTAATTGGACATTTAGGGCACTATTTAATCCACAGGACACTGATGTTTGGTGGACAATAAGCGAGTTGGGGGGGTGGCCTGTGTGGCCCATGGCTAATTTATACACAATACCCGTGATGGGGGGGTTGACCGGTCTTCTATTTGAGGGATTCGTGGGTTATAAGAGGGACTTATTTGCCAGGATCGTTGAGAAGTACCGCGTCTCTTTGATCTGGAGTAGTACGACCACGTTATACACGATTAGGAGCATTGGTGAGGATGCGCTTAAGGGAGACTTATCAAGCCTGAGAATAATACTCAATACAGGCGAGACGCTTAACCCAGGTATTGCTGAGTGGTATATACAGCAATTACCGAATACCATGATTGCCGATGCTTATTGGATGACGGAGCACCTAATACCGATTGCAGCGACGCCATACGGCCTCGGCGAGATACCATTTAAGCCTGGCTCTGCCGGTATTCAATTCCCAGGTAGTAAGTGGCTCGTGGTCGATGATGACGGTAACCCACTGCCACCGGGGGGGCAGAGGGGGGGTTACATAGTCATTGCCATTCCAAACCCGGCAATGGCTAAGATGTGGAACGACCCCCAATCACGAGAGATTAGTGAAGACGTACTGGAGTAGGTTCCCAGGGTATTTCTACACAGGTGATTATGGCTTCTACGACTCGGATGGATACCTATACGTGCTAGGTAGAGCCGATGATATATTGACTATTGCAGGCGAGAGACTCGGTACAATGGACATAGAGGGTATCCTCGCGAGACATAAGGCGGTTGCTGAGGCTGCCGTTGTTGGCGCACCGGCGCCTGGCGGTGGCGAAAAAGTGCTGGCCTTTGTCGTACTTAAACCAGGGGAGGCGCCGTCGGAGGCATTAATCAATGATATTAAGGAGTTTGCAAGGGCGTCGGGTACTAGGTTGATGATGTAATAATCGTGAGGAGACTACCAAAGACTAAGTCGGGTAAGATAATGAGAAGGTTGCTAAGGGCCTTGGTAAAGAATGAGCCGTATGGAGACATATCAACATTAGATGATGTCAAGACACTGGATGATATAAAGGCGGCCTTAATTGAGCGTGGTTACATAAAGCCGTGATCACCATGATGAACTATCAGTATCAAAATCCAATTGAGACATTACTTGATTATTTGAGGAATCGACCAAACGATGTTTTCCTGGTAGATGAAAGTGGTGCGTCGCTTACGTACAACGAACTTTACAACAAGGCCTCCAAACTCGCAGGCTCATTAAGTAGGTTTGACGTTAGCCGTGGAGATAGGGTGGCCATAATCATGAGCAATAGCATGGAGGCCGTCATTTCATTATTTGCAACGTGGATTCTTGGCGCATCGGCAGTCCTCATAGACCCGTTAACCATATCTGAGGACCTTGATTACCAACTAAGTGATTCGGCTCCTAAGGTCGTCATTGCCGATAAATCGGTCATTGAGAGAGAGATCGCAGTTTTATCCAAGTATAGGGTCGTTGGTGTTGGTGTTTCTGGGCAGGGTATATTAAGCTTTCAGGAATTACTGAGTAATGTTCCCTCAACGGATTTTAAGCCAGTCGAAGTTAGGAGTGATGATGTTGGATTAATCTATTACTATGCGGGTATTGCTGGGAGGACAATGCAGGTTTGGCATACGTACTTTAGCCTATATTCAGGGCCTTATGCGTTTGGTGAGGCGATAGGACTAAATCCCAAAGACTCCGTGCTTGTGGTTGCCCAGCTATCCCACATACTCGGTCTTACTGAGCTCATGTCGGCCTTCGTGAGGGGGGGGCCAAGGCCGTTATCGCCAGGCACTTTGACGCCAAGGATACGCCTGAGTTAATACGTAGGTATGGAATAACGGTGTTTGCAGGCGTGCCTTTAATGTTTGACCAGATACTAAATAATAAGGACTTAAGCCCCCAATGCATTATCATCATTAAGGCTGGCCCTCTCGGCAGCCGCGCCATTACCGCCAGCGACCCAGTTAGGGTTTTACCAGAGGTTTGGTGTGCCGCTTGTGCAGTTCTACGGCTTAACTGAGGCGTACGTACTTACAGTACAGCCGATCAAGTATAAGGATGTGACTGGCACGGTTGGCTCGGCAATACCAGGTGCCGAGTTAAAGATTGTTGATCCAAACGATCCATCTAAGGAATTGGGCGTGGGCAGTGTTGGTGAGTTAGCGGCAAAGGCTCCCTGGGTTATGAAGGGTTATTCGGACCCGGATGACACGAGGAGGGCCTTTCATAATGGTTGGTTATTGACTGGAGATTTAATGGTTATGGATGATAAGGGCTTACTTTACTTCAGGGGTGTTAAGAAGAGGATGATTAAGTACAAGGGTTACCCAATATTCCCGCGCGACCTGGAAATAATATTAATGAAGCACCCAGCCGTTAAGGAGACCTACGTAACCGGCGAGCAAGCCGAGGACCCAAGCATTGGTCAATTACCCGTGGCCTACGTAGTACTGCATGATGAATATAGGGGGGGTAAGGTGTCTGACAAGGAATTGATTGATTTCGTAAATTCCAGGGTAGCATTTTACAAGAAACTTAGGAAGGTTTACTTCGTAGATAGGCTACCCATTAAGTAATCATTATGGCATTAAATTAAAATTAAATTGAAAATTATTGTCCTCTCCAAATAACTTCACCAATGTCATTAGGAACTTTATAACCAGGTAATTTACTGAGGGCGTCCCTAAACTCACTGCTTCTTAACATGCTGAGGAATGCCTTAACGCTATCCTTCTCAAGCCTATCAATGGGTATTGCGAAGTCATAACTCTCCCAACCAAGTGGTATGAAGTCAAGACCATACATGGCCGCTGCCGCCCTAATGCCAACACCGGCATCAGCCTTACCCTGGGCCACAGCCGCCGCGACTGCAGTGTGCGTCTTAACCTCATAGTAATAACCATTCACCTTTCTCACTAATTCCTCGAACTTAACACCCATCTTAACCGCGATCTCCTTCAACTTCAGATCTAGTAGAAATCTTGTACCCGCGCCCTTATTCCTATTAACAATCCTCACATCACCTCTTAGCAGGTCCTCAATACCCCCCCTTATGTTCTTGGGATTACCCCCCCTGGGCACTATCAATCCCTGTTCCCTGAGATAACCCCCCCTAATTAGAACGGCATTATTAACGCTGTACTTAACCATGTATGGCACATTGTATTGACCAGTTTCCTCATCAACGAGGTGCAGACCAGCCACATCAGCCTCACCGCGCTTGACTGCGTAGAGTCCACCCATCGAACCGACATTGATTACCCTAGCCCTAACAAAGCCCGGCAGCATTGGTATTAACACGTCAAGTCCAAGGTCATGACTACCAATTATGTATAGGTTAGCCGGCATATACTGATGAGTGAATAGGGTCACCTCCACATCATCGCCACTGTCCAGGTACTCCACGGTTTCGGGGATGGCTATGTAACCGTCGGCGAAGGCCAACGTACTTATGGCGCCTGACTCGGCAGGTAATGGGTAGGCCACTATCCCATGACCCGTATCAACTAAGCTAACTGGATAAAGAGCCCTCCTACCCTTCGCGCCATCGGCCTAATAGCCAGCTTGGCCCTAATCTTAACCTCATCAACGCCCGTGCACAGCATCCTAGCCAGTATCGGCTTAACTATTATGTTGAATATCATCAATGCTGAACTTGGGTATCCAGGTAGTCCAATAACCAACTTATTATCCCGTGACACGCAACTACGGTAGGTTTACCAGGCTTTACCTTGAGGCCATGGATTATTATGCCTGGAGGCCCTATCTCATCGAGTACCCTATACGTTAGGTCCGCAAGACCTGCGGAGGTTCCTCCTGACAGAAGCACTAGGTCGCTTATGCTCAGAGCCCTATTCACCGCATCCCTCATTTCATTAATGTTATCCCTAACAATACCCATAATCATTGGTTCGGCGCCCATCGATCTAACGGCGTGGGCTATCGTGTACGTATTTATATCATAAATCTTACCGCGACCCAACTCCTTACCTGGGCTAACTAATTCATTACCTGTGGATATTATCGCAACCTTAGGTCTCTTAAACACTTCAACCCTGTCAATACCAACAGCCGCAAGCAGGCCAACCTCCCTCTCCCTAATTACGGTGCATCTCCTAAGTATTAACTCGCCCATCATTACGTCGGAGCCTGCGGACATCACATTCTCACCAGGCGTTACTGAGCGGTATATCATTAATTCATCACCACTACGTTTCGTATACTCAACCATAACCACTGCATTGGCGCCAGGTGGCATTGGGGCGCCGGTCGCTATTTCAACTGCCTCGCCAGGGTTAACCTGAGGTAGTTCCTCAGCCCCCCCTGTCTCAACATTACCAATGACTTTTAACCTAGTTGGGTTAAGTTCATCGGCTCCAAATGTATCCTCAGCCCTAACCGCGAATCCATCCATTGTGGCCCTATCGAATGGTGGTACATCAATACGCGAATACACGTCCTTCGCCAAGACCCTCCCATAACTCTCCTCAATACTTACAACCTCAGTTCCCAGAGGTTCAATCCTAACCGTGTTGAATACCTTGCTTAATGCCTCCTCAGGTGTTAATAATTCATGAAATATTACCCTCTTACCTGCCTCAGACATCGTGCGTAATAAGATGTGGTGCTTTAATAAATTAATTAGCTCGTTAAAGTTAATTAATAATGCAGTAATTACACTGTGAGATTAGTATTTAAGTTCGGGGGGGCTTTATCTACGCAGTGATGAAGAGACTAACAAGTACGTGGTTAGTACTCATGCTTACATTCTCGGTAATAGGCCTATTTACATCATCTATTGTGATATACACGTATTACTATCTACGTGAATTACCGCCATTATGCACGTCATTTAAATCTCCATTCCCGGGAATAACCATTGACTGCGAAAGGGTGCTCTCAAGTAGGTACTCAGACATAGGCGGTGTTCCGCTGGACTTGTTAGCGGCTGTCTGGTTTATAGTGAATATAATCCTCGTACTAACATACGACTTAGGCCCAGGGAATCTGGCCAAGCTCGCACTGGATTCACTGTTTTATTGGAGATTTATTGGTATAGTGGTGGTTCCATACTTAATCTTCGTTGAGACCTACCTACTCCATGCACTGTGCATATACTGCACAATAATGCATGCAATGATAATAATAGACTTCATAGTGATAACGGTATTCTTCATCAAAGCAGGAAAAACGCCTAACGCATCTGTTCATTGATTAAGTATGGTGTTTATTACCGTTAATAAATCCCTAATGCTCCTGAAGGAGTAGGTCGGCCTAATGCCTGATAAATCAATACCCCACACATCCAATACATAACCCAACCTTCTCTCCCAATCACCGATGAATATCGTCATCAATCCAAACCTGGCTGGATAATAAACATCAAAGAGTGGGTTATCGCCAATCATTACCTGGCTCCATCGAAGAATTCACGGCAATTCTTAGGGCAACCAACTATGTCGGGTGTCCTAATACCATCAATGAACTTAGAAAAGCCAAGCTCATTAATAACCACGGATTGATACTTATACAAACCATTGGTTGCAATGATTATTTCATGTCCCAACTCCTTAATTACCCTCAAAAGCTCAAGTGCGCCATCAAATGGTTTAAAGCCACGAACATACTTCATTAATATACTATTAACGTCAATGCTCATTGGCACACCAAACCTATGAGCAACCTCAGTGAATATGTAGTCCCAATCAAATGCCCTTATCGTGAATTCCCTTAATAACTCCTTATTCAGTTCCTTAGCAGCCCTGTAAACAACCCTCCAATCAGTGTTGACCTTACTAGCTATTGATGTACTTATTTCCTGAAACACTGGGTCCCATGCTTCGAGGGGTAGTAGCGTACCGTCTAAGTCAATTAGGATAAGCACAGGTCCTTGGTAATTACTGGCCTTTAAGAATCATATCCCTGGTTTCACTTTGTTTCATATTAATTGAACGTTATTTTTCAGGGAGATTCCTTATTAAATAATTAATTTATGGGTTTGGTGATGAGTATGAGAAACAGAAAAGTAATGGATATAGGGGTAATAGCGTTGGCTACGGCACTTGCACTAACGTTGGTACTAACCGTGGTCATGACAGCAAACCCATTACTTGCATCTCAAACAACAAACGCCACTAACTCAACAGTTAGTGTTAATGCTACGTCTATAAGTAATGTTACGACAACGATAAGCAACGTGACAATGACGAACGTAACTACATGCCCACCCGGCCTACTTACTGCGATCCAGGCTAACCTATACATTGATGATATGTGGTTAATGAGGGTTGGTGCGAACATGAGCGGGTTTAACACCACGTCATTAATCGCCATTAACGCCACAGGCCTTAATGAGACCGCCATAAATGGCACATTCACGGGATTCAACATAACCAGGTTCAACATGACGACATACAACATAACCGGCTTCAACCTAACACCTACAGTGCTGCAGAATATTACCAATTACTATATTAGTAAGGGTGAGTGCCTGCTGGCACTTCAGTTCCTCGTCCACCTTAGGCACTACTTAGTTCACGTCTATGTGCTTGAGAAGCACGCGGAAATTTGGAATAGAACACTAACCTATAGATTAATGCTGCTCAATGAGACATTAACGAGACTTGAACAGCAGGGGGGGCTACTGAACAGCACGCAAGCAAGCCAAATTTACAGCCTATTGAGCCAATTAAAGCAGGCCCTGGTCAGTGGTAACTACTCAGAGGCCATGGCACTACTCAGTGAGTACAAGTCGTTACTAAGCAATATAACTAGTCAGTACTATGAGGAGCAGAAGATTGGCTTCGCAAACAGGATTGATCATGAGCTTGAGCACTACGTAATGCAAATAATAAGGGGGGGATCAATAATGCTGAATGAAACATTGACGCAATTAGCCATGCTTGATCACGAGTTGGGCGCTTTGGTAAATATTACTGGATTAAACATAACAAGTGTCAAGGAGTTACATGAACTATTCAAGGAGCTTGAGATGATATACCCGTTAATACAGGGCAACGAAACAGCGCAGGCACAGCTACTGCAGATGCTTAAGCACGGTAAGGGATTCAGTGATTGGCTCAATATAACGCAGCAATTCGGCCAGGAGGTTAAGGGCTGGCAACTACATGGGCAGGGACATGGCAAGGGACAGCACGGCCAGGGTAAGGGCAGACAAGGAGGGCAGCAAAGCCAACATAGGCGGGGGGGGAGGACAGGGTAAGGGTGGTGGTTAATAAGTAGTTTTCTTAGGGGGGGTACATTATCATTAAATATTTTTTAATTCCATTTTCATGTGCCTCTTTCTTATTTTCATTCTATTTCTCTTTTCATTATTAAGTGAATTAATAAAGTTTTTAAGTCAATAAGCCTTAATTGAATTGATGATGCTAATAGCATTAATTACTGCGTTCATTTATTTATTGAGTAATGGCTCATTGGTGAGTATAAATGTAACTGTTGCGCAAAGCACTGCCTTACTTAATGTTACATTACCCATAAAGCCCCCCCTGGGGGCCAATAATTGTCCAGAACTCAAGCGGTTCAACAATACCTGCAATATTGATAGGGAATCACTTGGTAATACCCGTCTTTGGGAATGGCTCATTCACGATACAGTATGTGCCTTACGTAACGCAATCGCCGAGTGGTTACATGGTCATTAATGTATCATCACCATATACGATAAACCTCTTTGTTAGTAATAACGTACTCATAACGCAATTACCAATAAGCCTAATAACGAACTTTACCAGGGTAAGTAATAGAATAGTACTCCAACTCGCGCCAGGTAATTACTCAATAGGCTTCATACCAGAACTACCAACAGCAATAAGCAATACCACAACTAAGACCACGGTAACCACAACCACCGTGAGTAATGTTAGTGCGGTTACTACGGTTACGAACTCAACGTCAAAAGCCACAAAACCCTCACCTGGTTTAGGCCGATGCTCTATTACATAGTCATCGTGATTATCGTTGCTGTGGCGGCATTATTTGCTTACTTATTCGTAATTAGGCATAGGGGGGGTCCTGAGGTGAACCCTGTAATTGTTGAGGGATTAAACCCAACAGATAAGGAGGTTCTTAAGGCGTTGATGGATATGGGTGGTGAGGCTTACCAGGCTGATCTTCAGAGGAAGTTGAACATGCCAAAGGCAACGCTTTGGAGAGCCATTAGGAGACTGGAGAGTGCAGGTTATATCCAAGTCATTAAGGAGGGTAGGGTTAATAGGATTAGGCTCATTAAGAAGCCAAAACTCGATTAATCCTCCCTGAGCATCATCACTCCATGGCCATTCCTAGATCTAAGAATGTCCAACGCCTCAGTCGCAAGCTTCATTGCGACCCTACCACTATGTGCAATGCCAACACCTATCCTCGCATTTATTAGGTTAGCCAGTGGTTTAAGGCTATCATCATTAATGGTTGGCTGTACTATTGATACTATGTTATCACCACCCAGGTAAAGCGTTATGCCACCATAGGGCGCCAGGTAAAGCCTAACCTGGTTAACCACACCCCAAACATGCTCATATAATTGGTAGCTCGATGTCCACTCCGTACTGGTTGTCGAGTCAATGAGGTCTATGTGCGCAATGGCTACATAACCATCATCCCTCCCACCCATCAATGACTCACCCGAGGCAGCCTTCATCGCAAGCTTGAAGGCCTCCCTCTCGGCGACCCTGGGATTCATATCTGCATACGTACCGCTCGACAATGGCACTGGGCTATACTCACTGAGTTCCTTAATTATCTTTGTCAATTCATTATTGCCTAAACCATTTGTTATTGCGAGCATGTAATCATACCTAAGTGGGTGGGCCCAGGCGTTGAGTCTGGAGAATGCATTGACTAATTCTTTATGTAATTGTGCCTGGACGCGTTGAATTATGTGTTCTCTATCGGGACCGAGGGTCTCTGTCCATTCTCTATACCCAATTAACCTAATTATTGTTACCTGAACCAAAGGTTTAACACCGAGACCGAGCTTAAACCTTTAGTTTAAAAACATAACCCTTCAAATGAGTGAGAATACTTAAAATAATGTGATTGAATAGTGAATTAATGAGCTTAAGAGTCATAACATTCGATGTATACAACACGCTGATAAACTACGGTAAGGAATTAATTGAGGAGATAGCCATGAACATAACCAAGTACCTCAAGTCACTGGATATTGAGGTGCATTTTGATCATGTTTATGAGATTTACATGGGACTTGATAGGGAGATTAGGCTTAGGAGGGTTGTTGAGATGGCGTATGTACCGCCAATGGATAATGTTAGGACATTCCTGGAGAGGTTGACCCGTAAATACGGGATTGAACTCAACGAAAGGATGGTCATGGACGTAGCAAACATAATAGCAAACACACTACTCGAGTCAGGTAATGTGAAGCCCAGTGAGGATGCGCAGTACGTGCTTATGGAGATGAAGAGCGATGGTTTATGATCGGTGTTGTATCTAACGTAATATTTTGGAGCAGTACAGTGTCCAGGAAACTCCTCGATAAGTTCGGCCTGAGCAGGTTCATCGATGTGCAGGTATATGCTGATGAGGTTGGTAGAGCTAAGCCACACCCGGCGATTTTTGAGCGAGCATACTCATTATTAACGCATGGTGCTGAGCCGGATGTCGCAATACACGTTGGTGATGGGTTCAAGGAGGATTTACTTGGTGCAATGCTTGATGATGTAATAGGCGTGTACATAGATAGGACAGGCGTATTAATCAGTGGTGGTAGTCCCGCCGAGTTGATTAGGTGTAGAGCCTATGCTGTTAGGAAGCTGAAGGAAGTTTTACTAGTGCCTCACCTTGTTTCGGGCTGTTCATGAGTCCATGAAGAAAATAATTTAATTAGTAAAATCAGGGTGAGAAGACGTGGTAGTACCATTTAAGTGCATGCCGAATTGCGGCTATTGCTGCACAATATCCCCAGTAACGGTATTCCCGCACGAAGTAATAATACTGAGTAAATTAGCCGAGGAACTGGATGTAAAGGACTTAACATTTAAGCCTGGCTATGTAATAACGGATATTAAGAATGGCGTTAGGATAGCCCTATCATACCTAATGCAACTAAATAGTGATGGTGTATGCCCATTCTTAAACACTGACGATAAAACCTGCAAGGTCCACTCACTGTACAAACCGCTCACCTGCAGATCCTTCCCATACCTACCCAGGGTAATTAGGTATGTGATAGACCCAGAGCTAAAGCTGGTGGACTTCACGGTAGAGTTCGTAGTATCCACACTATGTCCAGTCGTTAGGAATAACTATACACAGGATGACCTAGAGGCTATGATAAGTAATGTCAGGATTGCGGTTAAGGTAATGCCTAAGGAAGTGGCAGCGGCGGAGGAGGCCATAAGGGTCAGGAAGTTATATGCAGATGCATTAACGGCGCTATGGAGGGCGGGATACGTCGAATTGAGGGGGGGAGTGAGGGGGGGAATAATACGAACTGGCCCATAGTTAATGCATTCGAATACATCAGGCAATTCATACCCCACATAACCCTCGACAAATTTGTACCGAATATATCCCAGGTGATAAGGAGATTAGATTTGTAATCGGTTATTCGATATCGGTTTAGAGAAAGATTTATATTTAAGGTGCAATCCGCCTACTTGACCATTATGGAAGTAGCCATTAAGGCAATAAACTTAACGAAACGTTATGGAAACTTCACCGCGGTTGATCACGTAAATTTCGAGGTATATTATGGAGAAATCTTTGGATTCCTTGGACCAAATGGTGCAGGTAAAACAACAACAATAAAGATGCTAACCACAGTAACTAGACCAACCGAGGGAACGGCAATAGTTAATGGCTATGACGTGATCAAGCAGCCAGCTAAGGTTAGGGAAAGTATAGGTGTTGTACCTCAGGAGTATACTGCCGATGAGGATCTGACTGGTTGGGAGAATTTAATGCTTATTGCTGCGCTGTATGGTATTCCTAAGAGGGAGGCTAAGGAGAGGGCTGCTGAGCTGCTTGATTTGGTGGAACTTTCTTATGCAGCTGATAGGAAGGTTGAGACGTACTCTGGTGGTATGAGGAGGAGGTTGGAGATTGCCATGGGCCTTATTAATAGACCTGCCATATTGTTCCTAGACGAGCCTACGCTGGGTCTTGATGCTCAGACGAGGGCTGCAATTTGGGACTATGTGTATAGGCTTAGGAAGCAGTACGGCATGACTATATTCATGACCACGCATTACCTGGAGGAGGCTGACAGGTATGCCGAGAGAATTGCAATTATTGACCACGGCAAGATACTCGCTATTGGCACGCCGAAGGAGCTTAAGGAGAAGGTTGGTGGTGATGTGATAACCATTGAGGTTAATGGGGGGGATGTTAATATCGCCAGGAAGGTTATTGAGGGTATTGACGGCGTTAGTGGGGGGGTTACTGTTAATGGCAACACGATAATCTTTAAGGTTAGAAATGGCAATACGGCGGCTCCAATAATACTTGAGGCTCTTAATAAGCTTAGTATTAGGGCTACGAGCATAACCATTAAGGAGCCTACGATGGATGAGGTATTCCTGGAATTCACGGGTAGGAGACTTAGGGATGAGGAGGGTAGTTCGGAGGAGTTTATGAGGTTTAGGAGGACTGTGGCTAGGGCCAGGAGGTGATGGGCATGGCCACGAGACTACACCCACTACATGGGCTTTGGGCATTGACCAATAGGGAGTTGGCTAAGTGGTATAAGGTACCCGTCATATTAATAATATCGCTGATACAGCCAATTGTCTGGTTAGCATTTTTCGGAAAGTCCATGAACTTCGCGGCTATGTTCACGAGTGGACTAAACATACCTGGGCTGAACATACCTAAGCAGGTAATTGACGAAATAGCGTCCGAGGTACTTAAGGCCAACTTCGGGACCACGGATTACTTCTCATTCCTGGCGGTGGGCATGTTATCCTTCATAACACTATTCACATCATTACAGAGTGGCATGAGCATTGTATGGGATAGGAGACTTGGGGGGGTCCTAAGCAAGTTACTGACTACGCCAGTGCCTAGGGGCAATATTATAATGGCTAAGGTCCTTAACTCCATGATTAGATCCCTCGTTCAATCAACAATAGTATTAATAATAGCGATACTGCTCGGCATGAGACTAAACCCAAGCCTAAATCCACTGGACATACTAGGTGCCTACGCGGCGCTTGCTCTAATGTCCATGGGCTTCGCGTCGCTATTCGTGACGCTAGCCCTAAGGTCAACCTCCTGGGAATCACAAATGGCCATAATGAACCTACTAAACATGCCACTGATGTTCGCTAGTAACTCCTTCTACCCAGTTAAGTCGATGCCCTGGTGGCTCAAGCCCGTTGCCATTGTGAATCCATTAACGTACGTTAACGACATCAATAGGCAATTATTGCTTGGCATAACGGGGGGGCAGAGCCTACTGCTTGATTATGCATACCTAATAGCCTTTGCAGTAATATTCTCAGTAATAGGAATAGTGCTTTCCTGGAGGTATTTAAGCGAGGCGTAATTTTAAGCTAGTTTGTATAAGATTCATAACCTTACCTTGAGTACGTCCCCATGTACTCCGCCGTACCGATTATATTATTCTTTATAATCCTTAAAACCTCGTCCTTAGACGCCCTCTGCTTGATATTGGGTACGGTATTCAATGCGTATAACCTAAAGAAGTATCTGTGTGGACCGTGGCCCCTTGGTGGGCATGGACCGCCATAGCCAATCCTGCCAAAGTCGTTAACTCCCTGTATGCCGATTCCCTCGACGACTGGGGGGGTCTTCGGTACGTTCTCAGGTAGGTCAGTCCTATCGGGCGGTATATTGTATAAAACCCAATGCGTGAATACACCTATTGGTGCGTCTGGATCCTCCATGATTAAAACCAGGGACTTAGTACCTGGTGGAACGCCTGTCCATTGTAATGGTGGGCTTATGTCAACATCATCACACGTGTACTTCCTTGGGATTCTTTCACCGTATTTAAAGGCGGGGCTTGTTAATGCAAAGGACATACAAATTACTATTGATCTACAACCAAATTATTAAGTATTATGTTGATTCTCATTCTAACGTGTTAAGTAATGAATTAATTTAATAGGGGGGGCTAGTATATAGATTATTGATGGTTAGGATAAACCTACGAAGTCAGGAGAGGTATGGAGGTGTCTTAAACGCACCGCACAGGGCTTTTCTGAGGTCTATAGGTTTTTCGGATGAGGACATTGGTAAGCCATTGGTTGCTGTTGTTGCTGCGTGGAGTGAGGCTGGGCCGTGCAACATACATACGCTTCAATTGGCTGTCCACGTTAAGGAGGGTGTGCGTAGGGGGGGTGGTGGTTCGCCACTTACTGTGCCGACGATAGTCGTTAATGACAACATTGGGATGGGTACTGAGGGTATGAGGTATAGCCTGGTGAGTAGGGATGTCATTGCTGATACGATAGAGGCCCAGGTTAATGCGCATGCGTTTGATGGATTCGTTGGTATTGGTGGTTGTGATAAGACGACACCGGGAATCCTAATGGCTATGGCTAGGTTAAACATACCGGCTGTTTACCTATACGGTGGGACGGCGGAGCCTGGTTTTTACGGTAATCTTAAACTCACCATTGAGGATGTTCACGAGGCAATAGGTGCCTACCTCGCGGGTAAGATTACGGAGGATGAGCTTTATGAAATAGAAAAGAGGGCCCACCCAACCTATGGAACCTGCGCAGGCATGTTCACAGCAAACACCATGGCAGCTATAGCGGAGGCGTTAGGCATGGCCCTACCAGGGAGTGCCTCACCACCAGCCACATCAGCTAGAAGAGTTATGTATGCGGTTGAGAGCGGCGTTGCACTAATGAATGCCATGGAACTTGGTATTAAGCCTAGGGACGTCATGACGTATGAGGCCTTTGAGAATGCCATAACGGTATTAATGGCAATGGGCGGATCAACAAATGCCATACTACACTTACTAGCCATAGCGTATGAGGCTGGGGTTAAGTTAACGCTTGAGGACTTCGACAGGATATCTAGGAGGACTCCATACATAGCGAGCTTAAGACCTGGCGGTGATTACGTGATGGCTGACCTCGACGCCGTTGGTGGCGTCCCACTAGTCATGCTGAAGCTACTAAAGGCGGGTCTGCTCAATGGTAAGGTGCTTACAATAACGGGTAAGACAATGGAGGAGAATCTAAAGAATTACAAGTTCCCAAATGTGCCGCATGACCACATAGTTAGGGATGTGAGTAATCCAATAAAGCCTTGGGGCGGCATTAGAATACTCAAGGCTCATTGGCGCCTGAGGGTGCTGTGATTAAGGTCGCAGCCACGGAGTTAATGAAGTTTGAGGGTAAGGCGAGACCATTTAATAGTGAGGAAGAGGCGTTCCAGGCAATTAGAAGAGGCGAGATTAAGCCGGGTGATGTGGTTGTAATTAGGTATGAGGGTCCTAAGGGTGGTCCTGGAATGCCGGAGATGCTTAGGGTCACCGCCGCAATAGTCGGAGCCGGGTTAGGTAGGGATGTGGCATTGGTCACTGATGGTAGGTTTAGTGGTGCTACCCGCGGCTTTATGGTTGGTCATGTGGCCCCCGAGGCTGCCGTTGGAGGGCCGATAGCTGTTGTCGAAGATGGCGATAGGATATTAATTGACGTGGAGAATGGCCGACTTGACCTACTCGTTCCAGAGGAGGAGGTAAAGAGGAGGTTAAAGAATTGGCAACCGCCACCGCCCAGGTACACAAGGGGGGGTTTACTTGCTAAGTACGCATCACTAGTTACGTCAGCGTCGATGGGCGCTGTAACGCTGCCAAGGCTTTAATACTGTATTAATTGCTTAATTATGTTTTCAACACCCTCATTCTTAATTACCCAATGATTAAACCTTATTACTACCTTAATCACGTCATCACCGTCGTCAAGCCTCGCCACGCCATTATAGGCTAATTGCTTGTTAAATCTTAGGTATAACTTACCATCACTAAATCTACTATTGATAGTAACAAGGATTATTTCCCTGTCCAGTTGATCGATGGTCTTAAGTATGTATTGAGCAATCTGCAGTGCATCCTGCCCCCCCTTAAACTGCACCTTTATTGTACTTATATCATTGCCAAAGTGTCCCTGACCGCCACTCCTCATTATGCTGATGCCATCCCTATACTGTGGAGGCAATAGATTAAGCAATGCCCTTACAACCTTAAGCTCGCTCTCCGTTGCATGTACGTGCGTGCTAAGTTCAACATGCTCTATTGGGTTAATCACAGTGGTTACTGAAGTTTATTCCCCTTAATATTCCTTAGTCAGGACTATCCTAGGCACCCTACATTGAGTTGAGTTCCTTAATTCTCTCAGTTCCTCATTACTTAATCCATCAGACCAGGCCTCCGTAACCATGTACATGTCCTCATCCTTAACACCCCTAATCATAGCGCACATATGCAGTGCGCAAACCTTAACATAGACATACCTAGCATGCAACGCCTCCTTAAGCTCATTGGCTAGCCTTGCCGTAAACCTCTCCTGAAGCATGGGTCTAGCCGCAAGCCACTTAACATACCTAGCCACCTTGCTCAGACCAGGTACCTCGCTGTTGAGTGGCTCGTAAATCACGGTAACCGTGCCAATAATTGGCAATAGGTGGTGTTCACATAATGATACGAATTTAATGTCGTTAATTGAAATGCGACCAACATATTCATTACCCTCCATGGGAAAGAACTTAATCTTAGGCGGTGGTTCCCTTAAGCCACGAGTCAACTCAAGTAGGGCATTTAGGTACCTCCTAGCGTCTCTCTTAATCCAGGCCTGTCAGGATTATCGCCCAAAAACTCTATTATCTTACTTACGTAATTTTCCATCTCCGCTTCCTCATCATTGTGATTATTACGCACAGAACAAGACGGTTAGTACCTATATTTAAGTAAAGCACCCATTGCCATTAAAAATAAGTTCTCTAATGAAGCCTCCTAACCAATAACAACGCCAGTATTATCGATACGGCAACGCCAATAATTAGTGGATAATAAATGCCGTAATTGATGATCACGGTACCAATGGCCTTAGGACTCATTGATTCATTACCCTGAGCCGCGGTTTCGTTTATAAGCTGCATTAAATACTGAGTATTTATTATTGATGGCATGTTTATCACGAATGTCTCCTCTACGGTCACATCAATATTGACATCCGTATTATTAATGCTTAGATACGTAAGGTATTGCTTAGCTAAAGCCGTTAATACCGCCTTCTTAACCTCATCACTCATTATCGTACTCTCAATCTCGCTCTCGTACCCACTCACCTGGGTCATGTAAGACAATGCCCTCGTCTGATATAATGAGAGGTTTATGTAGGTGACTAGTAATTGATTTGTTAGGTTTAATAATTCGTTATGAAGTACGTAAAGACTCCTTGATATACTTATTATTAGTAACTCGCTCTCATTCGCCGCGGCAATTGCATAATTAAGACCCTCCGTGGCTTGATTAACCTGGTTCTGCGTCGTTGTGAGCTCACTTTGTATTGTGCCAAGGCTGTTATATACCTGGGAGAGGGTTGTTAATGAGTTCTCGATTTGATTTATCATAGTTATTGCATTATTTATTTCATTTATTAACGTGCTATTACTAGTCGAATTCTCTATTTGGAGTAAGTCCTGCTTTAACGTATTTAGGGAACTCAGGTACGTTTGCTCATTACTCACCACCGGACTAAGCGAGCTCCTTAATTGAGATACCACATTGGCTTCGGCACCAAGTACCTGACCACCAGCGGTGAGTGCTACCTTGAGCTCGATTAATTGAGCCTGGAGTAGGCTCTCAACCATTAATGTTGAGTTTATTATGTATGCCGATGCTCCGAGTACCTGAGCCGTCTCATTAAGTAGGTTTATTAATTGTAGGAATTGCGCCGTGTAATTACTCGCCGTCCCTGAAACGCCCGTTAAGGAACTTGAGAAGCTCCTTATCTGATTAAGGGTGTTGTTTAGGCTGTTAATGGCTTCATTCAGGGAGTTTATTGACTCATTTAAATCAATGCTTGCCTGAACGGTTATTGGGTTTATCCTAACGCTATGCCATGGACCCATATTCTCAACAACCATGCCCAGTGTTAATGAGGAGGAATTCTCCGTATTGAATATCCAATAATCAACCTCATAACCAAGTATGTTCTGCGTTAGCGTGGGTGTGACATTATACTCATAAAATAGGCCGGATTGCCTGGTTAGGGTTAGGGTGGTCATTATTGGGAATGGCAGTAAATTAGTGACATTCACTGAGATACTCACGTTGGTACCAACACCGCCATTAACCGTTGTTGAGTTGATGCTGGATCCATTAACGAGGATTTGGTAATCCATGGACGCTATTGGCAATAGCGTATAAACGGGCTTAAACCTAACATCAAGTGTCTCCTGGGAGTATGGCTGCAATGTGATGATCCAGGTCACGGCATTGCCACTGATTGATGCTGCTGATGGTGATACATATAATATGCTTGAGTATGGTAGTACGTTCATGGTAACGTTTAAAGAGATTGGGTATGGCTCATTATTGTAAAGCACCAATGAATACTCAATGTAATAATTCGTGGCTTGATTATTGGGGTTCAAATACGTGACGTAATTAACCGTAAAGTAGGCATTCAATGATTCATGGGCATATGCGGTGATTCCCATGAATAGCGTAATCACGATCATCATAACCATCAATAATGCATACTTAATACCCATTAATAGTGCAGATACTCCTTTACTAATTAAACTTAATTTCCTATGTAGAACCAATAAAACTATTTATCAAGTCCCTCCTCCTCTCTATCTCACCTAAATCCTGACCCAACCTCCTTAACCTCCTTTCTTCAAGATCGAGTATTCTTAGGTATGATTTAATAACGGTTAATTGATCAACCCTTAACCTACTGAATTCCTCCTTAATCCTTGCAAGGTCACTCTCGCTCACTATCCTACCACCCCCCCTAAGGTAAATGATCCTATGACCTATTGCCGCAACCTCCATGTTATGCGTAGCGATAACGAAGGTGACGCCTATGGCCCTATTCAACAACTTAACTAAGTCGAGTATTAAGTATGAACTGGCCAGGTCTATGGAGCCTGTGGGTTCATCCATGATTATGAAGGATGGGTCATTAGCCAATGCCCTGGCGATCGCCACCCTCTGTTGCTGACCACCACTTAGTTGGCTTGGCCTATTATTCGCAAACTCACCAACACCAACAAGGTCTAAAAGCAGCCTGGCCTTCTCCCTAGCCTCATCCTTCGTGTACCTGCCAGTTAATAGCATCGGTAACATCACATTCTCAAGAGCGGTTAATTGCGAAACAAGGTTATACTGTTGAAATACGAAACCCAGCCTCTCAAGCCTGAACTTTGATAGGTACCTCTCATCGGCGTCAGTGACGTCAACCCCATCAATAATTACGCGACCGCCAGTCGGCTTATCTAACGTACCCATTATATTCATCAACGTGGTCTTACCAGAACCACTGGGCCCCCCCATGACAATCGCGATCTCCCTCCTCCTAATGGCTAGGTTTATGTTGATTAATGCATCAACATAAACACTACTGCTCAGGTAATACCTCTTGCTAACATTTACGAGTCTCACAACCTCCTCGTTATCCTTCACGGGAAATGGTATTTAATATGGGTTAAAATCCCTTATTGCGGATGATATCGAGAAAGGCCGTATCTATCATGATAATTGTGATTTGGCTAATCATAATGTTTTACCTAGCTCGATATTCGTTAAATGTATTCAATGCGCTAACGTACGATGAGACGCAGTTAATGCCGAGCAATATAGAGCCTGTTATTGTTGATAACTTGGTTAATAAGTACATAGGTACTTCCAACGAAACAACACTTGTCGTTGTAATTAAATTAAGTAATAATGTAACAACCGATATTGAGAATAGATTGAATTACGTAAGTAAGGTCATTAAGGATGTGGACGCACCCAATATAACAGTCACCGACCTACTAACGACGTACAATGATGTCTACACGATCTATAACGAGACCATTAGTAATATCACTGCGGAAATAATCAGCAATGAATCCAGTAGTGTATGGAGTCTTTATTGGTCATTAAATAACGAGTGCTCATCAATAATACAATTGAATAGGGAGTATTATTCCACGGTCTATAACATAAGTAATACGGTTAGTGGTGAATTTAATGCAACCATAAATTACGCACAACTGCTTTATTACGAGATTGAAAAATACTACCTAAGGAATTACCCAAATGCATCGTTAAGTACACTGTTTAGGTTAACAACTAGGGATTATAGACTTAAGTATGGTCAATATGGCCCGTACATAGACGAACTAGCTAATGAAACACTTACCCAATTAATAAGTAAAATTGGTAATAATCCATCGCCATATACACTAATTTCGGAGAATATATCGGGGATTTTATTAACGAACTTTGAGAACATAATTCAGCAGGAATATCCAGGAATAGACCTAAGCAACATAACTGGTTATGTATACGATCAATTCATAAATAATGGCGTTAATAAAACAAATCTAAGGATTGCCATTTTACTCGGACCAGACACGAACATCAACTTACTAAGGCTCTTATTAATGCAGAATTACATGAATAGTACACAGCAGTTATTAATACCATACATTTACCAATTAACATGTAATAATGAGTCTATCGTAAACACCGTATTGAATGACCTAGGAATTAGTGTCATGAACGCTATAATGCAGGAGCATCCACCACCAAGCATTCTCAATTTACCTGACAACCTAACCCAGAAGTTCCTGAATGGCACGTACACAGTAGCCTTCATAACATTACCGAGTAATTATGAGGATGAGGTGTACGACTTACTAATACGTAGGGATTGGGTATATCCAGTTAGTACGGGGGGGTTATTCTCTATGAGCTTGAGAAGATGGTTACGAGTGACGTGAACATAATCGATAAGACTACGGCGGTCCTCGTGTTCGCAACAATGATAGCCATGTTGGGGGGGACGCTGATAGGCCCGGTCATGTCATTAACAATACTTGGCTTAACATACTTATCATCACTCGGACTCCTCTATAACTGGGCAATACACTTCAAGCTCTATTACCTCACCGTGTACATGATCGCCCCAATAATCTTCGGAATAGGTGTTGACTATAGCATGCTCATGCTTAGTAGGTACCTTGAGGAGAGGGTTAAGGGGGGCGTAGTAAGGATGAGGCATTAAGGATTGTATTAACGCGTGTTAGACCAACAATACTAACAAGCGCGTCTGTCGTTGGACTTGGGCTAGGCAGCTTCGCAATTTCGAGGTATGGCTACATACAGGACATTGGTATCGGCTTTATAATTGCCGTATCCCTCACGATAATCGCAACGGCGGTGATACTACCTGAAATAATGAGGGTGCTTGGAGATGGCGTGCTATGGCCAATGGGACTAAGGGCTAAATCCGTTGAGTTGAGGACAGCGTTTCTCTCAAGAATGGCTAGGTTTGCCGTTAATAGGCCGAAAACCGTGGTCGCGGCATTCCTAATAATAACCGTACTGGCCCTCACATACTTAATACTGAACATAAACATAACAACAGATCCAGTGCAGGTAATGCCGAATACGCCGGCCAAGATCGGATTAACGCTATTAATTAATTATTTTAGGAATTACGATTACTCAACAGCGTATCTGGTGGTTTATGGCAATAAAACTGCCGCAATTGCATTACTTAATACCGTTGAGAAGCAGAATTACGTAATTAACGCGGCTCTCACATACAACGGTTCAAACATGTACATAATGACTGTTACCGTGAACCAACAATCATTATCGGATAAGTTAATACCGATATACCTAAGCCTTAGGAAGATTGCTGATGAGGTGTCCAGGGAGTACGATGCTGAGGTACTCGTTGGGGGGGGTTCACCATCGTATAAGTACTACTTCGTGCTTGGCTTTGAGCATGAGTACTACGGCTTCATAATGTACTTAATGATTGCCATAAACATTGTGATTCTCACGATATACATGAGGTCCGTAATGATACCATTGAGGCTCGTTGCAACGGTGCTCATGAGTATTACCTGGTCTTTGGCATTGACCATATTCGTGTTCCAAGGTTTAATGGGGGGGATAAAGACCTACTGGTTATTACCGGTGATATTAATATCACTCCTGCTGAGTGTTGGTACGGACTACGACCTATTCATAATTAGTAGGTTTAGGGAGGAGGTAATTAATGGTTTTAGTGATAAGGAGGCTATTGTAAGGGCTGTGGAGTTCACGGGACCTGTTGTCACTGGTGCAGCGTTGGTACTCGCCATGGCCTTTGCGTCATTGGCATTGTCGAGTATATACATTTTAAAGCAGGTGGCGCTTGCCGTGGCCTCCTCAGTCATTATAGACTCGTTTATAGTTAGGCCATTGCTTGTTCCAGCCATAATCGTACTTCTCGGTAAATGGAATTGGTGGCCATTTAGCAATAAGGTAATTAAGCACCCAGTTGCTAATTAATTGCATGGACGGAATTTACAGGGTTTACCTGCCCTGGTACGTGAGGCTTAGCGACGGGAGTAAGTATAGAGTACCACTTAATGTAATAATGAGGGGTCTGCGAAATAACGTTTTTGTGATTAAGGTACCGCAGGACGAGATTGATTACGCCGCAGAGGAGCTTATCAGAAGAGGGTTTAGACCAACAATGCTCGCCGTGAATAGGGGGGGCGAGAGGTATAGCTTGACCATGAAGATTGAGCATCCCTGGGAAATACACGCCAGGATTTTCCCCGATGGTACTATTGAGTCGGAAGTCGAGATAAGTAGGGATTATCTACAGCATCTTGTTGGACCAAGGTTTAACGTGGTTTACGAAACCTATGATTTACTGAGGGAAATGGCCAATGATAAGAGAATATGCATTAAGCCGTTAGGTCGATGTATTAGTGATGTTATTGAGAACATAGGTATTGAGTTAAAGGCGCCTAGGGCATTAATACAGTGGAAGCCTTTGGTAATTACGGCATCATTAATAGCATTAACACCAATAATAAGCAAGGTAAGTAAAGCCTCTGTGTTTCATTTACTACAGTAATTCAAGCATTTAATTCCCATAATATGGGTCATTTTTCATGTGATATGCCTATTAATTGAAAGAGGCAGGGCTTTACTATTTCTATTCCTCAATATTTATAACACCCACTCATTAAATAAATTAAGTGGGGACAGAAGGTAATACCATAGTTGGCGTGGCTGGCAATGCCGACGTTAAGGACATAATTAGGTACATTTCCCATATAATAACATCAGCACTTGATGTAAAACCAAGCGAGTGCCTACTTAATAATTATAATAGTATTACGATGAGCGCCGTAAACATGATGCTCAAGTTATTCCCAGAGTTGACGAAAGAGTTGAATGCACTCGCGAGCAAATTCACGGAAATACAGGAGGCTAGTAAGAAGCTTGTTGGGATTAGGGATGTTGGTAAGTATGCTGATAATGTATTGACTATATTCACGACATATAACGTTGATCCAGGGATTTACGCGGTATTCGCAGCCCTACAGGCCATGGAGGTTGCGAGAACTTGCGGTGAGAATGATGCAAAGTTCTTCCTGGTGAGGACTTTATTAGCGGGTTCACTACCATTCAATTTATATAGGGTATTACTTGATTATCTAAGCATGGATCATAAATTCCCAATAAACCTACTAAAGGCCCTACTTGAAACAATATGATGTATT
The DNA here is from genome assembly GCF_001316005.1 of Vulcanisaeta distributa JCM 11217. GTDB lineage: Archaea > Thermoproteota > Thermoprotei > Thermoproteales > Thermocladiaceae > Vulcanisaeta > Vulcanisaeta distributa_B. The sequence continues at coordinate 108,877 of NZ_BBBJ01000007.1, forward strand.
GGAGCTCATATTCACGGCTTAAAACCACGTATTAATTGATACAGGTAGGATGGCGTTACAGGCGTTTTACCAAGCTTCACCTTAACGCCAGTTTTACTTCTCACGGCCTTCTCCAATGCAAGGAATACTGATGCCAGGGCGCCGGTAGTTCCTGACTCCCCCCCAATGCCTCTAACACCACCAGGTAATGGTGATGGCGTATTTATTTCGTTTATCGCGACCTTATAAGCGACATCTTCCGCACTTGGTAAACCATAATCCGCAAGCGAGGCATGCAATGGCGTACCATCCTCACTATAAAATGCTCCCTCCCAAAGGACTTGGGCAAGGCCTTGAAGCACGCCACCGTGAATTTGAGCCTCAACCTCCTCTTCAAGAAGTGGCTTGCCCACATTATGTACGGTGTAGTAATCAATGACCCTTGCAACCAAGGTCTCTGGATCGAAGTCAACAACCGCAACATGGGCGCCCGGCGCAAATATTGCCATGCTAGGCTTATAGTCAACCTCCTCCTCAATAACCACACCCTTAGATCTTATTGCGTCGATCAATGATAAGCCCATCGATGAAAGCCTCGAGTTAACTCTCTCGGCTAATTCCGTAATCGCCGCTGCGACTACCGTGGCGCTTCTGCTACCGAATGTACCAACACCATAGTTAAGAGTCTCAGTATCACCAGGCACAACCTCAATAAGCTCCTCAGGTAATCCGAAAACCTCTGATACGTACTTCGTAAAGGCTGATACGTGGGCATGACCCTGCGGCCTAGAACCAATAATTAACCTCATCTTGCCGTTACCTATCACGGCCTTAACACCCTCACCACCGAGTGCGCTCACGTATAGCGCAAAAACAGCAATAGATACACCCTTATCCGAGTACTTACTCTTAAATTCGTAGTAACGCTTCGCCGCATCCTCAAGTATTGATTGGTAATTGGCTGGGTCAATAACAAGGCCCAGTGGTGTCCTATAGGTTTCTCCATCCTTAATTATATTCCTCCTCCTAATCTCAACAGGATCCATACCAAGTTCATCGGCTAAATCATCCATTAACGTCTCATGAATCAACGTAGCTTTAATAAATTGTTAAGACTACTTAAAGTCAATTCTTAATTTTTACTTGACAAAGTAAATTAACTAAAGCTATAAAAGTAGGCAATGAATCTCTATTTATTACAAGTTCCTGTAACTTCTCGCCGATAATGTGTGTTTTTAAATAAACTTTAAATTTATTACTTATTTCAATCATTTCCTTTAGAAATAAGTTAAGCATGCGAGCTTTATCATGCGTATTAGCTACTAAACAGTAATATCCTGATCTATGGTGCATTAACTTGAAGTTATATTTATTATATATTATCCATATCTCATGCGAATTATAATTATTAAATGCTATGTGAATTGTTTTACGTACCCTATAATGATTAAGTATGGTAAATCTTACTCTTGGATCCTCAAGTTGAGAAACAAAATTAAGTAGATCCCATGCAAATTTATAAGTACTATCTTTAGTAAGCCATATAGCATTAGCACTTCTTTTAAAATTAAAATCCATTAATGTATATCCTATATGTTTAAGTGTGTCGGCAAGTAATTTAGTACCGAGTTGCCCATCAACAATAATACTCATTGTAAAACCAGTGCGACGTTTATTACTATCTATGAATCCATCTCCGAGGTAAAACCCGGTCAAAGTTGCCATTAAGTTTACGTCTAATTTACCGTTAAGCCACGTCTTGAGTGCATCAAGTTTATTTTTAAAATTAAAACCTATTAATGAGTTGTTAAAGTAAGTCTCGATAGAAATACCTAATTTACCATCATTAGTAACAGATAATCTATTTAATGAAAGACGCAATAAAATTCTACTAATATTCTTGCTCTGTGCAATAGCTTTAATTAATGCAGCAGTTAATACGTGTATTTCAATCTCGTTGTTAGTGATCACAAAGTTACTACCATATCTACCTCCATCACTTGAAAGTAAACCAAGTAATATATCCTTAGCAATGTTATAATCAAGGTGTATTTGATCCTTGATTTCTACATTAATTGATATTCTCGATAATTCAAGTGCTATAGATACTGATGCATTCTTTGTTTTCTCTAACCTTATTAATACTTTCAGATCCTTTAATTTTTTGTTTTCCACGAACCTTATATAGAATGATTTTCTTCCTAACCTAATAAAATTTTGCGGATCTATCTTATAGTTGTTATTCATTAACGCCTTCTTAACTTCCGGTAACCACGTATTATATGTATATCCTATAATTATGTTCTTAATTTTAACAAGAAAATCGTAATAATCAAGAAGACTATTAATTGTAAGCACTTTATTTGGCGCAAGCATCATTAATTGTTCGTACGGATTTGTATTCGGTAAATTAATATATTGCGAGTTATTAAGTACTGCATCAATTCGCCTTATTAACGTGTTAATGGCATACTTAATTACATCTTCTTCTGATAAGCCTTCATACCATATTTTCTTAGTCATCAAAAATATTTCTCATAAAAACTTATAACACACTGAAGCATATCGTTAATAGTCACGAACATCTTACTAATTTACCTTAAACATTATAAAGAGTTTGTCATTGTCGTAATAAACAATACAGCCTTGGGTTCCATTGGATTGGCGACCAGCCTTGCCTGTTCAATCTCCCTCTCAACAACTACGTCTGCCTCCTTTAATGCATTAATGTCGCCACCCTCTAATGTGGTGTCTAGGGATATATTCGTGCCTATTTCAGGGTGTATTATCTCCTCGTTTTTCAATGCCTCATCTATTGTAATTATGGGTTTTAATGGTTCATACTCAATTGATACCTCATCAGCGATATCCTCAAGTGAGTACCTGGACTCGGTTATAACCGCCGCCACTGGCTGACCAACGAAGTTTACGGTATTTGCGGGTAACACGGGCATCCTAACAATCTTTGCGTTTGGCACAGTCATCGCCGGCATTAGTAAATTGCCTATGGTCTTTGCCGTGAGAAATAGCAGGGCTTTAGTACCTGGTTCCTCTATTTTCAATATCCTGGCCCTCGCATATGGTGATCTAATTACGTGGAGATAAGCCATATTGTTAAGCTTTATATCATCTAAGTACGTGGAATTACCAAGCACGATATCCAGGTGTTCCTTAATTGGCACGGCCTTGCATTATAACGATTGCTTTTAAGATTTGTCATGCGTTTTTCTTTCTTTAATTCATAAAGAATAGAAAGATTTTTAATCAAAAACACTGTAAATTTAACGATGGAATCTAGCGTGGGTAAGGAGGTCGTGGATACCCTGGAGGAATTCATGAGTAGGGTTTTCCCTGATGTTATTGGTGCCCTTGTGGTTAGGCGTGATGGATTGCCTGTGGCCTTTAAGGTTAGTAATGAATTCAATGCCAAGGTTGTGAGTGCCATGGTCGCGATCGCAAGGAGCACGATCGATAGACTTGGTGCTGAGTTAAGCCTTGGTGAACCAACAATAAGTATTGTGCAGTATACAAAGGATACATTATTAATCGCACCATTAAGTAAGGACTTAATCCTAACTGCAATAGCAAAGCCCGAGCCAAACCTTGGATTAATACTACTTGAGATAGAAAAGCTAAGAGACAAATTAATGAAGATACTTGTTGAATAGGATACGCAATAAAATAATTTAAATCGTGCTTATTACCGTGAGAATATACCCACCCTACCCTCAATGACCATCTGCTCTATCTGCGATGGTGTTAAGCCCTTTGTTTCAGGCATGAATAAGTACGACCAAAGAGCCACAAATAATATCGCACCACCAAGTAGTATAAATGCACCGTCATAGCCAATTTGATGTATCAGTATGGGCATGTAGAAGGAGGCAAAGGCTGCGCCAAACCTGGAGAACATTGCAGCAATACCTTGCCCGGTAGCTCTAATCCTAGTGGGCCAAATTTCGGCCATGGCAACGGTCCAGGGGGGCCAGGGCCGAAGTTCATGAAGTAGTAGTAAATTGTGAATAGTGCCATGACAAGCGGAAACGCTAAGGAAGTTGAGAATAGTTTCATCTCATACAGTGCTAACCCAACGAACATATCAATACCCATTATTGTGGATCCAAGTATTGTCACAAACCTCCTGCCAAGCACGTCATAGGTGGCTGCCGTTGTGTAATAACCAAGCAATGCGATTGCCCAGTAAAGTGCTGAGGCTAGGAAGGACATTTGAGGCGTTGTTACCCCAAGTCCCTTAGTTATGTATGGTGTGTACATGTTCGAGCCGTAGAATGCTATGTCTGCCACGGGCCACCAAACCCATAGGAATATCGTTGTTATCCACATCTTACCTGCGAATAAATCCTTAATTGATGGTTTCTTGGCGATACCTGAGTCGAAACTCGCCTCCTTACCACCGGTCATCTTTCTAATGACATCAGTCGACCTCTCCTTAACCTTCCTGCCCAGTTGCTCCTGTAGCGCGGCCCATCTTGGTGATTCGAGAATACCCATCCTAAGTAAGATAATGACTAAGCCCCCCCAAATGGCCTCACTACCGAGCATGAATCTCCAGGTAAAATCAGGGTTTGTGTTACCCCCCCATGCAACCGCCATACCATATGCAGATAGGAAACCAACGACAGAGCCAATACCCCAGAAACTATTCATTGATGCCAGCGCGAAGCCCCCCCTGCGCTTCGCTGGTGCGTACTCAGCAACCATCGTTGGTGATAGGGAGTAATCACCGCCAATGCCTATGCCGAGCAGGAACCTTACGATAAATAATTCCCAGAAATTCGTTACAAAGGCCGATAGGGCTCCAAAAATCACGAAGAACACTAGGTCGTATATGTAGAGAAGTCGCCTACCCATTCTATCAGCAATTGGCCCGAAAATAACGGCGCCCAGGGCAACTCCTATGAAGGCTGATGCAGCTAATAAGCCTGTCTCAACCGGTGTTAATTTCCATAGTGGCATTAGGTAAATTAGCGCTGCGCCTATGATTAACGTGTCGTAGGCGTCAACGAACTGCCCCCCCATGGATGCTGTGAACCAAGCAAGCCAGAAGTACCTCCCAAGCTTCCTTAGGGGGGGTAGGTCGTCAAAGTTTATGTTGTTACCTTCAATACCATTGCCCATTACGGCTTTACTATTAACACTTATTAATATGCATTACCTACGTGCACCTAAGCAATTGCAATAACTCAGATAATGAATGAATCACAAAATCAGCTTAAATCGCCATGCCCATGAACTCCAGTATCTATAATATTATAATACCTATCAATAATCCCAGCATACATACCTGCCGCCTTTGCCCCCCCAGGTACATCAGTACTGATTCTATCACCAATATAAATGACCTCATCACCCCCCCGCATATTGAGGATCTGTAAAGCCCTAGTGAACGGCTCAGGGTGGGGTTTAACGTGTTTTGTATCGTCTCCTGCAACCACTATTACATCGAATAGGTAGCCGACACCGTCACTACGTATTCTGTCTCTCTTAAGCCCTGGTTCGCCATCCGTATTCGTAACTATACCAAGTTTAAGGCCACACCTTCTTAACTCATTTAGGGTGGGTATGACGTCAGGAAACAACCTACTTTTTAAACGCCATGAATCCCAATAAGCTCTAACAAGTCTATTAACCTCATCAATACCTATCTCAATGCCCAATGCCTTAGCTACCTCCTTAAACCAAACCCTCCTGTCGAATTGACCAATGGACTCCATCCATGTCTCAACATCCTTAATTATCCTGAGTATGTGTTCCTGACTTAAATCAGTAATTAATGATAATTCCTTAGCAATAACATGCCTCGCGTAATTTCTTGCATCGCTTACGTCCATTATCGTATCGTCATAATCAAACAGAACTGCTTTCGCATTAATCTTCTCATTAGGCGCCATACGTACTAACTAATGTCAATATCATATAGGCTATATCCTTTATTGAGTCTAGTACATCATCAATACCGAATATTAGGCTCATACTACTCATGAACTCCACGTAGGTTAACTCCTTGGCGCTTGAGTATAGTTTATCCAGGCTGAATCCTTTATATCATCAACCTCCTCCTCGAGCTTCTGTATTCCCATAACCATGACCCTAATATCACTAAAGCTCTTCTTATCTAGGTTATTGATGATCTCCAGGAGCATTTTGAGGGCTTCCTTACCAATTCTAAGCATCTCCAGAAATTCCTCGCTAAGGAACTTCCTAACAGGCTCGGTATTGCATAGATAGTATGTACGCCTTAACTCCCTAGACAGTACGTGAATTCCGTCGAGTATGTCATCCGACTTATTGAGTATGGTATCCATAATTGAAGCCGTGGTTATTGGCACCGCGCCCTTAAGCACAGAATCATTTATCTGCCTAACGATTTCATCACCCTCACGCTCAAGCGCGGCTATCTCCCTCATACCCTCAGAGACCTTGGTTTTACTAACGTTGTTATCCTCAACGGCGCTTAGCACCATCTCCTCAAGTATTGATATGGCCTTTTGACTAAGCTCGATATGAGCCACTAACTTACTTAGAAATTCCCTCTCCCCCCCTACGTACAGTGGCGACAATATCCTTCCCCAGAAATCCTTTATAAACCGAGACATTACCTAAAGCGAAAAATATGACTAAAGAGTTATATATAAACCAATTCCCTAATTACTGCATGTATGATGAGGATGAACCCAGAAGATCGATGATGCTTGAACGCCGCTACTGATCACGCCCTGGTAATCACGAGGTAGAATTTACCAATTTGCTTACATATTGCCGGTACCTGACCAATTCGAAGTGCCACTATGCATGGTTCGCCACCGCCAATCTTGGTGCTTATGTCGAGTAAGTACTTATCATCAACCTTTGCCTTACTAAAACCACTACTTACTGGGTACACGGCTAGGAAATCATGACCCATGTACTTAAACTGCATTTCCATACCGTAAACCTCGTAATAATGACTTTCCGATGAACCCATTTCCCTAACTCTTAACCTAATCGTTACGGGATTTCCCTGAGTATCCGTTGTTTTATAAATGACGTACGAACCATCCCTCTCAAACATTGCCCAATCCCTACCGGCTAAGTATATTATTGCGTGTATATTAACGGGTACAGTTACAACCCTAGTTACCGTGTATATTGCTTGAACAACGTCGTTAAGACTAAGCATGAATACCCCCCCCATAACCGGCTTTGCCTATTGCCTTTTTAACCTTAACTTTTCTTTAGGTGTAGAAGGTCTCAACGCAGGAAGTAATTCTCATACTCCTTAACGTACTGCACACTCTCCTTAACACTGAGGAATAATTTCTTAACGTACTCAACGTCCTCTTTAGTGATCTCGTTATGACCAGCCTCCTGAGCCCTTAATTGAGCAGGTGCCAATAACTGAATGGCATACCTGAGACTCTCCTCGGTGCCTATCTTAGTCAACTCCTCAAGCGCGTCATTGGATAACGAAACCTTCTCCTCCTTAGCCCTGATCTTTATTATCTCCCTAACCTCATCAGCCGTGTAAGGCTTCGTCCTGATTATAATGAGCCTGTCAAGCATGTCCAGTGGAACGCCATGAGGTGACTCGACATCCGTGCCTCTAATCTTCGTTATACCCCCCCTATTGGTGGCTAGGATGAGTATTGGACTTAACTCACTCTCCATAGCCCTGCTCAGGTACGCCCATGTCTCGATATCGAGCATGTGGACATCATCGATAAACAATACACCAGGTACAAGCTCACCCTTGCCATCATTTATTAGCTTCATCACGAACTCATCAACGGCCTTCCTAACCTCATTTGGAATTTCCCGCTCCTCAGCTGCGAAGCCAAATATCATGGCGCTGAGCAATCCCTGCTGCCTAGCCTGGTATATGTCCAGGTCATTGAGTGTGAAGAACCTCGTTATCTCCTTTTCTTTATAGACAGGTCCCTTTGGAACCTCTATCTTCTTCTTAACGTAAATATCATATGTTTCACCACCCTCACCCTTACCCTGAACAAACACCCTACCAGTCTCCTCATCAATCCAAATAACATCACCCTCCTCAACGCCAAGCTCAATTAATTGCTCAGCGATCTCCGCGGGGGGGACCCTAAGTCTCTTTTCCTCGTCCTTCGTGGCCAGGGTTATGGTGGCACTCCTGGGTATTTGGGCGTATGGATTGTATGGGTGCCTACCATATTGAATGTCAAGGCTCTTAACAACACCCTCATACACCCTACGCCACTCCCTAATCCTAACACCAATGGCGCTCCTAAGGGCCCTCGTCAGGAATTCCGTCTTCTTAACCTCCATACTATAGACCTCAGCAGCGCTTATCTGCACAAACGGCGTGTCAGGACCAAGCTCCCTGGCGATACCTATGGCGAGTGCCGTCTTACCAGTGCCAGGTGGGCCGACGATTAATACGCCCTTACCGCCAAATTTACCAGCCCTAATCATCTTAACAACGTAGTAGGCGGCTTCCCTAGCCTCGACCTGCCCAACAAAACCATCTGCCGAGAACTGCACCTTACCATCCCTAACACCTAAACCCTTAATGTGGCTATGCAATCCAACCCTCTCAAAGGTTGGCTTCACCTCCTCGATCTTTATCTGGGACATAGCAATTAACGAAGTTAATACAGCCTTTAAACCTTTCAACGTAATGCCCATCAATAATGCCACGATGAATTATATCTACTTATTTACACGTATTAATAGCGTCTCTTCGTTAATTGGGACGTGGACGTTATCAATACCGTACTTAGTCTTCAACCTCTCAAGAAATTGCAACGCCTTTATTGCCTCTGTATGCACGAGGAGAACCCTAGTATCTGGGCTGAAATGATTAATGAATGCCTCTAATTCAGCCTTACCACTATGTGAGCTGAAGTCAAACCAATAGAGCCTAGCCTCGAGCACTATCTCAGCCTTATCAATGAATGTTCGTCCTCTCGTTAATAATTCAAAACCTGGAGTATCGGGTGCTTGATAACTCGGGAGTATCACGGCATTTCTCCTATCCTTACCCAACTTCTTCAAGTAGTAAACAGCGGCGCCTCCCTTTAGCATACCAGCTGGCGAAACTATTATCACGGGTTCCTTGGTTAACGACTTCCTCTGGTAGTCCGTGGTGACCTCGAGACTACTCTCAACAGCCTTTAGATAAAGCTCAGGATTCGCCAAGTAATGCGGGTACTTAGCCACTATTTGATTGGCTACCCTGGCTAATCCATCAATTATTATTGGGTAGTCAATGCCATTCTTATAAAGCGTTATTAATATTTCCTGGGCCCTACCAATCGTTAATACCGGTATTAACACAGAACCACCACTCTCGATAGTCTCCTTTATCACTCTAATGAATTCCTTCTCGACCTCCTCCCTAGACGGGTGCGTGTTGGTCACGTATGTACCCTCCATAATAACAACATCGACATCCTTAGGAACATTATTTATGTCAGCGCCACGGAGCAGGTTTGATGGTGATAAATTAAAGTCGCCCGTGAACAATATTCTGGCACCGTTTATTTCAAGTAATGTCAACATACTGCCAGGTACGTGACCCGCATTTATTATGGTAGCCCTAACATCCTTTGAAATATCGACATCCTCGCCGTAGGTCACGGGTATTGCGTGGTCAAGCACAGCCTTGATCTCCTCATCCTCATAGGGCAGGTAATAACCACTTAGCTTAATGGCATCCTTAAACATGATGTCCGCAAGCTCAAGCGTCAATGGCGTGGCGTATACAGCGGTGGTGAACTAACGTATAGGCTCGGCAACGCACCACAGTGGTCTAAGTGGGCGTGACTTAGGAATACCGCCATTATGTCCCTGGGCCTAACATGGCCGGGCATTACGGGTCTATCATTTTCATCAAAATTAACGCCATAATCAAAGAGGAAACCCTTATCGGAATTGGCGTCCTTAACGAAAATAGCCATTCTACCGACCTCACCTCCACCACCTAAAACCTTAATCATCAAGTCAGTCATTTACTCATGTAGACGCCAAATAACCGGTTTATGTACTTTGTTATTGCGTTAAATCAAATTGAGGGATACTTAATTACTGCCATTAATGCCCAGGGACTCCTCAAATTCCTTCATGACCCTTACCTGCCAGGGCTTTAGGTCAACCTCACCAAGTCTCCATAAGCGTAACAGCGAGTTCATGGTACACAACGTCCATGGACCAAAGATCATTATTAAGGACCCCCCCAGCCCTAACCCTACAACCACCGCAGTACCTTAGGTATGGGCATCTCATGCATGGGGAATCACCGTAATTTCTCTCTCTAAGCCTAATCACAAGCTCAGTGTTTACCCTGGGCCTAAGCCAAATCTCAGTTAATCTCTCCTTCCTGACATTACCCATTGGCTTATCATTGAAGAATTGACATGGATAAACATCACCATTAGGATAGATCGACATAACCTTCCTACCGGCACTGCATGCACCCATCCTACTCACAAGCCTTAGCTTGCTCATGAACTCACCCTCATCGTTGCTCGCCAGCAATGATGCAACGACACCATCAGCTGGATTATCCACAGTCAATATCTCAACGTCTGAGTACTTCCTGGCGATATCAATTAGCTTCATTAAGAACCTCAGTAACTGCTCGGGGGGGCTCGGTAATAAATTAACGATACCCCTACCCCTACCACTAGGTACTAGGTGGTAAAACGCTACCCTAGAAATACCCAACCTATGCGCCAGCTCCACAACCTCAGGCGCATGATCAATATTTAACTTGGTAACGGTTGTCCTAATACCGACTGGTATTCCAACCTCCATCACATTCTTAATACCCCCCCTAATCGCCAAGTCCCAGGCCCCCCCTGAACACCCCCCCTAATCTTATCATGAACCTCAGGTATTGGTGAATCAATGCTTATTCCAACGTATTGGACATTCAACTCCTTAAGCTTTAAGGCCCAATCCCTAGTGATTAACGTACCATTAGTGCTGAGGGAGACCTTTATACCATAATCATTAGCTCTCCTCATAACGTCAGTTATGTCCTCCCTAATTAAAGGCTCGCCACCACTAATAATGAGAAGTGGAGTTCTTAGTTCATGGGCATCATCAACAACCCTTAGGGCCTCCTCAGTCGTTAACTCATCTCTTGAGAGACCCTGTATCGCATTTATGTAGCAGTGTATACACTTTAAGTTGCATCTATACGTGATGTTCCAGAATATTAACGGCCTACTAATGTCTGTGAACTCCCTATCGTTCTTCACGTAGTCATGGCCCTTAATAGAAAGGCTCACGGTGCCGCTCCCCCCCACCACTAAGTTCGTTATGTTGATCATCTAATCAATTGGCAGGTACCTAACCAAGTATAAAATCTTGCTTGCCCATGTATGTAAAATAACACTAAGAAGTAAGTTATTAAATAAGGGGCTTGAACCCAACGCAATGCATAGATGGCCACTTGAGGAGAAGCCATTGCTGGTATTTTACGAGACAACGAAGGCATGCCCATTGGCATGCCGACATTGTAGAGCCAACGCGCTGCTTAAGCCATTACCCACTGAGTTAAGCACTGAGGAGGCTAAGAAATTCATTGAGGACATAACGGGATTTGGCAAACCATACCCAGTGCTGATACTCACTGGCGGTGACCCATTAATGAGGGAAGACATACTGGAATTAATAGACCATGCAAGGTCGCTGGGAATCCCAGTGGCGCTGTCTCCTGCCGTGTCAACAAAGTTACTTAATGATGAATTACTCAGGGAATTAAGGGGGGGGCGTGTAAGCTCAGTATCAATAAGCCTAGATGGAGCCAGGCCTGAGACCCATAATTATATTAGAAGAACTGCTTTGGAGAGAATCGATGTTTTTAAGACGACTCTGGAAGTATTTAATAGGCTTAGGAGTTATGGAATTGAATTCCAGGTTAACACAACGGTTATGAAACTCAACGTACACGAATTACCCCAGGTATTTAAGATCGTTAAAGACAGCGGGGGGGCCAATGCGTGGGAGGTCTTCTTCCTAATACGCGTGGGTAGGGGGGGCATGGAACTCGAGCCCTTGGATCCCTGGGAGACTGAGGATGTTGTTCAATTCCTATACGACGCATCACTATACGGATTACAAATAAGGACTGTTGAGGCACCCTTCTTTAGGAGGGTTATCATGCATAGAAACGCTGGTGCTAAGTATGAGGGTGGTAAGTTGTATTGGGAATTAACGAGGCAGCTCAGGGAATTGATGGGTGAGCCTCCAAGCAATACAAAGCCGCCAAGCTTTATACCGACCAGGGATGGTTACGGTATAATATTTGTAGCCAGTGATGGTTCGATATACCCAAGCGGGTTCCTACCGCTAACGCTTGGAAATGTTAGAAAAGACAACATAGTGAGGGTATATAGGGAGCACCCAGTGCTTAAGACGATAAGGGAGGCTCGGTTTAATGGTAAATGCGGTATATGCGAATTTAAGAATATATGCGGTGGGTCAAGAGCAAGAGCTTATACTGAATTAGGCGATCCTTTAGGATCAGACCCGGCCTGCATTTATGAACCTACTGCGAAATGAGTTTATTAAAAACCTCCATGGCACCAAACCTATTAAGTACTTCGTTGATCCACTCCCACTTTAAACCACTTCTCACGTTGGTATTCCTAATCAATTCCTTAATAAGGGATACGTACCACGGAATATCACTATTAACTACCACTGACACAACGAGATCCTCAATAGACGCGTAAGGTATGCCCTTTATTAGAACTGAACGTGAGAAGAGGTCTGGAACTAGGGACCTCTCAATAACCACGTAACTGCCTAGGACTTGCTTAACGAATTCATGATCGCCATAAATCAATACATCGACAACATCTGGAACATCAAAAATACCCAATCTCTCGCCGATAATCTTTAGTAGACTTGCTAATCCACATGCATGATCTATATTCAATTCAACAAGCCTCCAATGAACATCATCGCACGTAATACTCATAAAATTAACCCCCAATTATTACACACATTCATTATTTCATTATCACTAAAACCAAGGCTCCTTAATATCCTCAGGGGGGGACTTAAGTTAATGAATACTACGTAATTATGGTCAAGGTTTATGGCTGTTACAGACCCAGTATCGAGATGCAGCCTATAGATGTTGCTTAACGGTAACCCCGTAATTAGGGCTACTATCGTAGTAATTGGATGCCAATGACTTACTGCAATTACGTGCTTCTCATTAATACCTTTAATAAAGTTTAAGAAGTCCATTACCCTATTAACCACAGACTCCATGGTCTCGCCACCGGGTGGATGATGCTTAATAGGATCCTTAACATAGTCATTAAAGGGTATCTCACTTATCTTCTTGAGTTCCCATTCACCCATATCAATCTCTCTTAACCTCTCATCAACTATAATTAGGGTCAATACAACCGGCCGTTTGTCGAGCACGCAATAACGGTGACGTGAATACTGGACCATGAACGCCTAGCTTACGTAGAAGCATTGCGGTGGCCGCGGCTCAAGCCTTCCCTTATCCGTTAGTGGGTTATCGTTATAATTCCTTGAATGAAGAATCCCAAGCGCATTCAATTGCGCCTCACCATGCCTAACAAGGTATAGTATCACGTTAGTGATTACGGAGGTACTAAGTAATAAAAGCATTACTAAGCCCTGACAACAACCTCAGGCCAGTACTTATCGAGAACCTCAACTATACCGCCTGGTTTAATCACGACATTGCTCTCAAGCCTAACACCAAACTTACCAGGTAGGTATATGCCAGGCTCAATAGTGAATGTGCTACCCCCCCTCGGTAACGCCTTATCGTAGGACTGGCTTATGAATGGTTCCTCATGAACCTCAAGCCCAATCCCATGACCAGTCCTATGAATGAAGTACTCCCCCCCATAACCACCCTCGGTTATGACTCTCCTGGCTATCGAATCAACATACGCACCAGTAACGCCCTCCTTGATTCCGGCTATTGCCTCGTCATGGGCTTTCTTAACTAGGTTGTAAATGCGCCAGAAATCGCCTGGTGGGTTGCCTATTACGAATGTCCTCGTTAAATCGCCATAGTAATCATTGTAGGTTGCGGTGACGTCAATGACAACCACATCACCAACCTCAACCCTCCTACGGGAAGGCACCCAATGAGGTATGGCCGAGTTAGGACCTGACTGAACAAGCACATCCCTAGGCTCAGCACCTGCATTACCAATGGCATCACTAATCACCTTAGCAATATCAAGCTCCGTCATTCCCGGCTTAATAGTTTCATGAGCAGCCTTAATACCATCTTCAATGGCCCTAACTGCGCGCTCGATATTCCTTAACTCACCCTCATCCTTACTTATTCTCATTGATGTCAATAAATCATCAATTGAATAATCACTAAATTCACCAATCACTCTACGTAAAATCCATAAATAATTAAGCGTTGCCCTACCTTCAAGACCAACCCTCCTCGCCGCACCGCAATTACCATTAATGAACACCTTAATGGCATTTAACGGGCCCTCCTCATCACCATAAACAATATACGGCAAACCAGTGGCCTTGGCCTTACCCTCATCAAGCCTCGGCAACACTAAGGCATATGCACCATTGCCTGTACAAATCATTAATGCACCAAATCTCTCAAAGGTCTCAATGTAGGAGCCAACTAGGTACCTAAAATTCGGTCCAGGAGTAACGACCGCTAACTCCACTGATTTCCTGCGTAATTCATTGATTAAGCCATTAATCCTATTAATGTTAAGCATTACTCATTAAGCCATAGAGGCGTAATTAAGCTATTCCCTTAACGCATTAAAGATAAAAGAAATAGATCAGTAGAGGCCGCTCACATCATTAATCAGGTCCCGTAGAATCATCACGATAGAATTAATCAATTTAACTACCACGGGATTTAAAAACCAAGCCCTAACCCCTACCTACCTGTTGTGCTGATTGGAGCATAGCCATAGTTCTCAATCTCTCTATTATATTAAGTAGGATTGGTGTCTTCTCCCTCTCGACCACTACGTAGATATCATTGTCATACCTAAGTACATGCTTAGCGGTTATTTGATTGGATTTCATGACTTGTACGAGAAATGTCACAATACCGACAGGGGCCTTTTCAGCGAACATTATCCTCACCATGCCATACTCCTCAATCTTTGTCTGCGTGCAAACACTGGTTATGTACATTAATGGCGCAATCACGTGCATTTTATTGCCGTCATTAAGTATTATAAATTGAACCTTAGCCGCAGTTAATAGGTCCCTAAGTTTCGCCACCTTCTCCATATTCTCCTCCGTTAACATTATCTCAACCTCACCCATGCCACTGTACGTAATTATCTCAGCCATACTTAACGCCTTAACAATGTCAGGATACTCATTAACCAACTTATAATTCATGGAAATCCTCTCCAACGCCTTGACTATCGTGAATACCTTGGTGTCCTTACCAACCATTGAATCAACAAGGGGGGGCTTAATACTCCTAGCGAGCGCTGATAAGTTAACAAGACCGCTCGACAATAGGGTTACGTAGAGCGGGTTTTCCTCAACAATTATCCTAACAGCCTGTTGAATACTTAAACTCCGAGACACAATTACTATCTGTGAAAAAGAATTAATATTTTTTACTTAAAAATGCGCATCATGTCTGAAATTGATACAGAGTATTGAGCAGAGTTTAATCATTAAAACGGGTAGGCTTGAGTAATAATGAGTAATAATGTTTATTAATCCATAAGGTGTGGTTCTCTACGATGCTGCCCCTGGAATTACTACTGGCAATAGTAGTTCCAATTATTGGACTAGCCCTAGCTGGGTACAACGCATCATCAGTACTCAGGATACAGCCAGGTAAGAAGGAATTAACCGAGATAAACATGCTAATTGCCGAAGGAGGCAAGACATTCCTAATGAGGGAGTATAAGACGATACTGCCAACGGGTGTTGTATTGACAGTGCTTATATGGGCTGCGTATTACGTAATATTCCACAGCGGATTAATGGCTGGGTTAGCCGCATTATCCTTCGCCCTAGGCGCCATAGGCAGTGCCGTCGCCGGTTACCTAGGGATGTACGTAACCACGAGAAGCGCCGCCAAGACAGCTTGGATGGGTAAGTACGGTATGGGCCCAGCACTAAGCACATCATTTAAGGCAGGCACCGTAATGGGACTATCTCTAGCCAGTATTGCCCTATTAATAGTCACGGTACTATACATGGCATACTCATCAACATTACCAACACCACTATGGGCAGAGGCATTGGCGCCGGTGGCATTTGGTGCAAGCCTAATATCACTATTCATTAGGGTCGCCGGCGGTATATACACGAAGGCCGCTGACTGGGGGGGTGCCGATATAGTTGGTAAGGTTGAGGCGGGGGGGATACCGGAGGATGACCCTAGAAATCCAGGTGTGATTGCGGATAACGTGGGTGATAATGTGGGTGACTGCGCGGGCATGGCGAGTGATGTCTATGAAAGTTTCGTAGTTGTTCTCGCAGGTACACTATTGCTTGCCGCAGTATTTAGGCTTGCAACGAACCTAATCATGCTATCAATAGTACTTGCAACATTAACATTAATAGGCACATTGGTCGGGGGGGTTCAGGTGGTTAGGGGGGGTGAGGTGAAGGGTAAGGACCTAGCCGCCGCTGCAATGAGCAAGCTAAACCTTGCGCTCTACACAACTATAATCGTCTCGGCAATACTCGTTGCTATATACTCGTTCATGGCCTTCCCATTGATGGAGGCCACGGCGATATTTATATCGGACCTACTGGGCATGATAACGGCAATAGTCGTACTGTTCGCCACTGAATACTTCACGCACTACACATTCCCACCCGTAAGGAACATCGCACGCCAGGCAGTGCTCTCAGCATCAAACGTAATAGTGGCGGGTTACTCATACGGCCTATTAAGTGCGATACCCACGATATTCATGGTCGTGGCCGCCCTCGGGATATCCTACGTACTTGGCTCAATGTTTATACCACCATACGGCGTTGAGGGGGGGGTATCTTCGGTACGGCCGTGGCATCCGTAGGCTACTAAGTCTCGCAGGTATAGTTATTTCCCTGGACTCCTATGGGCCGGTTAGTGATAATGCCAATGGTCTCGTGGAGATGACGGGCATGGACGAGGTGAGGGATGTAACAGACCCACTGGATGCCATCGGCAACACCTTTAAGGCGACAACGAAGGGCTACGCAATAGCAAGCGCTGGCTTAGCAGCCCTAATACTATTCATTGGATTCATATACGAGGTTGTGGAGAGGATGGGAATACCACTGGTACAGGCCTTTGGTGAGCTAATGGTTATTGACCCAAGAATAATAATTGGAGCCTTAATTGGCGTGGCCCTCGTATACTTCTTCTCAAGCCAGACCCTAGCCTCTGTGGGTAGGGCCGCTGGTGAGCTTGTTGAGGAGATTAGGAGGCAGTTTAGGACTAAGAGAATTCTTGAGCTTTGGCCTCAGGAGAAGCCCGATTACAATAGGGCGATTGATATTGTGACCAGGCATGCACTCAAGAATTTCTTAGTACCTGCCTATCAGCCGTAATAGTCCCAATAGTGGTTGGACTGGCGCTGGGCTGGATTGGCCTTGTTGGTACAATATTCGGCGTAATACTCGCCGGATTCCCAAGGGCACTACTAATGGCTAATGCCGGTGGCGCCTGGGATAATGCCAAGAAGTACATCGAGATTGAGGGCATCGAAGTAAACGGCCAGAAATTTGGCAAGAAGAGCGAGCCGCACAAAAATGCTGTGGTTGGCGATGTGGTTGGCGACCCATTCAAGGACACCACTGGACCATCACTGAACCCACTCATTAAGGTTGTGAATACCGTCTCGATAGTCTTTGCACCGGTTATAGCAATGATTAGCCTGATAAACCCAGCGGCAGGTCCATTAATAATGCACCTAATCTCGATACTAATGGCGTAATCAAGTAGTCCTAAAATTAAATTATTATTAAAATTGTGCTTCCATTAATATATTTAAATTTTTACGTATAAATTATTTTCACAGTCAATATTGATAGGGAATCTTCTCGAATTTATTGTTCAGTATTTATAATTATTGTTAATGATTAATCAATAGAAAAAGTATTAATAATGATCGATATAATAAAATTTATAAAAACTAGAGATCCATAAATGTATAATGGGTTCCCTCGGTAAGTACGTGTTAACCTTCGAAGAGGCTGATCCAGACGATGTTAAGTTAATAGGTGGTAAAGCATCCAGTCTCGTCCTAATGACGAGGCTCGGCTTACCTGTTCCTCCCGGCATTATAATAACCACGAAAGCGTGCAGGGAGTACTATGACAAGGGTGAGAAGTTACCTGAGGGATTGATGGATGAGGTTGCCAGGGGCATTAAGTACCTTGAGGAGAAGACTGGGTATAAGCTTGGTGATCCCGATAATCCATTACTCGTTAGCGTAAGGTCTGGAGCCGCAGTCTCAATGCCCGGTATGATGGATACGGTCCTCAACGTAGGCCTTAATGATAGGACTGTCCACGGGTTAGCCAAGAGAATTAACAATAAGCATGGGGCATACGATGCGTATAGGAGGTTTCTGGCAATGTTTGGTAGGATAGTCCTTGGCATACCTGAGGAGGAGTTTAACAAGCCTCTTGAGGAGATTAAGCGGAAGTACGGCGTTAAGGAGGACCCAGAAATACCGCTTGAGGGACTTAAGGAACTCGTCGAGATCTATAAGCAGATATACATTAAGAGGTTTGGTAAGGTGTTTGATGATCCATGGGAGCAGTTAAGGCTCTCAATAGAGGCTGTGTTCAAGTCGTGGAACTCACCAAGGGCTAGGTTCTATAGGGAGGCCAATAAGATAACGCCTGATATCGCTGACTGCACGGCCACGGCAATAGTGACCATGGTCTTTGGCAACGCTGACTGGAGGTCAGCAACTGGCGTCGTCTTCTCAAGGGACCCAGCAACTGGCGAGAATAGGCTTTACGGTGAGTACCTGCCCTATGCCCAGGGTGAGGATGTGGTTGCGGGCATAAGGACTCCAAAGCCCGTTGAGAAGCTTAAGGAGGAGATGCCTGAGGTCTATGAGCAGTTATACAATGGTGTTAAGCTCATTGAGAGAACTAAGAAGGAGGTTCAGGATGTGGAGTTCACGATAGAGAAGGGCAAGCTATGGTTCCTACAGACGAGGAACGCTAAGATGAATCCACTGGCCGTTTTGAAGACGAGGGTCGACATGTACAAGGAGGGCCTCATAACGAAGGAGGAGGCGATAATGGGTGTTAAGCCTGAGTACATACTGCAGATGCTTTATCCAAGGATTGATGAGTCCAAGGCAGGTAAGCCATTGACCAAGGGTATACCGGCATCACCAGGTGCAGTAAGCGGGCAGGCGGTATTCGATCCAGATAGGGCAGTGGAGTGGTCTAAGGCTGGCAAACAGGTTATACTGGTTAGGGAGGAGACGAAGCCGGATGACGTGCACGGCTTCTACGCATCAGTGGGTGTATTAACAAGTAGGGGGGGTGGTGCAACTAGCCACGCGGCAGTTGTTGCCAGGGCAATCGGTAGGCCGGCGGTAGTTGGCGCCGAGGCTCTACAGATTGATTACAGCACTAGGACTGCGAGGGTTGGTGATGTGGTTATTAAGGAGGGTGATTGGATAACAATTGATGGATTTACGGGTAATGTCTATGTTGGTAAGGTACCGACGATAGAGCCCAAACTACCGCCTGAGTTCTTCGAGTTCCTGGACATGGCTGACTCAGTGTCTGTCTTTGAGGTTAGGGCTAATGCCGATACGCCTGATGACGCCACAATAGCCAGGAGGTTTGGTGCCAAGGGCATTGGCCTATTGAGGACCGAGAGGATGTTCAGGGCGCCTGGTAGGCTAGACCTATTTAGGAAGGTAATACTCTCAGACAACCCAAGCGAGAGGAAGGAGTTGCTTGATCAATTGGCTGAGATGATGAAGAAGGACTTCCTGGAGGTATTCGAGATAATGGAGGGCTACCCAATAACGGTTAGGTTATTCGACCCACCACTGCACGAGTTCCTGCCAAACTTTGAGGAGTTGGTTACAGAGGTGACCAGAGCCAGGACACTGGGTAAGCCAGACCCTGAGAAGGAGAGACTGCTCGCCAGGGTTAAGGCATTGATGGAGGCTAACCCAATGATGGGGCACAGAGGCGTTAGGGTTGGCATTACATACCCGGAGATCTACGCGGCGCAGGTTAAGGCAATACTGTCCGCAGCCCTCGAGCTTAAGAGGAAGGGTAAGCACATTGAGCTGCAGATAATGATTCCGCAGGTTGCGGAGGTTAGGGAGCTCGAGATAATAATTAACAACGTCGTTAAGCCCACGGCAGAGGAGGTATTCAAGGCGTATGGCGATAGGATTGACTTCAAGATTGGCACCATGATGGAGACGGTTAGGTCATGCCTAACAGCCGACAAAATCGCCAAGGTAGTGGACTTCATGAGCTTTGGAACAAACGACTTAACGCAGGCAGTCTTCAGCTTTAGCAGGGATGACGTGGAGAATAAGTTCATGAGCAAGTACCTAGAGCTCGGCGTACTGCCCTACGACCCATTCGTGACCATCGACGAGGATGGCGTTGCCAAGCTCATGAAGATAGCCATAGACGCGGCTAGATCCGTGAAGCCAGACATAGAGATTGGCATATGCGGTGAGCATGGCGGTGACCCAGACTCAATAAAGATACTGGCTAAGGTTGTGGTAGGGGACTCAACTACTTCAGCGCATCGCCCTATAGGGTACCAGTGGCTAGGCTAGTCGCTGCCCAGGAGTCCCTGAAGATATTGGGCAAGGCACCAAAAATACACATATACTAATGCATGGAATCAAATATTAAGAATATTTAAATTTAGGTCTATTTTACATAATCCTAACGAGGAATAAGTAAGGACAGTAATGCTATATTCATCTATTAATTATCACTAAATGTCACTAAATTTAATTAATAAGTCAAATTTTTGAACTAAAAAACTTAAAAAAGGACTAATTTCCTAACGAGGATGTATGACGGTAGCCATAACACCAATACAATATGCACTATCAGTGATATCAGGAATACTGGTTGGTTTTTCACTTGGTCTTATTGGAGGTGGTGGCAGCATCTTGGCTGTTCCATTGTTCCTATACTTCGTTGGTCTTGACACAATACCTGATGCAGCCCATATAGCCATTGGGACTACGGCATTGGCCGTTGGACTTAACGCGTACATAAACTCCTACATGCACCTTAGGAAGAGGAATGTGGCGCCAAAGGTTGGAGCATATTCGCCGGCGTAGGCCTCGTTGGTTCCTTAATAGGGGGGGCTTACCTGGGCCACATAACACCAGGCACTGACCTACTGACCTACTTCGCCATTGCAATGATTGTGCTAGGTATATACATGGCGATTAGGAAGGAATCAACGCAGGCCGGTACAGTTGATGAGGTTAATCACGTGCTTAATGCCTTCCAGAGGTGCCCGAGACTGACAATGTCGACCATACTCAAGGTGGCGGTCTTCGGCTTCGTAGTGGGCTTGGTCAGTGGTTACTTCGGTATTGGTGGTGGCTTCCTAATTGTGCCCAGCCTAATGTTCTCCGCTGGCCTATGCATAACGAGGGCCATTGGTACGAGCCTAATAAGTGTTGGTACGTTTGGTGTGGCCAGTGGTGCTGAGTATTGGTTCTACGGCGACGTCCTCATACTCATAGCCCTACTATACGTGGCCGGTGGCGTTGCAGGTGGTTACGCAGGCACTAGCATAGCGGTTAAAGCCCCCAAAGAGGACGCTGAGAATTGCCTATGGAATCATAATAGTACTCGTAGGCATATACATGCTAATGAGAATATACCACGTACTACCATAATTGGTCTCAAAATTTAATAACTTATGTTCATATTCATGAACACAATAATTAAAACAAAGTATTTAATTTACCTCCCATTACTCCTTAATTTGATGAGGTCAATTAGCTATAATAAACTCATAAACTTCATTAGAGGCAACCCGCTTTATGAGATTAGGGAGAGTTCTAATACCGTTGAGTTATTATTCCATGCACCAAGTGAGGAGGAGGCGGCTGGGGCTGAGTTCATCACTGGTGATGAGCCTAGACCTATAATGAGGATCGTATTTGATAGAGTTGGCGATGAGTTAATACCGAAGGAGGCATGGGTCGAGAGGGGCAATACGATACATAGGATGAGTGTTGATGAGCTCGACACTTGGCTCGAGTTTGTTGATATGTACTCCTAATTACTTTTTACACCCACACTTTTACTAGGGGGGGTTAAAAATAGGTTTTTAAATGGCTCAATCCCCTTTAATGATTGTGAATCTAATAAGAATTGGCATTGTATTAATGATTATTGGAGCCGTAACGCTATTGATAGCAAGTTCATTCCTGCCTAAGGTATACAATGTAATGACGAGTACCCTGGGCAATATGACGATAAGCATCGACGTATATTCAAGGTATTTAATACCCATTTACATAAATAGCCCTGCATACATAGTAATTCTTCTCAATGATTCATACCCATTATCCGTGTACGTATTTGATCAATTCGGCCATGTACTAACTCCATTAAGTTATAAGCAGGTGCATAATGCCTATTTAATAACATTCCAATTACTTAATCACGGCAATTACTCACTGGTACTATTTAACGATAATCCAAGGCCACTTAATGTTTCGGTTTTAATAACAGCTATTTCTCAATACATGGCTGGTAATGCATTATTAATAAGTACAATAATGGATTTAGGGGGGGTTATCATATTCCTCATTGGCGCAATACTTGTCGTGATTAACGCATTATTCATTGCTAGATATAGACTTTTCAGGACGAGGTAAAAAGCTTAAAAGATAGTGAATCATCACGTGATTAGTGTGAGTACTGATGAGCGTGGCATACCTCGTATTGGACGTCCTCGGTGTAGTGGCTCTGAATGAGAATGGTGATGTGATAGCTAAGGTGCTTTATGAAGGTAGTACGGACGAGATAGCCGATAAGATGAATAAGCTTGAGACCGGTGAACCAATAGATGAGGTTGTAAGGATAATAAATGAACTTAAGGATAAGGGCATTACTAAAATCGTCGTTGAGAATAGGGAGTTGGCTAGGAACCTCGCCAACATGGTAACTGGCGTTGAGATAAGATCCGAGTTACCAAGTAAAGCAGGTATGATGTATAGGAATAACATTAGTAAGTATGTTAAGGAGGTCTTTGGGCTCACTGAGGATGAATACTTGGCGAGGGTTTATGAGATAACCACGGTACAGACAAGGCATAAGTTGAGGCAAGTTGCGGAGAAGAGGGACCTATTCATAGCGCAGGCAATAAGTTCTGTCGATGATATTGACAAGATACTCAACTTAATAAGTTCGAGGGTTAGGGAGTGGTACGGCCTTCACTTCCCAGAGCTTGAGGACTTGGTTAAGGACCATAAGGAGTATATGACGCTAGTCACAGAGCTGGGACACAGGAGTAATTTCACCCTTGATAACCTAACGAAGCTAGGCCTCTCGCAGGAGAGAGCCAAGAGAATTGCTGATGCTGCGAGTAAGAGCGTGGGTGCTGAAATGGCTGATTGGGACTTGGAACCCATAAGGACTTACGCAAAGCTATACATACAATTATCAGACCTAAGGGGTAAACTGTCCCAGTACATTGATGAGGCTATGGTTGAGGTCGCACCAAACATTAGGGAATTGGTTGGCCCATTACTTGGTGCTAGGCTATTAATGCTCGCGGGAGGCTTGATGAGACTCGCACTATTGCCTGCATCAACAATTCAAGTGCTTGGTGCTGAGAAGGCCTTATTCAGGGCGTTAAGGACTGGCGGTAAGCCGCCGAAGCACGGTGTCATATTCCAATTCCCAGAGATATTTAGGGCCCCAAGGTGGCAGCGCGGTAAGATCGCCAGGGCATTGGCTGCGAAGTTGGCAATAGCAGCTAAGGCTGATGCATTCACGGGCAACTTCATCGCGCCAAGGCTTAAGGAGGACCTAATGAAGAGGATTCAGGAGGTTAAGACGCTGTATGCCAAGCCACCACCAAGAAAGCCGGAGCTAAGGCCGTTAGAAAGGCTGCAGAAAGAAAGGGTACTGAGAAGAAGGCTGAGGAGAAGAGGGCTCGTGAGAGGAGGGGGGGCGGTCGTAGATAGGAACATTAAGGTTTATAATCCCTTAAAAATACGCATTCCCAATGTCTTCATTAATACAGGTTGTCGGTGTTAAGGAGCACGAGAAATTCAAGGGCGTCTACTGGGTGTCATTTGAGGATGGGACAGAGAGATTGGCAACAATCAATCTAACACCAGGTAAGAGGGTTTATGGCGAGCAGTTGGTTCAGTGGGAGGGTAAGGAGTACAGGATTTGGAATCCGTATAGGTCAAAGCTGGCGGCTGCGATTATGAACGGACTTAAGGTAATGCCGATAGCGGAGGGAACACGGGTTCTCTACCTAGGTGCTGCCAGTGGTACCACCGTGAGTCACGTAAGCGATATAGTTGGTAATAAGGGCGTCATTTACTCAGTGGAGTTCTCGCCGAGGGTTTTCAGGGAGTTCATGGAGAAGCTTGTGGATCAGGGTAGGAAGAATGTAATACCGATATTGGCAGATGCAAGGTACCCGGAGCAGTACGTACACATTGTTAAGTCCGTCGATGTGGCCTACATAGACATTGCACAGCCATTCCAGGCAAAGATACTTGCTGATAATGCCGATGTTTACGTGAAGAGCCACGGCTATGTAATGCTAGTCATAAAGGCCATGAGCATTGACGTAACCAAGGAACCAAGCGAGACATTCAAGAGGGAGATTGACGTGCTTAAGGACAGGGGCTATGAAATACTTGACATGGTTCACCTGGAGCCTTACGACACGGCCCATGCCATGGTTATTGGCAGGAAAACCTCGTAATTACTCATTAGCTATGCAAAAGAGATTTAAATAAAATAGTATGTATGGTTATAATAAGGTAATGAGTAATGAACTCATAACACACGTATTGAGCTTGGCAGCGAGTAGGAGAGCTAAGGTACTGCTTGTTGGGGGGGATTCATCATTATCGTATGACGCAATAATTAGGATACCAAATTATAGAGATAATGAGGAGGGTAAATTCATCGTTAAGGTTAAGGAGGATGCAGATAGGGTGAGTAGGGAGGCAATAGTAGACCTTATCGTGCTATCAAGGGTTTCAAATTCGACGCCAATAATCGTAGGTATTAATTATGGTGATGAGGAAATGGCGGATGGAGTGGCGTATAAGGTACATGGAATCTACGCAGTGGGTATTAGGACATTTAAGAGGATTTTGGACAATGAGGGGGGGGTTAAGTTCGTGAAGGATAAGGGTATTGTGAGGGCTAGCGTGAAGGGTCAATTGCTTAGGAGGTTGAGGGAGGATAGGGGGGGTATGAGCCTTGGTGACCTTGCTAAGATTCTTGGCGTCACCAGGAGGACCGTCTATGAGTATGAGAGAGAGTCCATAGAGGCTTCGGAGAGGACCGCCAGAATACTCATTAACATATTCAATGAGGATATACTGAACGATGTTAATTTAAGGCCTAGGGATGAGGAGGTCATTAACGAGGTTAGGGAGAGGGAGGAAATGGTTGATGAGGATATTAAGGAATTACTGCCATCCTTTAGGCTATACTCATTACTGAAGGCTCATACGAAGGTCGCAGCCCACTCACAGAGTGAGTCGTACCTCGTTGAGGATAAGAGGAGGGTGAGTAATGAGGTCTTTAACGTCGCTAAAGTTCTTGGTGTTGGGCTGGCCTTGATAGAGTCTGATAAGCGTGATGTTGAATTCCTGGAGTCCAGGAATTAAGTAACGAGGCAGCACTATGAGTGAGTATCCCAGGGTGGAGGTTAGGGAGGGCTTAGCTTCAATAATTGTCCCGGACCTATCTAAGTACGTTGTTGGTAATAGGCCGGAGCCGGCCCACGCGCCGGTGTTTTATAACCCTAGGATGGAGGTTAACAGGTCATTGTCAACGGCAATAATTAATGGGTACGTAAGCTATATTGGTAAGGCTGGTATTACTATTTGTGAGCCATTATCGGGGACTGGGGTTAGGGCCGTTAGGTACGCCAGGGAGATCAATGGGGTTTCCAGGGTAATAGCCAATGATATTTCCGAGAAGGCCTATGAGTTAATAAAACTGAATGTGGATAGGAATGGACTTAATGATGTAGTTAGCGTGTATAGGGATGATGCCAATAACTTACTATTGAGGGTTGCACGTGAGGGTGGTTGCGACGTAATCGATATAGATCCATTTGGATCCCCCCCACAACCCTTCATAGAGAATGGACTTAGGGCAATTAAGGATGAGGGGGTTGCTATGCATAACGGCGACAGATGTGGGTGTTTTATCGGGTAAATACCCAATTAAGTGCGTTAGGCGTTATGGGGCGTTACCACAGAAGTTTCCCTATAGGTTTGAGGTTGGTATTAGGATATTGATATCATTAATTGCACGCTACGCATTATCAATGGACTATGGAATACAGCCACTGATATCATTCCTCGACGGCCATTACTACAGGGTGTGCGCATTAATTCTTAAGGATAGGGCCTATGCCCTGGAAACACTCAAGAACCTTGGTTATGCCTATTACAGGCCGAGCACACTGCAGAGGGGGGGCTTCATACCAGGGTATCCAATACCAACAAGTACTAGATATAAGTTGGCGGGTCCATTATGGATTGGCAATCTCTGGGATACCGAATTCATGGTGGATCATTTCACGAGGAATATTAAGGATTACTTTAGTGATAGGGCTAAGGAAATCAGTAGGTTAGTCATTGAGGAATCACTTGGCCCCCAATATACCCTACGCATTAACCACAGAGATCAGTAGGGACCTGGGCCGTGAACTGCCTATTAATGATGTAATAAGTGTGATCAGGGGGCTTGGTTATCAAGCCGTAAGATCGCACTTTCACATTAAGGGATTTAGGACAAATGCGGATCTACTTAGGGTTAGGGAGGTTATTATGGGTAAATAAAAAATAAGCCCTAGTAATCCACAGCGCACGTGTTGGTAGTAGTAATAACAGGACTGCCTGGTTCGGGAAAGACAATAGCATCAGACGTTGCGAGGGAGTTGGGCCTTCCCGTGGTGACTATGGGCGACGTGATTAGGGATGAGGCTTTAAAGAGCGGTATTTCCTCATCAACGGCATCGGTAACACTGAGATTGAGGAGTGGTACCAGGGCAATAGCCTATAAGACTCTTGAGAAGGTACCTAGGCAGTCTAACGTAGTTGTTATTGATGGAGCCAGGAGCATTAGGGAGATTGAAGCCATAGAGGAGGCATTATCAACGAATGTAGTGTTAATTTACGTGGTGGCGCCATGGAAGATGAGATTTGAGAGATTGCTAAAGAGGGGGGGTAGGCCTGATGACCCGAAGACCCTTGAGGACTTTCTAATGAGGGATCTTAGGGAGTTGAGGTATGGACTTGGAGACTTAATAGCTAGGGCGGATTACATACTCGTCAATGAATCATCAATAGAGGAATTCAAGGAGAGCGTCCGAAGAATACTCACGTCGTTAATATCCCAGGTCAAGTAACGGCATTACTTAGTAACTGCCTTCTGCCGTTCAGCTAAGTTCCTTAGGGCCGTTAACAATTCATCAATTGTGTTATTAACGACAGCCAACGGTATATGCTCTCTCCTGCAATCTCAATGCCTAGGTAATCAGGTCTGTCAACACCGTGCATAACCACTATGGCGGGCCTCAGACTCGTGAATGCAAGCATGGACTTAATGGCTATTAATGGAGACCTGCCATACCTAACGTTGGTGAACACGGCAGCTCTCTGCGTGGTGCTTCCATAAAGCTTTAAGTATTCATGCGATGGCACGTCGAGGACAAGCTTCAAGCTATCAACCACGGTATATCCATGAATATCGACATAACCCTCAGGCCCAACAGCTAGCGTCGCACCTATCGCATTAACGAAGTCATTAATCTCAATGGGTATGTCGAAGTCCCTCATATCAAGAATCGCCTCCCAAAACCTTTCGCCACCAAGTTGCCTACTCAATATGTATAACTTCTGACCACCCCTCTCAAGCTCGTAATCAACCAATGCCTTAACAACCCTCTTAATAAATTGGGAGCCCGGTGACTTCCTACGCCCAGACTCATAATCACTAATCACACTCGGTGATGTACCAACCTAGCCGCCAACTCAGCCTGGGACATCTCGAAGAATTCGCGCCACTTTCTAATTCCCTTGCCAGGGTTATCCGAAAGCACTATATCGCCGGCTATCCTAATCATAATGTCCGTTATAAAACCCTCATACTCAACCATTAAGAAATAGACAAAAGTCTAGTATTTATGCGTTTTACCGTTATGATCCACGCATAACCATGCCAAAGGTTCATTAATTATTCCGTTTTATTCTTTTCCAAGGAAGAACTTATAAAGACATGATTACCCATAATTAGGCGTGTCTTCTCAACAAACCGGCACTGCATTACAGACTACGGCCGCTACGGAGAAGATCACAATTACGAAACCACCACTTGGTTCACCCATTAGGCGTACATACGTATTCAAGGTTAAGAGGTATGATCCAGAAAGGGGGGG
Source organism: Vulcanisaeta distributa JCM 11217 (assembly GCF_001316005.1). Lineage (GTDB taxonomy): Archaea > Thermoproteota > Thermoprotei > Thermoproteales > Thermocladiaceae > Vulcanisaeta > Vulcanisaeta distributa_B. The sequence continues at coordinate 137,492 of NZ_BBBJ01000007.1, forward strand.
AGGCTATTACTGGCGTGAGTATAAGATTGAACTTACAAACCACGAAACCGTACTTGATGGGTTGATAAAGATTAAGTGGCATCAGGATGCCACGTTATCCTTCAGGTATAGCTGTAGGATGGGTATTTGTGGCTCCTGCGGTATGATAATAAATGGAGTGCCGAGGCTTGCCTGCGAAACCAAGCCCTATGACTTAGGCACTGAGGTTGTTACCATTGAACCACTCAGTAATTTCGAACCAATAAAGGACGTAGCAACTGACTTCTCGGACTTCTTCAGGAAGCATAGGAGTGTTAAGCCTTGGTTGATCAGGAAAGATGAGACGGAGCAGTTCGAGAAATTAGAGACCTACTACCCACAGACGGAGGAGCAACTCAATGAGTACCTGGAATTCGCATACTGCATTAAGTGCGGGCTTTGTTACTCGGCGTGCCCAATGGTTTTTCTGAATAAGGATTACCTGGGCCCACAGGCGCTTGCTCAGGCGTATAGGTGGAGTGCTGATAATAGGGATGAGGGTGCCGTACTCAGGCTTAAGGTCGTTGATAGTGAGAATGGCGTATGGTCATGCCACTACAGCGGCACCTGCAGTAAGGTATGCCCCAAGGATGTTGACCCAGCCCTGGCGATAAACCTTTTGAAGAACTGGTTATTAACAGGTAGGCGTAGGAGGTGATGGGAATGGCGCAGCAGAAGCAGGTTAAGAGGGTTCCACCGAAGTGGTCCCTTTGGTTTAGGGGGGGTCTTGATGAGTGGTTACTTATTTTCCAGAAGGTTAGTGGTGCCATATTGGTGATCTACCTAATCGCACATACCCTGGTAATATCCACAGCACTCGGCTTTGGCCACCCATCAGAATTAACGTGGAATACCGTGATAGGCTTCGTTGAGGGACCACACGTGGCTGGGCCAGCGCACGTGGGCACGATAATTGAGTACTTAATAGCGCTGTTGGCAGCTGTACATGGGGGGGCTAATGGCTTCAGGCTAATATTAACTCAGTATTTCGGTGTTGGCCTTCCAAGGCCTGAGAGGCATACATTCCCAAGGGCGGTGCCTTCAGTTAAGAAGTCTGGGCAGGCATGGCTTAAGTACGTAGCTATTATTGTAGTCATAATATTCCTCATACTGGCAACACTGGTTGCATTCGTGTGGTGATGGGTATGGTGAGCGCATCCACATTAAGAAGGTGGCAATACCTCCTTGGGATAGTGCTCATTGTGGTACTTGGGATACACCTAGCCTTTAGATGGCCGAGTTATGAACAGTCAATTTCCTACCCAGTCGTGGTTAATCAAATACTTAATTATGGGTACATAGCCGCAATCTACATACTACTCTATGCAGCGTTGGCGCATGGCCTAATAGGCTTCAGGACATTACTCCTTGAGTTGTGGCATTGGAAGTACGCCAGGATAACCGTTGACGTGGTGTTAATAATAATTGGCGTTGCAGTAGCCGTAATAGGCACGATAGCACTAACAGGCGCAATACTAACCCTCGCCCACTAATAGTTGTTCAGGTTCCCAATAACTTAAAACCTCCTTAAATACATCACCTATGCTATTGCCATTACTTTTTTCACCATTAATCAACGACACAGCGACTATACTTGAGATAAGAGTTAGTACATCCCTCCTCGTTAAATAACCCATGTTACCAATCCTAAAGGCCTTACCCTTAACCTCATCCATGCCATCAGAGATCGAAACGCCAAGCCTATACACGGTCCTCCTAAACTCATCTGGATTAACGCTAGGCGGATACTTGAATGAAAGTACCGTAGTCGATCTGTAATAGTCATCCTTTATGAACGGCTCTAAACCAGCCTTAGTTAATGCATTAAGTATCGCCTTACCCCCTCTCAATGTGCCATCTAATCCAGTTCTCAAGGCCAACCTCCCTAATTATGCCCAGAGCCTCCCTAATTGCAAATAGGTAATTGACCGCAGGCGTGAATGGAGTCTCCATCTTCTCTCCAAACTTCCTCATTAATTTAATATCGAAGTAAATACTCGCGTGATTCACGGAATCAGCCTTACGGTAGGCCTCATTAGAGGCTACGGCGATGAATGACATGACTGGAGGAGCCGCAAGGCATTTTTGGCTACTCGATACGGCAACGTCAATTCCCCAGGAATCCACCTCAAAGTAATCACCGCCTAAGGCAGATACATTATCAACAAGTACCAAGGCACCATAGGACTTAATCCACTTGGTAACCTTGGGTAAGTCCCTAAACACAATGCCTGGGCTTGTGTCGTTATAGACCGTGGCAAACACGTCAACTTGCTTGATACCCATTGATTCAACCCGAGCCCTTAAATCATCGTATGTTGGCGCCCTATCCCAACCATAATTAACCTCAATAACCTCAGCACCAACCCTCCTAAGGTGGTTAACAAGTCTCCTACTGAAGCTTCCGAAGACAGGCACGAGAACGACATCCCCAGGCTTAACGAAATTCAGCACCATAGTCTCAACAGCACCAGTACCACTTGCGGTTATTGGGTATACATCACCGTTTGTTCGAAAGACGTACCTTAAACCCTCAACCACGTCCCTATATAGCCTATGGAAGTGAGGGGATCTATGATCAACAACCCTCATTAAGGCTCTCATAACCCTAGGTGGTATTTGCGAAGGTCCAGGAACAGCGAGGAGTGGGTCCGGTGCCAGGTCCAGATCCACGTTCCCGTAGCTACTAGTTATTATTTAAGCTTTATTTATTAAATATATAAACTTCACTATACTCCAATATATTTCATATACCAGTAATACGCATTAACCGTGGAACTCAACCTTAATAAATAACGCCTTAGCGCAATGTCGTGTTAATAACAAAACTGGGCATTAAGGGGTTCTATGGAGTAAATACTAATATCGAGCTTGGGCCTTTAACCGTGATTACGGGATCACCAGGCTCGGGCAAGTCCATGATTATTGAGCTGGTGTGGAGGTTCTTCAGGGGTATTAGGGAGAGACTGCTTCTTGAGGATTTGCCTAGGGTTGGTGATGCCAGGGTTGATATCACAATATCCCTTGACGATAGGGTTAAGAAGAAGCTTGAGGAGTTTGGCTATTCCGGTGATTCTGTAACGATTAGCGTCAGCTTTGATAATGGTTATACTAGTGTGGTTAAGGTTGGTGAGAGGGAGGTTATGGTTACTGAGTTTAGGAATGGAGAAAGCAGGGTTAAGTATCCGCTGGAGGTTGATGTTATTGATACATCAGTACTACTCAACCCAGATGGGTTATCACCCAGGGAACAGGCACTGCAGCTAGTGGGTAGTGCTTCCGAGGATTATGAAACGGCATTATCAGTAATTAAAGCAATCAGGGAGTACCTATCCTCAATCGGTATTTATAAGATAGGCCCTTACATAGATTTTAGGGGTCGTGTTAAGAACGCCGATACCTCACAGCATGACTTTGTTGGTGAGCATGGTGAGCACATAATCGAAATCCTATCCCAATTATTTACTGACCCAAGGAGGGATTCCGACGTTAGGCTTCTTAGGAAGATCCTTGGTGAGCTTGGCTTTAGGAATTTCAGGGCTGGCTGGTATGGAGGTGAGTTAGTTCTATCCTACGTGGATAAGAGAGGCCTTGTTCATATAGGCGATGAGCCACCATGCCACATGAAGACCATACTCACATTGGCGACCCAACTCATTGTAGCGAGGAAACCATCATTAATACTCCTTGAAAATGCCGACTACTGCTTAAGTGAGGGCCTTGGGAATGCATTAACTACGTTATTGAGTAATTACATTGATAGTAAGCAGTTAATAATGGAGGTCAGGAATAAGTGGTTTATTGACGAGCTAAAGATGCCTCACGTAGTGCTCTACAGCATGGATTAGCATTGAATGTTTGCCGTCTTGATCAAGTCCCTGAGAACGTCCCTGACCCTATTCCTATCAGTCTCGCTAAGTGTGTCCCAATTATCAATTATGTACCTAGCCAGCGATATGAAGTCATTAACAGCAGCCGTAGTCTTATCAATGCTTGGAAGGCCTATGAAGGCCTTACCACTTTCAGTAATCTCGTAGTACTTCTTAGTGCCCTCAACTCTCGCCACCTTAATTAAGCCATCAGTCTCAAGCTCCTCAAGGGCTGGGTAGACAGAGCCTGGGCTTGGTCTCCAGAAGCCCATTGATAACCTCTCGATCTCATCAATAATCTGCGCACCGGTCATTGGACCCTTACTACTGAGTAGGTAAAGTATCAAGTACTTCAGGCCTCTCCTCTTTATGAACCATTGTGGCGGTGGCCCGAAGTGGCCATGCTCGTGATACATTAATTATCGGATTCAATAATAGTGGGGGGGATTTATTTAACTTATCTCACAAAATCCTAAACTGAATCATGAGTACCAGGGGGGGACATGGTGGGTATGGGTGGAGGTATGGGTTGATAGACATGAGCTCAAACATGAACCCACTGGGTACTCCAAAGGAATTGATCGAGTTAATTAAGGAGAGCGTGGATCATGACCATTACTCGCACTACCCAACGGAGCTTGGTGATGAATTAAGGGATTCACTGGCTAATTTTGAAGGTATTGGGCCTGAGTTTACGTACGTATTTAATGGAGCCACGGAGGCCCTGCAATTACTATTCATGTACTTAAGGCCTCGGCGAGTGATAATACCTATACCAAACTATGGCGATTATCTACGACTAAGTAAGCTCGTGAATGCTGAAACCAGGCTAATTGAGTATTGGGGGGGGCGTGGAGACTTTGTGAGCTCGCTGATCAATGACGCGGTGCCAGGCACTATCGTCGTACTCTCAAACCCAAACTCACCAATGGGTTACTTAATTAAGCGTGAGCAATTGCTTAAACTAGCCGAGGAGCTGGGTAAGCGTGGTGGTGCGTTGATCGTTGATGAGTCCTTCATGGATTTTGTGAGAATTAGAGAGTCATTAATCAGGGATGCGTTGAATCACGACAATGTCTTTATCGTTAAGTCATACACTAAGTTCCTGGCAATACCAGGGCTCAGGGTTGGCGCGGTATTCACTAAGGTTGGCATTGAGGACTTGGTGCCCACATGGCCCATAAACTCGATAGCCGAGTACGCGGTGTCAAGGTACATGAAGTACGCTCATGGATTCAGGGAGTTAACGATTAAATACGTTGAGGAGGAGAGAAGGAGGGTTTTGAACTCATTGAGGGAGCTCGGCATTGAATATTACGAATCAACGACTCACTACTTCGTGATAAGGCATAAACCATGGCTCAGTGAGGAACTCATCAAACACGGATTCCTAATACGTGACCTATCAAACATACCACCACTGACTAAGGGATACTTCAGAATCAGCGTTAAGAGTAGGGATGTTAATAACGACTTCCTCAACGCATTAAGGAAGGTAATGCAAATTAAGTATTGAGTCAACCACCGAATAATGAGTGAAAGGGATCTAAGAGGTGATATCCCAAACCTAGTATCTAAGTTAATTCAAATGCCCAGTGTTAATCCTCCCGGTTATACTGTTAACATCGCTGGCTTTATTAGGGATTGGTTGAGTGGTTTGGGTTTTACGAGTGAGGTTAGGGAGTATGCTAAGGATAAGCCTAACGTGATTGCCAGGGTTGGTAGGGGTAAGCCCGTGCTGATACTTAATGGCCACATGGATGTTGTTCCTCCCGGCGATGAATCCAGGTGGGCTTATCCGCCCTTCTCAGGGAAGGTCGTTGAGGGTAGGATATACGGTAGGGGTGCCACGGACATGAAGGGTGGCTTGGCCGTGATAATGACTGTATTTGCGGAGTTAGCGCCATTAATTGAGAGGCAGGGATCTGGTACGTTAGTATTCTCGGCAACGGCTGATGAGGAGACTGGCGGTCACCCAGGTGTTGAGGCCTTGGTTAGGGATGGCGTATTGGTTGGTGATGCTGCGATAGTTGCCGAGCCGTCTGGCGGTTTTAGGTACTACATTGGGGGGGAGAAGGGTCTTTGCCAGGTTAAGCTCGTGGCTAGGGGTAGGCCTGCCCACGGTAGTTTACCGGTACTTGGCGATAATGCTATCATGAAGCTCATTAGGGCGATTGGCAAGGCTGAGGAGTTAATTGATGAGTTTAACAGGGGGGGTATTAAGCTGCCCAGTGAGTTGATGGAGGCTATTGAGAATTCGGCTGAGGTTTACCTGGAGGCCTCAAGGGGGGGCTCTGGCCTTAACCTAGCGCTTAGTGATTTTGAGAGGGTTGTTGGTACCGTGTCCTTTAATCCTGGGGTTATTAGGGGTGGCTCAAAGATAAACATGGTCCCTGACTACGCAGAGCTCGAGCTCGACATGAGGGTCCCACCGGGGGGGGTCTCGCCGAACCAGGTAATTAACCACCTAAAGAGCGGGTTGAGCGGGATAGCCGATGTTGAGGTTCTGGACACCAGCGAGCCAAACTACACGAGTCCTGGGGAGACTATTGTTAGGCTTATTCATGAGGGTATTGAGAGGGTGCTCGGTGCCACGCCAAAGCCCATAATAGTGACTGGCGCCACTGACGGTAGGTACCTGAGGGCTAGGGGCATTCCAACTGTTGTTTACGGTCCTGGTGAGTTGGCACTGGCGCATGCGTATAATGAGTACGTCACAATTGACGACTTAGTGAAGACTCACGACGTAATGGTTTACGCAGTGAGGAGATTCTTTGGTCTTGAGAAGTAGCGCAATTGTTAAGTAATTACCTACTAGTTAAAGGCCATGCCAACTAAATTCCTCTATTGGTGGGACTCGTACAGGAGGGAGTTTGATGCGACTGTGGTTAGGATAGACGGTAATAGGGTTTGGCTTGACCAAACGCTTTTCCACCCGAGGAGTGGTGGCGTTGCAAATGATACTGGTAAACTTGTTTGGCAGGGTGAGGAGTACGTGGTCAAGGAGGTGGTTAAGGAGGGTGAGGATGCCGTGCACATACTCGATAGGGAGCCAAGGTTCAGGTTGGTGATTCCATTCACGGCATAATCGATTGGGATAGGAGGTATAGGCTAATGAGGCTTCACACGGCCACGCACATAATAGCCGCACTGGTCTATAAGAAGTATAATGCCCTCGTGACCGGCGGCGACATAACACCTGAGTATGCCAGGGATGACTACAACCTAACCCTGAGCGGTGATGCGCTTAGGAAGGCATTTCAGGACTTGATTGCGGAGGCTAACGAGGTCGTTAAGAGGGGGGTATTCCGGTGAAGATTTACTTTCTGAGGAGGGAGGAGGCGCTGAAGATACCGGGCATTGTTAAGCTCGCGGAGAGGGAGCCACCGCCTGGTGAGGAGTGGAGGATCGTGGAGATCGAGGGCATTGACATTCAGGCTGACGGTGGACCACACGTGGCCAATACGAGGGAGATTGGGGGGGAGATTGTTTTCCTGAAGTCGGAGAGTAGAGGTAAGGATAAGAAGAGGGTTTATTACACGGTGAAGCCCTAATTTTAAGTAAAGTTACCTCCTCTTCCTCGACTTACTCCTTTTTAACTCCACTGAGGATTTCACGTAATCAATCATTGAGTATACACCACCAACCTCCTCAGCAAATCCCTTCCTAGCCCATAAATTAGCTGATGTGATTATGTCCTCACTAATACCACTGAGCTCATCGATTAACCTAACCGTGGCCAGACCCCCCCTTGACCTCGACAAATTACTTACTTTCTCCATTATTAGTGCCCTGGCCGCATTAACAGTCTCCCTGAGGACCTTGGAGACGAAGGATCTATCCGTGGGTTTTACGAAGTAAGTGACTGACCTGGCATCCTTATACAGCATTGAATTCAACTCCCCAACTAACGAAGCATCAGGTAGTAGGTACGTGGAGTTATCAATCCTTGGGCACAGGAGTAATGTAGCCCTCTCCTTAATCATTGAGTATATGTGGGTCTCATAACCAGGTATATCAAAGGTCCATATAACGAGGTCACTATTATCATTAGTAATGACGAAACTGTGAAGTATATGGTTAACCCTAGGAACATCACTCACATGAACATCCCTAACATCATTAGGACCCTTATACCTACCCTCAAAGACCATTGAAGACATCCCACTCGTTACTCCAAAGACCACATACATCAAAGCCAAAATAACCCAGGGATTTATAAGCTTTACTCTAATAAAAAATAGAAATAATGCCAAGACTTATGCCAAATAAACTAATTAAATATAAATGACACAAGCACTATAAATTAGGAATTCCCGTGTTTTGGGCCTGAAGAGTCGCCGTAGTTCTATATACACGGCGACTCTCCAAGTCCAAGTTATGACTAAGGTATGGCATTAATGCGCCCTAAGGAGTTAATGGTTGTGAGTCTTCCTCTTATGAGGTGAGGTTTGGTTGGTCGAGGATTACGGTAAGATGAGGCTACTCAGGGAGTTCGTGAAAAGAATTGGGAAGTACTTCGGTAATGATAGGGCGGCTGTTGTTACTTGCAACAACGTCAGAGAGTGAGAGTCTCAGGTCATTGACTAGGCATAATTACCTGGTCATTAGGTTAATATGGAATCTCGATAAGAAGTCCCTTGGGGAGTTATACTAATTCCTTAAACCACCTAGCGGGCTTCATTTTGACGATGCCTAGGCATTACTTGGTGGTAACCCAGGGCTCTTTGGGAATCGGCGACTACGTTTAATTGGGACCTAACGGCATGTAGGTATTCGGTAATGGAGAGGTTAATACCCGCGATCAATGAGGTCAGGTGGTAGGGGATTAATGAGGGAGTTGGTTGAGGTGGTAAACGACTTGATGCATTACAGAAGGATCCAAGCGCCAGGTTGATGGAGCCCAACGACATACTAATGAGGAGCAGCCTAATAATCTACAAATGGGTCACATCCATAGGGGGGGACGTAAAAATACCCAAGGACCCAGAACTCGACATAGGGAGTACTACGCCTGGCAACTACCCATTTACAAAACAACGATCATACAGATACTTAGGTAATTTCCGCACTTTGGAAGTGCAGAGTCGCCGTAATTATATAACTACGGCGACTCTCCAGGTCCAAAGCACGGAAACTACTAAGCCTATGATGACGCGGTCATGCTAGGGATAAGGCCATTAATTTTTTAAATTCTAGATTCATCCTTTCTAGAGGCCCAGGAACAATTAAATTATAATAAAGAGAAAGTCGCGGTGTATCAGATAATGATGTTTCAGGTGTTATCTATGATCGCCGCAGCCCCCCCATTAATAGGAAGCGCTCTCTATTTATTTCGCGACTGAAAATGTACCTGCTGCCGCATCAGGCGGTGTAAGTGCAGGTTTAGCAACTTTCTTTGGAGCAGTGTTAGCTTATGCTGATAGTAATCCAATTACGTGGCTGTCATCGTTGGAACAGCTACGGCGTTGGGACCAATTGGTTGGAGAATGATAATTGCCATAGCCGTTACGGCATGATGCGGTGATGTTTAAATGCATAGTATATACGATTTTTCAAAAATACGAGTGACCTTAGATTTATATCAAATAGGCTTTATTTTATTAATACTCTTTTTAACATATTTACTCATAATTATTAAACCCATGATTGGTACTATAGTTATTCCAATCGTTGAGTCCTTTTACTTATTTTATATGTTCTATTTATCGAGAGTTATATTCGGAACATGGCTGAATTTGTTAGTGAGGAATAAGCAGGTCGAAGTAAGTTACGTAAATAATGAGCAGATCTATGTGGTCAGTGGTGAAACGAGTGTTAAGCGATTAAATAAGCCCGTTGTGATATATAATGCCATCGTGCCCACGGGCCTTCCTGTAATAATAATTACGAGGCAGTACCTCGAGTTATTAAATAAGGAGGAATTAATGGCTGTTGTAAAACATGAGTATGCCCATATTCTAAACAGGGATTATCTATCAGCATACATAGTATTTATACCATATATGCTCATTACTTTTTTACCCATCACAATATACCTAATTAAATACTTAAGAATTGAGGAGATCTCGATACCCATATTAATCATTATTTACATATATCTCTTCTTGGTTGTAATTAAGAAGCAGTATAATATTGCGGAGAGGGAGGCTGATCTACATGCTGTAAAGGCCGTGTAGGGAAGCCCTCAAATCGGCACTTTATAAGATCCGTAATCCCAAGTCATTGTTAAGTAAGTTCTTCGACACCCATGACCCGATTGAGTTAAGGTATAAAATAAATGAATCAAAACTAGGCCTTACTGCCAGGTGCGGGCATTGATATACCCGTTGACATTGATAACCACCTTATTGATTCTTAAGTACCTAACTCTATACGCATCCTTCTATACGTCCCTTACAGGTAATATTATTGTAATGGTGATATTTGTACTAACGTACTTCGTGTCTATCCTCGCATTCTTTATCGTGTATAGTTTTTTAGTGCTCAAACTATTGACGACATTGGGTTACTCCCCCATCATTGGCTAGGAAGTCATTATTATTTTACTTAACATTTACCTCACTGGATTTCGCATGGCCTGTGCAGAACCTGATGATTTATGCCGTGAATAACGCACTGGCAATTATTGGTGCGTCACTCATTTTAGGGAGACCCATGGCTAAGTCCTTGTTAATTTGGGCATTGCTGGCCCTATTACCTTCGTTTGTGATTGCATTATGGATAGGGCTATATCCCTTGATTCATCATTAATTACCTCATCGTATATCGTGGGCTCGTTGCTTGCCCTCGTTCATCGCCTTAGCGTTTCTGTACATCCGCTGACTTTACAGGATATTGCATTTATATTCTTGCATAACTACTTCATTTACATAATCATATTTGCATTGATTAGGCTAAGCCTGAATCACCTGTATAGGTTAATCTTAGTCCTAAATGGCGCCCCTTAATCAAATGAATGGAACAATGCAGAAGCTAACCTATGGCATTGAGGATGAGGCTGTGGACGTAGTCTCCTGGAAATTAAGGGAGGAGCTCGGTGTTAATGTTAAGTTAGGCAGGTTAGTAATCACCGAGGTGGTAGGGAGATGCTCGAGTTGAATATTTACGGCGCTACCGATGACCTGTGCGTGGTTGGTGATGCAACCCTGGATCTTCAGGTCGGTAAGGTTGAGGAGTTGATGGGCGCAATTAATGAGTTGAGGAGTAGGTATCCACAGTACCTGAGGCCCAGGTTGGTTAAGGTGCTCTATTGCATGAGGTATGTCCCTGAGGCCATTGAGGAGGCTAGGAAAAACGGTGTTTGGGTGCTCACGTGGAGGGAGGAGTTAACGCCATTCCTGGTGTCATCGACGTAGGTCTTTATAGAAACTTTATAAGTACCGTGATGGTGGAATTTGTGGAGTATATGGGCCATGTTTGGGTTGATGTCGAATTAATAAGTGGGGGGGATAGGGAGGTTAGGGTAAAGGCGTTGGTGGATAGTGGCGCTACCCTAACCGTCATACCCAGGGCATTAGCCGTGGAGCTTGGGCTGAGGGTGACTGATAGGGGGGCGTTGTCATGACTGCCGGTGGGCCAGTCAATGTTGAGTTTAGTGAGGTTAAGGTTAGGTTAATGGGTAGGGAGGCCACGGTTAGGGTTGTCATTAGTGACATCATTGATAAGGTCCTCATAGGCATAACGACGCTGGAGATCCTGGGCCTAATGATAGATCCAACAACGGGCACGCTTAAGGAGGCGCCGTACCTATTGTACTAGGTTTTCCTCACGCTTCATCAGGTAGAGTTCATCAAGGGTCTCACTTATTAAAGCCTCGTATAAGCCATCAGCATCCTCTAGAATAATTAAACCGCGCTCCAGTATTGAAAGCCTGAACTCTGGGTTAATATCCATTAATGGAACCACATCCACTGGAATGCCGAGGACCTCCTCGAGCCTAACCCCAAGGCTTAATAACCTATTGAGGTCAAGGTCCTTTCCGTAAACTGCAATGTCCACGTCCCTAAACTCATTTAGATCCACAAAACTACCGAATATGATGCCTAGGGAAATACCGTACTCCTTAAGAACACCTTTAATCCTCGAAATTAACGATTCCTTCTCCTCATTACTCATTGAATAATAAGTGTACTCCTCATTAAATTCCATAGCGATCCCTTAACCTTAGTTTTGCATTGGGTTTAGTTTTAATAAATCACGCCGTTAATTCTCCTGAGGATAGTTCCAACGGTTTGCCTTTAGGCTCGCTTATGAAGAGTACCGTGAATACTATACCAACTATCGCTATTGTAACGAGGACAAGCAGCAGGTTTGACATGACCATGTACTTGGCGGTCGCGCTCAACGTGCTGCTCGTTATTGGGAAGATATTGGGATTAGCAGCGCGGCTATTGTTGCGCCGAGCTTACCACTGCCCGCGGCTATTCCGTGCCCCCCCGTAGTCCTGAACCTGGTTGGGAATACTTCCGTTGGCAGTATGAATGTGGTCACGTTGGGACCAACGTTAGTGAAGAACTGGGCTAGGCCGTATAGGGCTATTATAGCCGCTGGGGGGGTTATTACGCCGTTTCTCAGCATGAGCGCCGTGATTAGGTATGCGGCGGCCACTATTGAGAAGCCCATTATCTGCATGGACTTCCTACCCATCTTATCCACTAGGAAGGCAGCCACGTAATAGCCGGGGGGGACTAGGAAGGCTAGCACGACGTATAATTGAACGTATATACCAGCCAGCGGGTTCTTGGCTAAGCCCATTGCGGAGGTTACGAAGGGCCCGAATATGTTCATGCCGTAGAAGAACACGTCAAGCGTGAACCAAGGTATTGCCGTGCCTAGTATCACTGATAGGTACCTCAGGAAGTTAGTGCGAAAACCATTATCGCGGTTATTCACGTTGTTTATCTCCACGTCCTGCCTAAGCACGTCCTTAATGGCCCTCCTGGCACCCTCCACATCACCCTTAACAAAGTACTCAAACCTGGGTGTCTCATGGACTTTACGCCTAAAGTAAATGACGAGGGCTGGCATGGCAGCACCAAAGCCAAGTATTATCCTCCAGGCGAGGTCTGGGTTCACCTTGGCATTCAGTAGTCCTAGGCCGAGTAGGGCTGCCGTGACTATGCCCCCCCAGCCCTGCATTGAGAAGACACCAGCCACGAATAAACCCCCCCTACTCCTGGCTGGCGCGTACTCACTCATTAGCGTGGCGCTTATTGGGTAGTCACCACCAACCCCCCCGAGACCCAGTATGAACCTTGTGATCCAGAGCATCGTCGGGTTTATCGAGAAGGCGGAGACTATGGCGCCGGCGGTTAGTAACGCGGCCTCCACCCCCCCGTAAATATACTTCCTACCGAATATGTCGCCAATCCTACCAAAGATGAAGGGCCCTATCACCGCACCAAATAATGCGGCTGATGATATTAGGCTTATTTCTGAAGCCGTTAATGACCAAACCTGTTTTAGGAAGACGAGGGCTATGGATATTGCGAATAGGTCATAGGCATCAGCGAAGAAGCCTGCGCCGGATATAAATAGTAGCTTTAGATGCTCTGGTGTTGGTTTCGACCAATCAAGCGGTTCAAAGGGCGTCTTGCTTGACATCATGATTCGTGAAACTAAAGCCTTAATAGGGCTTTTGTCAGTAAAGTAATAACCATATTTATTAATAAGTATTCCTATATATCAACGCGAGGTCCATGGGGGGGCAAATTTTTATTAATGCTTATTCCCCCCCACGCATAAACGATGCCTGCAATAGACCTAACACAGATTGACTTGAAGTCACTAACGCCGGATCAGGTGGATTGGAGGAAGTTCGTACTGCCTGCAGATCACCCAATGAGGGTTATTAGGATTGAGAAGGTTGTAGCCAACATAGGCGTTGGACAGAGTGGCGAGAGGCTTGAGAAGGCTGCTAAGGTCCTTGAGGAATTAACAATGCAGAAGCCAAGCTATAGGCTTGCCAAGAAGTCCATTAAGGACTGGAACATCAGGAAGGGCGAACCGATAGGCGTTGCAGTAACCCTAAGGAGGAATAAGGCCGTTTGGTTCCTACTGAGGACATTGGCGGCCGTGGACTTCACGCTCAGGGAGAGTTCATTTGATGACTGGGGTAACGTGGCCTTCGGAATTAGGGAGCACATAATGATACCAGGTACTAAGTACGACCCAGCAGTGGGTGTGTGGGGGGCTTAAACGTGGTTACCGTACTCGCGAGGCCGGGGGGGCTAAGGGTCATGTACAGGAGGAGGGCTAGGCACGACGTTGGCAGGGAACAAAGAGTAAGTAGGGCCGAGGCAATGAAATTCTTCCAGGAAGTACTCGGTGTAAAAATAATAAAGTGATTTTAAAAATTTAAATTTAGCGAATTATTTCTATCATAAGGTGCTAGTTATGCTTATTATTGTTCTATCGCTGTATTTAAATACTTTCGTGCCATTGCTGTAAGTCATTACGTATAATGTAATTGACCGATAACACATTGCGTTATACCAATACCATGTAATGTTCTGCAAATCCCTAAGATATGATTGAATTATATAGTAATATCCAGGTACTGGTATGTTAGCTGATACCTAAGAATACGAATATTCTGCGCATTGTCTAGCAGCTAATATCAAATATTAAAAATACCTTGCTGCATTTATTACTGTGAATAATTGCGTTGTTGGTAATGGTATTAGCCTTACGGAGTTAGCGGATAGGTTCGGCACGCCGCTTATTATTTATGACCTTGGTAGGATTGAGGAGAATTATAAGGCCATTAAGGAAGCCACTGGCGCTAGGGTCCTTTACTCAATAAAGGCTAATCCTAACCTGGCAATACTGACCTTTCTGAGGAAGCTTGGTTCGGGCGCAGATGCCGCATCGCCCGGTGAGATATTTCTGGCGCTAAAGGCTGGTTTTGAGCCGGGTAATATTTTGTACACTGGGGGGGCCTTTCGATCGATTAATGATATTAAGTACGGTATTGATGCTGGTGTTCTCTTTAACTTTGATTCGAGGAGAGAGTTCGAGAGGGCATTATCCCTCGCTACAGGCCCAGGACTGTGTTCTTCAGGGTTGACTTGGGCTATGGTAGGGGGCTTCGCGCCTGGGGTCATGTTGGCTGGTGAGGAGAGTAAGTTCGGCATGTTCTTAGATGAGGCCGTTGAGGCCTATAGGCTTGCGAGGGATGTTGGTGTTGAGGAGTTCGGCATACATGCTATGATGGGTAGTAATGTGCTTGACGCCGATTACTTCGTTAAAATCGCCGAACTACTCAAGGGATATGCCGAGGTGATTGAGGATAGGGTTGGCGTTAGGATTAGGTATTTTGACATGGGTGGTGGTTTCGGGATCCCGTATAAACCCGATGAGAAGCCCCTTGACCTTAATAAATTGAGTGTTCTCAGGAACTTCTTCCCCGGCGAATTGTGGGTTGAGCCTGGCAGGTTCATCGTTGGTAATGCGGGCTATTTAATCACGAGGGTCACTGAGGTCAAGAGGAAGGGTGGCAAGACCTTTGTTGGTGTTGATGTTGGCATGAACGTGCTCATTAGGCCCATGCTCTACGGCGCTTATCACCACATAGTGACGTGTAATGGTGGTGAGGAGAGGGAGGTAGTGGATGTGGTTGGGCCTATTTGTGAGAATACGGATAAGTTGGCGATCAATAGGGAGTTGCCAAAGGTTAGAGGGTGACTTACTCATTATCCTTAACGCTGGAGCCTACGTGTACTCAATGAGCAGTAATTATAATGGTAGGCCCAGACCAGCCGAGGTTGTTGTTTATAGGAATGAGTATGGAATAGCCAGGTTTAGGGAGTCCCTGGAATCCCTAGTGGCTGGGCAGGTTGTTCCTAGCTTTATTTAAGCTACTTATCACTATTTACTTATCAGCACAACTTTGCTTAAATAGGCCCTCCCTACTCCGTATCATGTGTCAGCATGGGATGAGTTAGTCAAGAGCGTTGGTTCAATAAGTAGCATTAGGGAGTTATTCCTTAAGGCCAGGTCCGCTGGCTTTAACGTTGCCGAATTAATGAACAATTACCTGCGTAGTGAGCCATTATTTAACTTCATTGGTCTTGAGTTTGTCGAGGTTAGTGATGGTTTTGTTAGGGCTGTTTTCCCCCCCTATAAGCGTGAGATTCTTAGGAGGGGGGGTGGTATGGTTCATGGTGGTGTTATTATGACGGTTATAGATACTGTACTGGGCACGGCGGTCATGACGGTTAATGACGGTGTTGACCAGTACACGGCCGAGCTTAAGGTGCACTTTCTGGAACCATTAATAAACGGGCCATTCACCGTCGAAGGTAGGGTAATAAGGGCCGGTAGGCACCTAGCCGTAGCCGAGGCCCACGTATACGACGCAAACAAGAAGCTATGCGCAGTGGGGGGGATAGGGACATGGTTCATGGTGAAGAATAGTGGGCAGAGGAATAATAATCGTAGTTCCTGAGGCAGTAATTAATACTTATAATCTATGCTAGAGAGTTTACTTAATGTTTAGGGTCCTAGACCTTACGAGGCTCTATCCTGGCGGTGTCGCCACTAGAATATTGGCTGACCTTGGTTTTGACGTTATTAAGGTTGAGGATACGGAGTCTGGTGATTACCTAAGGGAAATATCGCCAATGCTCTTTGAATGGTTAAATGCTGGTAAGAGGAGTATTGCGATTAATCTAAAGACTGGTGAGGGCAGGGAGTTATTTTACAGACTTGTTAGGAATAGTCACGTGGTCATTGAAGGCTTTAGGCCTGGCGTTACGAAGAGACTCGGCATTGACTATGAAACCCTCAAGAACGTTAATGAGAGGATCGTTTACTGCTCAATAAACGGCTATGGAGAAAATGGCCCGTACTCAGGTCTTCCAAACCATGACATAAATACCGTGGGCATCGCAGGGCTGTTGGACCCAGACCTATTTAGTGATGGTGTGTCAAGGCCACTAACTGTGCAGGTTGCAGACGTTGGCTCGGCTCTACTATGCGTTATTGGGGTATTGAGCCTGTTGTTGAGGGGTGTTGGTGGTAGGGTTGAGGTCTCGATGATGGAGGCCGCGTTGCTCTTTAATACGCTGAATATGGCGATGACTTATGAAGGCACCGAACCAACCCTAACGGGTAAGTACCCATTCTATAACGTCTATAGGTGCAGGGATGGTTACATAACCATTGGCGCCATAGAGACAAAGTTCTGGCAGGGTTTATGCAGAGCCCTAAACCGCGAGGACTTAATCAATAGGCAATTCGACAAGGGCGCCATAGACGAATTAAGCAGGGAGTTCAGTAAGTACACAGTTACCGAAGCCCTCAGACTCCTCTGGAGCCATGACGTGCCCGCGGCCCCGGTAAACTCAATAAAGAACCTCGGTAAAGATCCTCAACTAATTGCGAGGGGGGGATTCAATGAGAGGGAATTCCTAAACCCATTACGAATAAATGGCGCTAAGTTAAGAGGGCAGGGTAAAGCACCGAAACTGGGCGAGAATACTGTGGAAATACTTATGGAAATAGGCCTATCACATGATGAAATAAGTAAGTTAGCCGAGCTAGGCGTAATTGTTAAGTGATTTAAATAAACAATAATTGAGGCTCTGGCAATAAACCTCTTTCATGGCCCATCTCCAGCAATACCTGGATCGACTTCTCACCATCAATACCCATGTCCATTGTATACTCATTTACATACATCCTAACGAACTTATCCGTATCGCTTATATTCAAACCCCTTGAGAATTCCATGGCATGGGACAGCGCCTCCTCCCTATGGCTCATAGCATACCTAATGGACTCAAGCAACGCCTCTTTAACTGCCTTGGCCACGTCAATGCCTAAAGACGCCTTAACAACGTCTAGGCCGAGGGGGGGTGTTGGTAACTTCGTCTCCTCATACCACCACTCACCTAGGTCCATGATCTTCTTAAGCCCATACCTCTCATAAGTTATTTGCCCCTCATGTATTAATGCACCAGCATCAACCACACCAGCCTTTACCGCATCCATTATCTTATCGAAAGGTATCTCTACGGTCTTTACATTGGGCATTGCGAGCTTAACTAATAATGTTGCTGTGGTGTACGTGCCTGGTACCGCGACTAACTCGGGCCTTGCGGTATTACCCACGACGACGGGGGGGCCGTACCTAAGCCCCATGGAAGCGCCGACTCTAAGTATGTAGTATTTACTTCCTATGTATGCCATGGCATGCGTACTCACTGCCGTGACGTCGATCCTACCGTGTATTGCCAATTTATTCAGCGTCTCAATATCAACTAGGAACTCCCTGACCGTGAATGGCGCCTTAACAAGGCCCCTCTTCAGTGCATAGAACATAAATGCATCGTCTGGGTCCGGACTATGCCCAATTAGTAATTCCATCGCCTCAATGACTTACCCATTAATATTAAGCTTTATTATCCCAGAAACTGTAGGCAATTGTTTATGCCGAATATTCTCAATTCCTCGTTAATACCCAGGATGACCCTACCATCAACCCTATACCTAATAGCCCTGAAGTACTGCCTAATCAATTCACTAGACACGCCAATCCTACTCGCCGCATGCTGAATAACCGGCTCTGGATCCTTCTCGAATAACTCAAGGGATTTCTCGATTGCATTAATTACCGTGTTAAGTTCGTGATCATCATAATCCCTGGTAGTAACCATGACTGCGTAAATAAGTGGTAATCCAACCCTCTCCCTCCATAATTCACCAACATCGATAATGTATGGGTAGCCCGCATTAACCATCCTCAATGCATCATCCCCAATGACCAACACAGCACCAAAACTTCTCAACGCTGCGTATGGATCATTAACCACCTTAAAATCAATACCCAATAACCTCCTCACCGCCAACGCATTTACGCTTGTATCATTAACGGCCGCGTACCCAGTGCCCAAGCCCCCCCTGAATAACCTAGCCGATATAACTGGGCCATCACTATAAATTGCAAACCTTGGAATGACGTAGAGTAGGTTACAGTTATGCGCTGCGTATGTTAGTGGTACAAAACCAATCCTCGCCCTACCCTCCAATAGGAGTTTTATTGACTCATTATTACTAGCCCATATTGGGTTAAGCCCTGAATAGTAGAAAAGTGGGTCTGAGTGAACGTATCTCAACCTAATAACACTCATCGTGGTCAGCCCTAGGCACCACTCACCTCAGTAATAATTCTGTGAAATGTATCTCTAAGGAATAACCTCATACCCGCCTCACGCGCTATGTGCGCCAACTCCCCAAGCGTAACAGACTCCCTAGAACCCGCTTGCTTAAGCACCTGCTCATTTATCATTGTGCCAACGAGGTCGTTGGCACCAGCCATTAATAACGTTGAAGCCAACCTCTTACCTGTCGAGACCCAGTACGCGCTATCCTCTTAATGGAATCACCAAGTATCAGCCTCGAAATCGCTATGACCTTCACATCATACTCCGCCGGCGCTGGTCCCTTAACCAAGCATCCTTATATAATTTCGTGTTCCAGGGAACGAACTTTATAGGTATGAAGAGAAGTATTCCATGAGTCCTCTCCTGAACCTCCTTAATTGCGAAGACATGTTCAACGATGTGCCTTGGCTTCTCAATATGGCCGTAGAGCATGGTCGCATTACTCATAAGACCAACCCTGTGAGCCTCCTCCTGAATCCGGAGCCAGGCCTCGACATTGAACTTATACGGAGTTATCACCCTCCTAACCTCCTCATTCAGAATCTCTGCACCACCACCGCTAAGCGCATCAAGTCCCGCCTCCCTAAACCTCTCAAGCACCTCTCTCGTGCTCATCCTCCAAACCCTTGCGTAGAAGTCTATCTCCGCCGCCGTGGGCCCCCCTTAATAACTACGTCAGGCGCCGCCTTCTTAACTGATCTAAATACATTCTCAAAGTACTCAATGCCTAGGTCTGGTTGAATCCACCGTTTATGTGCAGTTCTGTCACGCCAAAGCGTGCCTTAGCCTCCAGTACGCCCTTTGTTATCTCCTCAGGGGTTCTAACGTAGGCCTCAGGGTGACCCTTAGGCCTGTAGAAGGCGCATATTGGGCATTGGGCCACGCAAATGTTTGAGTAGTTGATCACGACGTTGTTAACCACGGTCACGGTATCCCCAGTTATCTTCCTCGTAAGTTCATTCGCGACGCGGGCCAGATCCTTAAAGTCGCACTCCGTCATGAATTCCTCAGCATCGGACTTAGTAATGCCGTTGATTACGGCATTACGTAAATCATTTATTGTGCACATGGCACTTCGTTGATATTCGAATTCTTTTTAAGCATTGGTCTTTTGATTCTATTTACTTCATTATCAAAAACACAACGTAATAACTTAAATAATGCCATAAACGCATAATGACGTGGGTAATAATTGGAGCCCCATTGTTGAGAAGGCCCTTTATGAGGAGCAACTGGGCCCACGTGATATTGAGGAATTATTTAAGGCCGATCTATGGGAGCTTGGGTCCGCCGCCGAGCACATAACCAGGAAGTACTTCGGTAACGTGGTTACCTTCATACCAAACATGATACTTAACTACACGAATGTGTGCGTAATAGCATGCAGGTTCTGCGCCTTTTACAGACCACCTGGGCACCCCCCCGAGGCCTATACATTGAGTGTTGAGGAGGCTGTGCGGAAGGTTGTCGCCATCGATAGGGAGTTTGGTATTAGGCAGGTCCTGGTGCAGGGAGGTATAAACCCCCCCGAGCTAGACATTGAGTATTACGAGGAACTATTCAAGGCATTAAAGGCTAGGCTTCCTCACGTTGCAATCCATGGATTAAGCCCAATAGAGATCGATTACCTAGCAAGGAAACATAGGATGAGTTATTCGGAGGTTCTGGATAGGCTTAGGGACGCCGGTATGGACACGCTGGCTGGTGGTGGCGGTGAGATACTAGTTGATAATGTGAGGAAAGCCATTGCTCCTCACAAGATTGATACTGAGACCTGGCTAGGCATAATGGAGACTGCGCACAGGATGGGTATAATGAGCAACGCAACCATGATGTACGGACACGTGGAGACGATTAGCGACTGGGCGGAGCACCTATATAGGATAATTGAGCTTCAGAGGAGGACACATGGATTCCTATCATTCACTGCCTGGAACTTTGAGCCAGGTAATAGTGAGTTGACTAGGGAGGTTCCGTACCCACTGACCTCAGCCACCCTCCTGAGAGTTATTGCCGTGGCCAGGCTCGTGTTTAAGAATGAACTGCCCAATATACAGTCGAGTTGGTTAACGAATGGACTTGAGGTTGCACAACTGGCCCTTAAGTTCGGCGCCAATGACTTTGGCGGTACACTTTATGAAGAGAGGGTTATACCGGCCACGGGGGGGCTTAAGATGCCCGTACTAACAAGGGATGCAGTCATAAACTTAATTAGGGGGGGTTTAGGTTTAATACCTGCCGAGAGGGATAATTGGTACAGAATTATCAAAATATATAACTAAGCGTTATGATGGACATTATTGATGCATTATGGGCCTGGTCTATGTTGATGCCGTGATTAAGCATGGAGACAAGTCCGTACCAGTTAAGCTACTTGTCGATTCAGGGGCCATATACACGGTCTTAAGAAGAGATGTTTGGGAGTACCTCGGGCTTAGGCCTATGCAGGAGATGGAGTTTGTCCTTGCTGACGGTACCGTAATTAAACGATGGATTTCAGAGGCTATAATCGAATTGAGGGGTTATGGTGAGAGACACGCGCCTGTTGTGCTTGGTGAGACGGAGGATGAGAACCTACTTGGTACAGTCACGCTTGAGATATTCGGGGCTCGTCTTGGACCCATTCAGGAGGGAGTTACGCCCAGCCAGGATGCTAATGAAGTGAAGAGTTTAAACTATAATACAAATACATTATTGCATCACTGATGTGCGGTAGTGTTGTAATTACGATAATGGTGCCAAAGGAATTGAAAGAAATTATGGACAAGGATTCAGGCATAATTAATTGGAGTGAGGAAATTAGGAACTTCATAATTATGCAAATCACTGAAATTAAGTAGGAGGAGGCATTGAACTTAATGTAGGGCTTCCCATTAGTTATTTTAGCTCGTGCCTGTGCAATAAACTTAATTAGCAGGTGACTATGCCCTGGACCTTGTTATGTGGAGGAGGGTTTCCATACTGGTCAAGGTTTTTGAGAAGAGGAATTCCGTGATTACCTGGGTTGATAATAAGCCGATACTCGTGGTTAAGTACGGAGATAATTACTACGGGATGCTCGCCATATGCGCCCACATGGGGGGGTGCGCCTTACTAACGGATGTCGATGGTTACGTAGCCACATGCCCAGCACACCAGGCCAAGTACGACGTTAGGACTGGCGAGATGATAGAGAAACCGCAGGTAAGGCCTGATGTGAAGTGTGAGTATGCTGATGTAAAAGCACCACTACCAACCTACAAGGTCAGAGTCACCCAGGATGGATTTCTCGAGATTGATGTTTAAGAAATGGCACTAAAAATGATAAATAAAAAGTTCATTTGAGTAATGCGGCATACCTCAGACCTGAATCCTCATTATAGAATTCAGAATCAGTGAATAAGTCGAAAAATTATAACATTAGTATCAATTATCGCCTTCACAATCTAATGCGTTCTTTTCAATGCCGGTCTCAATATCCTTAAGCGTCAATTTCCTACCAAACGTAAGTCTCCTTCTATCGTCTAATACTTCCTAAATATTATCTTGTCATCCTCAACGTAAACTATTAGCACATCGCCAACCCTAATACCAAGCCTCTCCCTAATGCCCGCGGGTATCGTAACCTGAAAATTCCTAGTAACCTTAACCCTTTTCACATTAGGTTTCTATTTAATTTACTATATCGATTTAAATCTCACTATTGAGACTAATATGATTTAGTCAGGGAAAAACATGCCCTTCTTTACGTTCAATACCCCCCCCTTACTATCCAGTGCTGCCTTTATTGATCTTAAAACATCAAGCGCATTACCGAGCTCGTGCCTTAACCATCTTGAACGCACAATGCCAATACCGTGATGATGACTTATGGATCCGCCATTCCTTAACGTAGTCTCCATGGCCCTATCCCATATCTCCCAGTAGGTATTTTCGTCAGGCCTAAATAGTACTGTGAAGTATATGCATGCGCCATTTATGTATAAATGCGATATGTGAGCCATTACACCCACAACGCCACTAACCCTCAACAGGGAATCCCTAAAGTCCTTATATAATTGATTAATCCTTGACCAGGTTGTTGAGACTTCTATTGTGTCGAACCAAAGCCCATACTTCTTAATAGTCTCCATCTCCTCCTCGACGTTGAATCTGGTCCTCAGCCAATCCTCAAAGTACTTACTCCCCACATACTCACCACCGTGACCCCTAATAACCTCATCAGCCCTCCTCCACAGCGCTTGAACTAAGTCGTCATAGTAGCCCTCAAAACTAATTATTAATAATGGCTTATTAATACCAAACCTAATCGATGCCTCCTGCTCATCATAAAGCCTGGCAACTGCTGGAACGACCCTTTTCACCATCAATTCCCTGAGGGCCTCAACACCCTGCTCAAGGGTGTTAAATCTATATGCGCCATAAATGGTGTGTGTTGGTAATGGTACAATTCTAAGCACAGCCTTTGTGATAACGCCGAGCATGCCCTCCGAACCAATGAATAGGTACTTAAGTGATGGGCCTGTGGATGCGCGTGGAACGTTGTTACTCCTCAACCAGGTTATTTCACCATTGGGTAGGACAATCTCAAGGTTTATTACCATGTCCTCAATATTACCGTACAACGTACTGTACTGGCCTGAGCTCATTGTCGCTATCAAGCCTCCTATTGTTGCGTAATTGAAAGATTGCGGGATATGCCTAAGGCTATACCCCCCCACCTCATTTAGCTTGGTCTCAACATCTCTCAACCTGGCGCCGGCCTCAACGGTCACTAATGAGTCATAGGTATTAATGTCTATGACCCTATTCAACTTGGACATGTCGATAATTATTGATCCGGCGCCGTATGAGGCGCCAGTGACGCTTGAACCACCGCCATAAACAACCACAGGCACTACATCACTGCCCTCATTAATTACTCTTAAGGCCAGTGATATATCATTTACGCTCTCAGGCACAATAACTGCTAAAGGCTTTGGCAATTCCTCATTAAGCAATTGCTCACGCATCATTAATAAAGGCCAAAAATCCCTGGAGTACCTCCTTAAAGCTTCGTCGCTCGTAATTACCTTATCACGACCTAACGCGTTAATCAACCTCTCAATCACGTCCCGCATCTCATCCCCTCAACAAACCTCCTAACAACATCCCTACTTAATGATAATTTCTCCTCACCAGGTTTAATGCGTAACTCCACGTTGACGTGGACACCCCCCCTAATAATGTCATTTAACGTCCAGTCACCTCTAAAAACTTTCAATAGCGCCGCAACACCCCCCTAGCCGTAGCCTCCACATCCCTCTGTCTCTCAACTACGGTATTTAACGCCGTAGCCAATAACCTAAGGAACAATACACTCCTTGATAAACCACCATCAACCCTAACAACACTAACTCTAGAGTAATCCCTAATTTTATCGAAAATGAGACCTATCAATTGAACGATACCCTCAATAACAGCCCTCACGAAGGACTCCTTTGTGGTATTGAGCGTTAATCCATCAATTAAACCCCCCCTGGCGCACGGCCTCGGTGGTACATTAACACCTGCCAATGCTGGTACAACCACTATACCCTGAGTATCAACATTAGCTAAACTATCCAACTCCTGCGGTGAAGACAATAACCCAAGCCTAATTAACCAATCAATTACTGAACCAGTCGCAGGCAGGAAACCCTCAATGCCATAATACACGTTACTGCCATACTTGAGTATGAGGAGCGGTAGTAAACCACCGCCAGTAAGCCTGAATCCATCAGTGACTGCGTCCACGAAGGAGCCAGTACCATTGGTGACCTTACCGCAACCAATGCTTAGGCAACCCTCACCAACCATTGCCGCCTGTTGATCAGCTATTAAAA
>NZ_BBBJ01000008.1 GCF_001316005.1 Vulcanisaeta distributa JCM 11217
TAGAGGTCAGGTGGTATGGATGAGTTAGGCGTGGTAGGGTTGGCGGTTGACCTTGATGGTAATACGGTAATTGTTGGACGTAGTGGGTCGGGTAAGACAAGCTTAATGGAAGCCTTAGCCCTACTAATGCAGAGTAGGGGTGAGGAGTGGCTTGTCCTTGAGGGAAACCTGTTAATTATTCACGAGCCTGAGGACCTAGCCTATGGCTTAGACCCTGGTGAGGCTATAACGATTGGTGTTTATTACGAGGTTGATGAGGATGGGGAGAGCCTTGGGCGTAGCACAGGCCTTGAGTTAAGTAGGGGGTCCGTCATTGGTTATCACTATAGTTTTAGGCTTAAGGATTACTGGGTTCGCCAAGAACTGTACCTAGACAATGAGTTGGTGGCTGTTGTTGAGAAGGTTGGTAATGAGGGTTCATGAGGTATCCAGTAAATGCTAAACTCTGTGTTGCACCGACTCACGTAATGCATGAGGATGCGTTCATCACCTGTGGCGGTGACGAATCAAGGAGGGCCTACTCACTGGCGTTTATCCTAAGGAATATGCTCAAGAATAAGTTTTACTACCTTGGTGAGGGCAGGGTCTGTTGGTGGAAGAGGGATTATGAAACCACCGTGGATTTACCGAGCAATTCCGTGGGGTCTGATGGGCAGTATACTGTGCATCAGCTCTCCGTGATACAGACAAGGCCTGAATATGAGGATATCTACAACGAATTAATGGGGCTAGCGAAGGAGCTTGGTATAGAGGGTATTAAGGCAGGCTTCACGGCTCCAAAGAGGGTTTCGGGGGTATATTAAGGTTAATGGTAAGTGGGTCCCCCCCATGTTCCACTCTGGCCTTAAGATGAAGGCCTTATTGCCAATTCTCGTTCAGTTAATACTCACGCCGCCAGGTTCGGTATTACTCATTGACAGTGTTGACTTAGGCCTTACATATGATGAGTTGAATACTGTGGTTGACGTAATCAATAAAATAGCTGGGAAGGTTGGGTATCAAGTGGTGATGAGTAGTAAGGTGGCGCCAACCGTTAATGTGAGGGTTATGAGTATTTAACGTGTTGTCTTCAACCAATTATTAACTGGCATTAGTGGTGATGTTATTGTTACCGTACCAAGCAACAACCAATAGGCGGGCAATAGGATTAATGCCTTCCTCATGTCCATACTCTCGTTTATGAAATCACGCATTAGGTATAGGACCACGACCTCCGAGATTGCCATAGCAAGTACTAATTGATATAGTGATTCCAATGTGAATACCCTGCTATCACGGCCATGTACACTACGGCGACGAAACCAATAATGGAAATTAGCAATAATGCTGAGGGTAGTGCTATTAATACGTATAATGCCAATACCCTAAGCGCGTAATTAAATTGAACACCCTGCCTAAGTATTAAAACGAAGTTCTGAGCATAACCCTTATTCCACCTAATCCTCTGCCTTATGAAGCTGATTATGTTCACAGGCGCTAACTCATATACGTAGGAGTCGAGAAGGCCCACTGAGTATCCACGACTAATTAGCTTTAGTGATAGTAATGCATCCTCAGCCATGCTCTGCGGTATTGAGTCAACAACGTCCCTCCTTATGAAGAGTCCCTCACCAGACAGAGGCGTTATCTTAATTGCAGATCTGAGGAATGGTATTATTGCGTTGTACCAAACTATTGATTCCAGGTACATCAAGCCACCAAGCACATTACTCCTAAACCTATACACCCTAGTGCCCACGGCCGCGTAATTCCTCTCCATCATTAGCAGAACCGCATTGAGGACTTGATCGCTTGGGAATACGTCGTCAGCGTCATAAAAGCCAATTATTAGGCCCCCTGCATGTTTCATTGCAGTATTCATGGCTATGGCCTTGAGCCTACGCCCAGCATTCTCGTTAATCACCATCTTAACATTGAGTGAGCCTAGGAATCTCTCTGCAGCCTTTAATGCCTCATTGAGGGTCTGCCTATCATCCTTGTCAACGACTATCAAAACTTCAAGGAGATTCTTCGGGTAGTTCTGAGATGATATGCTGTCAAGTGTCTTCTCAATGCTTTGCCTCCTCTCCTTATAGACGGGTAGTACTATTGAGACCTTTGGTAGATTCTCAACCTGGGCATTCTTTAATGAGGGCTTCTCGTATGCGTGGACCCTCCTTGAAACCATGTATTGTATTGCCCATAATAATGTACCTATTATTATTAGTATTTCTAATACCATGACCGCATCAACTGTCATACTACGAATATCTAAATTCAGGCATTAAAAGCATTTTTACTCACAGGAATGGGTGCTACGGCATACTGATATGATAGCGGATATTACAGCTATGGTTAGAATGAGTGCTTTAAATAGTGACAGGGCATTGGTAGGCTGTGGATTTAAGCATTAGGATTATTCAGGAGAGTGATGAGTATCAGGTAATCATTGAAGGTGACGGAGTGACACGTGTTCTTAAGGCGAGGTCTATTAATGAACTCATTAATTCATTAAGTACTGAGGTCAGGGACTTGCTAACGATTAAGGAGAACGATGATGCCCTTAAATCAAGCCCATGCACTCTAAGGTTGGTACATTAGGCTACCAGTCGCTAAACTACTCGACATAGTAGCGTTCCTGGTGAGGAATAGGCAGGGTGATGACATGGAGGGGTTAATGAAGTACCTGGATTCCCACGGGCTTAGTAGGTCGAATTATAGAGTTATTATACCAACACTGTCGGCATTGGGTCTTTGGAAGCAGGGTAAATTGACGAGGGAGGCTGAGGAATTGGGTAAGGCAGTAATTAATGGTGGTCAGGAACTACCTAATTTACTTTATAGGATAGTCACTAGGAATTGCGTATTGAGAGAGGTCATTGAGAAGTTGGCTGAGGGATTACCGATGAACGAGGCGGTAAAGCTCCTGGGTCTTACGAGGAGGGATGAGGTTAATTACACGAGCAATTTACTGGAGATTGTAATGAGCAGTGACGAGTTTAAGTGCCTTCAATACTCAAAGGCATTAAGTAATTACTTGAGGAATGGCGGTTGCTTTACGGCCATTGACCTACCCAAAGGCTGCGTGTTGAATCAGGTAATCACGGTATTTAACTACTTAGTGAGTAATAAGGGCTTTCACCTAATGAGCCTTCTCAGCGATGTTGATGTTACGATAAACCTAAGCCTAATAAGCATTCAGCCAAGCAATGATTATGCGCTGATAATCCAGGGCGGTAAGCGATTGGCGCGTTAATGGGTGATGTTATAACCACCAATAGCAATTACGCACCTAGGGCTAGGGAGACTGTGGATAGGCTTGAACCTGCGGCTACAAAGGTTATTAAGTCTAATAACCTGTCGTTTAGTATGATCATTGTGCCCATCGTTATAGCCGATGAGTGCCCTAGGATTAAGGTTTACGTAATGGTTGGTAATAAAATGGGGGGATTGGATTGCGAGGGTTTTTGACCTACCCTGACTAAGTCTCCCTCGCGTAGATACTAACGAGTGATCTAAACCCCCCCATCTTGTTGTAGAAGTTTATGGCTATCTGATTCTGAGTTGGGAATTCCGCCGTTATTAACTGAGCACCCCTCTCACGGAGCATTGTTATGGCCCTCTCAAGCATCATCCTACCCAACCCCTTACGCCTGTACTCAGGCATTACGTAGAAGTCCACAATGGCACCCTCAATGCTTGGCGAATAAAACAATCGCTCCCTAATATCCGCCTTCAACACACCAACTATCTTCCCCCCCATATCCTCAGCAACGAGTATTAAGTGATTCTTGTTATCACGTATTGCATTCATTAAGTACTCCCTGGCGCGTTCCGCGCAATCATTCCTTGCACTAAATAGTGGGTCGAACTCACTATTAAGCCTTTTTAACCTGACGACCAGGTCTACCATGGCATCCACATCGCTCTCCCGAGCCTCCCTAATCGTGACCATACAAATAACTAAAGAAGTCCACCCTTAAAAATGCTTTTATACCAAGAGTTAATAATCGATTCAATGGGTAAGCAACCCCCCCGGTGCCATTACTTGTTAATGGTAAGAGGAGTGATGGTAGGTTACCAAACGAGCACAGACCCGTTAGGATGGAGGTCGGTGTGATAAACAATGCTGAGGGTAGTGCGTTGGTTGCCTATGGTAATACCGTAATACTAGCCGCGGTTTATGGACCGAGGGAAGTACCGCAAAAGCACCTTGAGTTACCTGACAAGGCAATACTCAGGGTTAGGTATCACATGGCTCCATTCAGTACATCTGAAGGTAGAAAGAGCCCAACACCATCTAGGAGGGAGATAGAGATTTCTAAGGTGATTAGGACGGCGCTGGAGCCTGTGATAATTCTCGAGAGGTTCCCAAGGACTACAATCGATGTTTACATCGAGGTTTTACAGGCCGATGGTAGTACGAGGGTCACAGGCATAACGGCGGCATCGCTTGCATTGGCTGATGCTGGGATACCAATGAGGGATTTACTGGTCGGCGTTTCCATAGGCAAGGTCTCTGGAACTATAGTCGTTGATCTTAACCAACTTGAGGATCAGTATGGTGAGGGTGACATGCCCTTAGCCATAATGTATGGCCGTGGATTGATAACGTTAATGCAGGCTGATGGTGAGTGGACGCCGGCTGAGGTTAACCAGGCACTTGACTTAGCCTTTAAGGCTGCTGAGCAGATATATAGGTTGGAGAAGGAGACACTTAAGAGCAAGTACGTTGAGCCATCAATGTCATTGGTTATTTAACCTTAAAAGCCACCTTGATCTAACCGTGACGAATAAAGTTAAAAGGGCTTAATTAATAGTCCCCCCCCTAAATGCTAAGCGTAACCCAGGAGAGAGGTATTATTCCGAAGCTTAAGCAGGATGTCATGAGGAAGATGATTGAGCAGGGTGTTAGGATTGATAATAGGGGGATTGAATGATTATAGAGAATTGAGTATTAGGGTCAATGTTGTGAAGACGGCCGATGGAAGTTCCCTGGTATCCCTCGGCAATACCAAGGTAATGGCTGGCGTTAAGGTTGAGGTGGGCAAGCCCTTTGAGGACACACCAGATGAAGCGCATTAATCGTGAACCTAGAGATAGCGCCAACGGCATCGCCAGACATAGAGCCTGGACCACCTGATGAGAATGCAATTGAGATAGCCAGGGTTGTGGATAGGGCGATAAGGCATAGCGGCTTTCTCGACTTTAAGTCGTTATCAATAGTTACGGGAAAACACGCGTGGTTTTTATGGGTCGACATATACGTGCTCAACCACGATGGCAACCTAATGGATGCATCGACAATAGCCGCGGTGGCTGCACTAATGAATACCGCATTACCTAAGGTGGAGCTTGACCCTGCAGGTAATATATTGAAGATAGATAGAAGCGTTAAGTCACCCCTTAAGCTCAATACCGAGAAATTACCACTAACAATAACCCACGTCAAGATAGGAAACTTCCTACTCGTTGATCCAACCCGTGAGGAGGAGGACCTATCTGATGGCGTTTATATAACCGGCATCGCCGGTGGTAACGTTGTGGCTATTCAAAAGGTTACGGGCGCCTTCACGAAGGATGAGGTAAGTAACATAATTAATAACTCGGTTAATCAATACGTAAAGCTTAGGGGCATTATCATGAATGCATGGCAAATCCACAGACGGACCTTAAATTGTGAAGTCAGTCCTCAGCGGTTTCTTCATTATTCAGGGCTGCAAACCATCATCACTGGGTAATAAATATCAAAATTAATTAAAGGGTTTGCGCATTGTTTATTGCAGTGGCCAATGTAGGTGTTAGGTTTGAGGATTATGTGGCTGAATTATTGAGTAGGCTTGGGCTTAGGGTCCTTGGTAGGAGGGTTAAGGTCACCGTTAATGGGGGGGTTGAGGTTGGCGAGGTCGACATAGTGGCTGAGGATAGTTCTGGCAACAAATACGCCATTGAGGTTAAGTCGGGTAAGGTTGACGTGAGCGCCATTAGGCAGGCATATGTTAATGCTAAGGTACTGAATGCAAAACCACTTATTGTGGCTAGAGGTTTTAGTAATGACTCGAGTAAGGCCTTAGCTGATGAGTTGGGGGGGGTTTCTGTTATAAATCTTGAGGAGGCTGTTGTATTAACGATTGATGAGTTAAGGACTGTCATCGAGAACGTGATTTACGAGGCAGTTGGCGATTTAATAAATACCGTGTTCACATTGGCCATGAAATCATGTGATGGTAAGGTTAGGGATATTATGAACGCTGTGATGAACTGCAATGACTGGAGCTGCGTGTGCGAGAGGTTGGGGGGTTAACGCGGATAATTGTGGTTCATTAATAGGCGATGTTAGGAGGGAGTTAGGCCTTGGTAATTTATCGCTCGGTAAGTTGAAGACGGCAATTCGATTATACAACCTTATCTCCCTATTAATTAACTCATGCAATAGAGGAAATGCTTAATTAGGATGTTACGGTTACCACGTTAATGAAGATTGACGACTTACTCAGGGAGTACAAATTCGTGTGGGCCATTGACCACGCAAACTCACTGCTTGGGTGGGACCTTGAGGTTAATATGCCCGTTGAGGCTGCATCGGCACGTGGTGAGGCGTTGGCTTACCTAGCGCTCATACGTAGGGAGTACCTACTTAGGCTTAGGGATTTGGTCGGTAAGTATGAGGATGCTAAGGACTTAACCGACTTCGAGAGGGGGGGAGTCATTAGGGTCTTGAAGAGGGAGTTGAAGTACTACACGTCGGTTCCTCCTGAAATTATTGAGGAATTAAATAGGGTCACTACGAAGGCTGCCGTGGTTTGGAGGGAGGCGAGGAGGGAATCAAACTTCGAGAAGTTTAAGCCATACCTGTCAAAGATCGTGGAGCTGGAGAGGGTTATTGCTGATAAGCTTGGTTATGAGGGACACCCATACAATGCGCTGCTGGATTTGTATGAGGAGGGCTTTACCGTTAATGATGCCGATAACGTATTTAACACATTACTCCCTAACCTAAAGTCAATACTTGAGAAGGTGTTGAGTGAGGGTAGGTATCCAAGTAAGCATCCACTTGAGGATGTGCCTTACGATGTTAATGTCATGAAATCAATCAATGAGGAGTTACTTAAGATACTCGATATGCCCGTGGGCACGAGGTTCCGTATGGATGTGTCTGCACACCCATTCACAACGAGCATGTCCATAAACGATGTTAGGATAACCACTAGGTATGAGGGTAAGGACTTTAGATCAACGATGTTCTCCGTAATTCATGAGAGCGGTCACGCAATGTATGAGTTAATGATCGACCATCTGGAAATGACGCCAGTTGGCCGAGGAGTCTCCATGGGCGTTCACGAGAGTCAGTCGAGGTTTTGGGAGAATGTTGTTGGTAGGAGTAGGGAGTTCGTGCACTTAATATACCCATTACTCAGGGAGAGGCTGCCATTCCTTAAGGACTATAGCGAGGAGGACATTTACAAGTACTTTAACATTGTTAGGCCGAGCCTCATTAGGGTTGATGCTGATGAGGTCACTTATAACTTCCATATAGCCCTTCGCTATGAGATTGAGAAGGGGGGGTTGATAGCTGGTAAGCTTAATGTGTCTGACCTACCATCGCTTTGGGAGGACTTCATGGATAAGTACCTGGGTGTTAGGCCTAGGAATGATGCTGAGGGTGTTCTCCAGGACATTCATTGGTCCCAAGGTTCCTTTGGCTACTTCCCAACCTACACGCTGGGTAATGTCATTGCTGGAATGATCTACGCGAAACTCCCTGGGCTTAAGGATAAGATCGCGGACAGGAGGTTTAATGAGATTAAGGAGTTCCTTAGGGATAGGATTTGTAAGTACGGTGCCATATACCCACCTAAGGAGTTGCTCAGTAGGTCATTCAATGACACGTATAACCCAACGTACCTACTGAATTACCTGCGTGAGAAGTACCTGGGCTAGGAAATCACTAAAAAGACTTAAAAGTTATTGATTGTTAGCAATTAGGTATGAAGGTCGATATTGAGGAGTTGAAAAGTAAAATAAAGCCTAAGCTTAAACCAATAATTTGGCGTGATGAGGATAATACTCTCATACTGCTTGACCAGAGGAAGCTACCCTTTGAGGAGACTTACGTTGAGTTGAGGGACCCTGTGGCGACGGCTGATGCTATTAAGCAGATGATCGTGCGTGGAGCACCGGCGATAGGCATAACGGCAGCCTATGGAATGGTCCTAGCCATAGCACATAGCAATGCATCAACACTTGATGAGGCCCTTAAGGAGCTGTCCAGGGCTAGGGAGGTCCTTAATGCTGCGAGACCAACAGCTCAAAACCTGTTCTGGGCTACGGAGAGGATGTATAATAGGCTAGGGACGCCGTGAATAATGGTGAGGCTAAGAGCGTGAGGGAATTAGTCGAGGTCTTGAGAAGGGAGGCCAAGGCCATTTTTGATGAGGAATTTAATGCGGAGTTAATGATGGGGGGATTTATGGACTTGAGAAGATAAATAATGGAGATACAATATTAACACAGTGCAATGCCGGTGGGTTGGCAACGGGCACTGGCATTGGGACTGCCACAGCACCCGTAAGGGTCGCCCATGCATTGGGCATTAAAGTGTCAGTTATTGCACCGGAGACTAGGCCGTGGCTTCAGGGTGCTAGGTTAACGGTTTATGAGTTGATGGCTGATGGAATACCTGTCACGTTAATAACGGATACGGCAGTCGGTTACGTAATGTATAAGGGCATGGTTAATAGCGTGATGGTTGGCGCAGATAGGATACTTAGGGATGGCCATGTGTATAATAAGATTGGGACGTTTAAAGAGGCCGTGATCGCCCATGAGCTTGGCATACCGTTTTACGCAATAGCGCCGTCATCAACCTTCGACATGAAGAGCAAGGTTGAGGATGTGAAGATTGAGGAGAGGGATCCTGATGAGGTTAGGAAGATTAGGGGCGTGCCAATAGCCCCCTGAGAATGTCCCCCCGTGTTTAACCCCCCCGTATTCGATGTTACACCTCCTAAATACGTGACTGCATTAATAACTGAGAAGGGTATTATCTACCCACCCTTCGATAAGAACATACCCAGGGTATTAGGTGTTACCTAACCATTTCAAAGTTATGCCAAGCTTACCCGCGTAATCACGATAAATACTCACCAATCTCCTGTACCAACTCGCTAAGCCATCAGGACTTTCCGGATACGTCTCGTATAAATTCTTGACCTCACCCATATACCTCAACGCAAGCCTTAGCTTAGACGCCACGTCAGGCACCTTCATTAGTCGTAGGCCAATCTTTAACTTATCAATGAGTGATAATTCCAGTGAGCCCTTCTCGGAGATCTCAAGCACCTCATCCTCAGTGAGCAGCCTAGCCTTCAACCCCCCCTATTTAATTGGTCATTAGTGAGTGTTTGAAGCATGAGCCTAAACACATCAAGCATTGCCTGCTTTATCCCATAAGCCCTTAGATACTCAATATTATACCTCCATAACCCCCCCTCTCGGTGAAGTCACCCTTTTCAAAGGCCTCCAACACCGTCTTAGAAGCCAACTCGGCTGAGAGCAAGGCAGGGCCTATACCACCACCATGTACTGGATTAACCGTGACCGCCGCATCGCCAGCAGCTAAGAAGCCATTGGCTACTAATGACGGTAATGGCCTGCGCGTTGGCACTATACCTCCACCCACGTGTATTATCTTCCTGCCCCTAGTATACTGGCTATTGGCGAGGTATTTATCATAATTATGCCTAGGGTTCAATCCCTGCTCCTCACTCAACTTACCCCATAGGCCAAGCCCAATATTCATTATGTTTCGACCCTTTGGAAACAACCACCAATAACCACCCGGCGCTATGTTAGTGTCCAGGTATATCTTTATGAATTCGGGTTTCTCAATATCATAATCAACCTGGATAATCTCCCTATAGGCATTCGAGACATCCTCAGGTAATAACGGCTCAGAAACCCACCACTCACGTGGTAACCTACTCCTAACGACAGCACCAACGCCACTGGCATCAATGACAACCTTAGCTCTAAACTCCTCCGTGGATCCACCAGGCATTAGCACCCTAACCCCCCCTGAAACCGCGCCATTCTCTATTATTGGGCCTTGGACCTTATGACCATCAAAAATATGCGCACCAGCCTCTCAGCCTCGCTCATTAACCATTGGGCCCACTTAGCCATGTCTAGCCCAAAGCCCTTACCAAGCACTACGTACTTAATTGATAGGTCCGGACTAAATAATTCAGCACCTTCATACTTAATCATGTATACATCACTCGGCGGTTTAATAGCCATTCGCTCGATGTGGTGAATACCAATGGCATCACCGGTGGTCTTAAAGACCTTATCCCTCCTCTTCATCTCTATTAAGGCCACATTAAGCCCCCCCGCCTTAGCGAGTAGGTATGATGCGTATGAACCCGCCGTACCCGCGCCAACAACAACTACGTCGAAATTAACCATACAAACAACGACTTGTTTGAGGGATTTTAAATATTAAGGGCTTAATAATAATTAATTATTTAATTGGTAATTGTAAAACCTCACCAGGCTTGAGAATAAACACCTTAACGTCGGGTAACATGGACTCCGCAAGCTCCTTAAATTGCTGTGGATCCTGCTTGATGTCTGGGAATGTATTGTAATGCATGGGTATGGCAGCCCTAGGCCTTAGCATTGTCAGTGCGTAGGCAGCCTGCCTCGGGTCCATCGTGAACAAACTACCTATCGGCAGCATGGCCACATCAATCTTAAACAACCTACCTAGCAAATCCATCTCACTAAATAACCCGGTATCTCCCGCGTGGTATATCGTTGCCTCAGGGGCCTTTATTATGTAGCCCACGGGCACGCCCCCCCTGCTCGAGCTATGCAGCGCGGGGGGTTACGTAAACCTCGATCTCGCTAGTCAACTTTACGGAACCACCGACATTCATGCCTATGGTATTCTTAACACCCTGCTCACTAAGGTAGTTAACGAGTTCGAAGACGCCGACGACCGTGGCGTTCGTCTTCTTAGCTATGTCCACGGTCTCGCCCAGGTGATCGAAGTGATCGTGTGTCACGAGTATGTAGTCGACACTCGTTATTTCATTGAGTGTTACGGGTGATAATGGATTGGAGATCCAGGGATCAATTAGGATTTTCTTACCGCTTAGCATTATTT
Organism: Vulcanisaeta distributa JCM 11217; assembly: GCF_001316005.1. Lineage (GTDB taxonomy): Archaea > Thermoproteota > Thermoprotei > Thermoproteales > Thermocladiaceae > Vulcanisaeta > Vulcanisaeta distributa_B. Next base: position 11,150 of record NZ_BBBJ01000008.1, read on the forward strand.
CGAAGGCTGCGTGACCAAGCCATTTAATGTATGATTGCGTGCTCATTAGTCACTGAATAATCCTGAAATAAATAAACTTTACCGCAATTCACCTCTTAATAATGAAGGAGAGCCTAATGGCTCTTGAGTGGGGTGAATATATCATTACATCGTTCAGGGCAACACCATACTTATTGGCAATAGTCCTCATTAGCTCATAAATACTGTTAAGCCGCATTGGATGCTCGAGGTATATCTTTATGCTTACCTCAAGGCCCTTATCAGAACCTTTAACGCTGACTCGCGTAAACCTCAGGGACTTGGTCTCAGAGGCCTTGAGCACTCCATCAACGAGCAGCTTTATTTCCCGCTGTATATTCGACGACATTAATTACCCAGAACCTGCAAAATTATTAAGGGTTACTTCAGGTACTCGGTTAAGGACTTACTCATGTACTTATTGATTAATTGCTCAAGCGTATAGGCATTGCCTAAGTCATCAGGCTTTACGACAATGTCCCCCCCCTATCAGTTATTGGCAGGAAGCGCCAATCATCGCCCTTATACTTCACGGCGACGTACGCATCACCCCCCCTAGCCCTATGCGCAAACTCCAGTAGCTTCTCCACCTTCTCGCCCTCAATCCTTATAGAACTCCTTTCAGACCTATACTTAGCCTCAATTACCAACACAAACCCAGGGCCTATGGCAACGATGTCAGGCACAAACCTCTTCCTAACACCACCGCCTGAGGAACAGCCCCCCCTAAGGACGGCAAGCCCCCCCATGCTCCATAGCTTATTTGCCAAGGCCCTTTCATGAGCCGACCCCCCCTTCCTCTTCGCTAAGCTCATAATTACTCAACCCCCCCAATCTCCTTAACCAAATCCACGTTAGGGCATATCAACAAGCATAGTGGGTTTGGGAAATTACCGCAGAAGTCGCACCTAGCCTTGACACTAATCGAGGTGCCACCTACAGCGCCTCCTTTAATAATGCTGTTGTATAGCTCGGCGAGTTTGACGTCGTAGATGAAAATAAGTCGTGAGTTCATAAGTAGGTCAATGTTGTTAATGGAATCGCCACGCGTTAATACGTATAGATCGCCCCCTGAGTCTACGTAATCCATTAACCAATCAATGACAGCCTTAGGTAAAGCCTTAGGTGGTACTGCTGCGTCACCGCTACTAATTATTGGGTCTATGAATAATTCACTGGGTATATTAAGTAGGCTTGGCCTTACCTTTACGAACCTCATCAGTGAATCGAGCGTGAATCCAATTATAGTATTCGTGAGACTCATTACGTACTTAATCCATGACTCACCAACCCCCCCAGGTCCTAGGATTATGATTGCCTTATCGAATTTACTCAATGAATCTGGAAGCTTAGCGTTGAATTCCTCGTTAATTCTAACAATGCCCATGACCTCCTTACCTAACGATGTTAGTCTCCTCAATACTCCTGGGTTTATGCTATCCCTTAATTCCACCGCTAATTTATTGGTGAACACCAGGTTTGGCATATGCTTAATTCCCTGGTCAACAATGGGTACTGCCTCCGGGAACATGGCCATCAAAGCTCCTCTTCCTCTTTACCTCCCTCCTCCTCGTACAAAGCCCCCCTATGTCCTTAAGGATATCGTGTATCTTAAATACCGCATCCCTCACCTGCTGCTCCTTCTTAGCTCCCGTGCACACGATCTTACCCGAACTAAATATTAAGAGGACAACCTTTGGGTCGTCCATCCTATAGATTAGGCCGGGGAATTGTTCAGGCTCGTACATCGAGTTCTCAAGCATTAAGGCTGACCTCTCAATATCGACCTCGGCATGTAAGTTACCGGAGGCTACTATGTTCTGCACCTGTATCTCTGGCGTGAGTGGTACATCAGCCCATGCTCATTAAGTAATCTCACCAATTCTTTAACGGCCCTCTTAAGCTCATTCTCACTCTTAGCACCTGTACACACCATTTTGCCGGTTCTGAAGATTAAAGCCGATATTTTCGGTCTCTGCAACCTCAGAATCAAACCAGGGAATTGCTCCGGGTTATACTCAGCCGCTGGAAGTCTCTCCGCAAGTTTGTCTAGGTCTAAATCAATGCCGAGGTTTACCGTGGCGACAATATTCTCAATACGATAAGTGGGATTTGGCATTATTCATGATTTAAAAAAGCACTTAAAAAACCTTTCCGACACAATCATAGGCATAATACCTGTTCCGTCTTATACCGCGAGGAATAGTTTATAAAGGGAAGAGGCATTGAGATATTGACCTATATGGGTGGTAAGAAGAAACCAACATTATCGCAATTGGCGAAGAGACAGGAGAAGCAGCAACAGCAGGCCCAAGCCAAACCAGCAGCGAAGGGTAGGAGGGCGACCACCGAGGAGAAGCCGACAGCCAAGGCATCACTTATTGATCAGAGACTCCTCAGTGATGTTGAGAAGGAGGTGGTTAAATGGGAGTATGTGACGCCGTACCTAGTAGCCACGAGGTTTAATACAAAAATGAGCGTTGCCTATCAAATACTTAGGGCTCTCGCAAGTAAGGGTACGCTGGTGCTTGTCTCAAAGGGTCACAGGACTGAGGTATACACAACACCCGAGAGACTTAAGCAGGTGGCCGCCTAATCATGTAAATAATGAGTCAAGCCTAACCTTAATAAAGTCCTTGGGTAGTTCCTTAACCCTATTAACAACGCCGGGCTCCACAACCTCCACAATGCCGAGTTTTCTAAGGGCCCTCAAAGCGCCGTCCTCAATCCTCATAATACCCTCATTAACGCCACCGAACTGCTTAGCAATGTCGAGCTTAAGCCTTAACTCACCAACACTCCAATACCTCTGTAAATAACTCAGCATTGCCAGGGCAACCTTATAACCCTCCTCCCTATTCTGTGGTAATTCCTCCTCAACGGCCCTCCTAAGCATTGCGGTGAATTCCTCCATAGCCACTGTAGAGTAGTCAGTGGGGGGGATAGTCGGATTTTTAGTACTAACGGTCGCACTTAGCGCCTCCCCCCCTTCTTCCTTGATGCTTGCCTCAACCTTATCGCCCTCATGTTCACCAGCTTCCCTATGCTCCACGACCTTCAACTCCTGTTTTTGCCGCTCCTCTTCCTGCCTAGTCTCCAGAGCCCTAGTCTCTCTCCTCTCGCCTTCATTACCCTCCACCGTGGTTTGCTTAACCTCTGCCTTCTTTTCCTCATTAAACACCTCCAGGATGCTTGAGCTCTTGACACGTCTTTGTTTAATCTGGCGTTTAGCCTGCATTGATGCTTAATGCCCTCACCAGGTACCTCTATATACATCGGTATTGATAGCTTAACCTCGCTATTACCCACCCTAATACTACCAATTACATACTCCCCAGACACCTTAAACCTCTTCTCACGAGTTAATTCCCTAATTAGTAGGTATAGTAGGGCATTACCAACCTTGTTACTTGACGACCACTTCAGCAGGTCCTGGTAAGTAACCCGCTTATTCCTCATTATGTACGTGCTCAACGAAACCTTCAAATCATCAAAACTAACCACAGAATACTCCCAAGAAAGAACTCTTTTATACTTACTCTATAAGTATTGCTGTAATGAGTAGGGATATTGACGATATAAGCAATATTGTCCTTAAGCCAAGGAGGGTACAGATACTGAAGCTATTGCTTAGCCAGGGTACGATGAGGATATCAGACCTAAGGAAGGCACTGAATGCACCAGCATCATCTGTTTACTACGATGTCGAGATTCTAAGGGCCAATGGCTTAATCATTAGGGATGGACCATACGTGAAGATAACAAGTAAGGGGGGGAGGATGATTATCGAGAAGATTGAGGGCTTAGTTAGTTCGAACCAGGAAACCGAGGATTCCGTTAAGAAAACCGAGGAGATAACCAATGTATTACTGATGAGGCCATTAACAATAAATATGTATAGGCTAGGACCAAACACATTACTTATTTACTCAATGGTTATTATAGTGCTTGGTCTAATCACGGCCTTCACTCAGAACTATGAATTGCTGTTGTTGGTGTTCGTGGAGGGCATGAACGTAATGCCGATTGGGATAACGATAATTTCAATACTCGCATACATGGGCATCGCGTTGTTCATCTATAAGTACCTACTTGGTAGTGAGATCGTGGATCTCAAGTTATTGAGTGGTATTTTAACGTCGTTAATACCATTGTCACTATACCCAACGATAATGGCATTATTAACGCTGTGGTTACCGCCATACCCACTCTCAATAATTGATGCCTTACTCAAGGCGTTACTACCACTTGTTAGCCTGGTGATCCTTGCCACGGTATTATCCATAAGCTCAGGAAAGCCCATGGAATACTCACTACTCTTTGAGACCTTACTCCTATTGATACCCTCTGTAATAATATACATAGTATTGTTTAAGTGAGCCATGAAGATTAAGGTATTAGGCAATGTCTATCCCCCCCCTGCGGAGGATTCCTGGCAAACCGCCGAACTCCTTCGTTGGGTTCTGAGGAATCGCATTGGTAAGGGGGGGGCATTACGCATCGTTGATGTGGGTTCAGGGACTGGCGTATTAACGCTAACGGCGTTAGAGGAGGCGGTAAGTATGGGCGGGATTGTGTGGGCCTTGTCTATAGACCTTGATAACAATGCATCGGTAAATACGAGGATAAATCTAATCGATAATGGCCTTTATCAGCATGCCGATGTCATAACCGCGAACCTCCTGGACGCGGTTAAGGCTGGATTCCGTATTGACATCATCGTTAGTAATCCCCCATACTTACCAGGTAGTTGGGAGGAGGATTGGAGGATATTCGGTGGGCCACGTGGCAATGAGGTAATAAAGCAATTACTAAGATGGGCGTGTTTGGGCAGGATTTCTACCATTATTCTTACCCAATCATCATTCTCTAACTGGGAGGAATCAGTTAATTACCTGGGTAAATGCAGCTTTAAGCTTGTAATGATTAAGGTAACCCATTATTTCTTTGAGGATATAATAACTATGGTTTTTGAAAGAAAGACCTAGCTCCCATTTTATCATCCAAACTGCTCAATTGCAAGGTTAAGCAGTGCCTCACCAACATCTGACGCGTACTCGGCTATCCTATAAATACTATCTAGTATTAACCTAGCCGATGCGGCTGCCTGCGTGGTTAGGTTGTAATTTGCTAGTGATGAGTCCAGTGAATCCACCGCTGAACGTATCTCGTACTTAACAGTGTCGATTATATAATTGACCTCCCTCATGTCTATCTTCTCCGTCATTGCCTTACCAACATTGTTCATAATCATTGAGTCCTTACTGAGGAGCTCACTGAATCTCTGTCTAAGCTCCTGCGGCATTAGGAGGACGTACTTATCACCGAGATTCGCAATCTCACGAGCAATCTTAACTGCATGGTCGGCTGCTCTCTCAAGCGACTTATTAATTATTGCGTATTCAATAATGCTCCTTGGGTCCTGAATACCGGATAGGCTTAGAGCATGCTTACTGACGAGGACCCTCTTCAACTGCCTATTTAGGAGCCAGTAGAACTTGTCGACCTCATTATCCCTCTCAATAATGTCAGTCGCTATTGCCTTATCACCATTCTCTATTGGTGTTCTTAAGTCATCAATCATGCCGACAACAGTCTTACCAAGCTTCACTATTATGTCCTTAATGTTTATGTCAGGCACATTAACGAGGTTCTGAATAACGAGTGTGCTCCTACCCTCCTCGATAATCTCAACGCCCGTCAGCTTCCTCCGGACTATATCCTTAACCTGCTTCTTGAGGTTTAGGGTTGACACATCGAAATTCAGCCTAAATATGTCATAACCAGATAGGTAATGCGCAAGTAATACTCTCTCGAGGTGGTCTATGTTTGATAGGTCCTGGGTAACGTTTATTGATGACTCAAGGAGCGGCGCCTTAACCATCTTCTTAGGCACAACAAGTAGTGAGAGATCTGGCTGTGGTATTACGAGGACTTCATCGCCAGGCTTAAGATCCACCTGCCTAGTCCACTCCTTCGGCAGTGAAACTATTAGGGTTGCGCCTCCCGTTAATTGAACTCTCCTGGTTTCCGGCTCAAATTTCACTATAGACATCACGACCTAATAATTAGACCCCCCCTATAAATACCTTATCCTAATAAATCAATAATTATTAATAACGTGATTTTTAGAGATGAAATATCTATTTCTTTCCCATAACTATTCTATTAAAACCTCCGTCTCTGCTATACTACCTAATTTAGGTATAATTATCTGTAGAACACCATCCCTATACATAGCCTTGGCACCATCAACCTTAAACCTCACCCCCCCAAGCTCCACCTTCCTATAAATCCTGAAATTACTCAGTCTTTCCACCCTAGCTACCTTACCAACAGTTGGCAGTGGCTGTGGCTCGGCCATTATCTCGACATAGTTACTACCAACCCTAACCTTAATACTCTCCTTCTTAACACCAGGTAAGTCAGCCAGTATTACTATTGAGTCGCCATTATCGAAGATATCCACGGGTGGTTCCCTAGTCACTAGCCTTGGATCAACAACCGTGGCCAACTTACTTATTAACTCATTCACGCCAGCCTCCACCTTATTCACGCTCATTGCTATGTCCGTGGTGTTTTGCTCCATTGTCATGATTAATAATTGGTTACGATTAATAATTACCCAAACACATTAATTAAATGATACTCCATAAATCACACATGAATAAATACGGAACTAATCAATAAATCCACGTTAATGACCCTGGTTATTTAAATGACTAATAACTCCTTGATTAGGTTCCCTGTAACAAACCTATCGGGTAAGAATGGCTTCATGACTGGGTCAACTACGCCATTAGCTATGTAGTTGGCCAGTAGCTCAGCTGCGTATGGGCCGAACATAAATCCATGGCCCGAGAAGCCAGAGAGTACATAAACACCCTCAGGCCATGCACTTAACCTACCCATTACATGGCTATGGTCAGGCGTCATCTCGTAATAACCAGACCACACCCTCATGATCCTTACCCTCCCGAGACTTGGCACCAATTTCACGGCCTCCCTGGCCCAGGCGGTTAACCAGGTTAGTGTATTTCCATAGGGTAGGAAACCCTCACCACCCTCAAGCTCTATGCTGCCCAGGATCTCACCCCCCCTCATTGTTTGGCCAAGGTATAGGTTTGTCTCGGTATCTATTATGTAGGTATTGATTATAGGCCTCACAGGCTCCGTAATCCCAATCTCCCTCCTAACGGGTTTAATTGGGACCTCAATATTTAGGGTCTTCCTCATGACCTCGCCGGTCCATGCGCCAGCCGCGAATACCACGTTCTTTGTTCTCACAAAGACGTCGCTGCTTGACACGCTCGTGACCCTACCACCCTCTACACCCACGTTTTTAACCTCGGAATACTCATAAACCCTAACGCCAAGATCGAGCGCCCTCTCGTAATAACCCAACACCAGGTAATCGTGGTGGAAGGCCCCATCCTGGGGGGGCCATAGACCGCGCCCACTATGTTCTGGGTATTTATGTATGAGAATCTATCCCTTAATTCCTCCACTGTGAGTATCTGAACGGGCACGCCTAGTGGTTTCCATAACTCCTCATTAAGTCTTTCGTAATTCTCAAGAACCTCCTTACGCCTAACGAGCCATAAGTAGCCCTGTCTCTCAAAGACCCCATTCCAACCAAGTTCGCCGCTAAGCGACTCCAGTTTCTTAATGGCTCTTATTGCGAACTCCGTATTCTCCCTATTCCCAAAGTGAACCCTATACCTACCCGCATTCCTCGTTGAGCTTCCCGAACCGACGTAATCCTTCTCTAGGACAACTACGGAGAACCCCCTACGAGCTAGGTAATAAGCTGCTGCTAAGCCAACAATACCGGCGCCGATTACCACGGCATCCGCAGTTAGTGATATTAATCCACGACCCTCACTCATCACTCACCACCCGCAAGCGTGGCCATTGGTATTGACGCCTCAGGAAACCTAATCCTAGGTAGGCCAAACTCGTTGGGCTTCTTTTGATAAATGAAGCTAAGTATTAAGTTCGTACTAATTAGGCAGAACTTGCCCTGGCAAGGACCAGTGCCAAGACCAACAACCCTCTTTATCCTCTCCATGCTTGGTAACCTCAATGACTTATATTCCTCCTCCTCACCATGAAGGACCCTAACCCTAATCTCCCTACCATGCATCAACACCCTAACGGCTCCCAATACATCGCCTAAAGTGATATCCTCACAGAAACATAGGTACTGCCTATTGGCGCTTCTTAGGGCATTCTCCACATCCTCAATAGACCCGGCGGCAGCCCACATTGGTGCATGAGCCACGTTGGGCTCGGCATAATAACCACTGCCCTGAAGCCCCCCCTGCTCAAACCTGAGGATTACGTTATAATACGAGGAATTCACAGTGACTAAATCCCTCTTGAACTCCGCTAATTCCTTATCGAGCACATCACCCGCAACTAAGCCCTCCTTAACGCCTATATTCAATGCGGTTATCCTAGCCTGCTTAACGATTAAGGTCTCCGGAAGTAATCCACCGGCGTCACCAACAACGTAAACATTGCCAAGCCCAAGATCCCCCCCCATAAAGCCCCCCCTCCTGGGCACGAGACCACCGACTTCAGGCGCGTAAACAATGGGTACACCTAACTGTGCTGGCAAGTCAATAACAGGCAGTCTAACCGCACTCACCAAAACATCCACGACCACCTCCTCCCTCCTCTGAGCCTTAGCTTTTCTGCCCCCCCTTATATTCTCGAGAGTTAGTTTCAACCCATCACTCGAATCCTCGGCATCAACAATGTTCATGCCAATGAAGGTCTTAATACCAAGTGCGTCTATCTTATCCCTATATAGATCGCTCCTTACAACGACTGAGTTATCGCCAAGGTACGTATCAACACCTAATTGGGCTAGATTCATAGCCACCCTAACACCCCCCCAATCATCACTGCCCCCCCAAACCAGGACCCTCCTCGGCTTAAAGCCCCCCCACCACTTAATTAGCTTGAGCATTGTTAATCCAGTAATCATGCGTGGCGTGCCATTACCAGGGAAAACAAGTGGTACCTCTCTAAAGCCCTGGGCGAGTACTAGGTACTTATAATTGAAGATATACAACTTTGAATAATCCCTAGAGTGACCAATCGCTGCATCCTCAAGAAATCCATCAAAAATAGTCCCAGTAAGTACCGTGTTGAATCACTCACCTCCTTACTCAGCTTACCAACGAATTCACTGCCCCTTCCCAAATCCTTGATCTCGGTATCGTCAACGACTAAGTGCCCGCCCGGGTAATGCTCACCTTCAACAACCACAACCCTTAATCCAAGCTTACCAAGCTCTTTAGCCACCGAGAGACCTGCCAAACCACCACCAATGACGAGGACGTCAGCATTAATATTAATTCTCGAAGCCCTTTCAGGAACGCTCGGCAATTCATTAATTGAGGATCTATTTAGGGAGTTCCGCACGGTGTTTCGTATCAACGGCCATAATGATATTAATAACCTGCTCCTTGGGAATGATGATGGGCTCGCAAGTCCCTTAAGTATTGATGGAATACTGCCGAGCCTACTGGGTATTGTTGGTTTCTCACTACATAAATTGTAATAGCCTGAGGATGCCCAGTAACCCTCGCACCACCACTCACAGCATATGAAACCCCCCCTCACCTCGCCAAACCTCGAACTACGCATAACGCCATAATTACCGCGATTAAGCTCCTCGACAATCCATGGCCGTTTGCTCATTCACGACCTATAGACCTAGTATAATTATAAATTTTGCCTTTTACTGTACTGAACCACTACTCCTCAGCGAGGATTTAATGTACTCATCACACTTACTACGGTATAGGCAGTAATTACATGATTGCGGTAACTCACCCGCTAACCTCCTTCTCACTAATGGGCAATGCTTCACGTAGTAATCCGGGTAGCACCTCTTACATATCACAAGTGAGTTCCCTATGTAGGCCACTTCCCAAAACGATACACGCCTCCCGCATATGCTGCATGTAAAGCTCACTTTCACTCACCCCCCCAGCTGAACCGTTGTTAATTATTTTGTTATTAAATTAAGTACTACCTATATTAATTTCCTCAATAATGAATTACATGTTTTGTTATGACCAACGTGTTTGTTGATTGCCTGAGGATTGATGGCTCAATAAGGTGCCCAGGAGACGGCGGATTCAGTGAGGTAATAGTGTTCGGTAGGCACGTTAAGCTTAGGAAGGATCACCCAGCCATCGAGCTCATGGGCAGGCTCGACGAACTCGAGGCATTGGCCGAGTGGGGGGGTATTCAGGAAATTGGTGATGATGAGTTCAGGGTCATTGCTGCAATGACAGCAGCATTAAACACGTACCTAGCCACCGGCGATGAGCGCTGGCTTAGGCCCGTTAAAGAGATTATTAATAAGGCATGTGAATTGGATAGTAAGGAGTTGGGTTGGTTCATACCTGGTGATAAAGCCACGGCATTGCTGAACCTGCTCAGGGTTAAGGCTAGGGAGGCCGAGAGGACCGCGGTTAAGCTTCTTGATGATGACTTACCCACTAGCAAGGTTAACGAACTTATAGGCATGCTTAATCAATTGAATAAATACATAGCCCATTTAATATTCCTAAACAATGTGCATGTATTTAAGAACGTTAATGATAAGATAAGGACGTTATTAGGTACGTAGTTCCCCATAGGTAGTAACCTTTATATTTTAATTACCATGACTTGGGAACTAATGAGGTACACCGTCATACTGGCCACCGTATTATTCATAGTGACCGTCGTGATACTCATTTATTACGCGGTATTCATGGACAAGGGTCAATTCCTAATTGGCAATACGAACAGGGCATTGGATGCCCTAATGCTTTCCCTCGTCATTATTTCAGGAATTATCACGGGCATAGTGTATTTATTTAACTCCAAAGTAGAGAAGAGTGGTGGTGATGTTCAGACCGTACAATATTGAGGAGGGAAAATTCCTAGTTAAACTGGCTAGGATGGCCGTGGAGGAATACCTACGTAGTGGCAAGATAATCCAGCCGCCGCCAGATACACCATCGAGACTGCTTAAGGATAAGTATGGCGTATTTACAACAATAGAGGTTTCATGGGTAAGGATAGGAGGGGTGAACTTAGGGGTTGCATTGGTTTTCCGCAGGCGGTTTATAACACGGTGAATGGTGTAATTAGGAGCGCCATAGCCGCCGCTGTTGAGGATCCAAGGTTTGAGCCCATGAGGATTGAGGAACTGAGTAAGGTGACCTTTGAAGTATCAATATTGAGCCCACTCGAATTGCTTGAGCCCGGTAATCCAAGGAGTTACCCAGAGAAGATTGTGGTTGGTAGGCATGGTATTGTGATTCAGAAGGGTTACTACTCGGGGCTTCTCCTGCCCCCCCAAGTCCCCCCCGTTGAGTATTGCTGGGACTCCATGACATTCCTCAATGAGGGTTGCATGAAGGCATTTCTACCACCTGATTGCTGGCTTGATGAGGATACGTCAGTGCTTATTTACGAGGCTCAGATATTCAAGGAGGTTGAACCCAACGGTGAGGTTGTTGAGAGGGATTTAATGGAGGAATTAAAAGGGTGTAAAAATGCCAATAAAAATGAGAGCTGACCTACACACGCACACCATATACAGTGATGGTAAGGGAACGCCTGAGGAGGTGATAATAAACGCCCTAAACAGGGGGGGCATAGGGATATTATCAATAACTGATCATGATACGTTCAGAGGCTCGCTGAAGGCCCTGGATTTCATAAAGAGTAATGATTTGTTCCGTAAAAACGATTTCATATTTATAATAGGTAATGAGGTTAGAACCGTTGATGGTGATGTGCTGGTGTTGTGTATGGAGTATCCAGGTACTGACTTGGTGCCGAAGTCAATACCTGAATTGATTGATTGGGCCTCCATGAATAATTGCGTTACGGCACCTGCTCACCCATACGATGTATTGAGGCATGGCATTGGTGATAAGGTGAGGAAATATAGGTGGCATGCGGTGGAGGTGTTTAATGCAGGTGCGTTGCCAATATTTAATTGGAGAGCTGCCAAGGTGGCGCGCGAGCTTGGATTGCCAGGTCTTGCGAACAGCGATGCGCACGTGCCCGATCTCGTTGGCGTTGCTTATACCGTGTTTGATGTTGATGAATTAACGGTAGAGTCGGTGTTTAAGGCTTTACTTAATAATTACGTCAAGGCCGTCGCGCACTACCCAGGCCCTGAATTAATCATTAAGAGACTTTCCTGGTCTATAAACCGTAGATTGAGGAGGATTAACCCTGCGGTTTGAGTACCTCATCGATGAACCTCCTAAACAATAACCTAATCAAACCACTGCTAACGGAGTCCAGGTACTCCTCCGTTGATAAAACAAGGGAGTAATCATTATGCTTCACTAAATATATGTACTTATTACCGCTATAAATCACCATGAAATCCGTATTATAATTGATGGCAGACCTCACAAGCTCCTCATTAACTCCCAACTCCCCCCCGGTATACTCAATTATATCGCTACCCTTCATAAGACCCACGAAAGATGCCCTAAATAATTCCTTAAACTCTGAAAGGCTTGATGGGACATAGCCCATTTGAATGAATGGTGGATTCTGAACCAGGCATTGTCTCTCTAATTGATTAATGTAATCCTTCAACTCGTTAATCTTCGAAATAATAACATCCACGGTATCTGCAGAAGTCTGCCTAAGCGCCTGGACCAACTCATTCTCAATACCCCCCCTAATGAGCCTCTCAATCCTCTCAATATCAACTGGTCTCTCAGGGCTTTGTAAAGGCCTAATCTCAACCGGCCTACTCTCAACGAGTAATGCCTACTACCCTGCCCAGCAGTCACTTCCTGCGTCGGTAATGTTGGGCCCTGCCTTTGACGCTGTTGAGTTTGTTGGGGCTTCTGCTCTGGCTTGTATTGCGGAATTACCTGCTCAAGCGTCTCACCCTGTCCCTTTTCTCCACGCCGACCCCCCCCAAGATAGCCTAACCTATACAGTAGGGCGAGAATTACCGCAATCACGACTATCGCGATTACTGTAATTGTCACCGCATTAACCTGTAGGGTTAACATTACGATAGAGACTAAGGGAAAATTAATAAAATTAATGCTTAATTGGGAATTGATCGAAATACCGGGTAATATCCAACAAGCCCTTAATGCTTATTACCCGAGGATCGTTGTAATAGCCCAGGAAAAACACGGTCCTAACCCCGGCATTCAACGCCATTTCAACGTCATACTTTGAATCACCAACAACTATAACCTCATCCACACTAAGCCCCAGTAAATTAAGTATTTTCAGTAATGGTTCAGGGTTCGGCTTACCCCTGCTAACATCATCGCCAGCGATAAGGGCATCAACATACCTGTAAAGACCCGTCACCTCAAGAACCTTAGTGGCAACTCTTCGGGAGCTTGATGTAACGACGCCAACTATTAAACCCCTATCCTTAAGGAACCTTAATAACTCGGGCGCGCCATTAATTGTCTTAGCATTACCTAGCAATGATAGGTATATGTCATTCTTAATTTCGAGGGCTTTCTCGGCGATTTTCTCACCGCATAATTTCCTGGCTATGTCTAGGGCCCTTAATCCATTAGTGTGCCCACGTACTCCATGGTCGGTGCAGGAAGTCCGAGGCGCTTACATGTTTCTATCCATGATAGAGCATGCAGTGGTACGGTATCCACCAGGGTACCGTCCAGGTCAAATATCACGGCCCTTACTCCTCTGGCATCAGTTAGCAAGGCATCGTCATTGCCATCGGTAGACCTGTAACTCATCACAACTAATTATTGATTCAGGAGGGATTAAAAACTTGCCCATAACTCAAAGGAGGACCCTATAAAGCGATGCCAGTATTAATGACATAAGCCCGGTTATGTATATGCCGTCAAAAACGCCCGCACCTCCAATTGATACATAACCCCCCTCATTAACCTTATCACCTTCTTAATATTGAGTATGTCAGCACCGAGTAGTGTCGATAATGAGCCAAGGCTATACGAGAAGGCCAGGGGATTTGCGTGGAGTACTGCCGTGGATATTAACGTAAACATCAGCGTCAGGAGGACTGGTAATGCCGTTGGCAATGCAATACCAATGCTAGGTATTAATCGGGCGCTCTGCCATATTATTAATGATGATGCTATTAGCGATACTATGAAAGAGATTAATATTAATACATTGTGAATTAAGTACTCACTTATTAGGTATATTGATATTATTGTTGGTATCACCGCACCGCCAATATTCACTTCAAGAAATAATTTATCAACTCTCTGTATAATGATAGGCATTGGGAATAATTTCATTAAGTCCATGAATGGGTTAAATGGTACGTAATAAGTAACCTCAGCCACAACCACGTTAATGTAACTCGCCAGTAAGGAACCCAGTGTTAGTGTTAATGCGAGTAATGGCTGGATGCCTATGGTGACTAAGACAAGGAATAGAAATAAGAGTAAAGGCGATATTACAAGAAATCCTATGAAAATTATTATATTTACAGGTAATGAAAATCTAATACCAAGCCTCGGCCTTACGTCGTATTTCACCGCCATTACCCTGTGATGATTATCGCTAAGCTTAATAAACGTAACTAACCAGTGGGCTTTACAAGCAGTGTATCGCCATCAACACCAACAACGATCACCTCGGAACCCCCCCTCTTAACGCTCTCGAGGGCTTTAGCCCTCCAGTACTCTCCCCCCCTAACCTTTACGTAACCAATATCACCCTTATTAATATCATCAACTGCAATCCCAACATCGTTAACGGGCCAATAAAGCCTCTCCGAGAGCGGTCTGGCCCTTATTATGCCTATTACCTTAGCCGCTATGAAACCGCCAAACCCACCCACGAAGGCAATCAATGCGTATAAGACTATCCTCGCCTCAACCTGGCTCGTAGCTATCAGCCAGGATTGAGCGTGTAGGTTGGTTGGAGGAGTATTATGCCTAACGCCGTGAGTATTATACCCGCTATGAACAATGCTGCATGGGTTGTAAAGCCTGCATGCACGTCAATCGCTATCGCGGCTAAACCAATAATTAGTAATGCTAAGCCAAGCCAATTAATTGATAGCCCCCCCGTAAGCATGGGTATGATCATCAATATTACGCCAACCCCCCCAGCCAGGTAGTAATGCCTTATGGCAAAGCCAATTATTGCGAGAAGAAGCCCCCCCAACCCAGCCAGTAGGTCCTGTATCGTGGGGGGGTTAATGAGCGCCTCATAGACCTGGTAACCAATGCCCGGTTGGTAATAGGTAATGGTGGGGGGGTTAATCACGTAGTACGTGACCCCCCCATTTATCGTACTACCATTTATCTCATTAAGTAGTGAGTCTACGTCTGTGGCTATGAAGTTTATAACGCCATACCTAAGCGCCTCCTTAGGCCCTAGGTTTGTGTTGTAGAACACACAGTCATGGGCAAAGGTTGCATTCCTACCCCCCCTGAACTCGGCAACCTCCACGAAGTACTGACTAATCGCATTGAGTATCTTGCTCTCATTTATGAATATCTCCTGGCCGGTTATTGGGTTTATCTCGACGGGCTGGCATGAGCCTATTACCGTGCCAGGCGCCATTGCGGCTATGGTGGTAGACATAAGGACCAGCGTACCTGCAGACCACGCATACGAGCCCGTGGGGGGGTACACAAAGCCTATCACCGGTATTTTTGCATTTTCAATACTTGATACTATGTTTAACGCGGCATCCAACTCACCACCTGGCGTCTTCAGGATTATTAGCAACGCCGAGTTTGGGGGGGTTGACTCTGCAAGCCGTAATGCGTTTTGTAATTCCTCATATGTTAGGTCGGTTATTTCACCATTGAGGTTGAACACGTATATTTCATGAACCACGTATGTGCTAGAACCGGCGATTAACACGTGTGTTAATACCGCCATTAATAACGTGGTAATAATTATTAGGGTTGATAATCCACGCCCAGGCTGCATAATTACTCCCTACTGCGTGGCGCTTGAACCCTCCTGTTGCTTCTTCAATGCCGCCGCAGCCAATGTCGACAATGTGGTTACCTCAAGAGAGCTTGGTACAACCAATATTAGGTTGTGTTCCTTAGCAACCTCAAGCAGTGTATCAAGCTGTCTAAGCGTCAGTGATATTGGGTTTTTGTTGTAGGTCTCGGCGGCTTTCAGATACATCTGCGAGGCTTCATAATCCGCCTGAGCCAGGATAACCTTGGCCCTCCTCATCCTCTCAGCCTCTGCCTGGGCTGCCATGGCCCTAACTAATGTGTCGGGCAGCTTTATGTCCTTTATCGCAACTGCCGTTACCTTAACGCCCCCCCATGGACTAACATGCTCATCGATTATAGAGGCTATCTTCTTGGCAACCTCCTCCCTCTGCGTGAGTAATGTGTCCAGGTCAACCATACCAATGACATCCCTCAGAACAGCCGCGCCAAGCGTAGCCGTGGCACTCCTATAATCGGTCACCGAGAGCACGGCCTTGGCCGCGTCAATGATCCTCATGTAAACCGCGGCGTCTATCGTAACCTCAACATTATCCTTAGTCAGGGCTCTTTGGCTTGATAAATCAATTGAGAGTACCCTTAGGTCCATCGTTATTGGCCTATCAATGAATGGTATTATGAAGACGATGCCAGGCCCATAAATGCCCTTATACTTACCAAGCCTAAGCTTAACAATTCTCTGGTACTCAGGAACTATCCTAATCGAGTAAGCGAGAATCGCTATAATGATTATTAATAGTATTATCGCCAATATGGCCGCCACTATTATTGTGCCTACCTGAAGCAATACCTGAAGTGGTAATTGCATATACATTAAGTAGGTTAAGGTAAGGTTATTAATAAACCTATTTACCAACGCGAATACTTCAGCCTTCGACTATGAATTATCAATAACGTGAAATACGACGCACATACTTATCCCTTAAGTAATCACCCAACGCAATTAATGCAAAACCCATTATTATAAGTGCTGTACCAACGCCAAATAAGTATGGCGCCAATGCGTACTGCCCAATGAATACATTAACCACGTAATTACTACCCACATACGCGCAGTGGATCTACCGAAAATCTCGATATTTCCGGAGACCATGGGCATTATTGCCACGCCACTCGCTCCAATCGGTACGTAATAGCCGTAGGTCATGCTGGTGCCATTAGTATACTCTATATTTACCTCAATCGAAATAAGCAACGACTGACTCATAGACCTTATAACCTCCCCCCCTATCCTACCGCTAGTTAATGATCCATTAATAATGCTATTGAGGACTCTTATACATGTTGTTGCATTAATATGATTATACGAAATACTTGATTCCTGGTGTGAGTAGTAGATTGGTATTGATGAAATTACTATTAATAATGCTCCCAGAATCATTATTGCTTGGTACCTATTAATCATCTAGTCCTCATTACTTATCCCGCGCTAACGCAATAAATACTTTAGGTATCCTGATTTCGTGGTTACGGTATTTATTTAAGTACGTAAAACGATTGGTTTATAAACCACCCCCCCTACCACAAGTCATAATGGCGGATTATCACCGGTATAAGTGGGAAGATATTGAGAGAGGTGTTATGAAATTGGTCCAGGACATTATTAAAAGTGGCTATCAACCAGACGTGTTAATAGGCATCTCCAAGGGTGGCGTTGTGATGGCGTCATTAATGGCAGACATGCTTGGAATACCCACGGACCTCATGCAATTGGCGCACTGGGGGGGCTTTGGTAAGGCTAGGGATGACGTAGTCATTAAGTATAGGCCAAGTATCGACATTAGAGACCTTAGAGTGCTATTGATAGATGATGTTAGTGACACTGGGTTAACACTTAGTACGGCCAAAGAGGTGTTGATTAGGCTTGGCGCTAGGGATGTTAAGACGGCCGTCCTGGATTATAAGGCGATATCGAGTAAGTACATACCTGATTACTACGCCTATAAGTGGGTTAGGTGGGTCTACATTATATATCCATGGGAGAGCTTCGAGACCTTCAAGAATGTTAGTATTAATGATGCCAGGATAATATTCACAAGCCACGAATTAGTTAAAATGCAGGAATTAATGAGGACCTAACCTTAATCCTCCTCCTCACTAGATGATGTGTATAACTCCATGAGCTTAGGAGCTTCTACCTTTGAAACTAGCTTTCTATTCTTAATCTCAGCGGCGATTTGGTCAAGCCTATCGTATAAGGCCCTAACCCTCTTCTCCACGTAATTCATGAAGTAATTAACGGCAACCCTAACCGGCCAGTACTGCGGTCCCTTTAGGTAGAAGTGGTTCACAATGTCCTTAGCCCAGTATATACTGTGCTCGAACATCTTCTTCATTAACTCAATGTGCTCAGGCATTAGGTTGTACTTGATTATCCAGCCGTCCTTCTCAGCCTTATGTGTTCATGGCACATAGAACATGGGCACCACTAAGCTCCTATAAGGCCTTATTCTATCAAGTAATTCTATCGTCTCCATAACGTCGTCCTCCGTCTCCCCCAGGTAATCCTATAATCACCGTTAGCAGGTATGAGCTTAATATCATGCATCACGCCCAATGCCTCCTCAACAACGTCCCACCAATCCTCAATCTTGAACGGCGCAGCCTTACCCGGCATTATGGCCTTGGCCAACCTCCTCGAACCCGTCTCAAGACCTACCTGCGCACCCCCCCACCACTCCTGGTGCTCATCCTCGATTATCTCAGCGATCTTCGTAGCCAATTTATTATACTTTTTCTCTGCCGTCAGTACTGATGCCAGTGTTGTGTGGCTCCAAGCCATTGTTAGGTAGTATCTCTTAACGAGCTGGTGTAGCTTAATTAGTTTGTCGGGATTTAACTCAACACCTGTTGAACCATATAGTGGCACATCCTCAGCATGTATCAAGCCATGCACGACTCCGTACTTAATATGCAGCTTCAACTCCTCCTCAATCTTCTCAAGTGGGTACCACCTAAGCGGCCTTATTGTAACCGGGCAGAAGGCACAGCCCCTTGGACATCCCCCCCTGCCTATCTCAACAAAACCATTAACGGCTGGGTACTTTATTATTGGTATTTCGTCAATACTTGGTGCATCATTCACGCCGACATATACGTACCGAGGCACAGGCTCATTATTAAGAATCCTCTTAACAAAGTCAACAACTAATTTCTCACCCTCGCCATCGAATACGGTGTCGATCCCAAAAAAGTCCATTAGCTCCGGCAGGTATAACCACTGCCATGCTGCTGGACCACCAACCACCACCTTAAGGCCATTCCTGCTCTTAGCATCCATTATGTATGGCCTAATCCTCATCATGAACCTCCTAAACGAGTATGCATTAAGTGGTTCCCTACCCACGATTGCTGACCAAGTCGATGATGGTGGGTTAAGCCCAAAGTAATCATGGTGGCTAAGCATGAGTATCCTGGCGTTAGGTATGTACTTATGCACATGGTCTGGGTCTATTATTGCCGCGTTAATACCAGCGTCAAGTAGTGCAGCCTCTATTTTCCTCATGCCATAGGGCGCTTGGTAAGGCCTACCATACTTATCAACCTTCATCTTAGGCATTGCTATGTACTCGTGAATCCACTCACCAAGCTTCTTAAATGGACCCACCGTTATGAATAATGGTCCCGTCGTCACGAACCCTAGGAACTCCTTGCCATGATAATTACTCATCATTGAACGATCTGTGGTCAATACAACATCGTACTTTGGTAATACCATTAGTGAAAGCAGGGGGGGTACAATTCCTTTAAAAACTTTTACCACTGTTTAAGATTCTCACTTGTATCTCTGCCCTGCTAATTAAGGAATATTAACCTCAATGAAGTACGCATGACGTGGATATAATTCAACTAACAGAGGTCCCAGCCAACGATCTAAGTAATGTCAGGAACATCATTGAATGGGCATTTGAAGAACTTAATGTACCGAGTAATGATGTTATTATTTACATAACGGATGACCATAATAAGGTAAGGGAGGCCCTAGGCATTGAGGCCGTGACCCATGAGGAGCAGCCCCCCCTAAAGTACATTGATGCAGGAGGGCAAGCCGTAATATCCGTAATACCCAGCAAACTACTTCGGCTAAGGGAGGGTGAGGTCAGGGTCATGGCATTACGTGAAGTCGCCCTCATAAAGATTATGAGCGATCCTGAATTAATTAGTATGTGGGCTGTGCCGCAGAACATGAGTGATAATGTGGTACATAGGGTTTCATTAGCCATGCTCAGAAGGACCATTGACTTCGTAATAGCAAAGTACCAAGCGCTAATTCAATACCTAGTAAACGCATTTAATAGGGATGAATTGAAGAACTTATTAACCACCTGCCAACCAACCATTGACTGCGCAATAACGACATTGGCACTCGACATACCGCTTAGCATCGAACTGGCAGGTAATGTGGGCTTGGGTAAATCCCTATGGAATGATGTTGTAAGGGGGTTAAATAATGACTTTATTAGGAGGTATGATGACTTCAGGGATTTCGTCAGGAATAACTTCAGCGTTGAGAACGCCTATAACTACCTATTGATGATGTTTAGGAAATCATAACCTGGGTAGGTAATTTCTCAGGAAGTCGGCTACACCCTTACCACTGGGTTTGCTAAGCACTATCTTAGCCCTCCTCTTAAGCTCATCCGTTGCATTTGAAACGGCAACTCCGTAACCAACCACACCCATTACATCTACGTCAGTGTCACTATCGCCTATATAAACAACCTCATTACAGGATATACCCATTATATCACATAGGTATTTAACAGCCACCGCCTTACTTGAATTAATCGGCTGTAGATGCAGGGCATAGCCACTATGGGAAACCCTTACCTTGCCATCCAAGTTCATCCTCCTTAACTCCTCACTAACGATATTCACCAACTCGTAAGGATCCCTAGGCGCCCATAGTGTTATATCAAATTTCCTATAATTAAATTGATATGTTGGTCTCAAGCCAGGTATTAACTTCATAAGCCTTAAGGCAACCTCCTTTAAATTCAAATCCTCACACAATTCACGCACATCACCCTTGTAATCCACGATACACCCATTCTCAGCAATGAGGGGCGACCCCCCCCTGGGTAAACCTATGTATCGTGAGAGGGCTTGAGTAACTATTAAGGCGTTACCAGTTACGAGACCAACAACGTAGTTATTCACGATTTCCTGGATAGCAGCTATGGCGTCTGGATCAAGGGCCTCCGTATTCCTATCCCTTGTTAGTGTACCATCGATATCAAGCAGTATAAGCTTAACCATCGAGCACCTTAATTACAGAGCCCTTTTTACCCTTTTACGCTGCAGAGACTTCCCTAGGGATAAGGGATTCTCTCCACTTAATGCTCATTAATGCATTCTCATCATGGTAATACGTCCAATCCTTAACCCATTCACCAGTTATCATGTATATTACTAATGCTGTGGCCACTAATTCATGCTCATTCAATGCCTTTATTAATATAGCCATTACCGACGTCATAACCGTAGATAACATAATGACTATGTATAGCAGGAAATCATGTAATATTTCATTGAATGGTATTGCCAACGCTATGATTAGCATTAGTGGTATGGTTATGAGGATAAGAGGTTCAACTCTTCTTGGCGCCAATTTAAATAACGGTGATGGGGGTCTTTGATAAAGCACGTGGTGAAATACCTCGTGTATTAATACCCTGCCGAGCAACGGCTTAGGCTTGTTCATGAGCTCCGTCGATACGTACATGATGGGTATCGGCTTACGTGGAACATACACGGCATATGCCCCCCCAAAGAAGCTTGTCATTAAATCAGATATTAAGACCTTGATGGGGGTCATACCCGCAATTAATCAATGCCTTATTTACTTCATTAATGAAGGATTGAAAATTAAGGTCTCCATTCTCGAATTCATACAGGACAAGCCTTAATCTATCAATGATGTCCCTATATCGAGAGAGCCAATTAGGCTCAGGATTCATAACTCATCATTATCTAACTATTGATGCCTATATTTAAACCGTAGTAAAATATATCCAGCCTGCACCTCAGCTTACCTTTTTAAGAACGAGCATGTAATGATAGGGAGAAACCTCGGCATAACCCTCCCTAACAAATCCCTCCTTACTAAAGTACTGCTCAACCTCCTCGGGGGCTTAGCTTAAATGGCGGACCAAACACTACGTCTTTCCTAAACTCAATAATTAATAACCGACCACCAGGCTTCAAAATCCTATTAACCTCCTTAGCGGCTGCTTCCTTGTCCTCAATATCGTGAAACACGTTGGACATGAAGGCCAAGTCAACACTACCACTTGGTATTGATGTATTGGTGGCATCTTCATTAAGTATGGTCACGTTGCTATAGCCACCGAATCTCCTGCGAACCTCCTCAATCGCGATCTCATCAACATCAACGCAGTAAAGCCTCGATGCGTAGTCCTTAAAGAAATTGCAGTAATAACCCTCACCACAGCCTAGGTCTGCAATAACCATACCACTACTCACGTAGGGCTTAAGAAAGTCGTATTCCCCAAGACCCTCGATATGCCTATGGTGTCCATGGTGACCGTGATGCCCATGATGCTCACCATGTGTTGGTCCCTGTGCCTCAGTTAACTTGCCATCGATAAATGCCCTAATCGCATCCTCAACTCGCCCCTCAAATATGTAAATCCTAACACCCCTCTCAACGGCCCATCTATAACCTGGAGGCCCAATTTCAGATAGTATTACTGTGTCAACTCCACGTTCGAGCACACTCCTTAGCATGAATACCCCCCCCTAACCTGTTGAGCATACTTAGCTGGGTTTTCGTAACGCTCAACTACATCGTAGGTTCCGTCATCCCTAACCTCGATAATCCACACCTCATCGCCCTCGCCAGGTCCTGAAACAAAGCCATTACTCACCGATATTGCTATTCTCATATTCGATATCGGACCCGATTACTAATTTAAAAAGCTTACGCGTCAAATCATAACCATAAAATAAACAATTAAGTAGGTTTGATTTAAAAAGCCCACTTGATAAGGCATTAACGAAGGGTATGTTCTCACCACAGGTTTACGGGTATGATAGGGCCATAACGATATTCAGCCCGGAGGGTGAGCTATATCAAGTTAGGTATGCTGGTGAGGCTGTTAAGAGAGGTTGGGCGACAGTCGGTATTAAATGCGTTGATGGCGTTGTGCTCGCTGCCGAGAAGAGGAAGGTTAGTGCGTTAATTGACTTGAATAGTATTGAGAAGGTGTACATGATTGATGACCACATTGGAATCGCCGCGTCAGGCCTGTTATCGGATGCCAGGGTACTCATCGAGTACGCAAGGCAGGAGGCACAGACACATAAGTTGCTCTATGATGAACCCATAGACGTCGAGCTACTAACTAAGAGAATTAGCGATCTGAAACAGATGCATACGCAGTATGGTGGCGTGAGACCATTCGGCGCCGCTTGATTGTCGGCGGTGTTGATAAGCATGGACCAAGGCTATTCCAGACAGACCCAGGCGGTATTTACTTCGGCTTCTACGCGGTCGCCATGGGTGCCGAGTCATCTAGAATAACGGAGTTCCTTGAGAAGGAGTATAAGTATGACATGAACCTTGATGAGTGCATAAAGCTTGCCATTAGGGCTTTGAGCCTCGTGCTCGAGGCACCCGAACCCGATAGGCTTGAGATAGGGATTGTCGATGTTAAGACGAAGCTATTTAGGAAGTTAACCACGGATGAGATAAATAAGTACCTTCAGGAGGTTAAGGGATCCTCACCTCAAACGCAGTCCTCGTAGTAAACCACCTAAAATTTCTTGTTAAATCAATTATGAGCACCATAGTAAGAGCTGAATTTCCAAGGGTTAGATTCACCTGTGTATTGTGTGGCGAGTGCTGTAGGCGTTACTGGATACCGGTGACGCATAGAGATGTCATTAGGATTGCCAGGTATACGGGGGGGATGAGACCTCGAGAATTCCTCGCCCTATTCCCAAAGGACATGGCCGCTGATTGGGATGAGCCCGTGATAAGGCTTAGGGATGGTGAGTACTACCTTGTGCTTAAGAAGAGGCTTGATGGCACGTGCATATTTAATAAGTGGGTTGGCGATAAGCTGATTTGCTCGGTACACCCTGTCAAGCCCAATGTATGTAGGTACTACCCATTCATTTACTGGCTTAATAATGGCGTGGTTAAGTTCGAGGTTTATGATAAGGCCCTTGGGTATTGCCCAGGAATTGGCAGGGGGGGAGGCTACGCTAATTTCAGGGTGGAAATATCATCGATTGAGGACTCGGTTAAGGCGAAGGCCGAGTTTAGGGAAGTTATTGAAAAGTGGAATGAACAATTTAAGAGGAGGTTAGTTAAGGGTACTATTGAGGAATTCATGAACTACATTGAGGCGGTTGTTGATGAGTATTCCCGTAAAAATCCATAAATAATCCCTACATACTCATTGATTAATATGCCCATTAAGGATGGGGATTACGTACTGATTGTTGGTGATGGCGTTAGGTCAGTGATTAAGGTTGTTAAGGGTTTGAGGATAAGTACGATAAGGGGGGGTATCGTGAATGCTGATGATATTATTGACCATGAATACGGCACCTTAATAAGGACAAACCTGGCTATGACCTCGCGGTGCTAAGGCCGTTAATTACGGATATCCTACTCGAGAGAGCTGATAGGGTTACCCAGGTTATTTACCCAAAGGATGCAGCCCAAATAATAATCAATGCAGGGATTGGCCCAGGCAGTAGGGTTGCAGAGGCTGGTGTTGGGAGTGGGTTTATGACCGCCATGCTCGCTTACTACGTGAGACCCAACGGTAGAGTTTATGGTTATGATAAGAGGGAGGATGCCATAAACATTGCTAGGAAGAACCTCGAAATGCTTGGACTTCTTGACTGGGTTGAGTTGAAGCTAAGGGACGTAATCACCGACGGATTTGCCGAGAGGGACTTGGATGCGGTGATACTGGATATGGGTGATCCCTGGAACGCGATACCCAAGGCAACGGAAGCGCTGAGGTCTGATGGGATTCTCGTGGTTTACGTACCCACGGTGAACCAGGTAATTAGGGTACTCGCGGCAATGCGCGATTATGGCTATGTTGATGTCCGGATGTTTGACGTCATGGTTAGGGAGTGGAAGACCGAGCCAAATGAAGTTAGGCCTCAGACCTGGGTTAATGCCCATACTGGCTATGTATTAATTGGGCGAAGAACCCTCACGTCTATAGGTAAGCCAGCCAAGTAACCTTCTCATTATTGCATAAACGAGGTCGTAATACCAGGGTAGTGCAATCACGAGTTCAACATTGGCTATTCCCAACAACCAACCTGCGATAACGTCTAATGGCCAGTGAACACCAACGTAAACCCTACCGTAGGAAACAAGTAGTGCCTCCACCGTTAAGGGTAATGATATATACCAGGGCAATGCCATTATTGCTGAGTACGCCCCGGTGCTCACAATCAATGCATGGCCTGATGGGTATGAGGAGTCCGGCTGCTCGTGAATTAATGGCACTATATGCAGTACTAGGAATGGCCTTGGCTCGTATAACACGTGCTTCATTAGCTCACCAAGTACTAGACTTACCACGAAGGCTGAAACCATGAGAACGCTAGCCCTCCTATACCTACCGCCGAGGTACCAGAGTATCAGGGCTACGGGTATCCAGAAAAACGCCCTTCCGTAATCATCGACACTGATTACCGTGAGTAGAGGCGACAACTGGGGGCAGTTTATTGTTGAAAATTGCGAAGATAGGTAGGTATTTAGTGGGGTGTCTTCTCCTTTCGTAACTACGTAGATCGTTAATAGGGTATAGAGAAGATACAGCGTTAGTGCTATGTAGAGGTGTTTACGCTCAACCCTAAAATTCATTAATCATGCCGTAACGCCAAATTTTATTAGTATTACTCTCAGCGTAATTCACCCAGGGCATAAGGTTTAATTTTACTTAATCCCTCCATAAACCGTCGATAATGCCCGTCAGGGTTGCAGTCGTTGATAAGGATCTATGCCAACCAAGGAAGTGTGGCCAGGAGTGCATTAGGTTTTGCCCAATTGTGAGGGGGGGCGGTAAGAGGGCAATATACATGGATGAGCAGTTGGGCCATCCAGTCATAACAGACCTATGCACCGCCTGCGGTATATGCGTTAGGAAGTGCCCCTTCGAGGCGATAACCATTGTTAATCTACCAAGCGAGTTGGGCGAGGACTGCGTTCATCAGTACGGACCAAGCGGCTTCAAACTGTTTAGGTTACCCATGCCCAAGCTTGGCCGGGTTCTTGGAATAATCGGTCAAAACGCAATGGGTAAGACAACGATTGCTAAAATACTCGCCGGTGAATTAAGGCCTAATTTATGCACAAATTCACAGGTGAGTACGGAGGATATAATAAGGTTCTTTAGGGGTACGGAGTTACAGCCATACCTAACGAGGCTTTACAGGGGTGAGGTTAAGGTTGTTCATAAACCTCAATACATCGAGTTAATACCCATGTACGTTAAAGGGACGGTTAAGGATGTGCTAATGAAGATAAGCGATAATGAGGAGAAGGTCACTAAAATCGCGGAGAAACTAAACCTCACACACCTACTCAATAGAGATGTCGATAAATTAAGTGGCGGTGAGCTTCAGAGACTCGCCATCGCAGCGGCGCTCCTCAGGGACGCCGATACCTACATATTTGATGAACCAACGACGCATCTCGACATTGTCGAGAGGTTGAGGGTTGCTGAGGCCATTAAGGATATCGCCAGTGGTGATAAGTACGTGATTGTTATCGACCACGACCTAGCCGTATTAGACTACCTGGCTGACCAGGTGGTTATACTCTATGGGAAACCTGGCGCTTATGGCATTGTATCCCACATGAGGGGGGGCGCTAGAGAGGGGGGGATCAATGAGTATCTTAATGGCTATCTAACCAGCGAGAACATGCTGATTAGGAAGGAACCAATTAAGTTCAGGGTTAAACCAGCTCCAAGGCCTATACAGAAGGAGAAGGTACTCCTTGAGTGGACTGACTTAACGAAGAGGCTTGGGGACTTCGAGCTAGAGGTTAAGGCTGGAGTCATACATAGGGGTGAGGTTATCGGCGTCCTTGGCCCCCAACGGAATTGGCAAGACAACCTTTGCCAGGCTCCTCGTCAATGAGTTGGAGCCTGATTCGGGGGTTGTTATACCGCATGGTGAGGTAAGGATTAGCTATAAGCCTCAGTATGTCAGAGACTTGGCCGTTAAGCACAGCGATAAGACCGTCAGGGAATACCTAGCTATGGCCGTAGGTAATGACTTTATGTCGAAGATCATATGGCCTGACTTAGCAAATGGTTTGTCATTAACGCCCCCCCTGATGGACAGGGAGTTGTCAAGCCTTAGTGGCGGTGAGCTTCAGAGGGTTGTTGTTGCTGGGTCGTTGCTTAAGGATGCCGAGGTTTACCTGCTCGATGAGCCGATGGCTTACCTGGACATTGAGCAGAGGGTTAGGGTTGCATCCGTGATTAGGAGGATAATTGAGGAGCGGGATGTGGTCGCCCTGGTTATTGAGCATGACATAACAATGATTGATTATCTAAGCACGTCAGTTATGGTATTCCTGGGCGAGCCAGGTAGGCACGGTATTGCAGAGCCACCAACCGACCTAAGGACTGGCATGAATGAGTTCCTTAAGAACCAGGACGTGACGTTTAGAAGGGAGCCCCCAGGTGGGTAGGCCAAGGATTAATAAGAGGGATTCATACCTGGACAGGCTTCAGAGGAGTATTGGTGAGTATTACTACTACATAAGTGCTGAGGAGGGAGAAGAGGCAGGTAGTCATTAAATAGGGAAATAGAACTTAGCAGGAGGGAGAGCAATATTGATAGGGCAGCAAGGTTAATAAGGGTATTCATTTTCCCAGATAATTGAAAATGGTTAATTGGGCTAAATTAACAATACCGCCATTAATGACCGGCATAGGCTATGCGATGATTGAAGCCATGATATTACCTGAGCTCGTATACGCATTTCACCATGACCCAACCAATTCCTGGTACCTAGCCCTGGTTCACTACCACCCATGGCTTGGCATGTGGCTTTACAGGATTGGCGTTGCCATAGTACTTGCAATACCCTGGATAGCCTTTGGCGACTTCTGGCAGTGGTTATTCGCAGCCGATGTTGCCGTGTGGAGTGAGGATGCCATGTTCTGGCTATTTAGCGGCCATATACCGCATTCCTGGGGGCTACATTAAGAGCCTGCACATCTTCACTTACCCAACAATACCAATACATGGAGGGTTGCCACTATACTACATACCGGCCGCAGCAATACTTTACATAAGTGCTGTGAAGATTATGGAGAGGGAGGGACGAACTGCCCTAAGAACTTAGTACAGCATTCCTCCTATTACTAATGCTTCGGCCGGTTCTATACTTACTATCTCAATCTCATCAAGAGGCTTAATGCCGTAGGTCTCCCTAACCTCCCTGGGGGATTGTGAACTGCCTAGAGGTTGCACGCCTATTATGAAGAAGCTTAACACCATTAATGCTGATTACCCTACCCTCATGCCTAATAACCACATTGGCGAAAAGGCTCCTCTCAATACCAAGAAGCTTAACCAACTCAGACGGTATTAGAACTTGATTATTAATATAAACACGGGTTCTATAGGGAAGCCCATCAATATGAATTCTCCTATTCATAACAACCAGTCAAAAATAATTTCAAATATAAGACATTCCATCTAGTTAACATAACCTGCAAAACCAAGTAATAATTAAGGGACTAGGCATACGAATGCAGAATTAGCAACACAACAACCAATTCAAGCGCTAAGTAAGCCATGAGGAAAAATACTTTAAAAATAACATAATTAAGGAATCAACGGGCCCGTAGTCTAGCGGTTAGGATGCCCGCCTCACGCGCGGGAGACGTAATTCGCGCCCGAAATCCCGGGTTCGAATCCCGCGGGCCCACCACGTTCGATTTCTTAATTAACGAAGGTTGTCTTTCATCGCATCGCACTAAAGCCATGCATATAAGATTAGATTTTTCATAGACTTTAGTTATTAAGAGTGTTACCTTTATCTGCCATTGGCTATGCTCCTCATTTGATGGCGAATATTTACATGGGGGGGCGTAGTAGTTGCTATGCGACTAACGAGGGTATTTACGTGGCGCCTGGGCCTATGGATCTGGGTAGAGTCGCGGCGCATCTTCTTCTTCATTTGAGGGATTTGAGGAGGGGGGGTTGGACTTACGATCATGAGTGTAATAGGATTAGCATGGATAGGGATTTGTTTGAGGCTAGGAGCAGGTACTTGGTTAAGATTTGTAGGGATCAGGGATTGAGTGATTGCGATGATGCGGAGACCCTAATTAATGAGGTAGTTGTGACATTAAAATTGCCGAAATGGGTTGAGGATTTGGCGAGTAAGTACATTGTTAGGGTTAAGTCGATAATTGACTTTTCACGTTAGTAGTTTTCCCAGGTCTATGGTTGGGCTATTCATGAGTATGCCGTTAATTACGGCTAATGCCTAATGCCGTCAGTTATGTCTATGATTGGCTTCTCAACACCCCCCCTCAGTACATTCATTACGTGAACCAACTCCTGCCTTAGCTGGTCAGGGCCCTCAACCACGTGCCTAACCCCATCACGAACTAACACCCTATTCAGCAGGTCAGCCTCGTAATACCTATTCCTCAAAGCCACGTGAATCTTCCTAACCTTAACCTCGTAATCCCAGGATGCATGGAGTACATACACCGTATCGCCGATGCTCAGTAAAGCCCATGCTGTTGTTACGGGGTTACCCCCCCTGAGTACTGTACCCAGTACTCTCACCCTATCCTCATTAACTATGTCCAGTACCAGGTCTATGTCGTGAATGCCGAGATCAAGAAGTACATTACCGTATGACCGCGGATCACCCCCCCTAAGCTTACTTATTCTCACTGATTCAATATAGATGGGCTTCTCATTACCAAGGTCATTAATCAAGGCCTTATACACAGTTGAACCTCTCAATGTGACCTACGAAGATTTGCTTACCGAGGGCCTCGATTTATGGTACAGGTCAAGGGCCTCCTCAAGTCTCTCCGTGATCGGCTTCTCTATCAATAGGTCCATGTGATTTATTAGCTCACCTGCAATTTGATAATGAAGTGTCGTTGGGACTGCTATTATGCCCAGGTCTGGCCTGTGCTTTATGGCATCATGGTAGTCAGTGAATACTAAGTCAGCACCCTGGGCCCTGGCCATCTCAAGCCTCTGCTTATCAACGTCCGCAGCGTAAACCTCAGAAACTAAGCCCTCCCTCTTCAACTGCGTTAGTACCTTAACGTGGTTCAAGCCCATTGAACCAATACCAATAACAAGAACCTTCACGTAATTTTAACAGGTATACCCTTAATTAAAAGGTTAATCACTTTGGAATAATCTTCTTGACGAACTCGCTCTTTGATGCTATTAATAGTGTGGATACTGACTTGGGTACGTAGACTGTGTTAACATTGACTATCCTGGCAACCTTATTCCTTATTACGTCATTATTAACATCCTCGGCGAAAATAAGCTCGTCCATGTCCTTGAAAATCACGGGCTTATCTAACGCCTCGAGGTCAGCCCTTGTCACGGTTAATGAGGATACACCGCTAATAACAACCACGTCACCAGCCCTAATCATGTTATCAATAGTCTTAGATATGTTCTCCAGGGTCGCTATGTACCTCTTAAGTGCCTCATTGACTATCTCGCCTATCGTGGTTCCCGTCTCCCTCGCGAGCCTGCTTACTCTGTCGTAAATGTCAGTGCTTAATCCCCCCCTAATAGTCACAGTCTTTCTCTCACTACTCTCCTCACCACTGCTTGAATTGCTAGACATGTTAATCAAGTATTTCAAGTATTACTTAGTATTTAAGTCTTTCTTTGAGTTAAAGTAATAAACCAAGGAATTAAGGAGATGTTGAATCATGAGGTGCGAGAGTATTGATGTGATTGATAAGGGAGAAATTAGGGAGTATACGTGCGGTAATACTTCATTGGCGCGGCTCATAGGCCTCGATAATGAGGAGAAGTTCTCAGCATTGACGTGGTTGCTCCGTGGAATTTACCAATTGATCAATCGCTCAGGGTTGGTGATGTGCAGTTGATTTACCGTAGGGACGTAATTAATGGCCTTGAGTGGGAGTTTGTGGGTTACGACGATGGTTCACGTAGGGAGTTAATATCCGTGAGGATATCATTGAGGGGTGATGTTGGTGATTCATTCATTAAAGAATTAATAACTAATGTCTTAAGTACATACGTGAAGGATCCATGAGACAGTTCGTTTTGGTATTAACGTATGTGAGTAGTGATGAAGTGCAGGAATTAGTGAATAGGCATTTAGCTGGTTCAGGATTGTTAATACTGCCTAATGTTATCATTTCATGGCTACCCAGGCAGGATTTGGAGAGGAGGTTAATGGGGGGGATTAAGGAGGAGTTGATTGATATAATGGAGAGGGTTTGAGGGTGAGTTTGCGTATGCCATTATTGAGTTAACGGATGAGCAGTTTAAGGCCATTAGGCCTATGATAGTTAGGAAGTTGGAGAATGATAGTCGGAAGTTAATTTCATGGGGGGGTGAGACCCTACTTAAGAGAATTAAATCGCAAAGAATTGAGAGGGCTAAGAAGGAATTCCTGAGGTTTGATAGGGAGTATAGGCGATTAGTCTCTATGCATGAGGTTTTTGATGTTAAGCATGAGCTGTTGAATAAGGTAATGGAGCTCGCCAGGGAGTTAAGGATTGAGTATGAGAGAAGGAATCAGTGATGGATTTTTAATAAAAGAAATTGAATTTTGAACCCGTACAATTTTAATAGGGGGCTTACATTGTTACAACCTCGTAATCCTTACCACCCTTCCTACCGGCGAAGGCAAAGGCTATGGCGGCGGCGCCACCAAGCCCAAGCGTGCCTATTAATGCCTCTATCGTGGTTATTGGGAATCCATCAATTATTGCCAGTATGTCAGACTTAATCGTTACTACGTCATTGCCATTAATCGTCACCAACTCACTGTACTTTAGATTACCGTACTGGGCAGTGACTAGGTATGTTCCGCCAAGGACGTTAACGAATCCCGTCGTTCCAGTGTTACCGGTTGTTCCGTTATAGATTGGGCCAGTGCCAACCCTGTACAGCGTTATCTTGGCATTGGATATTGCCTGGTTCCTTGCACCAACAAATAGCACAGTCACGTTGTATAGGCCTATAGTCACGCCTATTGGCTGGTTAATTAGTGAGTTCACGTTGACGTAGTATATGGGTACATTGTCGTAATACACGATTGCCGTGAATGGGGGGGTTGGCTCCTTAATGTTTATGTACGCATTACCATTTGCATCACTAACGCTGCTTGTTATTAACGACCCATTTATGTACGCCTCAACCTTAACACCACTTATTGGTGCGTTCAACGTATTCGTGAAGTGCATAGTTATTGGTGTCCAATTAACGTAAACCGTGTACGTACCAGTCTCACTAACGCCTAGCGTTGAAACTGCTATGTATGCCTGAGACCCATCAGGCTTATTGAGACAAGCCTCTCGGCTGAGCCCCCCCACGGTATTTCTGAATTCACTAGGCCTGTGTATACCGTACCGCTTGGCGTGACGATCTTGTATATATGGGCTATTTCGGGTAGTTGAACGACAAGGGCGGTCCATAGGCCGCCGGAGACGTCTGCGTCACTCACGGTAGCCTCTAGATTACCGTTAACCCACTGCCCAACTGGCTTGTAGATTATTGGCATGAATGTCACGACGAGAGGCACGTTCAGGTTGTCGACGATCTCGAAGTACCTGTCATACACTATGTAAATTCCTATCATTGGTGCGAACCTTATGAACGGCGGTAGTAAGTAGCTAATACCGCTGACCTGTATTAAGTCACTGTATAGGTAGGCTGGGGGGGAGACCATGTTGGCTATTATCTCGAAGTGGCCAGGCTGCTCGCCAACTACGAGTGGCTGCACTGTATAGACGGCGACTATGTAACCCAGTAGGTTCCAGCCGGGTGGAACGCCGAATTCCGAGCCAGTTATTTCCAGGGTCTGGCCTGGATTAACTGTGTAGTTTAGGAACTCCGTACCTTTAATCAGCATTGCACTTGGCATTACGTACTCACTACCATAATTAATCGTTACCTGGTACTGACCAGGTGGTAACTCATTAGCTATTAACTCCACGTACTTAGGCTCAACCTTTATGTAATTAGCCAATGGGCTCCAGGCAGAGACTAGCTGTGACAGTGTTGTACCATTTGGTAGGGCCACTCCAGCTATTTCAAAGGGCATGTAATTCGGTATTGATAGCTCAACCACCTGTTGTGTCACGTACTGTATTGTGCTATCTGGAATTGAAATGCTTAATGTAAACGATGATGCTGAGGTGTTCAGTGGAATATACTCCTCATTAACAAATACGTAAGTCACCGATATAGTCTCATTCAGTGGCTGATCACCTGAATTAGCTATCGTTAGACTATTACCCGTTGTATATGCACTAACTATCGCACCAACCTCATTCTTACTATACATCACATTGTTACCACTGATTAGTATAGCCGGTGATGGTGGGTTAACACTAACCTTCACATAGTCAAGTACATAACCCGGGCCGGGAGGTAACGGCGCCTGAATCGTAACTGATTGGCCAGGTGCGAGGGTCACGGCTCTCGTAGTGTTTATGTAATCAATATACTCAAGTATTGCGTAATACGGCTGATTTATCGTTGACGGTGAATTCACATTTGGTGATACTTGATACTGGGCAGCCAGGGCTACCACTGAGA
Source organism: Vulcanisaeta distributa JCM 11217 (assembly GCF_001316005.1). GTDB lineage: Archaea > Thermoproteota > Thermoprotei > Thermoproteales > Thermocladiaceae > Vulcanisaeta > Vulcanisaeta distributa_B. The sequence goes on from NZ_BBBJ01000008.1 coordinate 44,986, forward strand.
TTGTTATTGCCAGTACAGTCAGGAGTATTGCCAGGTTTCTCCTCATACTGTTCACGAAATCGACTATGAACCAGGTAATATTAAATAAGCAATTAAAATAACTAATGCAATACATAGAAACGCGCGATTCCTGCTTGAACGAATTAAATATATAAACTAGTATTACTAGTAAAACATCCGTGATGAACCCTAGACATGCGGATGTGTGACGAAATCGTTCTAGGCTGAATATAAACTATATATTCATTTAAAAATAAATATATCACTAATTAATTTATCAAGTTCTAGGAGAAAGGCTTTAAATTAAATATGCCTAGGTAATGCTGATGAGCAACTGCACGATTAGGCTAATGCTTGGTAACCACGCAATTGCCCATGGAGCGCTAGAGGCTGGTATAGCCGTTGCGGCTGGTTACCCAGGTACACCATCAAGCGAAATCATTGAGTACCTTATTGATTACGGTAAGGAATTTGGTGTCTACGCTGAGTGGAGTAGTAATGAGAAGGTCGCCTTTGAGGTGGCTTATGGAGCAGCCCTCACTGGCGCTAGGTCAATGGTTACGATGAAGCACGTAGGGCTTAACGTGGCCATGGACCCACTAATGTCAAGCGCTTATACGGGCGTAAGGGGAGGCTTCGTCATTGTCACGGCTGACGACCCAAACATGTGGAGCAGCCAGAATGAGCAGGACAATAGGTGGGTTGGGCTTCACGCCTATATCCCCGTCCTTGAGCCCTACGATCCACAGAGCGCTAAGGACTTCGCGAAGATTGCCTTCGAATTTAGTGAGAGATATGGACATCCAGTGATGCTGAGGACCGTCACCAGGGTATCCCACGTTAGAGGGCCCGTAACTATATGCTCACCGGGAATCCCTAAGTATTCGAAGGAGTACGTTAAGGATCCAAGAAGGCATGCGTTAATACCCGCTAATGCGCGGGCGCTTAAGGAGGATTTATTAAGGAGGTGGGACAGCATCAGTAAGGGTGTTGAGGAGTTACCGCATACTTACATTGATGGTGATAAAAACCTCATAATAACCAGTGGCGTGGCCTTCACATACGCATTAGAGGCCGTTAAGGGCTATGGCGTTAAGGCAAGTATACTTAATGTGGCAACGCCAGTACCATTACCTAAGAAGGTTATTATGGATGCGGTTACCAGGGCTGATAAGGTAATCGTTATTGAGGAGGGCGATCCAGTACTCGAGTATCAATTAAAGGCCCTGCTTTATGACGAGGGCGTTAGGGTACCTGTACTTGGTAAGGCTGAGAACATCTTCAATAGGTTGGTGAATTAACTATTAATTCCGTAATGGATGGATTATCAAAGGCTCTCGATATTGTAAATCCACTCGCATCATTAAGAGCGGTTAAGGTCGACTACACGCCACCGCCAAGGCCACCCGTCTTCTGCCCGGGTTGTCCACATACCGCCTCATTCTATGAATTAAAGGTTGCCACAGCTAAATCCGGTGTTAAGCCCGTATTTAGTGGCGACATTGGTTGTTACAGCCTAGGTATTAACAACCCATTTAACGAACAAGACTTGCTTACTGACATGGGCAGTTCCCTGGGCCTGGGCATGGGTCTTTACCATGGCACTAATGGCAGGACAATGGTAATATCAATAATTGGAGACTCAACATTCTTCCACGCGGGCCTACCCGCACTGGTTAATGCTGTTTATAACAAGACTCCAATGTTGATATTGATTCTCGATAACAGGGTTACGGCAATGACCGGCGGACAACCAAACCCAACAAGCATGATTAATATCGAGGATATAGCCAAGGCCGTTGGTGTTGATTACGTAAGGACAATAGACCCATTCGACGTAAAGAACGCTCAGGAGACCATGATTGAGGCAATGAACGTAGTTAGGAAAGGCGGAGTCGCAGTCGTAGTCATGAAGAGGGGGGGCTGCGCGCTGGAGGCCACTAGGTTGTTTAGGGGGGGCTACGTGACGCGTTACTACGTCGACCCAGATGCATGTAAGGCCTGCGGAATATGCTACAACCTAGTTGCATGCCCAGCAATAGTGCCCCTCGAGAATAGGAAGGCCTGGATAGACCCTAACATGTGCGTTGGATGCTCCGTCTGTGCACAGGTATGCCCATACAATGCAATCAAGCCGGAGGGCAATGTTAGGGATTGGCTAAAGAAGTGGGCTGAGATGTAGGGTGATAATCATGAGACTCAACATATACCTAGCCGGCGTTGGTGGTCAGGGACTTGTCACATTCGCCACAGTACTCGGTGATGCAGCCATAAGGGCCGGTTATAAAGTCCTGGTTGCCGAGACCCACGGATTAAGCCAGAGGGGGGGTGGCTCTATCGATGTTCATGTCAGGATTGGAGACGTTGATGCACCATTAATACCCAGGGGGGGCGGCGCTGACGTTATCGTGGCCTTCGAAATACTTGAGGCGTTTAGGGCCATTGGCTATGCCAATGAGAATACGGTATTCATAGTTAATAGAAGGTTAATAAGCCGCCGGCCACGAAGCAAAGAATACCGAGTATTAACGAGTTAGAGAATGCATTAAGGAGTAGCATTAAGAGTATTTACATGGTGAATGCCTATGATGATGCCATTAAATTGGGTAACGTGATTTATGAAAACATGGTCATACTCGGCGCACTCTACTCAATAATGGGGCTAAACCAGTACATACCACAAAACATAGTTGAGGAATCGATAAAGTCTAACATTAGGAGGGACGTGGATAAGAATCTAAAGGCGTTCACGATGGGTCTAAGGTATGGTAATAAGAGAGAAATTGAAATTTAAATTTAATTACCGAGCTAAGGGGGCTATCACCTCTCCTTAACAATCCTTAGGTCAATGCCTATTGTCTCAGGCCCTATCGCAGCCGCAATTCCATAAACAACACCGGCGAGAATAAGCCAGAAGGCTGCCGTGAACCATATGTTGGCACCCTCAATAGCCGCGAAGGCGCCGTAGAGTGGTATTGAGTATAGAGGCATCCAGGCGCTGATGAATATTCCTGAGCTATAACCAAAACCAACGCCAGAACCCCCCCTCCTCTGCGTTGCGAAGCGCTCTGACAGATAAACGGGGACCAGCCCCCAGGGCCACTGCGATAACCAACCCATCAGGAACGCGCCAAGTACCAGTAACGGTACGCTCCTAATAACGGCACTGTAATAAACAAGATAATATGCAGGTACTGCAAGTACTGCCGAGACTATGGCCGAAATTATCAATGCACGTCTCCTACCGAGGAAGTCACTGGCGAATCCCCCCCATACCGTCGCCATTATCGCTGCGAATATCCCCCCCATAATACCATAATAGAAACTAGCCAATCCCTCGGGTAAGCCAGCCCTTGTGTAAATACCAACTGCGAAGTCAAACATTGAGTACGCACTGAAAAAGAGACCTGTCATGAACGCCAAGACCTGTAGGAAGGTCCAGAGGGCTGGAGGCTTAAAGATGCTGAAGAACGGTATTCTCTCAAGCTGACCCTTCTCCTTAGCCTCCTGGAAAATCGGTGTGTCGGGCATTGTGTACCTGATTATGAAGGCCACAGCGGCCGGTATGAGGCCCGTCAAAAACACGTAACGCCAGGCATAGGCATACATTGCCTTAACACCAAACACTGCCGTGAATGCCGAGACCACTAAACCGCCCAGGGCGACACCCCCCCAGGAGAAGCCACCCTGAATAATGCCACTGACCAAGCCCCCCCTCCACCTAGGGCTGAGTACTCCATGGCGAATGGGTGGCCAGCCGCGTACTCACCACCAACGAACACGCCGAGTATGAATCTAATCAATGCATATACCCAAAAGGCTGCCCAACCAACCTGGGCGTAGGTCGGTATCGCCGCAGTAACGGCACTCATTATTCCATAACCAAGTATCGTGATCATCAAGGTATCCCTCCTACCAATCCTATCAGCAAAATTACCAAAAATGGCACTCCCCACTGGCCTAGCGATCATCGTAAAGGCATAACCAAGCAATGTTAGGTAATACCCAACAACGGACTTGGATAACGTGGTGGGTAGTAAGACAGCTGCTAGGATTGGCGTCATTGCGGTAACGAAGGTCAGATCATAAGCATCGAGCATAAAACCAATGAATTGCGACGCAATTGCGCTACCCGACCTGGGAGGCCACTTATAGTGCTCAGGTGACCACTGAACCCTAACCATACTACTAGCTTAATTATAGACTTATTTAAAAGGATTTCCTAATAGTTAATATTAAAATTAGTATTTAATTATTTCACAATATAGCCTAAAATATTTTGATTCCACATTTAAAGCATAATCAGCAATAATTCAGACCATAAGAACTAAGCACAAAATAAGTATCAACCTAAGCAAATATACTCATTGCAAGCCCCTTAATAACAACAGCATGAATAATGATTGGTAGCCGGGCGGATTCGAACCGGGGGTCAACGGGTCCAGAGCCCGCCATCCTTGGCCGCTAGACGACCCGGCTAATAACAAAGGCAAGGAACCAGTTTAAAAGCGCTACGCATCGCGAGTCATCACGGCATTACGCGAAACTGAAACAACGAAGACCCTAATAAGGCAATCACATAAAATAACCAATTACCATATTAAACCAAGAAACCACGAAAACAACGACCAATATGGTTACACTGGAGGATCTGGCGAAGAAGGAATATGATGTGGAGGGTAGGAAGCTTAAGCCTACGAAGGTTTGGAAGGTTCAGCCTAAGGGTAGGAAGGGCTTTGTGATGGCGTTGTTCAAGACACCAGACGGAAAGACAGTGAGGAAAGTAATAGCCAAAGTAGACGAACAAGGAAACATAATAACCTAACAAAACAACAAACAAAAATCAAAATCAAAACCAACCTCTCTTTTTTCTCTCCACGCCAAAACTTTCACAAAACCTAACTAAACAGGAATAACCACGAAAAATAATAAACACAAAGCAACAGACAAAACATGCTAAACGAAGAAACAGACCAAGCAATTAACTCATTGCCTACCTACACAAACATTAACGCAGTCTGGGCTAAATGTAGAAGGAGACGTGGTTGCTTAGCAATAAGTGAAATAACTAACGATCATATTAAGAAGGACATATTTAACGCATTAATTGAGGTCCATGAACGCATTAATAATTACAATATAAGTGAGGTAGCTGATAATGTAGCAAATCAGCTTAGAGATTTTGTTAAAAGTTTGAATGAATTAATAGATATTGATGATAATACTCAGAATGCGATTTCATATGACGCTGAGAAGTTAATACATATGATCAATGAAATTAAAGAGAAATGGCTAAAGACATACATCAATGATGCTGATAATACCGTTAAAGATGCACTCACAGGTAGAAGGAAAGTATACGTAGTCAAGAGTAAGTACGGTAGCCTATTCCTTAAGATACGTGGCAGGTTAGTATCAATAGAGATTGAAATTAAGAACAATAGGAAATCAATAACCGCCCAAGTATACCTAAAGGGCCTAGGCACAGAAACGCTAGAGATACCAGACATACTGAACTTAAGTGATGGTGAGTTACGTGATTTAAGGCTTGGCTTTAGGGCAGGTGATGGTACAATATATAAAGAAAAACCTGCAATGAAAACCAGACAGATATGGCAATTAATACTCTGGGCATTACTTTATCCTGGAGAGGATAAGACAGCAATAAGAAGTCTAGGATTTACAAGGAAAGGTATTAGCATTACGTGGTTTATATATTCTAACTCTCATAGAGAAACTATTAAAAGTAAGTATGAGGCATTTAAAGAGTTAGAAAAGAATCCCACACCATTAAGCCTACTCACATTAATACTTAGTGATGGTAGTATAGACTTAAAGAGAAAAGGCATTAAAATAAGCGCAGGGTTAGGTAGCTATAAAGAATTGAATAACGCCTTAACACGATTAATGACACTGCTAAGAATAAATAATAGAATATCCGTAAAGGACGACGGAGCAGGAATAATGTATTGGAATAGTAATGCTGTGATTCTGGCTAGGTACATAGTTTATAACCTCCCAAATAAATTAAGGCTCATCCTCGACTTACTTGAGAGGAAATTAAGCCTTGATAAGTGGAATAGACTGAAGACATTAGCTAGTATGAGCACTGGGCGTAGGCATGGTTCATCTCAAATAGAGATTTACGGGATAAGGTTTAGTGTATTATTAACGGATAAGACAATACAATTAAGGGCATGGTGCGGAAAGAAATGCAATATTAATGAATTAATAATACATTGAGCAAGTACGGCATAGAATTCAAGCAACGAAACAATAATGGTATACCGGAAATATACATACCCTGGACCGTGATTAAGAAATATGATTATATACTTAGTAAAGTAATTGAATGGCTAAAACAAACCATGAACAATCCCGAAAAAAGCGAGAGAATGAGATCATTGGCAAGGATATGGTTAGATAGGCTGAATATTAAATAGCATGAGAAATTGAACGAGATGGTCCCCCCCGGCCGGGAGTTTCGCCGTGGCATAGCCACGGCTTCGAACCCGGGGGCCTGCCGGTGTCTGTTTGCCGTGGGCTTTTCCGCTGTCGCCCACGGGGCTGGCTACAGCCGGCCGCTCTAACCGCTGAGCTACCGGGGGCGTGGTTGTTTTTGTTTTGTTGGTTTTTAAGGTTTTCTTCGTGGTTGTTTGGGTTTTGTGTTGTTGGGTTAGGTTTTTACGCTTCCGCTGTGGAAGTTGCTTTCGGTGTGGAAGCGTGTTATTTGATACGAGGCCTAAGGTGCGTAGGGCGGATTTGTTTGATTTTGAGGAGGAGTTTGGTAGGCTTTCGGGTTTTGTTGGTGATTCTTTGACGCGGCTTATTGTTGTTAGGGGGGGTTTGAGGAGGACTGGTAAGACTTCTTTGATATTGACTACGCTTAATGAGTTGGGTGTGCCTTATGTATTTGTTGATGTTAGGGAGGTCATTAGGTCCAGGAGGGGGGGGTTGTATGAGGTTTTGTCTAGGGCGCTAAGTGAGTTCCTTAGGAGGTACTCTCCGTATAAGGCTTTACTTAGCAGTTTCATTAAGATGTTAAGTGGTGTTAGGGGGGGTGTTAGGGTGCATGGTTTTGAGGTCTCGCTTAATTGGGGGGGTAAGGATAGGCCATTGCTCACTGAGTTGTTTAGGGAGTTTGATGAGGTCTCCGCAGGCGTGGGTGTTAGGCTTGTTATTGTTATTGATGAGGCGCAGAGGCTTGGTGGATCGTTGGGAGTTGAGGTTTGGAGTGCCGTGGCCCATGCCTATGACTTTCTCGGGAACATTAAGTTCATAATATCTGGCTCAGAAATGGGTGTCTTGAACTCCATATTTAGTAATCCTGAGTCTCCATTGTTTGGTAGGGCTTATGCGAGGTTGTTACCGAGAGGTTGAGTCGTGAGGAGTCCCTGGAATTTCTTAGACGTGGTTTCTCTGAGGTTAGTGTTAGAGTTAGTGAGGATGAGCTTAGGGAGGTTGTGGATAGGCTTGATGGCGTTATTGGATGGTTGACGTACTATGGTTATTCGAGGAGTGTTGGTGGTAGGGATCTGGAGTCAATAATTAGTGATGCTGTTAACCTGGCTAGGCAAGAGCTCGATAACTTCCTCAGCCTTAGGGTTAGTAGGAGGTATAGGGTGGTACTTAGGTTGCTTGCCTCTGGGGGGGTTAAGGAGTGGGGTTGTTGAAGAGGGGTCTTGAGGATTATGAGGGTTCACCGATTAGTGATAGGGTTCTTCATGATATATTAACGACGTTGAAGAGGTACTCGATAATCAATGAGAACCTGGAGTTTACGGACCCAATAGTTAAGGAGGCGGCGCGGGGGTTGTAATGCCTTTGATGCATAATGTGATTTACTGACGTGCCTGGCATTCGCTTATGTCTATTCCGTGGCTTTTCAGTACTTGCTTTAGTGATCCGTAGTCCTCGGGCTTTAGGTATGGTATTTGGTACGTAGTGCCTTGGTAATTGATGAAGACGTTATACGCATATGGTCTAAAGTCCCTTCCTGTTATGGTCTTGTGGCATATGGTTATTTCGTTAAGTTTTGCCGTGTATGTGCCATTGATTGTATCGAGAACAATAAAGCCGCCCCTAATCTCCACCTTCCTAAGGTTTGCTATGGCTCTTCTTATTGATTTAATACGTGTATGGGAATATACCGATAATGATATAAGTGTGGCTACCACTATTGATGCGACTATTGACAATTCAATGAGTTGGTTACCCTCCGCATATGGTGAAAGAGCGATTATAATTACCACGTATAGTACTAGAAAAAGCATGCTAATTACCATGCCTGTTGAATATCTATTGATTGCTCATTCGGCATCGTTGCCTTCCCAGGACCACTCGCTCATGGGTTAATTAATGTAATTCCTGCCTTGTTATTATGTATTTTGCGTTTCCTTCCCTTTCTATTTTTAGTTGTAGTTCCTGGGCTATTGCTGGTAGGTAGAGTACGAGGGTTCTTATGCATTGTTGTGATGCCTTGGTTCCGTACTTTGTTTGGTGCCATGCGTGGAAGCATGCCATTGTTATCTTGTACTCATTGTCCCTCGTTATGTTCCTCCTACAGTTAATCAGTGCGTAGCTTATTAGGAATTCCCTGATATCACTTATTCCGCACCTATGCCTCTGCTCCTGGCTTTGCAGTAGTGCTTGTTTCACATTATTATTTTATCCACTTGATTTATAAGTTACTTTCAGTGTTGGGGGTTGAAATATTTCGTGAAATTGAAAATTAATCACGAGGCGGTTCCCTCAGGAGTAGTACTTCCACGTAGTCGCCCTCTCGAACGATTTGCCCCCCCTTCCTCGTGAACACGAGTCCATTAACCATCAGGAGTGTGTGCGTTAATGAACTACCCTGTCTCGGTAACTCTTCAATCACGTAATCATTACCGACCCTCCTAACCCTAACCCTATACTGCCTGGCGAACTCCTTATCACCCAGCGTACCCCCTACCTAGCCTAGCCATTACCCTGGGCTCTGCAATATCCACCTTAACACCCGCGAGCCTCTTAATGACCTCCTTAACGACCACAGTCATGGCATTCAAGGCCGATATTGGATGCCCCGACAGGTTAATAATGACCTTATTACCACCCAATACCGCAAGTCCCGTTGGCCTGCCAGGCCTCATCCTTAACCCCCTAATGTATATCCTTGGGTTTAGTGATTTCGTTACCTCATAAACGTAGTCAATACCACTCGGTCCTGTGCCGCCTGTGGTTATCACGATGTCAGCCATGTCCAGGGCCTTCATTACCGCATTTCTAATGGCTTCCTGGTCATCAGGTACTATGGACTTACCCACGACCTCGGCGTACGGTATGTACATCCTCACGTAATTCCCTATGAAGGATGCCGTGCTCTCAACGACCTTACCATTAATTATTGCATCTAATACCTCATTTGGTGCCTTGGCCTCGATTAATTCGGAGCCAGTAGCTACTATGAATATTCTGACCCTCCTCCTAACCCAAACCTCGCCAATACCAAGCTCCAACAGTGCTGGTATGTCCCAGGGCATTATAACCGTACCCTCCCTAAGAGCCACCTCACCCCCCCCTCCTGGCAAAGTCGCCCGCTGGGTCTACATTCTCCCAGGGCTTAACTGGCTTGTTAATGACAACCTCATTATCACTAACGACATCAACGAACTCCTCAGGAACAACTGCATCAGCGCCACTCGGCAAGTAGGCGCCGGTGGTTACGTATGCCGTCTCCATGGGGCCTACCTCAATACTTGACACCTCACCAATACGTACATAACCCACAAGCCTTAGCCTAATTGGTGCCTTGGAAACGTCCTGGCTTCTAACAGCATAACCATCATAGGCGGCCTTTGGGCGTGGTGGTACGTCTATGGGTACCACGACGTCCCTAGAAAGAACCCTACCCATTGACTCCCATACGGGCACCCTCTCCTCATCGATTAGCGATAACGTGCTTATCGCATTGGTTAATTCCTCAAGTTCATGGGGGGGTTCCACGAACTTATACTCGTGAGGTTTCACGTACTTTTAAGGGCAATGCGCTATTTAAAACCTATAGCCTTAATGATTAGTGTGGGTGAACCATTAAGTGTTGATGTGTTGGAGGGGGGGGTGTACCAACTGATTAATTATGATGATGAGGATGAGGAGGCGTTAATACAGGACTTCAGGCTTAGGTATGGGGGGGATAGGTACATGGAGATCCTCAAGAGATCTAGGGAGTTACTGGCTTCGCTTGGGGGGGAGGATGCTGGTGATAGGGTTAGGAGGTTTTACGAGTTATTGGCTGATCACTCAATGGGCAAGGTTAGGGGGGGTTTTGGCGATGCGGCTTACGCATTGGTTAAGTACATGGGGGGGGCTTGGGGGGGGTGATGAGGGTGTCCTTAAGGTTCAATTCAGGCTTATGGGCTTCAACGAGGATGTGCTTACCGAGTTGGTGAGGGCCGGCGTTTTAATGCATAGGAGGAGGGGGGTATACTCTTCGTGCCTGAGTACTTAATACCCAGGCTCCTCGAGATGTCAGGCGACGTACCAATACCCAGCATTAGGGAAATACTAAGCGGCTTAGATGCCCTTGGGCTAGTTGCTGTGGAATCGGCGGCCTTCGGTTCAAAACCCATTAATTGGTTGTTTAGGGCTATTTATGGGGTTGACTTTAAGGACTTCGTGCTTAGGGTGAGGATTGATAACGTGCTTGACGGTTCAATCGGCGAATTAATACTTAACCCATCCATTGACCTGAGGGAGCTTAGGTCCGTGATCCACGATATGAAGGACTCCAGTGCCAGGGCTATGAGGAGGGTATTAAGCCCTCACGGCCAATACACATATAGTAAAGTTGCTAGGTGTGGTATTGTTTATACGGTGTTTGGTGAGGGTGGTAGGGAATTGATAATGCTCTATCCATGGATTGTACCGAGTAGGAGAGTCCTGGATTACCACCCACGTGAGGATAGGGTCATAGTAATAATGCATAGGCCCAGCGAGGAATTTACGGATATAATGAGCGAGCACACTAATGATTTACCACCGCGCACCGGGTTCGTGTTCATAAGCGGTAATGAGGCCGTGGTTTACAAGCCGCAGTCCATGAATAGGTCCTTTGACTCATTCCTCGACTTCCTATACGGGTCAAACCTGAGAGTTACCTACCTTAACTAGCCCTTTATCAGGCCTATGACGAGGCCTATTATGAATGCCAGTGATGAGTATGGAATGGCGCCAATGAATTGCTGAGCCTTCACGTAGGCTACGCTCATTGCATAGCCTGCGTAATGCAGTAACGTGACTAGTGTTGATGGGCTTAGGTAGCCCAGGGCTATCGCGAGTATTACTATGGCTAGCAGTATTAGGCGACGCCTATCAACCTCCTTATTAGGATACCCACGAGTAGCCCAAGTATGAACAAGCCTATTATACTGACTATCTGCGTTAGTGTTAAACCAAATATCTCCATTTAGGAATAAATTATAGGAGCGGTAATATAAAAGTTAACCCATGCTACTAAGTACCTCCTTAACGGCCTTAGACAACAGCTCAGATACCTCACGACCCTCCTCCTCAGTCAGGTAATGCCTACCAACCACGTGACCAGCCATTGGTATTACGTGGAAGTGCAGGTGAAAAATTACCTGGCCGGCCTCGGCACCATTGTTTTGGACTATCCTAACGCCAGGCGCATTTAATGCTTTGATAACAGCCATGGCCACGGCTTTAGTAACCCTTATCACGCGGCATAGCTCGTCACTCGGGATCTCAGTTATATCCCTATAATGCCTCTTTGGCATTACGAGTGTGTGACCCCCTATTTATTGGGTACTTATCGAGTATTGCGATTACATGGTCATCCTCATAAACCACGTAGGCAGGTTCCTCACCCCCCCTGATTATTCTGCAGAATACGCAGTCCATAGTGATAAGACGCCAATAATAACCTGCTTTAAAGATTTAATTGCTCAGCACATGCCTCCGTACGATGAGATAGATAGTAGGTAAAAGCTGACGGTAAATATCACGAGAATAGCCACAAAGACCATAAGCAATAGGTCACTGGCACTACCCCCCCTACCGAGATAATTCATTAACAGGTAAATGCCCGCGACCGCCAGTATTAGGCTAGTATCTCCATCATCGTAAATGGGCCTGAGCATGTTGATGCAACGCCAGGCGTGTAAACCGCGTACCAGAACCCCCCCATTACGAATAGCACGAGTAGCAATGCAGCCACAATACCAAGGGCTGCAAGCCACTTACTCGGCGTTACTGAGCTCATCAATGTACGCCTGAAACAACCCCCCCTTTTAAAGATGACTTACCCACCGTAATTAATGAACACCGCGTATACCCGGTAAATTAGGAACTAAGCAATAGGGATATTATATTCATTATTAGGTTGATAAGGCCTGAGGGATTAATAATAGACCCTATATACCCAAGCCAATTGATTCAATTTATGAATAACGTCATGAGACTCACCGCATTTAGTGCGTTTAATGTGGATCCATGCTACGTGGGTTATTGGGAATACTCATTGGGGGCAAATCCTAGAACCATCAATTAGGAAGTACCTACTTACCAATCTTTACGTCTTTGTATGGACAGCACCCACATTCGTATCCCTACCAATCCTTGGAATTCCGGCTTATGCTGATGGCAATGGGACCTTTTACTGGGACACGTGCCTGGCGGTGGGCAATGTGGTTAATGTGGAGTGGTTAATGGGTCATAACCTGGTTTATTGGGTCCCCCCCGTGGGTGTGATTGGCTATGAGAATTACCTTGAGGACTCCACCATGTATTATAATAATGGTTTTGTGGTCTCCCAATTAGGGGCCATTGATTATTACTACGGATACGAACAGTACAGTGCCGGCATTACCAACACCTTAATTGGCAATCAGGGCGGTGCCGGTGTTTGGGGCCCAGCACCAATGAGTGGCGTTAATCAATATGGCGTGTTCCTACTCGGCGTTGTATCAGTAATCCCATTTATAGGCGTTAACATGACACTACCTCCAGGCGCCACTGAGGATATTGGCAACCTGCTTAGCCCCACCGAGACAATAAGCTTTAATGGCTGGACTGTGGAGGTGGCTAACATCACGTGGACCTTCAACATAGATTATGGGAGTAATCAAAAGATGTTTGCGAATGCCTTCGAGAATCTCTTAGCTAATTTATTCATACCAAGCCTAACCTCAGTAAGTGACGCCGAATTTAATGTGCATTTCGATAATTACGTAATCACATTGTATAGGCCATACGAGTACTTCACGACCGAGACCATTTGGGTCAATACGACGTGGATGACAATCTTCATACCTCAATCAAGCACCGTAGTGAGTATACCAATGTATCATCAACAATCATCGACCCCCCCATCAAACTCCTACGTGAGTGGCGTATCATCAAGTAGGTACTACTTATTATATGGTTTGTATGGTTATGGATAGGTCAATGGCATTAAGCACCTCTAGGCGATGAATCCTCTGGAATATGTTTTAAATACCGGGGTTAAGCCATGACCTATTAATGGATAATAATGACCTGAGCTTTCATGGTAAGGTGCTTTATACGGGGATTGAGAAGTGCCCCCCCGTATGTGGTAGGGATTCTCTTCATGTGATTGAGATACTATACAATGACCCTGCCTTTGGTGACTTAATACTATATAGCAATCAATGTGACTACTGCGGTTATAGGAGGGTTGATATTCATTACCTAAACTCCAGGGGGGGCCTGTCAGGATAATATACGAGATTAAGGATGATGTGGATGTCTATAGGACCTACATATTTAGGTCAAGGACCGCCAGGATAAGCAGTCCTGAGCTTGGCTTTGACATCGATCCAGGACCTGATGCGGAGGCCATGATAACCACGGTGGAGGGCCTATTGCTAAGGATGATTGATGTTGCGGAAAGGATGGAGGTTCTTAATGAGGATAATGAGGAGAGTATGCGTAGGCTGAGGGAGTTTAAGGATAAAGTACAGAGGGCTCTTCAGGGAGGTCTTAGGTTTAGGATAATCATTGAGGATCCATACGGTAATTCAGTAATCAAACCGCCACCAGGTCGTGATTCCGAGGTCCGTATAGAGCCACTCAACCCGATGGCGTGATAACCCCCCCCTTGAGTTAAGTTTTTAACTTCCTGATAATGCCGATAATCAATGCCTAGGCGTAGGCGTACATCGGGGGGGATGTCACCATTCATAGCCGCTGGGTTAGTTAAGTTTAATGAGGCTAAGGAAATTGAGAGGATTAAGATAAGCCCGCAGGCCGTTATATTCCTCGGTATTGCAATCTCGGTAATAATAATAATCCTGAAGTTCCTAGTTCCCCCCCTCTAAGCTCCTCCTCTTCGCGATTCCACCCTCATGAACAGCCCTTATAATGTCCTTAATTAACTCCGGTTTTTCCTCAACAATCGTACCCGTAACTATCGCGTCAGCGCCAGCCCGGGCTAATTCCGCCGCCTTCTCGGGATCTCTGATGCCACCACCAACGATTAATGGCTTACTCACCAACTGCTTTACCCTGGAGACCATTCTTGGCCTCACGGGTTCGCGAGCACCACTGCCGGCCTCGAGATATATCATGTCAAAACCCATTAACTGGGCTGCGTATGCGTAGGCTAGGGCGATGTCATCCCTATCGTAGGGTATTGGCCTTGCATTACTTACGTAGCCGACGGCGCCGCCATCGCCGATTATTATGTAAGCCAGTGATATTGGCTCCAGGTTCCTAAACCTCTTTATTAGTAGTACCGAGGCCTGTATTTGGGCGCCTACTATGAAGTACGGATCAGTGCTGTTAAGTACGCTGAGGAAGAACACGGCATCGGCATACCTACTCAGGTTTGCCACGCTGCCTGGGAATAGAATAACGGGTATCTTCATCGAACCCTTAACCGCGCTTAGGTACTCATCGAGCTGCCCCTCGGATATGCCTAGTGAACCACCAACCATAAGCGCATCACTGCCGTATTCCTGAACCATCAATGCCAATTCCTTGAATTCCTTAGCGGTTACCTTATCTGGGTCAAGCAATGTCATGTGTATTGTGCCGACCTCGGCAATACGCTTAAGTAGGTAATCCTTAACACCCATTAGGAATGAGGGAGTAATTATTGAATTTTAAGTATCACTCCTCGGTATAGCCTGTATCCTCAGAGTACTCGCTCTCCTCGCCGTAAACCTCCTCAGCGCTGCCCTCGCTGAATTCCTCACCACCCTCGGTGAAGGGCTCGGTTGATTCCTGCGTCTCCTGTTCCTGCTCCTCGCTTAGTAATGGATTTGTCTTGGTTGTTAATTGGGATAATGACACGGTTACCTCCTTCTTAGGCTTTATCTGACCCTGGTAATAAAGGTCAACGAATTTGTTGAAGTAATCCACGGGGGGGAGTAAACCTGGTATGTAATTGAACTCAGCCTCAAGGCCGCAATTACCGCAGTTAACCAGTACCTTCCCCCCCTCCTTCTTATCAATCTTCACATTAACCAATGGTGCGCCGCAGTGTGGGCATGTGAATATCTTTGGCAGTGTCTTCTTGGGCTTTAGTAGTAACTTCTTACGACTTTTCCTCCTACGACCCATCGAAGCCCCAACTAAACTTTAATATAAATATCTTTTTCTTCCTATTCCCACTAATTGCCTGTAAACCCAGTAATTCAGGTCAGCCGGGTATGTTATCGTCATTGATCCGCGTAACTCTGAATCATCATGAGCACCATATCGAGCATAATCAAGCACTCAATAGGTATTGAAATAATACTTAAAAAACCTTATCGAGCATTTAATTGATGCATGGATTAATCACGAGCATTGGCGATGCTGTAATTACGTATTTGGTAATCGTGGTTGTGGCATTAATAATATCATTAGTATTGACCTATGCCGCGTTAAGGATTAGGGTGATTACGAGGGATGCCGTCATACCATCGGTTCTCATAGGCTCTATGATACTCCTTGGTGGGCCATCATCAATACTGCCATTCGTGGTATTCCTAGGAAGCTCAAGCGCACTTACCAAGGTGGGTGTTGAGAGGAAGGAGGAGCTTGGCACTGCCGAGGATGTTAAGGGGGAGGAATTGGAAGCAGGTACTGGCTGTTGGCTTGGTACCAAGCACCCTTGCGTTGCTGGCTGGCGTGGCTTACTTCGCGCACGATATCGCCATGTATCAATTACTCTCCACGGCGGCCGTAACTAGCATCGCCTACTCAAACGCGGATACCTGGGCCTCTGAATTGGGTGTTCTCAGTAGGTCAAGGCCTAGGTTGATAACGAGGCCCTGGACCGCAGTCGACCCTGGTGTGTCGGGTGGCGTTACATTACTTGGTGAGCTCAGCTCATTCACTGGGTCAACCGTAATAGCACTAACTTACTTAGGCATTCAATACCTGCTCAGGTTCCTGGGGGGGTATATAAGCTCAGTGAATATTTGGCTTGTCATTGTTGTTTTAATCCTTGGTTACCTGGGTGAGGTCCTTGATAGTGTTTTTGGGGGGGCTTTGTTCCAACCTAAGTATGTATGCCCTAGGTGTGGCGTTATGACTGATAGGGAGATTCACGTGTGTGGTGAGAGGGCCGTGAGAGTCATGGGTAGTTATGACCTTGAGAATGAGGATGTAAACCTGCTCGTATCAGCCATAATAGCTGCGGCTTCAATAATTACCTTATTACTGTTAATAAGTCCTCGCGTGATTATACCCAATTTATAAGGCTAGCGGGTAGGTAATTATTCCTCATGGGCATTCATAAGTACAGGCATATTTATTGCATATTTATGCCTGGATATACAGGGCTATTACGTATACGTACCTAATCATGAACCCTTTAAATCTGGCTGTCTACGTCTACTTAATGACCCAGATAACGAATATTTACGCCGATTTCAAGAAAATCGAGGAATTAGTTGCGAGGGGGGGCTTGTGGGTGGCTGTTAAGTATGCGAGGGGGGGTACCTGCGTGAGTTTCACGCCAAAGAAGGTTCTTGAGTATGCGGAGTTCAATGACGCAATACCTGTGGTACTCACGCTGGTTAAGCATGTGCTTAAGCAGCTTAGTGATTCCGGTTATTTGCAGGTTGATAGTAGTAGGAGTGTCGTTAGGTACAGGCTGTGTAAGGACTCCAGGCTTTGGGGTTGATAAAGCAGAGTAGTGGTCCTGAGGATGTATTAAAATTCCTCGAGGAAGTGACCCAGTGAGTCGTTACTCTAAATCCAACACCTTATATATGAGGCATGCACATTCTCATTGAAATGAGTGGGGGGGAAGGCAGTACCAGGATGGGCGGTGTGTTAAGGGGGGTTTTGGAGAGACGAATTTAATAGGCATTATTAGGAACATCACTGGTTCGGCCGAGGATAATGACTTGGAATTTATCGAGGTTGATGGCACCGCATTGGCCATTAAGATTGATGGTATATCACTATCGACATCGAGAATGCCCTTCATGACCTACTTCGACATGGGTTGGAAGGTCATGATGGCAGTGGGTAGCGACTTCCTCGTAAAGCTAAGTAGGCCTCTTTATGCCGTGGTCTCAATAACCATGAGAGGCAGCTCGGGTATTGATGAGTTTAGGGAGTTGATTAGTGGGTTGAATGAGGGAGCAAACTACCTTAGCATGAGGTATTTAGGTGGTGATTTAAATGAGGGGGGGTTTGATGACATTATTGATGTTGCCGCAGTGGGTAAGCCATTGGCTGGTGTTATAGGTAGGAGGCCTAGGATTGGTGATGTTCTCGTGACCAAGCCTTACTTTGGTTATACGGGTCTCGTGTTTAAACTATACTATAGTAATGAGTTGGATAGGTGGGTTGATTTGAGGATTGTTAAGGAGGGGGGGATAGACATGATTAAACGACCCAAACTTGAGATGAATTTACTAAATGAATTATTGAAACGTAGAGACTGCATTTCGGCTAGTATGGACTCAAGTGATGGGCTTGGTAAGGTGCTTTGGACAATGGCCATGGACGGCAACGTTAAGATAGTGATTAATGATTTACCAGTTAATGAGGAGTTTCTTAACATGGTGAGTGAAATCAGCGGTATTAATATTGAGGAGGTCGTGTTTAATGGCGGTGAGGAGTTCCTGCCCGTGTTCTCAGTAAGGAGGGATTGCATACCCGAGTTTGAGGAGCTTGGTTTTAAGGCGTTTGCAACGGTTGAGGAGGGTAGCGGCGTTTACTTTAGGGACTCAATACTTAGGTATAGGGGGGGTTGGGACTACTTCATTGGCTGGGCCAGTACCTAAGCCTCAATAGCCCTTATTTCGCCCTTCACGAATATCTCACGCGTCAATGTTACGATAACTACTATAGCCATTACGTAAAGCGCCGTGGTTATTATAAACATTAATTGATAGGAGAACTTCGCAGGCAGCGTTATCCAGAACAGGGGGGCCTTAATGAAATGAGCACTGAGCTTGGTACATACTCATTAATGAACCAGCCACCGCGGGCCCCCCCACGCACCCCCTATGTTCCTAAAGACCGAGTTAAGACCTGTGGCAAGGCCCATGTTTCTCCTGCCCACGGAGAAGACTAGGATGTTTATCACCGCGACATTAACCATACTTATGCCGGCGGCTAGTACGGACATCGACCCTATCACATATGATAAGCCGAGGAATGACGTGTACGTGAGCATTAATAGGCCGATTATGGCTATTGAGGAGCCAATGACAGCCAACTTCCTGGCGCCGATGCTCGTGATTACCCTACCGGCTATTGGCGCAACTATCATCTGAACAACGGCCATGGGTATCATCATGATGCCTGCATCAAGTATTGATAGGTCATAACCAAGAGGCTTGGGCGACTCAAGTAGGTATGTTAAGGCTTGAGCCATTAGGAATAGGGCGAAGCCGGCCAGGGCAACGCCTATGTTGGCGGCCATGACATTCCTATTACCTAATAGGTTTATTGGAACCAGGGGGGGTAATCAACCGTTGTTTCGTAAAGCACAAATACTCCAAAGCCTAGCACAAAGAGTGTAAGTAGGGACATTATTAGTGGGTCAGTCCAGCCGTAGGTTGGTGCGTCTGTGACCGCTATTAAGCCGCTGGCCAGTGATGCTGAGAGTAGGAATAGGCCGACCCAATCAATTGGTTGTGGGTTCTTAATCCTACTCTCCCTGATGTATAGGTAAACCATTAAATCCTCGATTATGATGAAGGGATATACCGTGTGGTACGTGGCTTGCCAACCGAGGGTTTGGGATACGTAGGCACCTAGCGGTAGTGATACTGCCATTCCAACCCCGAACATGGCGCTTATTAGTCCCTGGACCTGCGGTATCATGCGCGGTGGAAACTCCTCCCTAACTAAGGCGAAGGCGAGGGGGGGCATCATTGCCATGCCAACGCCCTGCAATGCCCTACCCACCAGGAGCATTCCATAGCTCGTTGAGAACCCTGTGATGAGGGCGCCAATAGTGTACGTAATCATCGTTATCATGAGCATTCTCTTCTTACCATACATGTCGCCGAGCTTACCCATTATGGCTGAGGATAGTGTACCCATGAGGATGTATATCGATAATATCCAGGAGGCATCGGCAGTAGATATATTGAGGTCTCTCTGAATCGTTGGTAGTGATGGTACGAGCATCCCTCGGTATACATAACAACGAGTGTTAAAGTGACCAGTATCGCAGTTGCACGCCATGCATAGGCAACATCATACTCCCCCCCTCTAGACCAACTCCACCTCCACGCACCTATCATCACCGCCACAAAGCACTTCATAACTCACCAACCTACTTTGGTAATTACCCGGCCCCCCCTGGCCGGTATTGGAGATTTGTAATCCGCGGTTATTATTACCACCCAACCTACGTCTTCTAATTGCGGCGATTACCCCTATCACAATCACTATTATTATTAGTATTAGGACAATCCAGAGTAGTACGTTTGGCGCTGGCTTCACGGTTACGTAGGTTGTTACTGACTCGGTCAATGGGTATAGCGAACCCGTCTGATTCCATATAAACGTAAGCACCAGTGGGTAACTACCTGGCCTTGCGTTTGAGTCCACGTCAACTAGGAATGTGACGTTTATTTCCTGCCCAGGCTTTAGATCACCTATGAATGCTTGAGATGCCGTTAATGCCGAGAGTGGATTGCTCGATGATACGTGGGGCTGTATTACCTGGCCCGTGGATATAGTCACCATTATGTTCTTAGCCTCCACGGGCCCCTCATTCATTATCGTAATCGTTACTGGAACCTTGGATGCGCCAGGCGATAGCGTTGGTGAGGTGATTGTGCTGAGAAGCGCGCCTAGGTTTGATAGGCTTGGGTTCGGTGGTTGTGGATAACTAACACTCACGATTATTAGGTTTGCCCTAGGCCTCACATTTAATACGTAATACCTGGTTGTTAACCCGCCATCGTAGGTTACGGTTATGCTCATCGTGTAATTACCTGGATTGCTCGGTAGACTCACAGGTATTGTAAGCTGAATTGGCTGGCCAGGCGGTATTGCACCAAGTATTAACGGCATACTCACCAATGGCGAGGCGCCCGTTCCATTTATGAGGAGCTCAGCGTCGTAGGCGATCCCAGACCCTATGTTAACAATGCTTAGTATTAACTGGGCCATTGGGTAGCCCTGGAATACCTCAGGTGGGTTTGTGGCTATGGACTGAATATAGACAATGGGCTCCTGAGGAACCACCAGCGTTGCGTTGATCACATCGTCAACGCCCGTGAAGTAATCAACCCTAAGTTCCAGTGTATAATTACCCTGCGGTATGTAGTTGGGTACGTATGCGTAAAACGTCAATGGCACGGGTTGACCAGGTGGTAAAGCTGGAAGGTGTTGCGTTGTGTTTACTATATCGAGCTGCGGTGGTGCTGATAATAGGGTAACCGTGACATTGTAGACAGGAGTATTTCCGTAGTTGGTTAGGTATATCGTTATGGGTACGTAGGACTTAGGCAATGCCTGAACAACATTATCCGGCGTGCCTATCATGGCCGTCGCCTCAAAACCAACATAACCAAGTATGGGTATTGAAACATTGGTACTCACGCTCTCCGAGGATTGGGAGGTGGATATTGAGGGTATCGAACCCATCACAGTCGGTATCTGTATCGTAACCGGGACAGTCTTAACACCGGTTATGACAGGCTCGCCATTATATAATGTCGTGGTTACCAACGTGGTAACGGGTATTGATATGGTCTGATAGACAATCAGTGGTTTAACGCTAGTCGTTATATTAACCTCCGTGTAATTAACGGTTACCGGCACCTGGTAAATACCCATCGATACGCCTGGATCAACCTGCACATAAACAATGCATGAGCTATTACCCTCAGGCGGTACAACCGGTATTTGGCAGTAATTAGATGTGGAATTGACATAATAAATGGGCTTTATCAATGATGAGTTTATGGTTATGGTCATGTTAAACAGGTAAGCCTGCGTCGGATTAAACACAGTAAACACTAGGTATGAATCCTCGCCAGGCGCCACGGGCTGATTTAACAGCCAGTGCGCCAGCACTATTATAGATAGTGATATCGGATCCATCGAAACACACAAAACAAGCACCCTCTTTAAAAACCATTCTCAGTTATCGAATAGATATCGATGAAGTGTACGTACAAAAAATTAATAAACCAAGGACAATGAATAATGAGCTTGCGGGGGGGGTGCCCGAGCCAGGTCAAAGGGGGGGACGGGTTTAGGTCCCGTTGGCGAAGGCCTGCGTGGGTTCGAATCCCACCCCCCCCGCACCAGAAGTTGAATTATCTATGAATCAATTCGTTTTCATCTCAATCGGTGACTGTTTTTCATAGGACCTAAAACGCGCCCAGGTGATTAAACACTCAGTAAAGCATGGTTATTGCTCGTTAATGGCCATTGATGAATTAAGCAATGACCACGCCTACTAATCCTTAATTACTTAAAGTGGGGGCCGAAATCCAAAGTTTATTATTCTGTGAGTAGGGATTTTTAGCCCATGCATCTCGCGGTCTTCGTATGCTCATAAAGCATACGTATGAGGGTAATGATGATGTTAACCTGGCGATTGTAGCAGTCGTGGGTTTAGTATTTTCAATAGCGCTTTTACTCTTTGTTAGGCTTATTAGGCCCATAAGTCTGTCTGTGCATAGGGAATTGGCTGGTGTTGGTATATTTGTTGCATCAATACTCTTCTTCCTGTGGCTGTTAATATCGTCAGTGAAGGATAAACGCAAGGGTTAAACGGCTTATTAAGCCCCCCCTAATAATCCTCATTACGATAGCCTTATTACCATTAAATCGCTGTATATTGGTCCCTTTGGCGTTAGCACACTTCTCTTTAGCTTTATTGAGTCCACGGTTTGTGTTCCGAAGTCCATGTTCTCGTACTTCCTAACAACCTCCATGTACTTATCCCTATTCCTAACGTACTTAACCCTGGCAATGGTTAGGTGTGGTACGAAACCCCTCTCATCCCTCTCGCCGATGTCTCCCGTGAGCTTCATTATTAATTCATGCAGGTTCATCAAGTCCCTCGCGCCCTCCTCAATGCCGACCCAGATAACCCTTGGCCTCTCTATGTTTGGGAATGCCCCCAATCCCCCTAATGTGCATTGTGAATTGATTATACCTAACATTGCCGAGTCTCTTCTTCAACTCCTCAACAAGATCCTTGCTTACTTCGCCAATGAACCTTAGGGTTATGTGTAGGTTCTCGGGCTCCACGGGCTTCATGTCAACGCCAGCGCCCATGAACTCCCTCTGCATTTTAATTATTGGGTCCTTCAGCTGATCCGTCAGGTCCACGGCTATGAATACCTATATAACTCCCTGGACATTACCTATGCTAATGCAGCAATTAATTTAATTTTAACTATTGGGCTGTTCCCTTCCTAATCATCTCATAAATCCACTTATTAAGGTACTCACACCTCTCGGGTGTTATTTCATCGGTAGTCCCGCAGATGTCGATGTAGGGGCAGTAGAAGCAGGGTATCCTGGTTAGCAGGTCGTATGTGAGGACCTTCATTAATGACCCAGCTTCCGTCAACTCCCTGGCCACGGCCATGCCCAGCTCCGTCAACCTTACCTTATACATGACCCTCTTACCACTACCAACATTCTCCTTGGTGAGCAAGCCCCCCCTCTTCTCAAGCTTATTAATGAATGGCATACCAGCCTTACTCTTAATGCCCATGACCCTCCAAATATCCCTAAGCATGATCTCGCCACCAGCCTTGTAAATCTCCTCAAGAATCCTCGTCTCCTTATCACTCAACTCCTTAATTAATGAGGATACGTCACCACTCACGAACAAAGGCAGCAAAGTACATCCCTTTAAAAATTTCTAGCCACACCACAGCGACTTAAGCCGCGCCGTGCCAAGCCAGGGCCTAAAGAAATTAAAAAGAAATTAATTACTTTTAATAAATAGATTAATACATGGAGGGCTAGACCTCAATAATTATGTTTATCTTAGACACAACCTCCTTATAGCGATTCCTAATCGTTACATCAGTCACGCCGGATGCCTCAGCAACATCACGCTGTCTCTTCCTAACGCCCATTAGGGTTACGGCTATGTAGACCGCCGATGCAACTAACGCGTAGAATGTCCTACCGTTAGTTAGTCGTTTACGTTGACCCTCATTAATTATCTCCATGGCCAGCTTTGTCACGTGATACCTAATGTCCTCACTAAGCTTAAGCGCATTAATCACCCTTTGGAGGAATCTACCAAGCTCCTCCTGGCTCTTTACAATCACGTCGCCATTACCAATGACCCCCCCCTAACAAGGCCAAGCAACCTACTAATTCTCTTACTCCTCTCGACATTCAATGCGTTCCTCAGTTCGCGGAGTGGGCAGACGACTTTAGACCTCTTGCAGGCCACGTAGAGTAGGACCAGGGCTAGGTCCTTAGTCCTGACGCCCCCCCTGAGGTCATGCCTACTGGCTAACTGCCTGAAGAGGACCATGGCCTCGTCGATCACGTTATCGGGCAAATTCAACTCATACTTAACGGGCTTAATCACATCGAGAAGTTCGGCAATCCTCCTCTCAGTATATTGATACTGATTATACCTATTAAGCCTAATCAATGCCCTCAACTTATTGTGGAGCAGTAGGTTGTGCTTCACGCTAATAACGGAATTACCAAGGCCCTGACCAGGTAGTGCGGGGGGGCTTATTGGCTTGGCCCTCTCATGGACTAAGGCCTCATCACCACTAAACGCCCTCCACTCGGGTCCTAAATCCATCACGTGCTCCTCAATCACAAGGCCGCAATGCCTACAGACTAACTCACCCCTCTCTGGGTCGAAGACTATGTCCGTTGAGCCGCAATTAGGGCATACAAGCCTCTCCGTCTTAATTAACTTATTTGCCGTGACCATGGCCACCACCCCCCCTCCTTCTTCTCAGGTCTATATCCCTAACGTATGCGGACTTACCCACGAAATCCTCAGGTCTCGATAATTGAGGATCTAACTTAACTAGGCCGTAGGGTGAATTCACGGGACCAATAATGTCGTATAAAACCCCCCCAGCCTCTTCATTGCGTAGTCGTATATCGTAATACCAAGCGGGGGGGGCGTTAGTGATAGTTTAATTACGAACCTCCTGTCATGGGATAAATGCATGATATCGCCTATCTTCTTGAGCATCTAACGTATACGTCGTATACAATATTTAAAAGTAATACTTTTCGTCATGGAGAATACGGTTGTAATACAACAATATCAGGCGAGGAATAATAAGATATGTATATACTTAAGTATAGACATAATGTGTAGTATGTATAATAATACGAAATAAATTTAAATATGTATAATGGCTTTAGTGCGTGCTCGTTGTTATTGCGTTGGGTGGGAATGCCTTCGCGAGGGAGGGTGCTAGGTTGGTTCACCTGAGGAGCAGTGGGAGAGTGTTAGGTTGGCGGCGAGTGATGTGGCGACATGATTGAGGAGGGCTTTGACGTGGTTGTTACCCATGGTAATGGGCCACAGGCTGGTTTACTCGCCGAGAGGGTTGGTGATTACCTGAGCCTTGACATGATCGACGCTGCTACCGAGGGTTGGATGGGCTACTTAATAGCCAATGCCCTGACCAATGAGTTCCTGCGGCGGGGGGGTATTCGGCGGAGCCCCCGTCATTGTTGTTTCACGGTCAATCGTTAATAAAAACGATCCAGCCTTTCAAAATCCCACGAAGTACATAGGCCCAATATATGATAAGGAGACCGCGGATAGATTATCGAGGGAGAGGGGGGGTTGGGTTTTCAAGTGGGATGCTCGTGGTGGGTTTAGGAGGGTTGTACCATCACCGGAGCCCATGGGCATCATGGAGCTCGACCTAATTAGGCTATTGCTGAGGGAGGGCTACGTACCCATAGCCGTGGGTGGTGGTGGGATCCCCCCCGTTATCGTTAATGGCGAAGTTCAGGGTGTTGAGGCTGTCATTGATAAGGACCTAGCCAGCCAGGTGCTTGCCAACGCCATTAATGCCGATTACTTATTGATACTGACTGACGTGGATTACGTATACATTAATTACAAGAAGCCCAATCAGAAGAGGTTGACTGAGGTCACGGTTAGTGAACTCGAGAGGTACTATAATGAGGGTCAATTCCCACCGGGCAGTATGGGGCCGAAGGTCCTGGCATCCATCAGGTTCATAAGGAACGGCGGAAAAACAGCATACATAGGGCCACTAGGTAGGGCTAGGGACATCATTAGGGGGGGTAAGATTGGGACTAAGATAGTGAGATAGAAGGTAAATTTTAATTTTAATTTTGTAGGACTTAATCAGTCTATGATTCTTTGTTGAAAACCGTCATTACCTCATCGCTTACGTAACCTCCCCTGAATATTGAACCCTTCAGTTCAGGCTGATACTTAGGTATAACCCACTGTGTCATTAATGGTACGTATATCAGGCCCGAGAGTAGGAAGGATATTAGCCATGAGTTGCTGAATATTATGTTGTGGTATGGTATGAAGGGTGCGTAGATTATGAACTCCACAATTGCGAAGGTTATGAAGGCTGCGGGGGGGTTAATGCCCCTCCAGTACCTAAACCTACCCCTGCTCCAGAATACGTCGGTTAATTCAAACTTAAAGCGCCTTATTAATGCGTAGTCAAATATTATAATGCCCTCAACAGACCCCCAGCAATCCGCCATACGTCAGTAACCAATTATATAGGTAGCCGTATGCCGAGCCGTAGTAAGTCCATGCACCAAGTATTACCGAGACCGCGATCACTATTAATGCACCCCTGAACCAGGTTAGTTTTCTCGGGAATGTGTTTGCAAAGTCATATGCTGGACCAACGGTGTTTGCGAATACGTTGACGGAGAACGTGGCCAGTAGGAAAAGAGTGTTTAGTAGTATTGCGAGTGTTGGGCTTAGGTATAGTGTTGACGCCAGGATTGGGTCCCAAATAGCTACGTGGTACACCTGCTCTATGGCTCCCGTAGTCATGACACCGAGCAACGCGATAATGAGCATCATGAATGGCATTGGTACCTGACCAACTGCCTGCGCGAATTGGCTTTTAGCGAACCTTGTGTAGTCCGGCATTGATAATGCCATTGTGGCCCAATAGGCTATGTTTGCGTTCAGGAATGCAAACCACATAACCCAGTAATTAATTCCGGTCACCGTGGGCTTAATCGAGAATATCTGCCCAAAGTTCCAGTGGGATAGCTCATGAAGTTGTACCAAAGTATTACGAAGCCGAGTAGCACCAACGGTGCCGCGAGCCTTGCGAACCACTTAAGGGCCGGCTGCGCCTCAGGCACCGGCGAGAAGTAGAGCAATGCTATTTGCAGTAGTATTATTGCCGCAAAGGTTATCCAGAAGACCTGCGGGAAGGCTAGACTTAATGTGTATGGACTGGCGATGCCCTTGCTACGTAGCCCTCTATCACGCTTAACTTATGCGTCAATACTGCGTATATGCCACGCAGCCTCAGTCATTATGTAGGTCTCTATCCCCCCCCACCAACCAGCCCCCCCAATGACTGCCCTAATCCAGCTCGGGAATATGGCGCCGTAGACTCCCCCCCACCTAGTCCTCGTTAAGACGGGCTCTGGTATTCCGTACCTCGCACCACCGTGGCTCTGTATTATCATTGGTATCAGAACTATTGCGTTGCCCAGGAACACCAGGATTATCGAGTCCAGAGTTCCTAAGCCAAAGGACAAGCCAACACTTGCCAATGACCAGCTGGGCACTATGAACGCCATGCCGAACCAAATAGCTGCATAGGTATACCAGTCCCAGCTTCTCTTCCTTATTGGCGTTGGGTGGAAGTCAACATTCCATAGGAACTTCTCCTCTGGGTATCCCCCCCTGGTTAATTCAACTTGGCCTCTTTTCACGTCGTATTTAACGGCTTCTAACCTGTCCGTTGGGTAGACCAAGATGCCCTCACCACGTCTCAGGAAGTCCTTATAAGGGTTACTCATAATTTAAGAATTGGATAGGTTAAATTATTATTGAGCCAGTTCTGTAGTGAGTAGGGTCTTCTTTATGGGCGTTGTGGTTGCAAAACCAATGGATGGCTCATTGATTATTAAATTGAACAGGCCGGAGAAGAGGAATGCGTTCAGTCTAGAGTTGACCCTAAGTGTTAAAGATGCAGTAGCCCTGGGTTGTAGGGATTACAAAGGCGTCATAATTACTGGCGAGGGTAGGGTATTCTCCGCAGGTCTTGATCTAGCCGAGATCTATGGCTTTAAGACGATTGAGGATGCCAGGAAATACTTCTCCGCGATTAGGGATTTAGCCGTTACTATCGCAAATTGTGATAAGCCGGTGATAGCCCTCGTTAATGGATCGGCCTATGGATTTGCAACAGAGCTTCTGTACTTTGTTGATCAGGTGGTTGCCGTTAGGGGTTCCGAGTTCTCACTACCCGGTATTAGGTATGGGCTTGTGCCGGTAACACCGGCCTTCGCGCCATACCTCTTCGGCATGCTTAGGTCCAGGTTCTTCCTGGATAGGGACTTTAAATTAAGCACTGATGAGGCCGTTAGCTGGGGGGGTCTAGTCCATAGAATTGTCAATAACGTTGATGAGGGATTGAGTGCAGCCCTAGAACTCATTAATAAGATGAGTGCCGTGCCCCACGGCGTCTACAAAACAATTAAGAGGTTAATGATCTCCTCATTAATCAACGAGGTCAGTGATAGGTGGGATGAGCTTTTGAATACCCTGGCTGAGGAATCACTGAAACCCGAGGTTAAGGCGAGGCTTGAGGAATTCCTCAAGAAGTAATGTTATTAAGTATTGTATCCGTATTTCCCTTAATGATCGAGATATTCAATAGCGACGAATATCGAGTTTACGTTAATGATTACGCAATGATTTTCAAGCCAAAAAACATTAATGGCAATGTGCTACTACTACCACCGCCGGGTGTTAAGCCTCAATTCTACTCAGTACTGGCGATACTACTTGTTAAGTTCGGTATTGAGGTGGTAATGCCGAGGCGTCACCTACCGTGTAATAAGCCAGGGCTTGGGCGAATCATTAGTAAATTACTCGAGAGGGATAATTATGACTTAATCGTAATGATTGGCTTCGACTTAGACGTAGTTAGTAATCCTAAGTTGGTCATTGGGCTTGGCGGTGATAATTTCATTAAGCAATTGATTAGGTCAAACGTACCTGGGTCCGTCCATGAACTGCCAATTAATGAGTGTGAATGGGTTAAGGATAGTGTTAGGAACGCTAATTTAAGCATTAATGAGGAGTTGCCCTCACTTAACACGATCATTAGGATTAGGGACTTAATCCTCAACACCCTACACTTGGGAGGTGTAAGTAAAAATAATTAATTAACTAGCGATTAAGTCCTCTGTGAGGGTACCACTCTTCATAGAGTTTAGTGGTAGGAATGTGCTTGTGGTTGGAGGTGGCGGTGTTGGTACGAGGAGGGCTATTAAGTTCCTCCTGGCAGGGGGGGCCAATGTGAGGGTGTTAAGTCTCGAATTTAGTAGTGAGTTGCTTCGTTATGCTGAGCAGGGTAGGGTAGAGTTAATTAAGGGTGATGCTCATGATGAGGAATTACTTAGGAGGAACATTGAGTGGGCTGACTTGGTGGTCATTGCGACTAATGACCCTGCAATTAATGAGAGGGTTAGGGAGTTGGCCAGAAGTATGCGGAAGTTCTTCAATGACGCCACGAGCGCGGATGAGACTGAGGTCGTGGTTCCCTTTGAGGGTGAGATTAATGGCATTAGGATTGCTGTAACGACTGAGGGGGGGCTCAGCGGTATTATAGCTAGGAGAACCCTTGATAGGATAATGAATATGCTTAGGGAGGATGAGGAGTTAATGAATATGGCGAGGGTTTGGTATGCAGTTAAGAGTAGGCTTAAGGAGGTCGTGAGCGACGTAAGGGCCAGGCTAAGTCTATACATGGAGTTGGACAATGATGAGAAATTCAACGAGTTGGCTAGGAAGGGGTTGGTTAATGAGGCTTTGAATTATGTAATGAGCAAGATTTCAACTCGTAATTAGGAGACTTGCTTTAAGGACCACCAAAGGCCCTATCCCCCCCCGCATCACCCAGCCAGGCACTATGTAGCCCTTCTCATTAATCTCAGGGTCTATCGAAACCGTGTATATCTCGGCAAATGGGTATTCCCTAAGAACCCTCTCTATTCCGTACTTAGTGGCTATGACGCTGGCTATGATCGTCCTCTTCGGGCTCCCATACTTAAAGACATGCCTTAACACTGAGGTTATTGTAGAGCCAGTCGCGAGCATAGGATCAGCGACTATGAGTATGTCATCCTCAAATATCCTAGGAACCTTCACATACGTGATCTCAATGTCAAAGTCTAGCGAGCCAGGTTTATGGGATTCCTCAACCCTCCTTGCACTGACAACGCCCATCCTGGCATTCGCGAAAATCTTGACTAAACCCTCAACCAACGGCATGGCAGCCCTAAGAACCTGGATAATGACCACGTGATCGAGATCCCTAATCCTAACGCCCTTAGCCTTAACGCCCAGTGGAGTCTCCACCTCAATGGTCTCTATGTCCATGGACTTCACAATTTCATAACCCATTAACCTACCAAGCCTAACAAGGCCCTTCCTGAACTCGATTTGCTTGGTATTTCTATCCCTGAGAGTCGTTAAGATAGCCTGCGCCAGTGGGTGATCAATAACGACAACCCTACCCAAGGAAACCCGCCATAACCGTGAAAGCGCACATTTAAAGAACTTTCGCTGTTCAGTAACTAAGTACTACAGGTGATGACAATGGTAGCCACTGATGAGTGACGATGGTCCAAAGCGCTGACTGCTCAGTAAGTAACTGTCCTTATGGAATCCCTAGCCAACTCAAGGACCTCAAGCCTATCAACATTTAGGTAGGCCTTCAACGTATTTATAAAAGTCTCAACACCCTTACCTGGATTGAAGAACGGCGACTTATACTGAGCGCCTGAGGCGTACTTGTGACCACCACCACCGAGTTTCGTAGCCACCTGGGTACAGTCATAGGGGGGGCTATCCCTATCAGCCCCCCCGCAGTAATACCTAAAGGTCCTCCTACTTAGCCTAAGTAATATGTTTACCATCTTGGCACCCCCCCTATGCTGCAGCTCAATTGTTAATTGCCTATAGGATATCCCCCCCAGGTCAATGGGGGGGCTATATATATTGATCACATCCTTAATTGGTATTTTATCGGCAATCTTGAGCATAATCCTCTTAGCCCTGTAACCCCCCCTCTCAATCAACCTACCAATCCTGGAGTTACTCAACGACTGAAGACCATTAATTGCGAGATTCTTAACAATAAAGATCTTCTCAGGGTATGATGCAAACCTAACGGCTAGGTCAAGCTTCTCAGCCTCATCACTCGTTATGTTGGCGGTATCTGTCTCAATAGCCACCTTAACAAGGCTATTGGCTATTGGGTCATTCTCGAGATCTAGAGCCTTCATTGCCATGAGGGCTGAGCAGGGCGCCTCCGGGTCATAAAACTCAACCTTGGCGCAGGGCTTGTTGGTTCTGTGGTGGTCAGCCCTTATAAGGACCTTACCTGGCATGGTAGATCCGCCACGAAGGTCCAGAAGAAGTGCTTGATCCACCAGGATCTATTAACCTCGCTTGGCGCCGCAAGTACTACGACACCATTCGGGTACTTCCTTAGGAATAAGGCGGCGCTCGTTATACCATCAACATCACCACTATCACAAAGCGCCAATGGCCTATTACTCAGCTTAGCCCATAGCGCCGATAAAAACCTCCTCATGAGCATAAACCTGCTAATTAATTCCTTAAAATTATTTTTCCTTAAGATATCTTGAGCAGACAGGGCAATTCTCAACCCTACTAAGCTTTATCTCATCAATGACCCAATTCTTACCATCAATTATCAACAACTTATTAATGAGGGGCTCACCAATGCCCGTTATTAACTTAATTACCTCCGTAGCCTCTATCGACGCCACAACACCAACCACAGGACCAACGACAGGGCAGTAACCAACGCACTGGGGGGGTAATGACCTAACCTGGACCAACTCATAGAGGCAGGGAGTCTTACCTGGTATTATTGTCGATACTTGGCCGTACCAACCATTCACCGCGCCGTGGACCAGGGGGGGCTTCCTCAACTTAACAATGGCCTCATTCAACACCTGCCTACTCATCCAATTATCGAGTGCGTCAACCACGACATCGGCATCCTTAATGATCTCCTCAGCGTTCTCACTGGTTAACGCCTCATTCACCGGCCTTAACTTAACCGTTGAGTTAATGTCGTGAAGCCTCCTCGCCGCAACCTCAACCTTTGGCTTACCAACATCCTCCTCCCTATATAGTAACTGCCTGTGGAGGTCCGTGAGGTTTACCGTGTCATAATCAATTATTGTTAACTCACCAACACCGGCACCAACCAGGTACATCGAGACCAGGGTCCCAAGGCCACCTAGCCAACAACGGCCACGCGAGCCCTCGAAAGCTTTTCCTGGCCCTCCCTGCCAATGACAGCGACCTGCCTTGAGTACCTATCAATCAATTGTATTGTGCCCATACCAGGAACCATTACTTAAAATTAATATTAATAAGAATTAAGCACCACGTTAGCACTAATGAGGAGTGGTAGGGCATACATGCCGTACTTACCAATACTAATGATTAGGATTGGGTCGGGGGGGCGAACACGTTCCTAATATCCTACCTATCACCAGGTAGTAACATAATGATTGGTTTAATACTGGCCTCATACCCATTTGTTGAGGCCCTGAGCTCCTTCGTGGCTGGCTATATGGCCGATAAATTGGGGGGGAGAAGGCTAACACTGATACTTGGGTATACCTGGATATTAATATTCATGGCATTGATATACCTAGCAATAGCCCTACTGAGAAATCCCCTAGCCACCGCCGCATTTAATGGCGCAATGGGCTTTGGAGCCGCCCTGGTCCTCGTATCCACCCTGGCCATGATAACGGACCTAACGGAGAAGGGATATAGGGGGTTAGGCATGGGGGTCTTCGACTTCACGAACATATTCGGCTATGCACTTGGCTATATGATGGGCTCAGTACTATACCAAGTGATTAGGGGGCCGATGGCATTCATAATACTGCTAATGTTACTGGTCATACTCTATGCGATAGTCCTTAATTACATTATGGAGACTAGACCGACCATCGGCGCGGTTTACCTAAATCCATTAAGGGGGGGTGTTTCGAGAAGGGTTATACCGACGCTACCCATTTGGTTCTCAATAACCATGATACTGGGCGCCGCGATATACTCAGGCAGGGCCATAGGGAGTATTAAGGGTGTGATGCCTATACACGTCGGCGCTCTATTCCTAGGTGCAACGCTCGTTGTCGGCCTTGGCTCGGTATTCTTTGGCTACGTATCAGACAGGCTTGGCAGGTTAAGGACGATGAGTATTGGAGTTCTGGGCGTGAGCATTGGCCTCATAATACTAACCGTATTGCTCCTATTGGGTGTTAACCCGATAATCGCCGTCGCCGCCTCAGCCCCCTTCATATTTATGGCGTCTGCCGTGGTACCATCAATACTAGCATTGACGGGTGATGAGGCATTGATAAGTATGAGGGGGGGTTCGGCAATGGGCCTATACAGCCTAGTGCTCGGGTTCGGCATGGGGGGGTTAGGAAGCATCCTGGGTAGTTACTCATATGTGAAGCTGGGGCTCGGCGGAATAGCGCTATTGGCCCTTGTAATATTCATAGTCGCATTCATACTATACGCGGTGCTCAGGGTAATCCTCCTCAGGAAATAAGTTGATAGCGAATGATCAATTGGGCATTGCCGTTTTTACCCCCCCTGAACTCAATAATTGAGGCATTAACCTCCTCACGCAGTGTAATCACCAGTGGGAAACCAAGGGCCTTAAGCCTAGCCCTCACAGAACCAAGAACAGACCTAGGGAGCTTAAGCTCATCACCAAGTCTCTTAACGACGTCCTCAATAACGCAATCAGTATAATCATCACCGCATCCCTCAAGCTCAGCCTCAATAACATCACCGCCTATATGCTCAACATACCTAATAGTACTGTTGTCTAGTATCCACTCACCGTGATAATCACCAAGCCTAACATCAACAATCGAAGACACAGCATAATAAAAATACCGCAATTAAAAAGCTAAGGCAACATAAAACCTTAAAAGTACAAATAATTTAATGAAATACGGGCCCGTAGCTCAGCCAGGTAGAGCGGTGGGCTTTTAACCCATAGGTCGTGGGTTCGAATCCCACCGGGCCCGCCAGTTTCTCGCAATCAACTTTACTACCTTATTCTTATCCATCCGTCCTTCGTCTTTACGAAATCCCTGGTCACGTTAAGGACTTTATTTCTCAATTTATTGAACATCACTGCATCACCGCATAATAGCTTACCTTCGTAGAATGCGTCGAGGAATATTGTGTTGAAGTTCTCAATTTCCCTTTCAGCCGTTAGAACGTTGACGTAATGTACCTGGGCTAGGTCATTTGATGGTTCAGTGGGTGGTTCATTACCTATGATGAGCAAGTCCCAGTCGCTATCTATCCTAGCCTCACCACGTGCTCTCGAACCAAATAATATGACCGTGTAGCCTCATTACATAGTTCTCTTATCCACTCCTCAATTTCACGATGCATTCTTAGGAGGATTTCCCTAAACATAGTTCATCACCATCTCCATGCACCTGAGGCAATCCTCAGCATCATCCTTATCATAATCAATCATACGGGCATCAGGGTATCTAGACCCTATGTACTGCTTAGTAAGAAGTTTAGCGCACCTAATGAGGTCATTGTTAATGGGCTTACTAAGTATTGAGGCTACCTGATTTAACAATGTAACTATTGAATACGTATATAATCTCGAGCCCGTTAACTCTATAAGCTTACCCTTAAGGTAAAATTCGGCAGCTTGCTGCGCAAAAAGCATGCTTCTGGGGGGGTAGAACCCCCCTATTAAGCATGTCCCTACTCAATGTCCTGTACCGCTCAGCCCTTGCGTACCACCGAGATGCCATTTACTAGGCAAGGAATTCCATTGTTATTTTTAACCCTTAATATTATGAACCTTACTCGAACTTCTGAGGTGGTATTACGTCACCATACTTACTCCTGGCATCCAACAACCTTTGTCTCTGCTCCTCCAGTACCTCGAAGAACCTCCTCGGTGTCGTAGGTATTTCTGAGTATATCTTCCAAATCCTGTCTATCTTCTCGAGGAGCTTCGTAGCCCTTATCGCGAATTGCTTCGTGTAATCCTCAAGCCTATACTCCCTATTTAGAACCTCCCTGAATAGGCCCTCAAGTCCTCATACCTCGGTATATAGCCTATGGGCGTCTTTATTGCATCAAGCTCATTATGTACCTCCTCTCCATCCACTGAAGCCAAACCCTCTTATCCTCCTTACTATTCAGGAACCTGCCCTGCTCATCCCTAAGGAAGTAATTAACGCCAAATATCTTTGGAGGTTTCGTGAGGCCCTCGCCAAACTTCAGGTAATTCGCTATGTATATGCCCAGGTCCACGGATAGGAAGTCTAGGTTAGCCATTGGGTTGAACTCCCTCTCGCCGGGCTTACCGATTACGGCAGCCGTCCTCTCCGACTCGAGGGATGCAGCTATCGTGACCACACCATGCTCCCAATTAAAGGACTCAACAACGGGGGGGACCAGCGTGTCTGGGTCCCTACCACCAAATATTACTCCGCCAACGACAACGCCATTTGGATCGTCGTAGGCAGGGTCCAGGTTCTTAAATGCTTTCAATGACACTG
The DNA here is from genome assembly GCF_001316005.1 of Vulcanisaeta distributa JCM 11217. Lineage (GTDB taxonomy): Archaea > Thermoproteota > Thermoprotei > Thermoproteales > Thermocladiaceae > Vulcanisaeta > Vulcanisaeta distributa_B. The sequence goes on from NZ_BBBJ01000008.1 coordinate 80,254, forward strand.
TGAACCTGGCGTTAGGGTGGGACGGCGGTATTGGATTGCCTTTCTCATCGGTCTTCCCCCTTCCACCACCTACCCGTGTAATTAGTGCCCCTCTCAGGCTCTGGCTTACCCATTCCATTCCAGTACACCTCTCCATCCTCGGTAATTAACACGTTCGAGAATATTATCTCGTTGGGCTTCGTCAGCACCTCGTATATTAATGGATCATCGGTTGGGTTTATACCCTCAATTATCCCGAAGACGCCTACTTCTGGATTAACCGCCCTAACCTCACCATTGACATTCCTTAGGAATGCGAGGTCATCCCCGATCAACCTACCGAGCATTGCCGTTGATGTCTTGCCCGAGTATGATGGGAATGCGCCAGTGAAGTACGTGACCCTGCCATTAGGACCCTCAACGCCTATTAGGAACATGTGCTCACTTAACCATCCTTCCTCCATAGCCCTCTTAATCGTGAGCCTAAGAGCCAGCTTCTTCAGTCCAATGCTATTACCACCGTACTGCGTGTTTACCGAGTACACAGTCTCGCCAAGTAGGTCTATGTATATCCTCCTCTGCTTGATGTTCTTGCTCTGCTTCATCTCGTTCAACTCACCCTGAGAATGAATGAACTTGAGGAACCTAGCCCTCTCACCCTGCCTGACGAATTCGTCATAGGCAGTCCTATATAGTATGTTCTCATTATGCATTACGTAGTAGGAGTCCGTTATTTGAACAGCCAATATACTGAAGGGCGAGCCTTGGGCCCAAGCGAGTAAAAGCCAACGAGCATTTCCCTACCCTTCATTACACCGTTAAGCAACGAATACATTTCCTTCAATCCCTCATCGCGATCCTTAGTCCTTATGAAGGGTAATTTCTGACCTCCAGGTAATAATATGGCTGTGTCCTCACGGGCCCTGGCCTGGTCGTAGGGACTGTCAAAGTGAACGGTATGACCAGGTGTTTTAAGAGGAATCTCCTCGCCAGTCTCTATTGCCCTCCTCCTAATGTAATCAAGATCCTCGGAACTACCCGTGTTTATAAAGACGGAATCAGGCTTGCATAAATCCACGGCCCAGGCAATGAATCGGTGAAGCTCGGGGGGGTTATTAATGTTCATTAGTCTTCGGTACATCTCATCACTCATCTTACCTCGGAGAAGCCGTTCAACCTCATCTGAAGTACTCGGTACCATTAGACCTATTACTACTTATGTCCTTATAACTATTTCTCTATAAGTCACAATACCATAACTACTGGGTAAACCCATTTAACCCTCAGTAACTCATATAAGTTCGAAATCAATAACTAATTCAATATGGCGTGGAACACGAGGTACACCCTCGCACTCCTAATAGCAATCATCGCATTACTAGTAATATCAATAGCCATTTACCTAAACCCCATAATGACAAATACAGGTAACATCCTGGCCCAGGAAAGCGCAATACAACAGCAGTACCTTGGGCCGATAAATGCAACCGCATCATCAATACTTAATTACACGAGAAGCCTCTACCACAACATAGTTAATTACTTAAGCGCAATAACCACATACCTAGAAAATATTTACTACTATCAACGCGTCAATACAACGAGCATAATAAACGCAGTAAATGGAAGCAGTGCCAGGGTAATTAATAAGTTGGTTATGGTTAACTCATCGATAATAAACTCAATAAGTGCCGCGGAGAATAATATAGAGAGTAACGTAACATCAACAATAAATAATGCGGAGAACACTGTATACAATGCCGTAATTAACGTGAGCAATTACGTGGCTAATAACAATACAGAGATAATAAGATTACTCAATAAATTAATGAAGCATGCGGTCATGTACTATCAATTATATGGTGCACCCTATGCATATATACAGCAGTCATATACCCTGTTCACATTCAGTAACCTAACACTCGTTGATGTGCTGCTCATTAATGTGAGCGTGCCCTCGGGCGGCAACGTAACTGTTTACTGCTACACGGTACCTGGCACATCAATAAGCATCCCGGTTTACTCAACTTATACGACGACCACAGAGACCATAACCATAAACATCAGTAACTACCCATGCTGGCAGGTCGTTATTCAGGCACCAGGCTCAACACTTAACTGGTACTCCGGCGTGCTTCTTTACCAGGGATGATCATGCCAATGCGTAGAGAAGGATTAAGATGAGACCTGCTAAGACCAGCGATTCGATTAGTAATTCAACGCCTATTCTCCTAACCCTACGCCTTAAATCATTCATAGGCAGTTTATCCTCCCTAACCGCAATGAGCGCCCTAATCGTTGGTTCAATAAGCACTATTAAAGGCAGTAATCCACCCACGATATATATGCCGTAGGCCAGGGCCGGCAGGCCCATGAACCAGAGGAGTGATGAGTAGTGAGGTTTAATACCCTGCCTAAAGGGTAGTTTGCCCTCCACGTATAGGGCGGAGAATGCGTGGTAAATAATCCATGTTAATGACGCCATTATTACCTTAAAGACTAAATTACCGCCCATGAGCACGTACCAAGCTAAGTACGTTGATGCTATTAACGCGGTTCCAGAAACATTAGCCAACACTGACCTGCCCCTACCACGTACAATCTCAACTATGAACAACGCTAGTGGTACCAGGGGGGGTATTACTAACCAAATGCCTAGGTACGGAATGAGTGCCAGGTATGGTGCCGTGTTTATTAGGAATAGTGAGTAATCACGTAAGCCCCTCCTCGAAATCAAGCCAAGGTGCGCCTTCACCAGGCTTACAATATTTAGTGCTGCAAGGGCTGTGGTTAGTACCAACCTGGCAACATTAATACTGTGGCTATTAATCATTACTAGTGTTATTAGGGAGAATGCGTAATTCGTAATTAATAGCGATAATGCGCCGGTGTCTGTATGAACCCTCCTACTAACTAACTTACTACTCATCACCACCTAAATGAGACAGTGGGAATAAGTGCTTCATTCGTTACAAGCCTCGAGGAGTCTGCCCTGGTCTGTATCGAGGATTAATGTTAATACGCCCATGGCATGTTTTTGAATAATTGTGGGGGGAAACCTTTATTTATCTGGAGTTGAATTATTGAAATAGAATGATTAGAGAGACATTGGTAATAAGGAAAACACTGTGGTTAGCCCTAAGGAGACAGCTAACTGGTGATTATGGAAACCTGGACTTTGAGTGTGAGGTCCTGCTACTTAACGATCCCAAGATGCATATTGTGGCTTGCGCCGACGGAGATGTTGTTAATGTTACAATAACCTATAACCCACTGGACATAGCCCTGGACATTAGGAAGACTCGTGAGAGGGGTAGGCGTGAACGTCCATTACGAAGTAAAAAAGCTATAAATGTACCGCTGGCATAGGTTAGTAATTCCAATGGCTGTGGAATGATGGTGATGATCATGGTGGACTCTGACGGTAATTGATGATCTTCCAGGCTACTGATACTAATCTCATGATTAATAGCGATTTTAACCAGGAATGCCCTAACTAATGAGCTTTAGGGCTTGTGGATGAATTGATGAATTGACAATCTCATCAACATTCACCAACCTCCTAAACACCTTAGGTATATTCTCCAAAACATCGATGGGCGTTATGTGGTAGCCAAGCTCCTTAGCTGCTAAGTCACCCGCAAGCCCTGTTATGAAGGCACCAATCGCAGCCGCCTCAAGTGGGTCTTGGACCTTAACCATCAACGCCGAGACAACGCCGGTGAGCACATCCCCCCCGTACCCCCCCCAACAGTCATTCCTGGATTACCCGTGAAGTTAAGCTTATACCTCTCACCATCAGTTATTATATCAACATTGCCCTTAAGCAGCACAACACCGCCCCTCAGCGATGATTTAACCACGTCACGTACCATCAAGGCCCTCGACCAGGTGTTAACCTCCTTAGTAACATCCACACCTGTCAACCACTTAAATTCACCAGCGTGCGGCGTTACAATCACATTCTTCGTTATTAAGTCCTGCCTTTTCAATTCACCAATTGCCTTAATGGCGTCGGCATCAATGACCACCCTCTTACCAACATCAACAGCCCTAGAGACCAATTCAACTACTGCTTCATAGTCTCCTCCCTAAGCCCAAGCCCAGGCCCGATGGCTATTACGTGGGACTTACCAACCTGCTCCATTATTTGATCCACATGATTAAGCATTAGGTAATCACCGTCTAGGGGTATAGCTATTATGCTTGGGTCGTGAGCCCTTATGTCCCTGGCCACATCCCTGGGAGCCATAACCACTGATAGGTCGACCCCCCCAGTCCTAAGCGCCGCCTTAGCCGCCAAGTAAATGGCGCCGGTGAACTCCCTGGAACCACCAATGAATAGTACACGCCCATTATCACCCTTCTTCGAGTCAGGCCTTCTGGCATAGCCCATGTAGTATAGGTCGCCAGGCCCAACGACATGCTCCACCTCCTCGGGGGGGATGCCGATATCCGCAACCACCAGGTCACCAACGTACTGGGAAACACCCTCCTTAACCAGGCCAACCTTTGGTCTATGCATCGTCACTGTGACATGCGCCTTAACCGCGATGTCCCTAACCTCCCCCAGTATCTGGATCCAACCCGCTGGGTATGTCAACAGCCACCTTATACGCTGACGACTTATTGATCAACTCAATAGCCGTTGCCTGAGGTTCCCTGAGAATACCCCTAATCCCAGTTCCTATGATTGCGTCGATTATAACCTCAGCCCATGGGTGAAAGACCTCCTGGTGAGCGAGTAGGTCGTAGGGTGTTGGAGCCTCTATTATATCGACATTCAACCCCCCCCTAAGAATGCCCAGGTTATCCACAACCAATTCCTCCCTGGCATCGCTAATGCGTCCCAGTAGAACGACCTTAACATCCCTACCCCCCCATGAATGTAGGTATCTGGCAGCCACGATACCATCACCGCCATTATCACCAAGCCCAGCAACAACGAGTATCCTCCTCGCATTTGGGTACCTCTCAATGACTACCGTTGCCACGGACCTACCTGCATTCTCCATGAGTATGTGCCTATCAATACCCACGTAGGCGGCGTTCCTATCGATGACACGCATCTCAAGCGTCGTTATCGCACCTGAGGACCAATCCCTAAAGTCAATGGGCATACTCGGGAATGACGTATTATGCCTTTAAAAAACGCTTTTATGCAAGATTTAATGAGCAACATGGACATAGTGATTAGGGTTGGCTTTAGTAATTGGGAACCGCCTAAGTACGAGGGATACAGGGAACCTAAGCACGTAATAAGGATTGAGGGTGATCATGTGGTTGCTGAGGTTGAGGTTCCAGGCGTCGGTAAGGAGGGTATAACAGTGAAGCTCCTTAACGATGATAAGCTCTTCATTAGGGCTGAGGGCAATGAGAGGAAGTATCTACTCATTAAGGAATTACCTGCACCAGTCACTGTAGATGGTTCGCATGCCGAGTACAGGAATGGACTATTAATAATTAGGTTGCCAATTAAGGGCGTGAGTATTGGTGTTGCGTGATGATTAGGGCGGCCATCCTCGATGTTGATGGAGTCCTCACGTACTTCAGGTCAGCATGGCAGCACCTGCACAGGGTTCTTGGTACAGATGATTGGGCTTCGATAAATAGGGAGGCGTATAAGGCGGGTCTCATTAATTATAGGGATTGGGCACTCGTAGATGCCCTTCTCTGGATGGACGTGCCCAGGACCTGGATTGAGGTCCCCCCCGTAACCCTGAGGAGAGGCGCCCTAGAACTGCTGAAGTTCCTTAGGGATAATGACGTGTTGGTGATTGCGGTTAGCGGCGGCCTGAACTACACGGGCATCCCCCCCATTAGGGATTACGTGAATTACTTCGTGAGTAATGAATTAATATTCGATGAGGATGGCTCATTAATCTCGGTTAAGGTGAATGTTGAGAATAAGGATATTGTTCACGAGTTAATTAATGAGTTGGGACTTGATTGGGATTACGTCATGGCCGTTGGCGATAGTGACATGGATTTGCCGATGCTTAGGAGGGCTAGGTACTCCATAGCCTATAACCCTGTTAGTGAGGAGGTTGCTAATGTCGCGAGGATTGTCGTTAATTCCGACACGCTATACCCAATAATTGATATTGCAAGGGCTATACTAACCGGGTAATGGATTGATGCGTATACGTAAAGTAAACGTATACTTACCGCTAATAACACATTAATACTGGAATTCTTCACCTTACTAGGGTTTATGCCAGACACGACCATAGAGGATTTGGGTATCAGGAAAATCTTTAACTCAAGGGGGGGTGAGGAGACGGTCGAGGTTGAGGTATACCTGACAGATGGTTATGGAAGGGCAGCAGCACCAGCCGGCGCATCAAGGGGTTCTCACGAGGTCGTTTACTTCCCCCCCAATAACGACGTCGACCTAGCAATTAGTACCTTTGAGAAGAGCGTGGCACCTGACTTAATGGGTTTGGATGCGTCAATACAGGGCGAGGTTGATACAAGGCTTGAGGAGATTGATGGTACGGAGAACTTCTCGAGGATAGGCGGTGCGGTTGCCATAGCAACGTCAATGGCATCCGCTAGGGCAGCGGCGAATGCCTGGAGATACCGCTTTATCAGCACCTTGGCGGTGCTAATATCAGGGACTTGCCATACCCACTCGGTAATGTAATTGGCGGTGGTAAGCATAGCCGTGGGCTTGGCCCTGATATTCAGGAATTCCTGGTGCTACCGTATGGCGCACAGGACATTTACTCCGCCCTTAGGGCTAACATTGAGGTTCATAGGGCGGTCTTTAAGGAATTAGTTAAGGTGGATCCGACGTTCACTGGTGGTCGTAATGATGAGGGTGCCTGGTCAGCCAAGGTATCCACTAACGCGGCATTGGATATCCTGAGCAGGGCTGTTAAGGAGGTTAGTTCTAAGATGGGTTTTGAAATAGGGATTGGCGTTGATATGGCGGCATCAACGCTATGGAATGGTGAGAAGTACGTATACACCAATGAGGGTGTCTCAAGAACGCCAAAGGAACAGCTCGAGTTTGTTAAGGGGGGGTTGATTGAGAAGTACGGGCTTATTTACGTTGAGGATCCATTCCATGAGGAGGACTTCCAATCCTTCGCAGAGCTTACGGACTCTGTTGGTGATAAGTGCCTAATCGTTGGTGATGACCTATTCACGACGAATCCATCCAGGTTATCCAGGGGTATTAAGGAGGGTGCTGCAAACGCCATAATAATTAAACCCGACCAAATAGGCACCCTATCAAGGGCTTGGGAAGCCGTTAGGTTGGCGGTGTCTAACGGTTACGTGCCGGTGGTGTCCCATAGATCTGGCGATACCGAGTATGAGACCCTGGCTCACATAGCCGTTGGCTTTGGAGCACCAATAATAAAGAGTGGGGTCCTTGGTGGTGAGAGGATGGCTAAGCTTAATGAGTTGATTAGGATTCAGGACTACATGGGTAAGGCTGCCAGGATGAATCAATCACTAACGCAACGACTTAAGCATTGATGTTTAGTTATTAAATTCCTCATAGTGAAATACTTATTAATTAGATTCTTTACCGTAGTCCACAATGGGTGAGGAACGTAAGGAGACCCGCGAGGAAGGGCTTGCGCCGGTTCCACCGCAGGAGGAGTTGCTAATTGCCATTGAGCGCTACCTAGCGGCTGGCGTTAGGCTTGGTACTAGGGTGTCCAACGCATATCTGCAGAGGAGGGGGGCTTCGTGTTTTCCGTTAGGCCTGATGGTCTTAGGATTCTCAACCTTAGGAAGATTGATGAGAGGATTAGGATTGCAGCCAAGATGATTGCGATGTACGATCCTGAGAAGGTAGTTGCCTACTCAGCCAAGCCCTATGGCTTTAAGCCAGTGGAGATGTTCTGCAAATTCGTTAGGTGTAGGGCGATAACGGGTAGGTTCATACCAGGGACATTCACAAACCCAAACCTCAACCACTACATAGAGGCTGACCTACTGATATCCACCGACCCGAAGGCGGATGCGCAGGCAATTGAGGAGGCAGCCACAATGGGTATACCCGTCATCGCGCTCGTGGACACGGACACGCCGATATCCTACGTGGACTTGATAATACCATGCAACAACAAGGGAAGGAGGAGCCTGGCACTGATATACTGGCTACTGGCTAGGCAGGTGCTTAGGGTTAGGGGGGGTGAGTTGAAGGAGAATGAGGACCTACCCGTGCCACCTGAGGAATTCGAGGTTAAAGTATCACTTGAAGGAGCCACTCAATAAGGCATTGTTTAAGCCTAATCAACAAAAAGTAAAGCGTTTATTTTTCCCGGCCTAGACTAATCATTGTATGGCCAAGGTACGTAAACCAGCGGTTGCAGGAGCATTCTATGAGGCTGATAGGGATAAATTAATCAAGCAGATTGAGTGGTCAATAAGCCATCCACTAGGCCCCCCCGGTCAACTGGTTAAGCAGCCCCGTGAGGGATTTAAGGCCGTACCCATAGTCATAGTCCCACACGCAGGCTATATATACTCGGGTCCTGTGGCCGCCATGTCCTTCGCTGAGATTTACAGGTTTCACAACCCAAGGACATTCATCCTAATTGGGCCTAATCATTATGCATTGGCGCACCCGTAGCCATATACCCCCCCGAAGGTGCCTGGGAGACTCCGCTTGGTACTCTTGAGTTGATTCTGAGGTGGCTAAGGAACTAATGAGTAGGGTTAAGTACCTGGAACCCGATACGTATGCGTTTATCCAGGAGCACTCACTTGAGGTTCAACTACCCTTTATTCAGTACATGTTCGGTAATAACGTGAAGATCGTGCCAATAATAATTTGGAGACAAACGAAGGAGGTCGCTAGAGACCTGGGCAATGCGATAGCCGAGGTTATATCGAGTCATGAACCAGGCTCTGTAGTCTACGTGGCTTCCAGTGACTGGAATCATTACGAACCCCCCCATGAAATAACCACTGAGAAGGATATGAAGGCTATCGACCCGGTCCTAAGGCTTGATGAGGATTCCTTCTTTGACGTTATTGAGCGTTATGACGTGTCGGCCTGCGGTTATGGCGCCATAGCCACTGCGATAGTCGCCGCCAAGAGGCTTGGTGTTAAGAACGTGGTATTACTAAGACACGCAACATCTGGTGATACTAGTGGATATACGCTGGAGACCGTGGGTTACGCATCAATAGCCTTCTACCTATAATGAAAAACTCTGTGCCTAATCAAAATACTTAATTAATTTATTTCTCTTAGGTATTAAATACCGAGTTAGTATGAGTGCGGTTAGGATATTCTTCGAGATACTGCTCGTGATAGTTGCCTTAGCCCTAGTATACTCAATAGTCGCGCCATTTAAAGCCGAATTGAAGGCATACATATTTAGTATTGGTAATAGGCAGGTCAGTGAGTTGCTGTATATAGGGGGGGGTTACATTATTTATAAGTTGGGTTACTTGTCATACACATTACTAAAGATTATAGCGGAATACTCCTACCAGGCAATTCAATATTTACTAAGTAATTCAGGAATTAAATCAAGCCTGTCATTAAGTATTTAGGAATTTGTGATCAATTACCCCTTAAATGGAATATAGCAATAGTTCTGCCACTGATTACTCCAACAACATTACCAGAGACTGTTAGTAATGCGAAGTTCATTGATGCGCTGCATGATGCTGGTAATCCCTCGCTTGTGAGTGTTGGTGTTGATGTGTAGAGGCATATTTCATCACCAGTTGTAATTCCGAGTAATACCAATTACTCGCCACGCACTGCTGTGGTGTGGTTACCTGACCACTCCAGGAAACCCACACATACCTATAGGCATATTGGCTTGGGACAGTGAGGCCAGGAACCTGAGGCTGTAGATTTAACTCCTGCATGATTGAATTCCATGGAATAATCATAGCATGAGTTGGTACTGCTGTTACAAGCATAATGAGCAATAGGCCTAGCAATCCAATGGACAGCAAAGGCAGTGAATGCCTCATGTTAGTGAGGCTATTTTTAAAGAACAGGACTAATTAACATTAATGATTCAATGAGGGAAAAAGAACAAGAAAATTTAAGGATTACTTATGGGATTTTAATAATTAAGGCCTAAATCAAGGAGTGAAGGTGCATGTCCCAGGCATTGGATTGTATACTACAATGTAATTCACATTCATGTTAGTGTAAGCCTGGATTGTAATTGGGTTTGGAATACCAGTGAGTATGTAATACCCAGCCACATTCCTAAGTATTGATTGCCAGCAGTTGGGTGTTCCCTCATAACTGCCCCCCCTGGCAGTGTAATGCTTATTACACCACCAAATGGTACATTATTAAAGACTAGGGTAGCATTATTCCCATTGATCATTACTTGACTTGGGGGTTGGTGTAATGCTCATTGCCTTGAGGGTCTCCTCAACCATTGCCTGAGTGAATGGGCTAGTGACATTGTATAATTCCCAACTCCAACCAGTGTATGGATTAGTCCAATTATAGAATGATAGTGTTACTATAATCTTCTTTGGTGATTGAACCTCATTCATGAGGTTCTCGAATCCAAGGGTGTTGTTTGTGTATACTCTGAATATGAATGGGTTCTCCTTAAATGCAGTGAATATCCTAACCTCATAACCATTAATGTAATTAAGATCCTCTGGGAAGGCAAGCAACACTGTCCAACAGGCTGTCTGGGAAGTCCCACTAACCACACCATACTGCACTAATGGGGTGTTCAATGGTGGGTTGAATGTAATGCCCTGCAGTGTGGAGGTCATGACACCACTGTAGAGTAGGCTACCATTGAAGAATATCTCAAGCCAGTAGGTATCATTGAATAATAACTCACTCTTGTTAAATGGTGAATTGAAATAAACCTCATTCCACACAGTGAGGTTATTGAAGTTCAATGGAGTCCACTTGAGGGGGGGTACAAATACGAATGTCCAATTACCAACGCAGTTTGGATTCACCTCAACCACATTCCAGCCAGTCCATGAGGCTGGGTTTGAGGGGGGGTTTGTGAATATTGGGTGGCCACTGACAATCAGTGGCTCGAATGTGACCCCACCTGGGAATTCAATTTGTGAAATACCAACAGTCTCATTAATGTTTGGCAGTATGAAGAATTGGACAATATACACTGCATTTGGGTTGAATGGGTATGTGAAGATTGAGTTTGGCAATTCACTGGCTGGTATAGTCCATACTTCAATTATTGAGTCATTACCAGTTAGGAGCCCACCACCACTGTACTCAATAGTCCAATTACCACTCCTAACCATCAATGAGTGCAATGCCTCCTTTATCCACTCCAAAGTCCTAACCTGAGGCAGGTAGTAATACTCATAATAAACATAGTAAAAAACCAACCCAAGGACTATCACCACCCCCCCCAAGGGCAATGCCAAGCTTCTTCCTCCAACTCATATTAAACACCCCCCCATCTTCAACAAACCCTGCAGAGATTTTAAATAACTACTTCACGTGCTACTTGTCGTAGGTTGGTGCCAATATTATTATTAATCCATCAAGCATATTAACAAAGCTAATCCAAGGCATTAACATGAAGAATGCCACTCAACACTCCATTAACCAACTCCGGTCATAATTATAGTCCTTAAAGTCAAGCTAATGGCGTATAAGTTAAGCCCAACACCAAGTGGCGAGTAATAATGCTCATGCAAAGGAATAGAATGAACAATTCACGCTACCTTACGGTTAAGGAGAATGCCAACCTGGGCTATACATTGCTTATAAAGGCGAGTTCATTAATCATGCAGTAATGAATGAATTAAACTAAAACTTAGTAAGTTGAAGCGTTAAATTGACTAGCAAATTCACCAGTGAAAAATTATTAGGACAATGCTATGGGTTCTCTTTGCATGAAAAAGAGAAAGATTTAAATAGAAAGAGAAATATTAATTACTTTGATGAGCGTTATACAGCCTAAGGAGGTTAGGACATGGAAAGATGAGTTGAAGGATACGCTGACTAAGTATGTGAGGGATCCATTTAAGGATAAGATTGATGAGTACCTGGGCTTCCTCGACACCCTATATGATAAGTGGTGGAATGGTGATGTTAAGACAAGGGAGTACTACGCATACCACATGGCCCTCCTCATGGCGAAGTCCGACAAGCCTAACGTGATTAAGGCAAAGCTCAATAGCTACTATGCGTACCTCGTCTATAAGGGCTACGTATCAGCCTACAGGCTCATGAAGGATAAGTACGTGGCTGGTGGCGAATCAATCTACACCTGGCTTAGGATGTATCGAAAGGTTGTTGGATAAGCCCTGGAATTACGTTAATAACCTAAAATTTACCCTTACTATGTAATACATTATATACGTATTCATAGACAATATCAACAACCTTCTCGGCATTTACATACGTAGTATCAATGACTAAGTCGAAGATTGATGTATCATTAATGTCAATACCATAAATTGTTAGGTACCTCCTCCTGTTCGATTCTTCGCGGGCCCTAATCTCGTTCAGCGCCTCCTCAATCGATTTACCATCCCTAGCCGACAACCTCTGTGACCTGGCTCTGATATCTGCCTTGAGGTAAATACGCACGTCGGCAATATCCTTAAGTATCCAGGCGGCTAGGTGACCCTCAATAACAACATTACCCATCCTAGCCTCCTTGACAGCCTCCTCATCGACTGCCCTATCAATGCTGAAGTCCGTCTCGGCAATCCTATGAAGCTCAAGCAATGATACCCCCCCCTCTCAATGGCAATCCTCCTGAATAACTCACCAATGGACACAAACCTATAATTCAACCTATTAGCCAACTCCCTAGCCACTGTGGTCTTCCCACTCGCCGCCTGTCCTGAAATCGCCACAACACCCATTTAAATCACGTTGCTGATAATCGTACAGCCATCCTAAGGGCGAGGGCTAGGCATCTGTGGCAAATATAGCCGCCGTAGGGCCTCGAAACAGTTAAGCCAGCAACATGCCTAGTCTTAACCCTAGCCTCATCAATGCCCTGGAGTGGCCTACCGCAGATGGCACACCTGGGTTTGGAGGCGAATCTCTTCTCATAATGAACCACGCGCTTACCACCCGGCGTCCTGGTCTGCGTCCTCCTCATTTTCCTAGACCTTAATGCCGGCCTTGGCATAATCGTTCGTCAAAACACCTATGAGTTTTTATGCTTTACTTACGTACCTATACGTTAGGGGGGGCCCGGTCTCGCGATACCGAGGGATAAGTACTTACTCAATTCCTCATCGTCAATGACGCGGACGTGGGACTTCCTCAACACAAGCTCCAGCTCCTTATCGCTCGCATTAACCCAGTTAATTCTGCCTATCATGGATTTCGGCACCACAAGTATGGTGCTACCCTCCCTGCGCAATCTATACGCCGCCCTTTGAAATTCATAAAATAGTCTATTCACCCTATCCCTCTTAGACATAGCCTTGATTATTGCTTCCTCGATGTTTCCCGTTTCGAAAAGAGTCATTAATATTACCTCAATAACCTTATTAATCCTATCGGGCACACCAATGATTGAGCCCCCCCTAAGCTCAATCCTACACCTAGGCACATTAAGCCCTAACAACCTGTACAACCTAGCCGTCTCACCCTTAACCCTCCTCTCCTTATCAACAATACCCCCCCCAATAATGAATGTATGCACCTCCTTAATCAACTCCTCATTAAGAACACAATCACCCTCCGGATCAAGCATTACCGCATTACCGCGAGCAATGGGTTTATCACGCCTAATAGTTACACCGTGCCTAAACCCCCCCTAGCGAATCTATTAAATCTATCAAGGAAGTCTTCACTCACGCTTGTTAGTTCTATGTTTGAGTCCCAAAGATACCTCCTCACGGTATTTATCGACGCCAACACCTGCTCTACGAGTTCGTTCTTCTCGGAATCCGTATGATCACTCCAGAGGGATAGGTCAATTATGAAGTGCGGCTTCTCAGGAACATTAATTAAGAAACCCAGCGATACCAAGCAATCCTCGGGCCTGGTTAGGTATACATCGCATGGCAACGCACCCGTCGAGGATAATGCGAGCACCTCAAGCTCATTAACTCCCGTAACTACGTGACTACCAAAACCGCCTAAGCACAGTACGTACCTACCCAGTAATAAATTCACGGCTATGCACTGCGGCAGGTAATAATTACACCTGAGTCTACGTGGTATGCACAGCCTATGAATACCGAGACTCCTTAAGGCACTCAGTAATTGATTGCCAAGTATCACCTGAAGGGATTATTAATTAAGTCCTAATAAAAACATGAACCCACATGACCATGCAAGGCAGGGAATTACCACTCTGTGATAACCATGCACATACGAACCCTGTAATCGGCATAGGCCCAGGGAGTTGGCGAGGAGGTTTAGGAGGGAGGGTGGCAAGTTCATAGTGATAGTCGCCCTACTCACCTGGAGCCTAGGCTTAACGCCTGGGGATCTCGATAGTGTTAGGAGGATGTACGACATCACCGTGGAGTCCGCCAGGATTATTAATGAGGAGGGTGTTAAGTCCGTGGCCGTTGTTGGCTTACACCCAGCTGAGGGTTATGAGTTGCTTAGGAGGGGGGGTTGGTCCAGGGAGGAGGTTCTAAACTTCATGAGGAGGGGGGGTATTGACTTAGCCGCTGAGTATGTTAAGGAGGCAGGGCGGTGGGTATTGGTGAGGTTGGTAGGCCTCATTGGGAGGTGCCGGGCGACGTTATTAACCTCTTTAATGAATTGTTGGAGTATACCTTTGGTGTTGCCAGGGATGTTAATGCCGTTGTGCACCTGCACCTGGAGAGGAATGGAGTTAACACTGCATTATCCATAGTGGACATGGTCAGGAGGGTTGGTAATAGGCCCTACAGCGTTATAATGCATCATGCGGAACCATTACTATCGACGTGGCCATTAGCAATGGTGTAATGACGTCAATACCCATGGGGGGGAGGAAGGGCGAGTTTGAGGAGGCCGTTAGGCATGGCCCAAGGTTCGTTGTTGAGAGTGACTTCATTGATGATCCCAAGAGACCGGGCGCCGTGATACCACCGTGGACCCTGGTTAGGAAGTTAAGGAATTACCTAGTTAATGGTTTCATAAATGAGGATTTCCTGCATACGATTTGTGTTGATAATATTAATAGGATATATGGTGTGGATGTAATGGGTTAGTTCATTCGTGCATGAACAGGCACTAATGGCTTTTAAAGGCCTGGTATTTTGTTCCCCGGGATGAGTGAGGAGAGGGAGTTAATCGAGAAGATCTATAGGAAGATGATAATGACGCGCCTTAGGGAGTCGTCAGTAAGCAGGTCCATGTGCCCTAACGGCATTGTAATGCTTAATGGCAATAGCTTCACCGCATCGATTAGGGAGTGCTCGGCCTCCGTTATCGACTTCTACGCTGATTGGTGCATACCCTGCAAGATAATGGAGCCAATACTCAATAAGTTATCCCAGGTATTCGCGGGTAAGGTATTCTTTGGGCGTATCGATGTTGATGCATACCCAGAGATTGCTGCTGAGTATGGTGTTATGTCAATACCAACCACGATACTATTCAGTAATGGTGAAGAAATCTATAGAATAATTGGTGCCGTTGATTATAACACGATGAGGAGGTATATTGAGATTTACCTAGGGGTTAAGCCCTAGGTATTTACCTCACTAATTATTAATCGCCTACCGTCCTGGGCAGGTAATATGAATGTTAACTTATAACTATCGCCAAAGAATATCACACTAACGTCATTACCAAGGTGAAACTCCCCATCAACGCCAGCCAATACGCAGTTCTCGCAATTCTTCGCATCATCGATTATGTTCCTAAACACGTTTATTGCATCTTTACCATTCGTCATTACTGAGGCAACCACGCCCGCGTGGTCTCCATGCACGTGGTGGTCAATCTTTGCATTATACTTTGTCTTTAGCATGTCCATGAAATCATTCAATTCCTCGATGACCTCCTTAGGCAATTCCGTTATGTGATGGTGGTGATGATGCTCATGCTCCTCCTCAACCTCCTCTTCCTCATCCTCCTCACCCTCATTACCCTCAATGCCTGTAAACCCAAACGTCATACTAATAATTAACTCAAGCTCATCACTCTGGGCAATCCTCTCAATCTCCTTACCCAACTTACGCCACTCCTCAAAACCAAGCTTAATCTGCATCATATCAACGACAACTGAGGGAAACCCATTAATAAAACCTTTTGTTCAATCAACGCATACGGCCATAACACTACGGTTAAATGCTGCCCACGGATTATTAATTAACTATAACCTCTATAATTTATGTGTCAACATTATAAAAAATAATATATATTAATGACCCTAATCTATATATGATTACGAGAAAACTAAGTATAATAAGAATAAAGCTTAAAAACCTCCTTTTGCACATTATTCGTGCCCACAAAGAACTTAGAAATCGAACCAGCAGACCTATGGAGAATCCTAAAGGCCTCAGGCATAAAGTATGTTAAGTTCATAATAGTCGACATAAACGGCGCACCAAGGTCTGAAATAGTACCAATAGACATGGCCAAGGACCTCTTCATTGATGGAATGCCCTTCGACGCATCATCAATACCATCATACTCAACAGTGAATAGGAGCGACTTCGTGGCGTATGTTGATCCAAGGGCCGTATACGTTGAGTATTGGCAGGATGGTAAGGTTGCTGACGTATTCACGATGGTATCCGACATAGCCGATAAGCCATCACCCCCCCTTGACCCAAGGAGGGTGCTTAATGATGTGTTGGAGCAAGCCAAGTCAAAAGGTTACGAGTTCCTAATGGGCGTTGAAGTTGAGTTCTTCGTGGTTAAGGAGGATGGCGGTAAGCCCGTGTTTGCTGACCCAGGTATTTATTTCGATGGTTGGAACGTCACGGTGCAGTCACAGTTTATGAAGGAGTTGATAACGGCAATAGCGATGCGGGTATTAATTATACGAAGACTCATCACGAGGTTGCACCAAGTCAATATGAGATAAACATAGGCGCCGCAGACCCACTTAGGCTCGCTGACCAGATAATATACTTCAAGATAATGGCTAAGGACATCGCTAGGAAGTACGGCTTAGTAGCCACATTCATGCCAAAACCCTTCTGGGGGGGAGTCAACGGTAGCGGCGCGCATACGCACATCAGCGTCTGGAAGGACGGCAGGAACCTATTCCAGAGCAATACTGGAAAGATAACGGAGGAGTGCGGCTACGCAATAAGCGCGATATTAAGCAACGCGAGGGCATTAAGCAGCTTCGTCGCGCCACTCGTAAATTCATACAAGAGGTTGGTACCTCACTACGAGGCCCCCACGAGGATTGTCTGGGGGGCTATGCAAATAGGAGCGCCATGATTAGGATACCACAGTACAAGATGAGGATTAACAGGATTGAGTATAGGCACCCAGACCCAAGCATGAACCATACCTGGCCTTCGCGGCCATGGTGAAGACCATAATAAAGGGTCTCGAGGATAGGAAGGAACCACCACCACCAACCGAGGAGATAGCGTATGAGTTAGCCAATGCCCAGGAAACACCGGCCACGCTTGAAGACACGTTAAAGGAATTATCAAAGAGCTTCCTAGTCACCGAATTACCAAGCGAGTTAGTAAACGCCTACATTAAGATCAAGCAAAATGAGTGGGAGGACTACCTAACAAATGTTGGTCCCTGGGAGAAGACCTGGAATGTAATAACTCAGTGGGAGTACAGTAAGTACCTAGTCACCGCTTAAAACAATATAACCCATATATTTAAAATAAAAATACGTAGTAATTTATATTTATTCCTTAATCCAATATTTTTACGGCAATAATATAAATATCATAGAGAGAAAAACTTAAAAACTACTTAGTCTACATAGTTTGTGCCCGGTGACCCATTAAAACGGTAAATAGGATAAATAGGTTAGTAATACTGACCAGGGTAACGCCAGTGCTTTTAATCATGGCTTTAGCGACTGCGATGGTTGCTAAGGCTGATGCACCGCCGAACCTCTCCGGGTACCCACCAGCCTCTGTGCCACCATGGCTAGACACTGGCAGTAATGCGTGGATGCTCACGGCAGCAACCCTCGTAGGTCTTCAAAGCGTACCTGGCCTAATGCTCCTTTATGGAGGCATGACCAAGCGTAAGTACGTAATAAATACAATGATGATGGTGCTCTATGCCTTCGCCATAGTACTAATAATTTGGGTGTTAGCGGGCTACATGTTTGCGTTTGGACCTACGTTGGTGAAGATAGGAGGCCTTAACATACTGGGCACACCAATACCGGCGTTAACAAGCAATATTATTGCGTCGCAGGCCAGTGTACCTGCTGCGCAGCAGTACCCTAACATAACCATGTCGACGTTGATATTCTTTCAATTCGTTTTCGCCGCAATAACGCCGGCGCTGATGGTCGGCGCCCTAATAGAGAGGATGAACTTTAAGGCTTGGATGCTCTTCGTACCACTATGGTCCTTGCTCGTTTATAGTCCAGTGGCCTTTTGGCTTTGGGGGGGTGGTGGTTGGCTTATGCAGCTTGGTGTTGTGGATTTCTCAGGTGGTTACGTAATACATGTTGATGCGGGTATAGCGGCCTTCATAGCAGCTGCACTGGTTGGCGAGAGGTTGGTCGAGGAGAGGAAGTTACAACCGCATAACTTGACCCAGGTCGCGGCGGGCCTCGGCCTTGTCTGGCTTGGTTGGAATGGATTTAACGGCGGTGATCCGTATGGGTCAACAATAGACGCTGCAATAGCGGTGATAAACACTAACCTGGCCGCGGCAGTGGCTGTCGTGGTATGGATGATACTCGATATGGCCTATCTTGAGAAGCCCACGTTCACGGGCGCCGTATCCGGCGCGGTAGCCGGCCTCGTTGGTATAACGCCAGCCGCGGGCTATGTAAATGGCGTTGGCGCGATAATAATTGGCGCAGTGTCAAGTGCCGCCGCGTGGTATTCACTAAATATGTTCCAATTTAGGTCGAGGTTGACGAAGCACATTGACGATGCCTTGGGTGTGTTCTCAGACCACGCGGTTCCAGGTATAGTCGGTGGTATCCTCACCGGGGGGGTGTTTGCGGATCCAAGCATTACTAAGTATGTGGATCCAGGTCTCACTGGCGCGCTTTATGGTAATCCATTCCAGGTAATTTTACAATTATTAGGAGTCGCCGTGGTGATAGCCTATGATGCCTTAATGACGTACCTAATCCTTAAACTAATAAGTAAGATTGTGCCGTTAAGGGCGCCACCGCAGGCCCTGAGGATTGGTGATAGGGAGATGCATGGTGAGGTTGCCTACGACGAGTTTGCCTTTGCCACGCAGGGCGATGCGGAGAGATTGGCCGCAGGTGTTGTTGTTTCAGTGATTAATAATACAATAAATAACAATAAAGAGGGTTCATCTTAAAACAAGTCTTCTTTCCCTTAACTAAAAATTAAAGTCAAAGTCAGCTTCGAGTTTGCCTGCGCTGGCCCTTAAATAAATCGTTCTAACGCCCAAGCGCCTTAATTTATTTAGTAGTTTCATGTCGCAAGTCACGGCAATACAACCATACCTAGTGGATACCTCCACCACGGAATTGTCAGGTGAACCCACAGCGCTGGCTATTGAGAAATTATTAATAATGTAATTAAGCGCATTATTTGAAGCCCTAGATACGCCGGGCCTACCTAACTTACTTAATTTGATTAGTTCATTAAGTATTGGGTATGGGATCATGGGTATTATTGGTGAATTAACAAGTTCAATTACCTGATCAATGACGCGCAGGCCCTCGGTGAACATTAGCAGTATTGCGCTCGTATCGAAGACCACGCACTCTACTTTCATACCAATTACTTCACTCTAGAACTGCATTGCCGCCCTTTAGAATTCCATAACCAACAATCCTCCACCTATTACTAACCTGCTTAGTAATTACGGCCTTAGAACCCTCCTCCGCGGAGACGGCCTTCCTAAGTATCACGTCGAGCTTATCATCGTGGAACCCCTTTATAATCCCCATGACGGCTGCCGAGCCCACGTGAACCATGACCACATCCTTCGGCTTAAACGTAACCTCCTTCAATGATTGATCACCAGGCCTCTCGATCCTGTGAAACTCAAGGGTTAATTCACTCCACACAGGTGGTAATGTGCCTGCCTACCGACAACACTACCCACCAGGGAGTCGGCCTTCGTTAATGCCGGGTCAAGCTCCGTGCCAATACCCACCAAACCACCTGGTCTCGCCTCCTCAATATACTCATTCCCAATGGCTATACTGACTATCTTCGTAATAATCGGCTCATACTTATTACCCAACTTAAGGCCCGGCCTTATCTCAATCTCATCCCCCCCAACCTTTGCCGAACCCTTAACGACTGTGCCACCAAGCACGCCACCAACTAACTTATCCGGTGGTGTACCTGGCTTATTGACATTAAAGCTTCTCAGGACAAGCATCCTGAAATCACCACCCGCAGCCTCCTTAGGTGGCACTAGCTTATCGATTAGTGTTGATACTGCCTCGATATTGACCTTATGCAGTGATGATACGGGTATTATTGGTGAGTTCCTTGCCCAGGTATTGCTAAGAAACTGCTTGATCTGTTTATAATTCTCGAGGGCCTGCTCCTTACTAACCAGGTCAAGCTTATTCTGAACAACTATTAGCTTGTTCAGGCCCATAATCGTTAATGCCGTGAAGTGCTCCTCAGTCTGTGGCTGGGGGGGTACGGGCATCGACGCATCAATTACGAGTAATGCAGCGTCGATGTATGATATGCCAGATATCATCGTGCTTATTAGGACCTCATGACCTGGAACATCGAGTATTGAAACCTTCCTCTTCAAAACAGGCTCATCACCGCCTGGGCACTTACCATCCTTAAGTAGGCCATCGCTAACGATACTAAACTCATCCCCCCATGGATGGGCACTCGTATAGGCCAATGGTTATGTAACCGAGCTTAACAGTCATGGCCCTCTTAATCTCCTCACTATACCTGGCAACCCAAACACCACTAAGTGCGTGCACCAGCGTTGTTTTGCCGTGATCCACATGACCCGCAGTTGCGATGATGGCGTTTGGATATATGTATTTACTCATTCAAACCGAATTGACATTAAGGGTTTAATAAGATTTCAGCACATGAGCAAGTGAAACAATGATGGAATAAGCTTTATATCAAACCAATGAATTAATAACCCGCGGCTGTATGCCCAGCCACGGCAGGCAACCGGGCGAGCCCGGCAACGGCTCGCCTGAGGAAACTTCCCCCACAATACCGTGGGTCCCCCGCGGGGGGGTAACCCGCCGACCGAGAGGTCGCTGTGGGACAGTGGCCCAAATAGGGGGGGCCTGTGATCTCCACGGGTGAGGCCCGGGTAGGGCCTTAGACGAATGGTACAGAAGGGGGGGAGTTATGCCGTGGCTGGGCATACAGCCGGCCAGCAGTATCTGGCTGGGGGGGTTTGGGCATTAATATTAAAAATAGAAAATAAATCACGATTTTAATTTTAAATTAAAGGCTATTTATTCGCTGTGGATTATTAACTCACTTCTTCTTCTCTGTCTTCTCCTCCTTCTTCTCCTCAGTCTTCTTGGACTTCTTAGGCATACATTCGCTTTTATATTGCGGTTTCTTATAAAGGTTGTAATTTAATATGCAATGTAAAAGTTAGATTATGAAAAGTACTTGGTTACGTCACTTCATAACATACTTAATAAAGCATTTACCTACTTACTTCGTGAGTCTTCACGTAGATTTATATGCACCCAGAGCAATTAATCCGCACTTAATGATGCCTCTCTTCCAATGCTTCTCTCTCTTTTTATCCAATTAATTAATTAGATTTCTCGATTACTAAGTCCTTAAGGTAATCATGATTAGTGATTTTTTAAGGAGAAATTGGTATTGGGTTTTGGGCATTCTAGCTTCCTTCCTGCTGTTCATAATAAGCCCCCCCATACTATTCATAATAGTAATCATAGCGGTATTGATTATTTATTTCGTTTTCGTGAGACGTAAAAGGGATGAAGGGGGGGGTGCGGAGGGGGGGTCTGCGGTGGCTAAGGTCAGGTTGGTGAGGAGTGTGTCTTCCCAGGGGGGGGTTGGTGACTTGAGGATGAGTAGGGTTTGCCTTAGTATAGGTGTTGGTGATGGTATTGTGCGTATTGGCGATAGGTGGATTTCTGCGTTGCGAATTAATACCATGGACTTCTCGTTACTTCGTGATGTGATTGGTCTTGGGGGGGCATTTATTACCGATAGTAATAGTAACTACTTGGTTATTTATGGCGAGAGCCCTGATGAGGTCTCCATTAGGCTTAACACGGCGGTTGAATTGCTCAGGTCTCGTAATGTATTATTTAGGCAGTTATCATCGTCTGAGTTAATTAGTGAGGTGGTGCTGAGATGGATGAGCTAAGCGAGAGGGTAGGGAGTTGCTCAGGAGGATTTTGAGTAGGGGGTAGGATTGCCTATGACTCATTGAGTGAGGAGGAGAGGAAGGCAGTTGATGAGTTGGTGAGGCTTGGCTATGTCAGGCTTTACGTAGAGCCCAACAGCAGGAGGCTTGGCGATGCGTTAAGAGTTATTGGCTCAACCGGAGGTCTCCGCAGTATTCATCACATTATCATGAATTACGCATGCCTAGCCTTGGCGCTGTTGATACCATTATTATTCCTATACCTATCCATGAGGTCATTAATGATGGGCTACGCACTGGTGGGAGCATTCTTCCTAATTATTACCCTGGGGGCTCGCCTATGCATCTTTCCTAATTATTCGAAGGAGGCGTTGCCGCCTAGTTAGACCCTGATTATCCTTATGCTATAGTCATTGTACGTATCTATAACGCCATGGGTAAGTAGGACCAAGTCACCCTTAGCCACTAAACCACTCCTTATCAGCTGGTTCAGCGTCTCCCTCTCACCCTCATCATAATCCTTAACATCCCCCCCAATAAGTATTGGCTCCACACCCCAATAAAGCCTCAGCCTCTTAAGCACCCTCTCATCGCTAACGCCCACGTACGTAGGCACCTTAGGCCTATACCTGGATATGGCCTCGACGAATCTACCACCCCCCCTCGAGTAAATGACGATCTTGGCACCAATGTCCTCGGCGAGTTGAACAATGCCCAGGGCAAGCCTATCGGTTAGGTTAGCCATCACGCCCCCCCTATCGATACGCACATCATCCTCGTACTCCATGGCAACCCTCCTCAACCACTGCACAGCCTCCACAGGTACTTACCGACGGCAGTCTCCCCAGTCAGGAGTAGTGAGTCGACACCCTCCATAACCGCGTTCGTTATATCCACGACCTCAGCCCTAGTCGGCACCGGCTGCTCTATCATTGACTCCAGCAACTGCGTGGCGACCATGGTGGGCACACCACACCTCTGGGCCTCCCTAATTATTGAGCTTTGTATCCTAGGTATCTCCTCAAGATCAAAGTGCATGCCCAGATCGCCCCCCCTGGCAACCATCACATAATCACTGGCGCAGATAACGTCCCTCATGTTCCTCACGGCGTCGGGACCCTCAATCTTAGCCACGAGCTTAACCCAATCACCGCCAAGTCTCCTTAACTCGGCCCTGACCTCCTCAATATCGTCTGAGCTCCTAACGTGGCTAATACCCACGTAGTCCATACCAACCTCTACGGCGAACTTAAGGGCCTCCCTATCATAATCATCAAGTATTGGCAGTGGGTAATCCTTACCCTTAATAACCACGGCCTTCTCCTGGGAAATAGTCCCCGCGGTTAATGCCGTTAGTACGGCATTGTTAGCCGAAACCTTATCAACACGTAGTCTCAATCTGCCGTCGTTCATCACAATGACATCATCTATCGTTATGACCCTGAAAAACGATGGGCTGGGTATCGGTACGAAACCCCCCTCCGACTTATCAGCGAGCCTAAACTCCACGGAATCACCAACATTAAGCGTTATGGGCCTCATGATTCCAGTCCTAACCCCAGGACCCCCCCTCAAATCACCGAGTACCGCGATATCGCCCCCCCTAAAGCCCCCCCTGGCATTTGATATTCTAGACCTCCACTCCTCAGTGTTGCCATGGGAGAAGTTTATCCTTATCCCATCTACGTACTTAATTAATTCCTTCAACACCTCAGGCTTCTCCGAGGCCGGCCCTATGGTCGCTATGATCTTTACCTTACCCACAACAACGCCTTACCGCCGGGATTATAAACCTTAGGTGAATACGGGAATACCGGGTTTACTCAATTATAATGAGTAACTACATGGGTTTACTCAGTAATGCTTATAGGCGATCAAGGTCGATTAATGACATACCTTGGGTGACTCACTTGCCTAGGCTCGATATTGCACCTCGCATGGAGTTGCTTGGTGAATCGGCCGTGCTGTATTGGGGCGATGAGAAGGTTGTGATCCCCCCCAGGCTTAAGCATGGTGTTCTCTTCCTAATGAGTGGGTATATTGGTTCCCAGATTCATGGCTGTGAATACAGGATACACCTTGATTACCTGAGGGGGGGTAGGGTCGTTAATGAAGGCGTAATTGACGGGCTCCAGGAGCATTCAAGGCAGCTTGGCGTTGATGAGGACGGACTTGGGCTTGAGCTTGGTTGGAATCCCGTAATAGTTAATCGAGGTGATGAGGGTGTTTACTTCTTCAATTCCAAGATGAGAAATTGGATTGGTTACGCAGACTTCAGTAAGTCATTCATTCAGGAGGTCTCACTCGTAATGGTTAGGAGGGATGTGCCAATACTCGGTCTTCCGGACCTGGTCATAAACCTTGACAATAAGCCCGCTTACATAATTGAGTTAAAGACTACGGGTAATCCAGCCAACTTAAGAGTTGTGAGGGGGGGTAGGGAAGCACTGCAGGCGGAGTCTTACTTTCACATGATGAGTTACCTGGGGGGGCTTAATCCACGCGGTGTTGCGGTGGTAAAGGTCGTTAGAGGCTCTGAATTTAGGGTTATCAATAATGTAAATGAAATAGTAAGGCACTTGGAGGGTGGTGAGGATTTCGTGAGGCTCACGAAGCACGCCACACTTCATAGGATAGGCGTTAGGGGGGGTTTAACGAATTCCTTAGGGATGTGGATTACTCCCTTGATTACTGGCTTGGGCTTAGGAACCCGAGACCATCACCGAGCAGGGCTTATGCTCAGGCTGTGAGCATAGGAGGTATTGCCCATACAGTTTTGTTAGGTGATCCTCGGCAATGATAGCAGTAAGATAATTAGTACATACACCACAGGCGCGGCTATTAATAGTGTAAGTAGGGACGGTATAAATGCGTAAGCAAGGCTGAGGGCCGCCTCGATTATTGTTAGCCAGGCCCACGTCGTCCTAAATGCTTTGCCTAGACATGCAACGTGCCCAAATAGGTACGTACAATTAATCACCTTCCTTAGGTTAGTATCCACGGAACCCTCAACAACCCTAACCTCACCATTAACCTGAACCCCCCCCGCGTAAGCCAGCAACCTCAATAGTGATGTGGTGTATCTCGTGAGACCAACACCATCATAGAATGATATGTCTATCCTAATCCTCCTAACGATCTCCGCAAGGCTCATTGACTGAACAAGCCTCTCACCAAGTTCCGATGCCAGGGCTCTCTTAATACTGAGGAAATTAACCACGCCCGTGGGCTCGCCAGTCCTTATATCAAATGGCGATATTAAGCCACCAGGTAATTCAAGGGATGATGGGTATGGCAGCAATATATCCGTGATCCCTATACCGTCGGCACTCACGGTTAGGTTAAACAGCCTAATGCTTGGTGAGAAATCCATTACTCTCCAAGTATTGCTCAATGAGGGCACGTAACCCCCCCTAAAGAATTGTATTACGGAACCATCATCCCTAACAAAGTACATCGTCATGTACGCGTAAAAACCCCTCAGCAACACCGATGTTCGCCTTAAGGCGTTCATCACTGTTAAATCCATAGACAATGGACAAGAATCACCCGTGCGAGAATGCCTTATTAATTCATGGATAATCACGGTCTTACTCCTCAATCCAATTATTGATAGTATGATTAGGATTATGAAGATTACGATTCCAATTATGAATTGATTTATTAAATATGCCATTACTTAATAAGGATCGCATTCTCTTTTTAAATTATTTTATCATCCTACTTTCAGCCTCATTCATAATCTTTTATCATTATAAATAACGCACAAAGTTTATAAATTATCATATGCGGCAATTGCCGATGAGTATTACTGTTGACAAAGTAATAAAGAGGGAACCGCTCGTAATAAATGAGAATGCCACCGTTAAGGAGGCAGTTAATATAATGAGTAGGGAGAACGTGGGTTTGCTAGTGATAGTTAATAATTCGGGTAAGCCAATAGGAGTTATTTCGGAGAGGGATGTGATTAAGGCGTTGGCTCGCGGCAAGGACCTAAACGCCAAGGTCACTGAGGTCGGCACCGTTGGTAACCTTATAACGGTGAGCCCTAAGGATAATATCTACAGGGCTGCCCTGTTAATGAACGATCACAAAATAAGGCACCTAGTGGTTATGGATGGCGATAAATTACGCGGGGGGGTAATCTCCATTAGGGACATAATTAGTGAGGAGAGGGTGGTCTCAAGGCTAGCCGAGCTTGCTGAGGCTAAACCATCCGAAGCTGAGGTTGGTGGTGCTGATTAAAAAGCTTAAATACGGGCAGTAATTATTAAAAACGATGAGTTTTCTCAGGAAGTGAAATGGAATCGTTTAAATCAAAGGTTGAAGAGTTATATGGCGATTTTTTGAGGGAGATTAGGGAGATTGAGCAAAAATGGCAGAGGGAGTGGTATGGGAAGGGTATATTTAATGCAGATCCAAAGCCTGGTAAGCCTAAGTACTTCATTACGGTGCCCTACCCATACGTATCGGGTTCACCGCACATAGGTCATGGTAGGACATTCACGATAGGCGACATAATAGCTAGGTATAAGAGGGCTAGGGGGGGTTTAATGTTCTATTCCCAATCGCATGGCACATAACGGGGGGGACTCCAATACAGTCAGTGGCCGACAGGATAATGAAGGGGGGGGATCCAGAGGACATAAAGTTGTATTCCTGGTACGTGAGCCTGTACGTGAATGATCCCAACAAGGTTAAGGAGATATTAAGCACATTCACCAACCCCCCCTGGAACATAGCCCAATTCTTCGCCTCAGTATACACTAGGGACTTCATGTCCATGGGCTACTCAATGGACTTTAGGAGGCAGTTCACGACTGGCGACCCCGACTACAACGCATTCATTATCTGGCAGTACTACAGGTTGAGGGAGGCTGGTTACATAACGCAGGGTAGTCACGTAGTCCTATACTCACCGGATGAGAATCAGGCAGTGGGTGAGCATGACATTAAGGGTGGGGGGGATGAAATAACAATAGACATACTCGAGTTCAACCTAGTGAAGTTTAAGCTGGAGAATTCCAATGAGTACCTGGTTGCAGCCACATTAAGGCCTGAGACCATATATGGGGGGGTCACGAACGTGTGGGTTCACCCAAGCGTTGAGTATGTCATTGCAGATGTTAATGGCGAGAGATGGGTAATATCGAAGCCAGCCGCCTGGAAGTTGAGTTACCAGGGCTATGACGTTAAGGTTTTGGGGGGGTCGGTACGTGGTGAGGAATTGATAGGTAAGTACGTAATCGCACCACTAATTAATAGGAGAGTGCCGGTGCTACCCGCGAGCTTCGTTGATGAGAATACAGGCACGGGAATCGTCTATAGCGTACCCGCCCACGCACTACGACTACGTAGCCCTGATAGATCTTAAGAAGGATGAGAAGGCACTGAGTAGGTACGGGATTAAGGAGGTTGTTGAGTCGATAGAGCCCATAAGCATTATCAAACTTCCTAACTACGGTAAGTACCCAGCCAAGGACGTGGTCGAGAAACTCGGCGTTAAGGATCAGGGCGATAGGGAGAAGCTTGATGAGGCCACGAGGATCGTGTATAGGGAGGAGTTCTATAATGGCGTTATGAAGGAGAATACGTTATTCCCTGGATTGAGTGTCAATGAGGCTAGGGAGAGGACGATCAAGGCACTGAGTGAGCAGGTGCGTGGGGGTAGGATGTACGAGCTTGAGCCTAGGAATGTATACACGAGAAGTGGTAACCCCCCCGTAATTGCCGCGGTTATTAAGGATCAGTGGTTCCTTAATTATGGGAATCCTGAGTGGAAGGCGAAGGCGTTTAAGTGTCTCAACTCAATGAGGATAATACCCGAGAAGTACCGGAAGAACTTTGAAGATGTGTTTAATTGGTTATCCATGAGACCGTGCGCGAGGAAGAGGGGGGGTTAGGTACGAGACTTCCCTGGGACCCTGACTGGATAATCGAGTCCTTAAGCGACTCGACGATATACATGGCGTACTACACGATTGCTCATAAAGTAAGGTCAAGCGGTCTCGATAGGAAGCTTGGGGGGGAGTTCGCGGGGGGGAGGGTCATAAATAGTAGGGGGGGTAACGATAGGGACGCCCTCAATGCAATAATGGCATTCTTTAACTACGTGTTCTTAGGCGAGGGTGATCCAGGCCATGTTGCTGAGTTATTTGGTGTCAGTAGGGAGCTTGTTGAGGATTTGAGGAATGAGTTTGATTACTGGTACCCAGTGGATGAGAGGCATAGTGGACCTGACCTAATAAGTAGTCACCTGAGCTTCTTTGTGTTCCACCACGTCGCCATATTCCCAGAGAAGTATTGGCCCAGGGCAATAACGTTTAATGAGTACGTGATTAGGGAGGGCATGAAGATGAGCAGGTCATTGGGAAACGTGCTTCCACTACCCTACATACCGAGGAAGTATAGCACAGACCTCGCCAGGCTTTACCTGGCCTCAGCCACCGACCTCGACTCAACGCTCGATTGGAGGGAGGATGACGTAGCCAGCGTCGCGAGTAGGCTTGTTAGGTTCTGGAGTCTCGCCAATAATATCATTAAGGAGGGGAGACCATCAACTAGTGTTGATGTTAGAGGTGCATCATTAATTACGCAGTGGTTGATTTCAAAGGTCAATAAGGCGATACGTGACTCGACAATTGACATGGATAACGAGAACATTAGGGGGGGTACACACTTAAGGCGTTTTTTGACCTGCTCTCGTCAGTTGAGAAGTACCTGGAGATTGCGGGCCTGATTAATGTGGGTAAGGATGAGGTTAAGTGGGCGCTGTGGTACGTCCTTGAGCGCTGGGTTAAGTTGTTGCAGCCGGTGATGCCTCACATTGCTGAGGAGCTTTGGCATAGGATGGGTAATGAGACGTTCGTATCCCTGGAGCCCTGGCCTGAGTATAACGAGGAGTTGATAAACGACGAACTTGACATTGCGTTAGACTTAATTGAGAGGGCTATAGAGGATGTTCAGGAAATACTTAGGGTCACTAAGATAATGCCTAAGGCCGTGTACCTATACGTAGGGCCGCCAATTGAGTATTATCAAGTGGCTAGTGAGGCCATTAGGCTCATTAATGAGGGTAAGACCATGGGCGAGGCGATAAGGGCCATTGTTAATAAGCCCGAGTATAGGCGCATGGCCGATAAGGTGGCTAATCTCGTGTCTAAGGTTGTTGATGGTACAATACCAAGGAAGATAGTGGATAGAGAAATGGAGCTGAGGGTCTTTAGGGAATTAAGTAATTACATTAAGTCGAGGATTGGTACAGAGGTCTTCATTCAGGATGCTACAAACCCAACATACGACCCAGGTAATAGGGCGAGGAATTCATTACCTGGAAGGCCTGCCATATACATAGAGGCTGTGAAGGAAGGTCAATAATACTACGTTAAAATGAGGGTTCAGGGGGTGTCAGGCGAGTAGCGCCTTGGTGGCTCGCCATCATCCGCCCCCCCCGCATTAAATATACAATATATCACTTAAAAAGTAGTCTGTGATTGATCATTGTCATGGCCTAATTAGTAGTGATGGGTCTATGGGTATCTTCGTAATTCTCTTGCCCACGGCATTCTCCACAGCCCTGGTTAACGCAGGTAATACGCCAATTAATGGCCCCCCCTCCGCGATGCCCTTAGTAGGTAGTGGTGCATTTGACTTACCCTCTTCGAGGTAGTACCACTTAACATTGAAGGACTCGGCTATCGTAGGTATCCAGTACTCACTGAAGGTCTGCGTTAATGGGTTGCCATCGCCATCATACTTAACCTCCTCGAGTACAACCTCACCAAAGCCCTGAATAACACCACCAATTACCTGACCCTCTGCAAGCATTGGATTAACCACGAGGCCTATGTCGTCTATGGCCACGTAATCGAGAACCCTCACTAAACCCTCTTCGGTAATCTCGACCAAGGCTATGTGTGAGCCGTAGGGGGTACGTATAATCACTTAAACCGAAGTAGGCAGTGTCCTCAAGTGATGGCTCGACTCCATACGGCCATGTACCACCAACATTGGTGGTTAGTGCATTGGCGATATCCTTAATACTTAGGGATTTACCTGACTTAATGTCCTTAACATAGCCATTTTCATAAATAGTATCCTCATAATTAACCCCCCCATCAACGCCGCACCAACCCTCCTTAACCTATCCTTAAGCTTCCTAGCCGCGAGTAATGCCGCATTACCCGCCAGCGTCAGCTCCTACTTCCATACGTTCCAAAACCCTCACCAATCAATTCAGTGTCGCCCCCCCAGGAAACCTCAACCTGACCCATATCAATGCCCAATTCATCAGCTACTATCTGCGCTATAGCCGTAGCATCGCCCTGCCCATGAGGCGCCGCGCCAATTATAACGAGGATTTTGCCATCAGACTTAACCCTAATTGATGCCGACTCCCAAGGCCCAAAGTTATTCTGCTCAATGTAAAACGACAAACCAACGCCAACTCTCCTACCCTGTCTCCTCAACTCCTCAGCTCTCCTTTCAAAATCCCTATAATAACCCTCAGCAACACTTAATAGATGCAGGTAATCACCACTATCGTACTTATGACCGAAGGGGTTCGTGTAAGGTAACTGCGTTATTAGGTTCCTCCTCCTAATCTCCACTGGGTCCATCCTAAGTTCATCAGCCGCCATATCCATTATCCTCTCATACACGAAGCCGCCTCAGGCCTACCCGCACCCCCCCTATACTGATCGAGTGGTGTCTTGTTTGTTCTAACACCATAAACCTCAACTAGTATGTCCCTGACCTTATATGGACCGCTTATTAACGTGGCCGTTATGTCGGCTAGGTAATAACCGTGGGTCGCCGCGCCCAGGTCTATTATTAACTCATCAATTAGCGCCCTCCACTCGCCACTCCTCGTAAACCCAGCCCTAATCTTATGAATTTGGGCCCTGCTATGATATGTACTTAGGAGATCCTCACGCCTGGTGGCGACCCATTTAACGGGCCTTCTATAGATTATGCTTGCGTAGGTGACTATGTAGTCCTCAGGGTATGGGAACATCTTTGAACCAAACGCGCCACCTGTATCGGCTTGAATAACCCTTACATCGCTGACGTAGTCCCTGAATGCGTCGAGGAGGAACTTACGCATGTAATGCGGCGCCTGAGTTGATGCGTATACCGTTAACCTACCCTCCTGATACACGGCCAATAATCCTCTAGGCTCCATAGCCGCGGGATAAACCCTCCCAATCTCAAGCTTGGTCTCAATCACCACATCACTCCTCGAAAGCTCAGCCTCCGGATCACCGGCCCTATACGTCCTCCTATAACCAATGTTGCTCATCCCCCCCTCAACAGCCTTAACATCATCAGTTAATGCCCTCTCTGGATCAACAACGGCAGGTAAGGGCTCATAATCAACCTGTATATAATCGAGGGCATCATAAGCCTTATACCTATCCTCAGCGACGACTGCGGCTATTGGTTGGCCGACGTACAATATCTCGTCCCTAGCCATTGGGAAGTTCCTAGGCCTGTTCTCAACCTTTATGTTCAACCCCCCCGTTATAACGCCAACAACACCAGGAATTTTTAACGCATCTTCGTAATCAACCCTTAACAACCTCGCGTGCGGTACCGTACTCCTTAGTATTGCCATGTGAAGTGTACCTGGAACTGAAATGTCATCGACATACCTGGCGCTGCCGGTGATGAATTTAGGGTCCTCAATCCTCTTAATACGCGCACCTATGTAAGGCATTACTACGACTTATGAATTGCCGCTTTAAGTTATTACCTACTAAGTACTTTAAATGGACGCCTAAGTAATGCTTAATTAACATAGCCGTAACCGCATTACCGTGTATCCTCCAAAGTTTGGTTACGTAAGGGTCGCGTCATTGGAGGATGCCGTGAAGGTCCTTGAGGCTGATGAGAATGCGAAAATACTCGCAGGAGGGCAGAGCTTAATGCCAATGCTTAAGCTTAGGTTAATTAGGCCATCATACCTAATCGATATTAACAGGGTGCCTAACCTATCATACATAAACATTGAGGGTGATAAGATAAGAATTGGGGGGGCATTGGTTAGGCATCACCAGGTGGAGATCAACCGCGAACTCTGGAAGATATACCCAGCACTGCCCGAGACCGCGATACAAATTGGTGATCCCCAAATTAGGAACCTGGGGGGGACAATGGCGGGTTCACTGGCCCACGCAGACCCAGCGGCTGATTGGCCAGCAACGTTAATAGCGCTTAGGGCCTCGGTAAGGATCCTCGGGCCGTCAGGGACTAGGGAAGTACCTGTTGAGGACTTCATAACTGGCCCATTCACAACAGTGCTGGGGAGGGGCGAGGTCATTAGTGAAATCGTTATACCCAGGCTGGGTGGTACTGTTAAGTCCTCATACGTGAAGCTCGAACGCAAGGCTGGCGACTTCGCGGTGGTTGGTGTGGCAGTAATGCTTAAGCTGAGCCCCCCCGACGGCTCTGTGGAGGACGCAGGTATTGGAATCACGGCCGCGGGGGGGCCCAGGCCATTTAGAGCCCGTGAGGCCGAGAAGGCCTTAATTGGGCGTAAGCCAACGGATGACGTTATCGAGGACGCGGCTGAAAGGGCCATGAAGGAGTCAAGCCCGATAAGCGACATTAGGGGGGGTTCGGCTGAGTATAAGAGGGCCATGGTTAAGGTAATGACCAGGAGGGCCATTAAGAATGCGCTTTCGAGGTGATGGGGGCATGGCGGCGACGCTCAAGGTTGGGCCGGAGGAGAAGGTTAGGATTAGGGTCAAGGTCAACGGT
Source organism: Vulcanisaeta distributa JCM 11217 (assembly GCF_001316005.1). Lineage (GTDB taxonomy): Archaea > Thermoproteota > Thermoprotei > Thermoproteales > Thermocladiaceae > Vulcanisaeta > Vulcanisaeta distributa_B. The sequence continues at coordinate 113,366 of NZ_BBBJ01000008.1, forward strand.
GTCTGGTACGAGAGGGAGGTGGAGCCAAGGAAACTACTCGTTCACTTCCTAAGGGAGGATCTTGGGCTCACTAGTGTGCATGTTGGCTGTGATACTGGGCATTGCGGTGCATGTACGGTCATAATGAATGGAGTCAGTGTCAAATCCTGCCAGGTACTCGCGGTTCAGGCGGATGGTGCGGAAATACTTACGCTTGAGGGACTGGCTAAGGACGGTAAGCTACACCCGATACAGGAAGCCTTTTGGGAGAAGCACGCCCTTCAATGTGGCTACTGCACGCCTGGCTTCATAATGGAGACCTACTGGCTATTGAGTGAGAATCCCAACCCAACAGAGGAGGAGATTAGGAGGGGGGGTTTGTCGGGCAACCTATGCAGGTGTACTGGTTACCAGAACATTATCGAGCCGTTAAATTAGCCGTTCAGAAGCTAAGGGAGTTAAAAACGATGCAGTAAGTCGAAGCAAATTCACAACTTAAATTCAGTGGGTCTCCAGGAACACGATTGCTCCTGTATCCTACCCTCAAGGGCATCCTTTATGAACTTCCTCGGATCCTTAATCTCACGCATTGGTTTACCACTTCCGTTCCTCATGAACATCATAACCTCAGCGAGTATGCTAAGGGCTATTTCACCTGCAGTCTTAGCCCCCAATGTCAAGCCCAACGGGTGAGTGCAGCCTACTTAACACGTAGTCAAGGCTTAACCCTCTCCTAACCATGTCCGCAATCATAACCGCCGCCCTCCTCTGGCTTGCGAGTAGGCCTATGAACCTGGCATTGTGCTTAAGGGCTATGTAAAGGGCCTCGGCATCGTACGGCTTGCCACCTTCATTCGCTATTACTACTATGGAGTTCTCATCAACGAGCTTTTCAAGATCCCTGAGATCATTACTTATGAAGTACGCGTTGCCGAAGCGATCTTTATCTACGTCACCGTTCCCCCCCACAACGGCCACGTAATAACCAATGGCATTACCAACATCAACAAGGGCCTTGGCTATAAGCCTGAGCCAACCACAATAATCGTAGGCCTCGGTTCCATTGGTTCCAGGATAACCCTAATCCCACTCACCGTGGTCTCTATGATTTTACCCTCACTCAACGCCTTATTAGCCAACTCTAAAACCTCCCCCCCATTAGTTATGACACCAAGTAAGGACCTCCCATTAATCACTATGTCAGATAACACATTATCACCAATGAGCATTTTAACAATAACAATCCTACCACCCTCCGAGCTAGCCCTGGTCAAAGCCCTAAAGAACTCACACGATGACATTGACGTAATGGTTCGCCAAGCTAAATAAATTTTCTTACGCGATTAATGAATAATTAAACGTAAGTTGGATGAATTCCTTAAATACCGATTACAGAGCGTTCTTCCTAATGAGCATACCAAGGTCGATGCATAGGGAGGCTGGTCCTAAGACGGCGAGCTTCTTCGTAATAACGGTATCCACGTCCAGGTTTAATGCCAAAGTGAGTGGACAGCCCTATACGGATGAATCGGGGGATTTGGCCGAGTCAATGCTTAGGCAGGCTGGGCATAGGGTTGTTGGCAGGGAGTTGATTAAGGATGACTTGGTCATGATACGCTCGCTCGTCGACTCGCTGCTTCTTCGTGATGACGTAGACGTGATCGTACTCACAGGCGGTACGGGCCTCGCCAGAAGTGACGTGACGATAGAGGCCATTAGGCCGCTCTTTGAGAAGGAGCTTGAGGGCTTTGGGGAGTTGTTTAGGCAGGTTAGTTATCAGAAGATTGGTACTGGCGTGATAATGACGAGGGCCACCGCCGGGGGGGTTGCCAGGGGGGGCAAGTTGATAGTGGCTTTACCAGGCTCGCCGGATGGTGTTAAGACAGGGCTTGAAATAATACTTCAGGAACTGCCCCACATACTTTATATAATTAGGTCCTAGTGGGCATTCACTTAATTTAAAATGATTATTAATGCATATTTTGCACAAATCAATCCCAATTTTAATGCGTGTTTATTTAGGCATACCAATGACACCACTACTCGCCGTAATGCCACTGGTTGGTTCAGGACTAATGACCTACTATGCATATGAAAATATTAGGTACGTGAATGTATGCCTACCCGGCATCTTTCATTGTGATAGGTTTAACTTCATAGTGCCAAGGAGGATTAGGTTACTACTAGCCGTTGGTGCCGCTGTTGTTCTATTCCTAATAGGGCTCTTAATAATAATGAGCATGCTAATGATCGCATTGTTCCTATCAATGATGGGCTTACTCATTGGTGTTTACGGAGTATACCTACAAGTGAGCCACAGGGCTTATTGCATGTATTGCTTAACCACGGACATAATCCTACTACTAACCACGCTATTGATAATAATTAATTCGTGATGGGCTAATCCGCAATATTCAAGAGCCCAGATTTAGTATTAGGATTAAACGCATGAGGAATTTGGTGGTGGCATTATTCAGCGTGGTGGGCACGATATCCATGTGGTACAACTTCCTAGCCTACAATGTTATTGCATCAATAGTACTAACAAAATCAGCACTGCATTTAGGCATAGTACTATCCTTCACGACAATATTCGTAGCATTCATTGCAAGGCCCATTGGTGCTTACGTCTTTGGTCTAGTTGGCGATAAATTTTCTAGTAAGTCGTCGTTAGTTTCAACCCTCATAATCATGGGCATTTCCACACTCTTAATATCGATTATTAAAAGCACGTGGTATGCCACATACGAATTATTAATCCTAAGGATAGCCCAGGGAATGGCACTAGGCGGTGAGTGGGCATCCGCGTCGGTCCTTACGTATGAATCCGTGAGGGGTAATGTTGGTAGGTTTCTAACGAGCCTCGTGCAACTCGGTGTTCCACTGGGTATGTTATTAACGGCCTTCGCGGTTGTTCAATGGCGGTTGGCGCTACTAATGGGGTCGTTATTAAGCCTCTCATCGGCCACGGTGATCCTGGCACTTGCACAGCAGGGTGCTGGATCAATTAATTGGAGGCCAACACTCCGCGTTGAGGATGTTAGGAGGATTATAAGGGCGATTGGTGTTAAGCTTGGCGAGAGTTCGAGTTTTTACGTGTACACATCCGTATTGCTCCTATACTTTAACGTGCATGAGGTTTCAAGCTTAATAATCACAGCCACAATCTCCCTATTGATATTCACGTTAATAATGTCGGTAATCATGACTAGGATGAGCCCAGTTAAGGCATTACTACTTGGTTACATTTTCTTCTCCCTGGTGAACGCTTCATGTTTAGAATGGAGCCATTACTCCTCTTTATTCTCTTTGGCATGGCGACGCAATAACCTACACACCACAATTACTATACCTAGTATCGCTATTCAGGAGTGATGTTAAGCATGTTGGTGCCGGCGTTTCTTATCACGTGGCCAGCTCACTGGGTGGTCTAACCACGTACTTAGCGTCACTATTAATATCAATATACGGCATTAATGCGGGATTTATCACCATACCCACCCTATTACTGGTGTCCTGCATCATCTCAATAATCGCCCTATTAATTTAAGTACCGTTGGAATTATTTATAAACGAGTTTAGCATTGACCCACCGTATGGCGAGAGTTCACTATGACGGTTCCTTTGAGGTTGATAAGCTAGGGATGTGGTTTACAACTTCCTCGTTGACCCGAGGAACATAGCCTCGGTAATACCTGGTGTGGAGTCTGTGGATGTGATTGATCCCGACAACTTCAAGGTTAAGGCCAGTATGGGTGTTGGGGCTATTAAGGGTACGATAAACATAACCGCCAAATTCACCGAGAAGAAGCCACCGGAGAGTGCCAGGGTTGTTGGTAGGGGCACGGGTATGCAGAGCACAATGGACTTCGAGATTGGCTTCAGGCTTGAGGAGCCAAGCCCAGGCAGGACGAAGGTTAATTGGTACTTTGACGGTAATGTGGGTGGTTTAATAGGGTCAATGGGAGCCAGGGTACTAGACCCAGTGGCTCAGAAAATAGTCCAAGACAGTGTGGAAAAACTAAAGCAAAGGCTTTCATAATAGGCCCTGGCCCTCATGACTGGTGCAAACCTAAAAATTTATTAACTCATTCATAACTCCGTCTTGATAGGTATGAGCCTAATACTGAAGCCTAAGGAATCGGCTTTACAAAAGCCGCACCTAAACCTAGCTGTCATAGGGCATGTGGACCACGGAAAATCAACACTGGTAGGGCACCTACTCGTGGTCACTGGCTATGTTGATGAGAAGGGCTTCAAGGAGCTTGAGGAGCAGGCTAAGAAGATGGGTAAGGAGGACTTCGTCTATGCCTGGGTAACGGATAGCTGAAGGAGGAGAGGGAGAGGGGGTGTCACGATTGAGGCGATGCACGTAGGCTTCGAGACATCCAAGTACTTCTTCACGATCATAGACCTACCAGGTCATAGGGACTTCGTTAAGAACATGATAGTCGGTGCGAGCCAGGCAGATGCCGCATTACTCGTCGTCTCCGCAAGGCCTGGCGAGTTCGAGACAGGCATTGGACCACAGGGCCAGACTAGGGAGCACCTATTCCTAGCCGCCACGTTGGGTATTAGGCAGGTAATAGTGGCTGTTAATAAGATGGATGTTGTTAACTACGACCAGAAGAGGTATGAGCAGATTAAGGCTGAGGTCAGCAAGTTCATGAAGTTGCTCGGCTACGACCCATCGAAGGTACCCTTCATACCTGTCAGCGCCCTGAAGGGTGACAACATTAAGGAGAAAAGTAACAATACGCCCTGGTATAATGGACCAACGCTATTAGAGGCTCTTGACACGTTACAGCCACCACCAAGGCCCGTTGACAAGCCATTCAGGTTACCAATACAGGACGTCTACACAATAACTGGTGCGGGTACGGTGGTTGTCGGTAGGGTTGAGACTGGAGTGCTTAAGGTCGGTGATAGAGTAGTCGTGATGCCACCCGCCAAGGTCGGTGATGTAAGGAGCATTGAGACGCACCACATGAAGCTGGAGCAGGCCCAGCCTGGCGACAACATTGGCATTAACGTTAGGGGTATTGAGAAGGAGGATGTTAAGAGGGGTGACGTGATGGGTCACCTAGCCAACCCACCGACGGTTGCTGAGGAGATAGTGGCTAGAATCGCCGTTCTATGGCACCCAACGGCGATAGGCCCAGGCTACACGCCAGTGCTTCACGTGCACACCGCAACTGTGCCTGCGCAGATTGTTGAGTTAATCGCGAAGCTTGATCCAAGGACTGGACAGACTGTGGAGCAGAAGCCTCAGTTCATTAAGCAGGGTGATGTGGCCGTTGTTAGGCTTAAGCCACTCAAGGATGTGGTTGTTGAGAAGTACAGCGACTTCCCAGGGCTTGGTAGGTTCGCCCTAAGGGACATGGGCAGGACAATAGCCGCCGGCCAGATAATCGAGATTAAGCCGAAGAAGGTTGAAATTAAGGCGTGATGATTAATGCCGAGAAAGGCGCGAATACGCATTTGGGGAACAGACAGTAAGCAAGTTGATGACCTAGCCAATGAGATAGTTGGCATAGCCAAGAAACTCGGTGTTAAGGTCTCAGGGCCAATACCACTGCCCAGGAAGAGGCTGTTGGTCACTGTTAGGAGGGCGCCGAGTGGGCAGGGATACCACACATTTGATCATTGGGAGATGAGGATTTACAAGCGATTAATAGACATGGATGCTGACGAGAGGGCCATTAGGCAGTTAATGAGGTTGAGGGTTCCCGAAAACATAAAAATCGAGATAGAGCTTGTGGATTAGTTCCCTCCCCCCCCACATTTCTAAATTCTATAATGTAAAACCCTATTAAATTAACCATATACATTTCAATCATTTCATTTTCCTCTAATAAATACTCAATCAGCCTTCAGCCTATCGTCACAGCGAACGGCTAGGCGGGCTCTAAACTCATCACCAACTGACCGCGCAGTCACTACCAAGGTAAAAAGCCTTTCCCGATAATGAATGGCTTAGTGGGCTGTGCCGTGGAAGGCAATGATGCTGTTTAAAAACCCTCAGCATAGAACCGACTCATCACCACTCCGCGAACTCGGCACTCATCACTCGCAATCCTTTTATGGCCACCGCCTTATTACCCTTTTGTATGGTGCGTATCTCCAGGTTAGGTAATGGACTAACGGTAATTACTCACTACATGCCCGTTGATGTCGTTGCGATCTACGTGTTCTACAACGTGGGCGCCAAGAATGAGTACCCAGGCATATTCGGGGGGGCTCGCACTTAGTTGAGCACATGCTCTTTAGGAGGATTGAGGGGGGGTTAAGGGGGGGTAGTGTGGACGAGCTTGTTGAGGGGTTGGCGGCTACTTTAATGGTTTTACGAACTACGACTACACAGCCTACGTCGAGGTGTTACCCACGGAATACGCTGAGTTGGGTTTTGAAATTGAGAGTAAGAGGATGGTAAATGCGGTTTTTGACCCGAGCGAATTCGAGCTTGAGAGGAAGATTGTGCTTAGTGAATTTGATATGAATGAGAATGACCCAGACTTCAGGCTCATGTATAGGGCCTCGATGATTGCCTGGGACACACACCCGTATAGGTACGCAGTCATTGGTTTGAGAAGTGACTTAAACAGGGTGTCCAGGGATGAGTTGTTTAGGTATTATAGGCGTTATTATAACCCTGGTAATGCCGTGCTGGTCATAGTTGGTGGGTTAGGTGAGGGTGAGGCTATGAAGCTGGCTGATAGGTACTTTGGCAGTATAGGGTCTGGCGGTGAGTCGGGCATCATCAAGCCTGGGATGATGGTCCACAGGGCAGGGTTAGGGTTGAGTTGAAGGCATTGAGTGGTGAGACGCCCAGGCTGTTAATCACGTTCAAGGTCCCTGGGGGGCTTATGACGTTAATGGTTTAAGAAGGCTTATTCTCATGGACTTCATAGTCTCGGGTGATAGGGCATTTGCCTACGGCCTAACGAGTAGGGAACCCATGGCAGTCCCAAGGTCATCTAGGCTCTACAGAATCGTTGAGGAGGGCCTTGGTGATGCATCTATAGTTATTACGAGATGACTTACATGAACAGCCTGTACTCAGTGGTGATATACAATGTTAAGGATCCTGACAAGGTAATTGCGAGGGTTAACGAATTAATTACCGAGAGACCGAGTGAGGACGAACTTAGCTTCGCCAGAGAAAGGATAAGAGCTAGGCTCGCCTTCTCCATGGACTCACCAAGCAAGTTGGCCCAAATATATGGTCTATCGCAGCTGTTCATGAATGATCCAGGCAGGTTGATATCCGTGATTGAGGACTCAACTAGGTTGGGCGCCAATGAGTATGTTGAATTCGTGGATGGATTAATAGATAGGTTGATCTCCATAATTTACGGGTGATGATTATGGCTAATAAATTATTCATTAAGTCTCCCGTTAGTGACGTTGCCGTGCTCGATATCAAGCTAAACCTGGGCTCATTACAGGAGGCTTACCCTGGCGTTGCCAATGTCCTAATACCGCTATGGAGGATGAGCAATTACGCAAGGGAGTTGGAGAGGGTTGGTGTTTCATTCTCCTTTGAGAAGGGGTTTGACGCACTCACGCTTAGGGTTAAGGCCAGGTACTCGGTCGTTGGTAAGGCTGTGAAACTCATCGAGGGCATGCTCCTAAACCCAGTCATTGATAGGCTTGGTGATGCCATTAGGGAGGCGAGGACGAGTATAAGCATTAATAGGGAGGATACCGCGGTAAGATCGGTAGCTGAGGCGTTAAAGGTATTATTTAATGACCACCCATACTCCAGGCACCCCATCGCCTATGACTATAGGCTTGACGGCATAACCAGGGATCACATTAGGGAGGCCATTGAGTCACTGAGGGTTTTATCATTAACCATCGTGGCTCCTGAGAATACAGTAGATATTGACCTGCCATACACGAACTACGAGGGGGTCCCGGTTAATAGATTTAGGAGTGGTGATGTTGATGTTAAGCTTGAGGGTAAGGTGCAGACCACAATAACAATTGCATACCCAAGCTACGGCATTAAAGACCTGGAGGGTTCCTTCAGGGTTACGGTCATGAACACAGTACTCGGAGGCATGGGCTTAGTATCGAGACTTTACAGGGAGGTTAGGGTGAGGAGGGGGGGCTTGGCGTACTACGCCTACTCCATGTACTGGCCACTGGGTAGTTCGGGAATACTAATCGCAATGGCTGGTGTACGTAGGGAGGTCCTCAAGGAAGCCCTTGAGGTCATGCTAAGCACCATAGGTGAGCAAACAATTTCTGAGGAGGAGCTGAGGATGGCCATTAGGAATAGGGTTGGTAGGCTCAAGGTCAATGCAGAATCACCCGAGGGTATGGCAATGTTATACTCAGTAATACCGACATACGGCCTACCAACAGATTACTACGAGAGATTCATCAACTACATAAGTGGGTTAAGGCCTGAGGACATATCGAGGGAATTAAGAAACCTACCAAGGCCCGCCATAGCGGTGGTTGGTTAATTAAGTGATGGCAAGCCCACCTTAAACATTAAAGAGACCTCCTAACTTAGTGTTGGATGGACCTTCATCGTCACTGTGCAAAACAATTTGAGGAACACAATTGCTAGGAAGCTCAGGAAGCACTGCTTATTGCTATGCCACCAAACCCTGGCTTACTCCTCCCAAACAATGAAGAACCCAAGGAAAGCTTAAAATTGCCTCATGAAATGACATTACCGGGGGGGCCGTAGTCTAGCCTGGCTAGGATGCTCGGCTCGGGATCTATAGAAGGACGCGAGCCCGAGTGATCCCGGGTTCAAATCCCGGCGGCCCCCCCACCACGTTTGTTGGGGGGGTTAGTCTTATCGCTTATGAATTGAGGGGAACTGACATTCATGACTTCATTTACGGTTTCGTTCAGCCCATGGGTCCTAGGCGAGGCAGTTTAGGCTCTTCGCCTTTACCTTCCTCGCCCTTTCAAACTACTTAGACGCATTTTCCTCTTTCAATAATTGAGTCTTTGTGTACGTTCGACTACGGTGATTCAAGGTTAAAATACTCCCAGCGAGGGTTAATTGAAATGGCTATTTCCGATCTGCATAGGTGGCATGTGTCGTTGATGGATGAGGCGAGGAATGAGAGGGAGGCATTTTATATTCATTCATTGATTGAGTTCTATGGTGGGAAATTGAATGAGAAGTACAGGGTAATTCTCGACATGCCCTGCGGGCATGGTAGGCTGCACAGGTACTTGAGGGTTATGGCTATGATGTGTATGGTGTGGATATTTCGGAGGAGTTGATTAGGATTGCCAGGGATAGCCATAGGGGGCTTCGAGGATCACTACTTCATCGGTGATATGAGGAATTTCAAATTAGGGAGGGAGGTTGATGTCCTGTTGAATTGGTTCACGTCGTTTGGTTACTTCGATGATGAGGGTAACATGGAGACTCTGAGGAATTTCCACGAAAACCTAAGGAATGGTGGATTGCTAATAATTGATTTCCCAAACTTCCACCTACTTTCTATTGATAATAGGGCTGTTGTTTATGACTATGGAGATATCATCGGCATAGTTAGGGAGTACCTGGAGGACAACTCAAGATACAGTGTTTTGCACGAGAGGTTTTACAGGAGGGATGGCGATAACCTGGTATTCATTGGTGAGTCTAGGACGAGGGTCAGGAGATACTTTATTGAGGATTTCATGGACATGCTACCCAAGGCCGGGTTCGCAGTACTTGGAGTTCATAGTACGTTATCATTCAGTGACTTCAATAGGCTTAGGGACCAGCGATTCACCGTAGTAGCCATTAAGAGGTGATTATAAACGCCATTTTTACGTGATTATCAACGCCCAATTAGCACCGGCTTAACCAATGCTTCATACTCAATCGCATTTCTCTTAATATTACGTTTGATTATTATGCATGCTTAGGCATGCCTACCTACGTCAATAAAGGTATAAGGATATCTACCCGGTACCGGGAATTTCCCAGTACCGGTATGAAATTCGCATTTGGCAGGGAAAAGAATGACGAAGCCTGGTGTTTAGCAGGACAGTCACAATAACTATTTTTACTGGGTTCATAACTTATTAAGATTCTTGGCCTAGAAAAATTGAAATTACCATTAATTAATCATTGACTAAATGGGCTAAGATCTATGAGGGCTTTAGGATAATACTCGTGGCTGGTTTACGAGACTTCATCCAGCTTCCTTAACTCGATGCCCGTGTTATCGCGGGTTATTGCAGTGCCTATTATCGCTATTACAAACCCAACAATGAGCATTACCGAGTAGCCAACCACGAGGCCTAGCCTAAGCCAGAACGGCGCGGTGAGTAGGGCTGCCGTGGCGCCTATCGAGGCCATGTTCCACAGGAAGCCTATTGCCGAGCCCCCCCTAAATCGTGTCGGGAATAACTCGGCTAAGTACGCCAACATAACACCACCAGTACCGACGACGCTGGTTAGGATGCCAGCCGAGACCACGAGGCTAGGAAGGAACTCCTCAAAATCGCCGTTAGTGGGTAGGCGAGTACAATACCTATTAATGAGTAGTATAGGAATGCGTACTTCCTCCTCGTGACATTACTCAATACCCCACCAATTATCGTTATCACACCGCCAATGAGTGATGCGTAGGTCAATCCCCAAAACACCGTGGATAGGGGGGGTATCCTTAGGAAGGTTCCTAGGTAGGTTGGTAGGAAGCCGAGGGTCGCGTAGGCAACCCAGAAGATTCCGGCGAGTAGTAGTAAGGCTATTAACGCGTCGCGGTAGCCCTTACTAAAGAACTCAATGACGGGTGCCCTGGAAACCCTACCTGCACTCTTCAACTCCCTGTATATGCTCGGCTCATCAACCGTGAGTCTCAGTAGGACGCCTATCACGGCGACCGCGAGGCCAACTAGGAAGGCATACCTCCAGCCGTAGGCCACGAAGGCCCTCGTGCCGAAGTAATCCCTTAGCGAGGCGAAGGTGAACGCCGCGAGTGCATACCCCCCCCAGTAGTAACCGCTCTCGATTACACCACTGACTAAGCCCCTATACCTAGGCGACGAACTCTCGATAGCCACCAGGTGTGAGCCGCTCACCTCGCCGCCAACGAATACGCCAACCAGGAGCCTAAGTAGTACGAAGAGCGCGGTGGCTAGTAAGCCAATCTCCTGGTACGTGGGTAATGCGCCGGTTAGGCTGAGGATATGCCTAATCCAATTAACGTTACCATCATCGTTAGTCTCCTACCAATTCTATCGGCTACGTGGCCAAATATTACACCGCCCAGGGGGCCTGGCGAGCAGGGTCAGTGAGTAGGAGGCGAATACGAAGAGGAGCCTGGCGATTAAGCTTGTTGGTGGGAAGAAGTACATGCCGAGGACCGAGGCTATGAATAGGACCAGGGTTAGGTCGAAGACATCAACCATCCAACCAAGCATACCACCAACCATGGCCCTAACATTAACCCCCCTCGGTAATTGCCCTCCCAGTCACGTTATTAAATCACCAGCGCATTATATAAGCATTACCGTAGCCACAATAGGCTATTTAGACAGTAATGCCCTAATCCTTATCCAGAGTCACGAACTCCCTAACCAACTCGCCATGTCTCCTAAGGTCCTGGACAAGCCCCCCCCTAAGCTCATCAAGCAGTATTACCTTAACCCTCCTCCTAAGCTCATGGAACGAGCCCCCCCTCAACACCCTCTCCAGCGCCTTCCTGGCATTCTCATCCCTAACCACGGCATATAACCTAACACCCCCCCTCCACCTATCCCTCGCATGCTTAAGCCTAGCCAACGCCTGCTCAGGGTTATCAACAACCTCAAACACAGCCAGCGGCGCCAACCCATCCCTATACTCATCCTCATTACCCCCCCACCAGGCAAGCCCCCCCAGCCTATACCCACCAACATCCACATTACCGACAGGGTAATAACCAAACAATTGAGCCGCCTCCATCAACAACGCCACCGCCTCATTAACGCCCTGAGTAGTTGATTCAGCCTCAACACCTGCCCCCCCACCAACCACCCTCTCAACACCACCCTTTGGCGTTCCCCCAAAACCTCAATCACGGGCTTGGGTATTGATTGACTCCTCAACTCATTAATTATCAACTCCGCATCCTCAATGGGCATGGGCATTGCCTTCGGATTAGACGGATCCACGGAGTGCAGGGCCTCGGTAATGCTTCTCCTACCCCCCCTAATGAATGATAGTTTATTGGCGATTCTTCCAAGCTCAACTCTACCCAGGGTTATTGGCTTGACCTCAATAACGTGGGACCAATCACTCAACTTCTTACTAGCCTTAGTCCAATCACCAACAACCTCGAAAACCCCCACGAAGGACTTACAGTAGGACTTACAACCGAAGCCACTTACGAAGAGTACCAAGCGTGTGCCGGGCCTAACCCTAGTCATTAATAAGCCACACTCTGGATCGCGGCAACCAAATAGGCCCGTCTCGACAATGCTCATGAAGACCCCCCCCTCCCTCACAATGACAAGCCAGTAATTCACGGGTAATACATAGCTAGGTAGAGAAAAACTTTTGCTGGGGGGGTCGCGGCGCGTCATAATTCAATTGAGTGCATTTGAATAGTAAATAAACCCATGCCTCAACGCCAGTGAATTTAACTGGAAACCACTAATTACAATGATCAAACGATACTTAAGCATTTTTAATTAAGGGGGCTTGGTATTACCTCGACCCAAAATGGGCTATTCAGCCCTGGGCGCGCTTAATGAGCTCTACGTGCATAGCGCTAACGTTAATAACGCGATGGTCATGACGATAATCGGCATATACCTACACGCGGTCTTCGTATCATTCACGCTAGGCTTCCCACTGGCCATACTCGCCTGGCTCATTAAGTGGTATAGGACTGGCGACGCATTATTCCTCAACTACTCCAAGACCCTGACCATGGTCTGGGCTGTGAACTTCGCCCTTGGCGCCGTCACGGGCACCATAGTGGAGTTCGGCTTACTGGACATTTGGCCAACGAGCATACTACTCTTCTCCTCCTCAGCCTTCATCCCACTCCTCTATGAAGCCACCATAGCCTTCATAGGCGAGGCCGTCCTCCTAGTCCTCTTCATAATCGCCATAGGCAGGTGGAGGGCGAGGTACACATTCAGCATATTAATTGCGACCTGGCTCCTCGGCTCACTCTCCGGCTACTTCATACTAACGGCGAATGCCTGGATGAACGTTCCCTGGGGGGGAATGGGCGATATACCACACGCGTTATACCCGTTCCTACCGAGCTATGGTCCAGACGCCGCAAACCTAACCGCGACACTAAACCTAGCCGCACTCCTCCTGCACTACACGGTAGATGGCTCTGGCTCAGTCGCCCTAACAAGCACAAACTTCACTTCACTAGTTGGTACATACCTCACAAACCCATGGCTACCCATGGTTAACCCAGACGCCGTAGTGACCACGCTACACACATTATTCGCGGCCTACGCAATCGGCGTCGGGGGGGCAGTGGCGCTGGCTATATCGATAAGGTTCTTCAGGACCCACGACAGTAAGTACGCCAAGCTACTAAAGCCCCTCCTCTGGATACTCGCTGTGGTACTCCTCATCGAGCCAATCGTGCTGGGGGGGCACTTCATGGGCGATGATGTGGTGGCATATCAACCACTCAAGTTCACAGCACTAACCACACTGACGGGAGGCCCAGGGGGGGTCTATGGGTATGAGTACTACGACCCTGTGGAGGCGCTATTCGCCTACGGCAACCCATACCACCCACTCTACGGTTTCAAGTATTACCTAAGCCAATGCAGGATGCTGGGCAACACTACCTTCGGCGAGCTCTATAGCGAGCTTGACCCAGGGATGCTGAGTTACCTCGGGCCCCCCCTGACCAACGTGACGCTGGCCCAGAACTGCGAGGCCGCGGTTCTCTCCCTGGAGCCACTGGCGCCGTTAGTAAGTGCGTTTTACTACACAATGATTGGCGCTGGAATACTACTCGCCATAGCCGCAGTGCTCGCCCTATTCACATACCTCGTGAGAGTGCCCATTCTATCGGCAATAACGGACTTCATAAATAACGAAATACTGGGCGTATTGATAGGCACCGACAATGTGATGCCCTTCCTGGCCTCGGCAATGGCTGTGTTATCGGCCATAGCAGCCACGGCTGGGTGGGCCGCGAGGGAGATTGGTAGGCAGCCGTGGACTGTCTATGGGTTAATAACCACGAATGAGGTCGTAACGAGTGATGCAATAACGCCGGGCTTCGTGGCCTTCGTGGTCGCCATACTACTTGCGATAGCTGTTGTGGGGGGGCCCTGGCCATGTACTACGTAGCCACGAGACCAAGCCTACTGGATAGGGTTAGGGAGTTGGCTGGGGGGGTGGGTGGTCATGAGTAGTTACCTCGCCCTACTCTCCTTCGCCGTGCTTGGCTTCGCCCTGGAGATGCACCTGGTCTTCGTTAACGTGATAATAGGGGGGCCACGGTGCTCACGGTAATAACCAGGTACCTAGCCTACCTACGCAGGGACCCGGGTCTCGAGTCTGTGGCCAGGGACATGTTCAGGCTCATGGTGGTGACGGAGCTCTTCGGCGGTGTTTGGGGCACGATACTGACCGTGTTCATGGCGGGGGGGCTCTTCCCATCAATGACTGCGATATTCACTAGGGTTTACTTCTACCCAATAGCCATAGCCCTCGTCGGCATACTGCTGAGCATACCGCTCATAGCCATCTACTGGCACCTATGGGGGGGTAGGGTCAGCCCAAGGACCCACAGCCTAATTGGCGTACCGCTCGCCATATCCGTACTCCTCGTACCAGTGGGCTTCAGGTACCTCTTCGCGGGCCTCGACTACCCACAGTACGCCACGGCAAACCCACTAACCGCCCTCTCAAACCCAGTATACCCACCACTCATTGCGCATACGCTCATTGGTGCCATGGACATTGGGGCCTTCGTAACAGCCTCCGTATTGGCGACTAGGAGGAACATGAACCCGGAGCGTGAGGATAGCCCTTGGGACCGGACTGGCTTTACTCGTGCCGCAAGCCATCGCGGGGGGCTTACTACTTCACGGTGCTCGAGAGGTACGACCCATACATAGTGAGCAACATAGCAGGCCCACTGCTGGGTTATGACCCAGGCACCGCCCTATTCTACCCAGCCTTCTACACGGCCATAGCCCTAACCATAGCCCTGGGCGCCACGGCCCTATACGCCTTCTACGCCGCGATGAGGGGCAGGGTCGTCAGGCCAGCCGTAATTAGCACGGGCATACTGGCGGAGGTAATACTCGTACTCATGGAGTACGTGAACGACGGCTCCAGGTACCCATACCTATTCATAAGCGGTGGCTCAGGCGTACCAATAACCCAATTACTAAACACACTCATACCGCTACCCCTAATCGCCATATACACAATGCTCCTCTCAACACTCATATTCACCGCAATATTCACGTTGACGCTATACTACGCCATAATAAGGAGATTCCTACCAGAGGAGTGAGTTCATGATTAATCCCCCCCAAATACCCACCGCACTGGGATAATTCCTCATCCTTTACATTTGCATTCAAATCCTTAAATTAAAGCTAATTATCCAATGCGAACAACGCCAATAAGAGGACTTTCTAGGATCCCCCCCTAGCGCTCCCTGGTTCAGGCGCCTCTAAGCGGCACAATTGTTAACGCTTTAACCGCTAGACCTGCCGTTAAACCCATTGAGACTTCAAACAAGCCTTTCCACCTCATTACCCGGTAATTGTTTATTTTCCCAGGCCTATTCACGAAATAGAGTAACTTTATTAAATAACCATGAACCTATTGCCTTAAATGCGTAGGAGTCTCCTAATAGCAATAGTGGCTATGATCTCCTTAGTAATAGCTCTCATTCTAATACCCCCCCATGGCCACCCAACCAGGGTTTCCTCGCCACCACCTGAGGTAAGTACTGTTAATTCAACGGCAACCCCCTATTAAGCACGTAATCATAATAATCCTTGAGAATCACTCCTTCGACAACATATACGGGGGGGTTTATCCCTTCGGAATGCCGCCAATAGTGAATAACATCACATTATTATTAATGAGACCACTGGGCCTGGCACATATTTAAGCGAGGTATCCTACGCCAATTCGGTAATACTTGAGGATCCCTGGGAGGGCTACAGGAATTACCACATTGATTGGAACTTTGGCGCAATGAATGGGTTCATTAATGGGTCTGGCCCCCCCAATCAATGGTCTACCTATCCTATGAGCAAGTCCCCCCCTTACTATGGGACTACGCCGAGGAGTACGTGTTGGCCGATAACTACTTCTCACCCGACCTAGCCACCACGACGCCCAATAGAATATCCTATCTAGTGGGTTACCCAGTACCCATGTTTGGCACATCTGGTGTAAAATATCATTCAAACAAACCATACTATACCAATTAACTGAGTATAATATATCATGGGCCTACTTCGACTACGGCTATAGGCAGGGCCAGCCACTGCCACCATACCCACTATCACTAATACCATGTTCATCAAGATACAGCAACCATTACTTCAATACCTCGGTATTCCTGGAGGATTTAAAAAACGGTAACCTACCCAGCGTCTCCTTCTTAATGTTCACCGGCGGTGATGGTCATGATGACCACTCTGCCCTCGACATGCACCCACCGTTCAATTTAACCCAGGGCCAGGTAAACCTGGCATACTTCATAGATGCCATTGAGGATAGCCGATACTGGAATAGCACGGTAATCTTCATAACCTTTGATGAGGGTGGTGGATTCTTCGACCAAGTCCCGCCGCCAATAATCTACAACTACGGGCTAAACCCAGGATGTGAGGACGGCTACTTAAGTAAGCTAGGCCTACCGTACTATAACGTGTTGGGTGAGAGGGTTCCCCTACTAATCATTTCGCCGTATGCCAAGGAGGGTTGGGTTGATAACTATAGCCTATCAGGCTACACACTGCTTGCGTTCATAGACTATAACTGGCATTTACCATACCTAACACCCATAGTGGCCAACTCAGACCTCAATGGGTTACTCGCCGCCTTTAACTTCAGCCAAGGGCCAAGGCCACCGATAATACTAACACCACTCAACTGGACATACCCAATACCACTCCAGTACCCAGTGCATTATGGCTATGTAGCGTTAATCAAGGGTAACTACACAGGCTACACACTACTTTATAGGCTAGGTATTATTAACGACACGGTGTACCAATACGTGATGCAGTTTAACGATACAAACACCTGAATCCACCCTTCGCCATCACCGATCCTAAGGCTAAGATAATAGCATCACCTGTTGAATCTACGAATACCAAGACCTCCTTACTCCTTGGGGTGGGGGGGTTCCTTA
Organism: Vulcanisaeta distributa JCM 11217; assembly: GCF_001316005.1. Taxonomy (GTDB): domain Archaea; phylum Thermoproteota; class Thermoprotei; order Thermoproteales; family Thermocladiaceae; genus Vulcanisaeta; species Vulcanisaeta distributa_B. The sequence goes on from NZ_BBBJ01000008.1 coordinate 130,678, forward strand.
GGCATCACTTATTCGTTTTTATCACATTCATCCTCATCACTTCAGCGGTGGTCTCAACACATCCAGCGAAGTCTCAACGTCGGTGCGGGGCGCATGAAACGCGCGTTTTAAACATACTCCGCCCCCCCGAAGGATGGGCCTTCCCTTTCAGCTTAAATTCCATAATAGCCGAGGGCATAGCGCCAGGCGGGTTTAACAACGTTAATGAGGTTAAGATATTATTCCGCCATAATAAAATACAGGTTACACCTACGATAATCGGTAAAACAACCACAGAAAATAACAGGTCTGAATACATAATAATAATGATGTACTTTTAATTATAGGCAAAAGCACGTGTAAAGTCAAGATGCCGTTACGGTGAGGGACTCGGCCAAGGAACCGCTGGTGCCGTTCAGCGTGACGATGATCGTATACGCGACGCCAGACTCAACACCACCGCATTGACCGACAATACCATAACTACTACCTGCTGCCACGGTAGCGCCAATGCCACTCCATGAGCAGGTAAGCACAGAGCCATTGGGTCCATAAACCTTAACACCACTAATTGTTAATTGCGTTGTGCCGGCGTTGTAGATGTTTATCGTCACCACGCCCGTAGACGCCGACATGCTCCCCGAAACCTCAACCTCAGGAGTATTAATGGCGTGTTGACCCACCGCCTTAGCACCGTGGTAGAAAATCATCACTAACGCCACACCAACGACTATGAGTACAGCGGCGATTATGACGGAGACCAAGGGCGACAACTCACCCCTACTACGCATAATTAACTCATGGGGGGGATACACCTTTTAAGTATTGCCCATACATACACACATGGGCCTAGGCTTAGTCAAGCCCTGGTTTAGGACCAGGCTCGAGGAGGCGCTGCTCATGACGCTAGCAACGCCGCTATTCCTGGCACAGCCCGTGAGTAGGGTGCTTGATGTGCTCATTAATGAGGCCCAAAGGCTGGGCCTTAACCGCCTGCTAATTAAGCGATTGTTAATGGCTAGGGCTGTTATTTCCATGAATGAGCCGATCACGAAGTACGTCAGTGGTCTCGGTAACATTCTCGAGGCGATGACCAATGCCGAGAGGCTGGGCATTGAGCCGGGCACCGCGGTTCTTTACATACTCAGGGAACTCGATGATTACCTAGGTAGATTGAGGAGTGATTATAGGGACCTAGTAATACTCCTCGACACGCTCACCGTGATTACGCTAGCCATGATGCCCATGACGATAGTCCTCGTAAGCAGGGCCCTAAACATGAGCCCAACCACATACCTAGTGATGACCTACGCCTCAGCAGCACCAATAACGGCATTACTCGGTTGGAGCTTGGACCCAGGCTTGGTGGTTGTTGATAATGAATTACTTATGTACATGGGGGGGATTGCGGTGATGCCTGCGTTGCCTACTTACGTGGTTACTAAGTCAATTGCGCTTGCCTGGTTAGTCTTCTCCGCGGTCTTCCTAGGCATAAGCCTTAATTGGTATCTTGGTAGGGTTAGGGCAATTAATGAGTTGAGGCATACCGCGGTTAATAGGGTGATGAGGGCTGCGGTCACCCTCAGGCTTGAACAGGCTCGGTCTAGGAACTGGCTTGAGGGCTTCATTAACGAGTATGCGAGGGTTGTGGCCGTCACAGGCATGGGGAGGCCCGACGTAATTAATGTGGCCGTTACATCAATGACCCACGTTATAAACACCGTAATGGAGTCCAGGAGGGTTGGGTATGCCTCGGTCATTGTGTCGGTGGCTCTGATGGAGGTTATGCTCGTGATAACGAGGTTAATAGCGGCCCAAGCGTCTGGGGGGCGTTGTCATGCTCCAGTTTATGCTTCCCACGGTCATAATTGGGGGTTTCATGAGTGGTTACGTGCTTGACTCAGTGACCACGGGCATATACGCCACGATACCCCCCCTGGTCATCACGTACATAGTCCTGACAATGACGTAACGGGTAAAGCCTTAATAATGCCATGCTTATTTACAACCTATGTTAACTGTATTGTTCCTAAGCCAGAAGGGTGGTGTTGGCAAGACATTGATAATCACGAGCCTAGCCACGGCACTGGCTATGAGGGGGGGCTACAGGACCTGGCTCATTGACCTAGACCCAAACGCAACCGCGTCCAAGGTCCTTGGCGTTAATAACCCAGGAAGCGTCAACGGCGCTTTGACGTACATAATGGGGGGGGTTACGGGGGGGACCGTTAAGGTTTCGACCGCGCTCATTGAGGATGGAGTCGTGGGGGGGAACATAAAGGTCATACCACCAGGCACCTCACCCGTCACCAACCCATACACCGCACTACCGAGCACCGCAGTCCTGAGCTCTAGAATATCATCATTAATTAAGGGGGGGATAGCAATTACAGGGTTAAGCCCAACTTCATATTAATAGACACGCCAGCCCTATCACCAGCCCTAAACCCAGGGCTCACGACGGCGTTGATAGGCAATGCCGACGTAATAACCCTGGTGGCGACCGACGAGCCCGGCGGCATGGGGTGGCTCGGAAACATGCTTGAGTACGCCTCGCAATAGGCCCGGGTAAGGAGGGGGTTGTGGTGTTGAATAAGTTATCGAGTATAAGGGGGGGTAACCTGGACATTGGGGGGGTTAAGAATGTGGTGAAGATACTCAGGAATCCGGCCATTGAGGCTGCATGGCGACTGGGCTCAATACCCTACGTAATCAAGGACCCGGGGCTGGGCCAGTTCAGGAGGGCTATTGACGAGTTGGCGGCGTTGCTGGAGAGGTTGAATGCGGAGAGGGCTTGGGTGAGTCCATGAGGCTCCTGCGTAGGAGGGTCGTTAATGAGTATGAGGATGAGGAGATCACGAGGCTCATGAGGAGGATTAGTAATAGGCCGAGGCTTAGGGTTGAGGGTGGTAGCCGAGTAGGGATGCCGTGGAGTTATACGTGAGTGGCGGATTGAGGCTCCTGGAGAGGGCTTTGAGGGATTTGGGCGCGGTTGATGATGAGGTTAGGAGGGCGCTTAAGATTGGTAGGGATGCCCTAGTTAGTAATTACCCGAACCAACTCGACATTAATGAGTTGGCTAAGCAATTATTGGCTAGGGTCAGGACTCCTCAAAGACAACGTCGCTCTTGAATTCCCTCGGCATGACCAAGTCCCTAGCCCTATGGAAGAGGGCTATTAACCTAACCCACTCGGTCTCGTCAACGTCAAAGTTGGAGTAATGCCTAAGGAACGCCTCCCTATCATTGACTTCCCTAACCACGAAGTCCTCACCAACACGCCCACCCAGGAACTTAATCAACACGTCCTCACGCAGAGCCCCCCCCATCCCCCAAGCAACCACGGGCTTGCCGCCATCCACAACCCACACACCCACGACCCTCCTAACGACCTTACTACCCATCTCGAACCTACCCATGAGCACAACCAACAGCCTAACCAGGTCAATGGGCACCTCATACTCCCTAAGCCTGACGATAGCCTCCTCAACACCGCCAGCATGCATGGTGGTTGCACCACCCACCTGCCCACTCATGATCGCGTGTAGCCAAGCCCTAGTGTCCTCAGGACCCCCCCTAACCTCATTAACAAATATGTAATCAGCACCAACCCTAAGCGCATGGACAAGCCTCTGAAAGAGTGGTATGGCTTAACGCCGGCCCCCCCATGACCCTCACGGCTAAGCAGTGGAATAACGCTACTGGCGTAATCACTAACCAACTCCTGGGGCAGTAATACCTCGTCTATGTCCTCGACCTTGGCGATCACCGTGCTGGGCGGCAAAGCCGACATTAGGGCTGCGGACATGCTCGTCTTCCCAGAGCCCGCGGGCCCAATAACAAGTATTGGAAAACCAATCTCAAGCGCAAGCCAAAGATAGGCCGCGAGCCTCGCATCGACCGAGCCAAGCCTAACCATGTCAATCAACTTCCAAGCCCTCATGGGAAAGACCCTGATACTCACCCTGGTCCTATCCGTAACATCGAAGGAATCAACGCTAACCCTAAGCATCGGCCTATGAACCCTATCATAAGCTCAATCGACGGGTTATAATAAGTTGGGTAAACCCCCCCCACCCTATCACCGATGACGCTTACCAAAAGCTCAACCTCCCTGGGACTCGGCACAATGCTTGACTGGCAATCACCCAGGCTACTCAACTTAAAGTGAACCCTGGCGTTAGGCGTCACGTAGATATCCGTGAGGCCAACCTCATCACCAACCATCATCACGGGCTCAAGAG
>NZ_BBBJ01000009.1 GCF_001316005.1 Vulcanisaeta distributa JCM 11217
TCGAGGAGGCAGTGAGCGAGGGTAAGGCGAGTAGAATGAAGGTAATAACCAAGGCAATGACAAAACTAAACTGCCCCCCCACCCAAAGCCCACGGGCACAATAAAACCACAAAAAACCAACACCATGGTGGTGCCGGGGCCGGGATTTGAACCCGGGCCCCCCCCTTGCGGGGACGGACTTTAAGGTTCCCTGCGGAATCTCCAGGCCCGCGCCTTGGACCTGGCTCGGCCACCCCGGCGTGTCAATAAGCCATTAACTGCGATTTAAAACTTTTCTTCATGGATTACGGCTTCACTATGGCTTTTTCAGTCTCTAGTTCTCTCTTGAATATTGATAATGCGTAGTTTATGTCGTTAAGTGGTATTCCTAGCAACTCAATTGCTTTCCTGTTGTTTAGGCTACTATCTTTGGGCCTTCTAGCTCTGTAATTTACGTCGATGAGCCTTATTGGCTTTATCAATTCCTCACTAAACCCAAAGTACTTAGCTATGGCTCTTGCGAATTCGTACCTGCTTAATCTTGGCCCAACCACGTGTATCACTCCATTGAATTTAACATCAAGTAGCTTTGTAAAGGCCTCGCCAATTATCGTATTCAATGTGGGTGATGACCACTGATCAGTTATTGCAGTGACCACCTCACTCCTCATTAACTTCTCAACCACGGTTTTGCCGAAGTTCGGCCTTCCGGGCCCAGTGCCGTAGATCCAGGCAACCCTGACTATGGAACCGCCTAAGGCTCTCGTGATTTCCTCCGCGAGGAGCTTCGTCAATCCATAGTAATTAACGGGCCTCGGCACATCATCCTCCGAGTACATGCCCCCCTCTCACCATCGAATACGTAGTCCGTGGATAGGTAATAAATGGCGGCGCCAACCTTATAGGCCGCCGTGAGCAATTCCCTACTTGCCACCACATTAACCCTATAACAAAGCTCTAACTGTTCCTCACACTGATCAACATTGCCTATCGCGGCCATGTGAATAACCACGTCAGGCCTATAATCATTAATTAACCTAGTTGAATCCCTCGTTATGTCAGCTTTAACAATGGTAATGCCAGGTATGTTAATGGGATGCTCGTTATAAGTACCGACAACCTCATACCTATTAGCCAGACTAATGGCTGTTTTGTATCCTGCGATGAACTAACGCCGGTGATTAATACAATCATCATTGAATAGGTTAAGTCGATTCTTTATAAGGAATTTCAGGAAAACCATGGCACAGTCTCACGATTATTAATGAGTAAGGTTAATTAAACCATAAAATTACTAAGTGGTTTGAGGGAGGACTCGAGAGCCGTGAAGCCCACGGCCCGATGAACTGTCACTCCTCCGGAGCGGCCACATCATATTTCTATTTTTCAATTTACTCATCTATCATTATTATGTAGGGTTCCTAAACATTCCTTTTCATCAGTAATACATTAATTAATACATTAATTCTGTTGTATGAAGATTATGATGCATTTTCTCGACTGGAATATTTATTAGGGGGGGTACTACAAATAATTTGGGGGGGTTATCTAAATGTTATTTAGTATCGAGCCTAAGAGCAGGAGGGAGGATCTCTATGATTTTGATCATGAGTTGGGAATGCTTGTGAGGTTTCTAAGGGGTTCGAGGTTGACGTTGGTTACTGGCCTTAGGAGGACTGGTAAGACGTCATTATTAAAGGTTGCACTTAATGAGGCTGGCATTGATTATGTATACGTAGATGTTAGGTTAAGCATGTACGCGGGTTACCGTGACGTGATTGACTTATTCGTTCAAGCGCTTAATGAGCTTCTGCGTAGGAGGTCCTCGATTAGGGATAGAGTAATTAATGCGTTTAGAGGCGTCGAGGGTTTAAAGGTTTCTATTAATCCGCCTGAAATATCGGTTAGGTTCAGGGGTAAGCCGCGGGTTAGCATTGCCGACCTACTTACTAGGCTTAATGAGATTGGAGAGCCCATGATAATAGCGATTGATGAGGCTCAGGAGTTGAGGAGGGTTAATTGGCTTAGGTTTGATAGGCTGTTTGCTATATCTTTGATAATCTACCGAACATAAGGCTTGCACTATCAGGTTCGCAGGTTGGTCTCCTTTACGACTTCCTAGGGCTTCATGATCCAAAGGCACCACTCTTCGGTAGGGCGTACATGGAGGTTAGGACTAGGAGGTTAAGCCCTGACGAATCCCTCGACTTTCTTGAGCGTGGTTTCAATCAATTAGGCATTAATTGTCCTAGGGATGTCCTTGAGAGGGCTGTGGAGACTTTTGATGGGATTATTGGTTGGTTGACATACTTTGGTTATGCGTACTCAATGAGGGGTTCCGTGGACTTTAATGAAATAATGAAAGATGCTGTGCAACTGGCGCTTAATGAATTACGAAACCTGATATCCTCACTCAGGAGCGTTAGGTATGCAGTGATTTTAAGGGTGTTGGCCAGGGAACCAATGCCCTGGAGGTTAATTAAGCGTAGACTTGAGGACTATGAGGCAGGGAAATAAATGCCGCGACGGTTTCCGAATTATTAAGCAACCTGGTGGGCCTGGGCATTATCGAGAAGGCTGATGATTATTATAGGATTTCCGACCCCGTGTACAGACTCGCTGCCGAGCACCTGTAAGGGTTTAATACGGGCTGTGATTAAATACAGTCGCCATAAATGGACCTAATCAAGTACCTGGAGTTTAAGGAAGAGTTAAGGAATAAGTTGGAGAATGAGTTGAGTGCTGAGTCAATAGAGAGGGCGAGAAGGGACCCACATGCAAGGAGGTATCCAAGGCCATGTGGTATGACAATACACACTGGGATTGGATGCACATACTCATGCACCTACTGCTACATCTATGACATGGGATTTCCGCACAAAGCACGACCATACCCACTAAGTGGTAAGGAGTTACTCTATGCATTGACATTGAACCCATACGTGGTGCTCGGGCCTGGTGGTACGATGCTTGCCATGGGGGGGTCCGTAACCGAGCCATTCCTACCCGAGACCAGGGATAAGGCCCTTGAGTACATAGAGGTTCTTGGTCCATTGGGTAATCCGTTGCAGGTTAGTTCCAAGTCTGTGCTTGGTGATGATTACATAGTTAGGATTAGGGAGTATGCGCCTCGCATTAGCTTTCTCGAGACTGTGGTGTGCCTTAGGGATTGCAGGAGGATAGAACCCCCCCTAGCCCCCCCAGACCCAATGGATAGGCTGAGGTTTGCAGGTAAACTCATCAAGGCAGGGATAAACACATCCCTATTCATAAGACCAATAATACCCAACATAACCGATAGGGATGCCCGTGAAATACTATTAATGGCTAAGGAAATGGGCGTTAAGTCCGTAGTACTTGGTACACTTAGGGTTACCGCAAGCATCTATGAGAGGCTCAAATCAATCGGTATTGACCTAAGCCTGAGGTTACCGAGCAGCAGGTTAGGTAGGGAGCAGGTTCCCATTAGGGCCAGGGATTTGAAGGACAAGATTGCCTCGTTGGCTAGGGAAATGAGTTTTAGGGTCTATGAGTCTGCGTGCGGAGCGAATATCGAGGCTGCCGGGTTGGGGTGCTATGCCTGTAAATGGGGGCCATGCGGCGACTTAAGTAGGTTACCCAATGTTGATGTTGGTGATGTTAATGAGTTCATCAAGTACCTGGGTTACTCCGGGCGTGTTGAGCAGTTGAGGGATAACAAAATCGTTATTAGACTTGATAAGGGTGATGCACGTAGAGTCGAGGCGCTGCTCAGGGAGTTGCTTAGGCGTGAGGTCGTTATTAGGGGGGGTTTCACGAAGCATCACTGCGTAGGTGGCGTATGTGGCGATTCTGATTAATTAGGTAACCTGGCAGTACTGTTTAATCGATATCAATACAATAGGCTGGATAAGCAGGGAACGTTCACTCAGCATCGGGATGATGAATCAGCCAGAGCCATCATCACCCAGTTATTAAGTGTTATTGAGGGGGGGTTATTACGTGAAAAGGGTGTTTAGGCATGTTTATCAATCTCGAAACCACTCCTCATTTAAGTACCGTTTCTATCCGCGTGATAAAGGCTTAAATAATACGTGATGTTGCTTTACGGTGTCTTCGTTCAAGTACTCAGACGTTTATAGGATTGTGTATCCGAGGAGACATGAGGGTATTTATAAGAACCGTGGCGATAATCCCTGGGTATCAATAAGGATTAGGCAGGGTGTTGGTCGCGACCCAAGCAAGTGGTTTTCAAATCAACTAAGGGTTATTGCTGAGGTCAGTAGGGTTTATGGTGATGGTAGGGCGATGCTCGGTACAAGGGGGGGTGATATAGAGATCTTCAAGGTTGATTTTAGGCTTTTTGACGAGGTTGTGGCTAAGCTCAAGGAGGTTGGTCTCGACCCAAGGGACTCCTGCGGTAATTCCGTTAGGAACCCAATACCATGCGCATCCCAATTCTGCCCATACGCCCACGTCAATGCTGAGGCGCTATCAACATTCATAGGCGATTACTTTAGGTATAGGAGTGAGTATGAGCAACCATCACTTCCGCATAGGATTAAGATATCAATATCAGCCTGTGAGAGGGCTTGCGCAGTGCCCGTGGCTCAGGACATAGGCATTGTGGCTAAGCCCAACGGTAAATTTGACATTTACCTAGGTGGCGGCGTGGGCGAGCATGCCTTCAGCGCTAAATTGGCGTTTGTTGATGTTGATGCGGAGGATCTGCTACCAATCTGCGTGGGTGTTGCTGAGGTCTTTAGGAGATCTGGTGAGAGGAGGGGGGGGTTCAAGTGGGTGGTTAAGTTACGCGGCCTTGATAAGGTTAAGGAGGAGGTAATGGCGATTGCCAGGGAGGTCAAGCCCAAGCTACCCAAGCCCCCTGATTTAGCGCCTAGGTTCGTTAAATCGAGGATTGTGAAGGTCCCATACCCAACTGGCTGGGTTACTGCCGATGAATTGGTTAAACTGGCTGATGTGGCTGAGAGGTATGGGTTTGGCTATGTATTACTGTTTAACAACCAAAGCGTTTACATACCTGTTCATGAGGGGGTTAGTAGGATTGAGGAATTGAGTAATTATGAGGTTAGGGATCCAGGGTCCATGTATCCCGAGGGTCCAATAACCGTTGCATGCCTAGGGAATGAACTATGTCCGCCGGGCCTAATAGATACCACGGGGCTCGGTCGTAAAATACACGTGCACTTAAGCAATTTCAATGAGCCGATTAGGGTTGGCATTAGTGGGTGCACGCATGATTGTGGTATGTCGTGGGTTTCGGATATTGGGCTTGAACCATTCGGTTCTAAGATAGGATATTAATAACGATGGGTGGTTCACCAACGGCGTTGGGCTTTGCCATTGGTACGGTTGATCCAGGGAATGCAGAGCTCGCGGCGCAGGTTCTACTTGACATGTATAGGAGTTCGGGCATTCACGGGGGGGTTAGGAACTTCGTGACTAAGGTTGGCGTTGATGCCATTAGGAGTGAGTTAGCTAGGCGCGTGCCCTCCTTTAAACCGCCGGATAAGGATATCAATATCGTATTCGGGCCAGACTAACCTATGGGGAATATGCTTTAAAGCGCGGTTTACTTTTATTTTCAGCTTATGATTATTGAGGACTTACCCGCATTGTCAACGGCCATTATCTGGGCCTGGGCGTCAATAATGTATGGGGACTTCATGAGGAGAATGCATCCGCTGGTTGTAAACTTCCTCAGGATGTTCTACGCCTCGGTAATACTCCTAATCCCAGCAATTGTGTTAGGGCTTAATTATGGAGCCGTGTGGGGGGCTCCCTGAGCGGTTTATTATCCCTAGTGATTGGCGACTCGCTATACCTATTCTCAATCAATTACTCAGGGGTCTCAATCGCAGCCCCCCCTGTGTCGTACACCTACATCCCACTGACCGTGGTGTTTGCGGTATTCCTAGGTGAGCAGTTAACCATAACGAAATTACTAGCGAGCATACTACTGATACCCGGCGTTTACCTGCTATCTCGTAGTGGTGGCTCAAGGAGGGAGATTAAGGGCTTATTCCTTGGTCTTGGAGCGGCCCTTGCATGGGCTGCTGGTCAGTCAATGATTAAGGTTGCCGACATAACGGGGGGGCTTAACCCAATCTCCATAGCCTTTACGAGGGTTGCAGCGGCAGGTATTGTACTGCTTGTGATTAATTATTTCATGGGAAACAACATTGCAGGGGCCATTAGAGGGACGGTACGTAGCTACCTGCCCATTATTGCCGTACTTGACCTGGGCCTTGGCGTTGCCCTATTCGCCTTCTCAATGGATTTAATAGGCCTTGGGCTTACCGTGATATTGACGGGCACGATGCCATTAATAGCCCAGCTCATGTCGAGTGCCATGGGTAGGGAGAAATTTAGTGTTGTTAAGTTCCTTGGTGCATTAGTGATAGTAATGGCGATTGTTTTAGTGGTTCTTTAATGATTGCCATGATTAACGACTATATTTGTAATTCTCTAACGCTTATCGCTATATTGGGGGAACTTAGCTATTAACTCTCTATCCTCGGTTACCAGCTTTGCATTGAGTTTCATCGTTAGATAAACATAGGACGCGTCATAATAGGTTATGTTCATCCTTCTGGCTAGGTCGATGACATCGCTGTTTAGGCTTATTGGTACGACATTCATAAATCCAATGACATTATTAAATACTTTAAGCAGCAGTTCCACATTTACAGTGGTTAACTTGCTAATTCTCCATAGGTAATTACCAATCTCATAATATGCTAAGTCGATGGTGTATTGATTCCTTAAGGCATTAACTGCCTTATCTGGTTTAAGCTCTACCAGCCTGATAATGGCGCTTGCGTCAAATACGAGGCTCATCTTGAATCACGGTCTGCGCGTATACTTCTTATGACGAAATCATTGCCATAAATCTCGCTAATTTTCCTAAGCTCCTTGGAAGCCTCCTTAAGCAATTCAATTAGTTCCTCATTTTCCCTACGCATTACTTCCTCCTCGAGAGCTTTACGTAAAACCTCAGAAACATTAATACCATACCTCCTAGCCTTCTCAAGAACCTCTCTCCTGACCTTAGTTGATACTGTAACCCAATTACCCACGTTACTACATTATAAATTCCTACCTATAAACATTACTCCATTATTGGTAATACACTTCCCTAACTACCAGTTATTATTAAGTGAGGAGAGGAAATTGACATATGACGGCATGAGTATTACGGGAGGTGCACAGTCCTAATTATTATGCCTTGACCCTTTCCCTGAGGTACTTAATCAACTTCTCAATATCCACCCGTGCCATTTCATCATTAACGTACCTGCTCAACACGCCCAATGGGTCAGGCCCATTATATTGATATTCATGCAGATCTATCGCCAACTCGGTGTAATAGGCTATATCCTCCCCCCCATGCCGTGTAGCTAATGTTTGGGCAACGGCCTTCATGAGTGTCGTGGGCATTACGGCTATGACTAAGTCGACGTAATCCACCACCTTACCATTCCTCAACCTCTTCCTACCCTTAAATACATTAATTAATAAGTCCCTACTACCCAACGCTAAGTATGATAAGTACGCCTTCCAAGCCTGAAATGCCTTACCCGCGGCATTCCTGTAAAGGTCTCTCTTCAGGAATTCCTCAGCTAATTCCGTCTTAACGGCAATCCCCCCCTTAGCCCTGGCCCTGGAAATCTCGTTCAGATTAGTGGCGCGTATAGTTTTGTGGCTTGAATTCAAAAACTAAACGCGCATTAAGGATTGTGTATATTATTCCATTAAAAATAGTTAAGGGTTCGAGCCTTAAACCAGTAATTAGTCTTGACCTAGCACCTTGATAGCTTCTTCAATCATTCTATGAATTCTCTCGATTAATGGTTCCACATCCTCAATTGCTAATTTAGTCTCATGAAAACCCCCCCACACATGCAATGAGTAACCTGCATTCCAACCATCCAATACCCAGTCACCAAGGGTCTTGGATAACCTCGAACAAGCCTTAAGCAGTAGGTGCGTATACCACCTGCCCTCCTAATTGCCTGTTGGTTTTCGGGCGTGTTGTACTTTTCGGCCAATGCCTTAACAATTTCCTCGGCGGCCTTATACGCCTTCTCACTGGCTTGAACAGCATCACCTTTATTCATGTACTCCCTGGCCTCATTGAGGTATTTCCTGGCCAACTCAAGCCTAAGCCTGATACTCTCCGTTGGGTCCTTTAAGTATAGTTGGTTTAAAATCACGTCAGTGACATCAATACCAAGTCTCTCTGCAGTCTCAATTACCTCCTTAGGTATCTCCACATATATGTTAAATGCATTCCTTGCTTTAAATACTAACCGTTTCACTTAGTTACCCCCCCAAATTTTGACAGAGTCAATTTAATTAAATGCGCCCTATGATATTAGTTCATACCCTATGGATGGACTCACGAATAAGGACCTTGCCGTGCTCATGCACCTGAAGAGGGCCAATGTGGATTACGGTAAGTCAATAGCCATAAACACGGGCATCCCACTTGAGGAGGTTCTGCAGATACTCGATAAGCTTGAGGCGATGGGCTTGATCGAGAGGGTCAGGGGGGGTGGTAAGACGCTTAAGAGGAGTGTTGCACGTTTCAAGCTTAGTAATGAGGTTCGTAAACACCACGTTTATTACAGGCTTTCGAGACGCGGAGAACTGCTCATTAGGAGTATTAAGAGGAGTAATAGTGCGGGGAAGGGCTAATCCTAGTGATTCATCAGGACGTTGAGTGTTCAGTGAATGAGGATAGGATCTTCTGTCTCCCTCAATTATCGTGGTAATGCCCTGTTTAACCATGTCGAGATCCAGGTAACGACTTAATGCGCTCTCCCTATCCAAACCGTTGTATTGGAACTCATGAACGTCCAGGGCTAACTCAGTCAGTAGTACCACGTCATTGCCGTACTTACGCCCCCAGTATCATGGCCACCTTCTTCATGCGTGTCGTGGGCATGATAGCTATTATGAAATCCACGGTCTCAACCCTAATCCTCTCCCTAAGCCTGGCGAAACCCTTAAACTCACTCGCCAACTCATTACGGGAATTAGCTGCCAAAACCACTAAGGTGGCTTTCCATCCCTGGAAGGCCTCGCCAGCGGCATTCCTGTAGAGACCATTCTCCAAGAACTTCTCGGCTAACTCGAATTCATAGAGTGCCTCCTTCGCCCTGACTTCCACGTACTTACTTATGTCCTTCCAGGGTGTACTATGGGTTCCATCTAGGCAGCAAATAGTTGTTTTAAGTTAATGAATATATGCCTTTATTCATGAACTGGCTTCGTAAGATTTATCTGAGCCCGCGCCTTACTTAGTCAATGGTTGAGTATGTATTCAAACCCATTGGTTATGTGGAGAGAGGTTTTCCAAGGCCGGGTGAACCCGAGAAAGATAGGTATGAAACCAGGTATGACTTTATAGGCGTTGTTCGCATTTATGATGAGTATGTCGATGGTCTACGCGGTCTTGAGGAGTACTCGCACATAATCCTAATTTACGTATTCCATGAGCAGAGGGAGGCGAGGCTCAGGGTTAGGTTAAAGGGTACGGATAAGGAGGTCGGCGTCTTCGCCACGAGGTACCCGATCAGGCCAAATCCAATTGGTTTGTCGGTGCTCGAGCTCGTGAGGCTTGAACCTCCTAGGCTGTGGTTACGAGGTCTTGATGCATGGACTGGGACTCCCATAATCGATATTAAGCCTTATGATTATTACGATGTTGTTAAGAAGCCGAGGGTTCCCAGGGAGTTTGAGGATGAGTGGGTAAGGAGCTACGTTGAGAAGGGGTATGGCGAGAAGGTTCCGTGGTTGGGCCCGTGCCCCCCCTAATGCCTTAAGGGTTAATTAATCTCGTGCACATCACTTTATCAATGGGCCATGTGTGGGTTAACGCCAAGGTTAGTAATGCTGACCCTTATTGAAAGCGCGGATCATTTAATGACTAGGATTAATGATAAGGCTTTTATTGAGGAATGGCATTACCTTAGACGGAGGTTCCTGTTGCCTGAATAACTTAGTAAGCCTTGGAAGGATTTACGGGCGTATATCGAAGCCAGGAGGGCTGAGGCATCAGTCGAGGCTAGATTGGCATTGAGGTTGTTGGTTGAGGGTTATACCAGGAACGCCGCTGGCAAGGCGTTTCAAGCATTTAAATCGTTGCTTGCGGCATTGGCTGGTGAGAGGAGGGAGGAGCTTCGCGGTAGTGTTAAGAATATTGATAGGGTAATAGCCCACATGCCCACATCCATGATTCGTGAAGTGGGTAAACTACTTGGTCTTGAGAGGGAATCCTTGATAGCGCTGGCGCTTCATCAGTATCAATACAATGGCGCTGATCCTGAGGGTGTCATGAGTATATACCCATCAAGGGACGCCGCAGCGAAAGACATATGTAACTTATTGAGTAATGTGGCTAGGGTTCTTGGCGATGAATCACTAAAGCAGGAATTAGATAGTACATGCAGGTCTTTTCAGGTGTAATTTTAAACTTCGATGGATTGCGTAAGCCTCCTTAACTGACCATTGGCACCTCCTCAGGCGCGACTTCGTCGGGCATGAACCTGTTAGTCAATACGTGACCCCCCCTCCTTAAGTGTTCGAGAGCCTCCTCAAGGTCAAAGATTGGGTGCTTACAGTCTATGCAGTATACCCAACCATACGTTGATAATACCTCTTAGTCGATTCTCGGCATCCTTCGAGAAATGACTGTGCTTAGCGCCCTCCTCCTTCAGGACTATGCGGTCTTTATAATAACCAAACCACATATGGATGGCATGGGGGGGTATGAATTCCTCCTCACCCTCGTTCATTAACCTTATATAGATTAAGGATGTGTTTAAGTTTTTATTAAGAAGTTTTTCAATAATTTATTAATAATTTCATAAATTATTTCGAATCATTACCCGATTTAAGAGAATATTGTTCATTATATGATGGATTTTTATGCTAATAATTCTTAAATTATCTATGTCAATTTAAAATAATTAATAATTAACAACTGTATTCTAACTGGTAACTGAAGGACACTTTTTATATTGGGTATTGATGGTTTCCCTGATAGGTATGATGTACGTGGTGGGTGATGTAGTATGAATGAGTTGAGGTATATAATTGGTGGTCCTCAGGGTGGTGGTTTGGAGACTACGTCTGAGATACTTTCATGGGCCTTTGCGAGGTCTGGCTATGGCATTATTTCTGATAGGGAGTATTTCTCGAATATTAAGGGTAGGCATAGCTATGTTCATGCCACGGTATCAGCCACGGAATTACCCAAGCACCTTACTTACCCAGTCGATATTGTGGCTGCCATGGATGCCGAGACGGTGTTCACGCACTTCAATGATCTTAGGGATGGGGGTTACCTAATCTATAATAGTGATGATGACTCAGTTAATTACGCCAGTATACCCAGCATGGAGAGGGAGTTGAGGGATAGGCTGGGTGAGCAGTTTAAGGAGCTTGGCCTAGATGGTACGGTTAAGTCCGTGGTTAAGTACCTACAGGGCAGTAGGAAGGTGCGTGTGGTTGCCCTGAGCTTTAAGGAATTGCTCATGGAGATTCAAAAGCGTGAAGGCATTGTTCCATCCCAAGCATCTAGGTACATAAGCACGATACTCGTTGGTGCCGTGGCCGCGATAACCGATATTAGCCAGGAAAGCCTTGACTATAGCCTTAGGAGGAGGTTTACGAGGGAGGACGTCTATAGGCATAATAGGGCTATGGCGGAGATAGTCATTGACCTAGTCAAGAGCCAATTCGGTTCAGAGCTTAAGCTCGACCCTCCGAAAATAGGCGTTAAGAGCATCCTCGTGGCTAGTGGCAATGATGCAATAGCAATGGCTAAGGTGGTGGCGGGGGGGGTTAGGTTCCAGGCATACTACCCAATAACGCCGGCCGCCGACGAGAGCTTCACGCTTGAGGAATACGAGACACTCGGCGGTGAGGGTTCAGTAATCGTCTTCCAAACAGAGGATGAGTTAGCCGCGATTAACGCAGCAATAGGCGCCGCCTTAACCGGCGTCAGGAGCTCAGTGGCAACGAGCGGCCCAGGCTTTGACTTAATGGTTGAGGGCCTTGGGTGGGCGGGCCACAATGAGGTCCCTGTTGTGGTCACGTACTACCAGAGAGGTGGACCAAGCACCGGGCAACCGACCAGGGGGGGAGGCCAAAGCGACCTACTGTCCTCAGTATTCGCCTCCCACGGTGAGTACCCGAGGATCGTGCTCGCAAGCGGCGATCATGAGGAGGCATTCTACGACGCAATTGATGCGTTTAATTACGCTGAGACGTACCAGGTACCGGTCATACACCTCGTCGATAAGTTCCTGGCCAACACCATAGCCACAATACCAATGCCGAACCTAGACAACGTGAGAATAACCAGGGGGGGTGTACTGGCACCGAAGGGCCTCAAGGAGTACAAGAGGTTTGACTTGTCAAGCCCCATATCGCCGAGGGCATACCTAGGTGAATACGTGATGTGGTACACGGGCGATGAGCATGATGAGTATGGGCACATTAACGAGGACCCAGTCAATAGGGTTAGAATGATGAATAAGAGAATGAGTAAGCTCGACATAATAGATAGGGAGATACCCGAGGAGAGGAGGTATTCATACTTCGGCCCTGAGAGACCTGACATATTATTGGTTGGTTGGGGGGGGTTTGTTAAGGGCACAGCCATGAAGGCCATTGAGGAGCTTAATGAGGAAGGGGGGGTAAAGGCGGGTTATTACCACATTAGGATGTTTATACCATTCCCAAGAAACTCACTTACGAAGTTCGCCAACGAGGTTGGGGGGGTTAGTAACCTAATTGCCGTGGAGCATAATTACATGGCCCAGGCGGCGAAGCTTGTGGCTATGAATACCGGCGTCATGATTAACAAGTCAATAGTCAAGTATACAGGGAGGCCTATGTACGTTCACGAGCTCGTGAGCGCCGTTAAAAATGTACTGAGGGGGCAGTACGAGGGAGGTGGTGAGCTATGGAGCGTAAGATCAAGCTAACAATAAACGACTACAAGACCAATGTATGGGTTGACTGGTGCCCAGGGTGTGGTAACTACGGAATACTCTCAGCCATGTACCAAGCCTTCGCTGATCTGCAGCTCGAGCCTGAGAAGACGGTGGTCGTCTCTGGAATAGGCTGCTCAGGGAAGACCCCCGCACTTCATAAACGTGACTGGCGTACATACGCTGCATGGTAGGGCGTTACCATATGCTGAAGGCATTAAGCTCGCTAATCCGGACTTAACGGTGGTGGTTAATGTAGGTGATGGAGATCTACTGGGCATTGGGGCTGCGCATTTCGTGGCTCTGGGTAGGCGTAATGTGGACCTGGTCGTTATAATGCATGATAACACGGTCTACGGCTTAACGAAGGGACAGGCAAGCCCGACATTGGCTAGGAACCTGCAGCCCAAGGCACTTCCCAAGCCTAACATACAGGATGCGGTTAACCCAATAGGCCTCGCCATTGCTGCTGGCTACACATTCATAGCCAGGGGGCTACGCTGCGAGGGTTCAGCACCTTAAGGAGTTGATAAAGAAGGCAATACTCCATAAGGGCGCCGCGTTCATTGATGTCCTACAGCCCTGCGTAACTTACGACAACATACACACATATGACTATTATAACAAGAGGGTTTATGATTTGCAGGAGGAGGGTTGGGACCCAGTGGTTAAGAGCCCCCCGAGGAGCTACCGCAGAAGGCTGCGCAGGCATTGGCTAAGTCGTATGAGGGTGATGGTAGGATACCAATTGGTATATTCCTAATTAACCCGAACGTGCCTACGTTCGAGGAGAGGTATGCACAGAGGTTGCCGAATTACCTAAAGGTGCCGCCGGCTAGGGAGCCCATTGAGGTTGATGGTAAGCCCGTGATAACCACGGAGAAGTTCAAGGAAATATTCAAGAAATACGTGATCGAGCTTAAGTGAGGAGTCGTTTCGGCTTCCGATTCTTTAAAATGGTGTCCGCAATCTTTATATTTAACCAACTGTGTTATTGACGCAATGTCATTATATTACGATTTAGTACCGACAGGGATTCCAGGGCTTGATGAGGCACTGGGTGGCGGGTTGATTAGGGGGGGTAGGACATACCTAATTAGTGGTGAGACTGGCACGGGTAAGACCTTGCTATCGCTGTCCTTCCTGATAAATGGTATTTATAAGTACGGTGAGCCCGGCATCTATGTATCCGTTGATGAGACCTATGACCAACTAATGAATGGCGTTAGGAGGTTTGGTTGGGACCTTGAGGCGCTTAGGGAGCAGGGTTACCTGGAGGTACTTATACCCGAGATGGACATTATCGAGAAGATTAGGGAGAAGGACCCAATAACCATAGCCAGATCCCTGGTATACACAATAGCCGATTACGCCAAGTCCCTGGAGGCCCAGAGACTGGTCATTGACCCAATAGCGCCTCTAGTCACGCTGGAGAAGGATGTGCAGGTTCTTAGGGAGTACATTAGGGCATTGGTCATGGGTATTGAGAGGGAGGTTGGTGTGACGACGATAATAACCACGGAAATACCGACGGGGGGCCAGGGTAATCTCGAGATATGGAGTTGAGGAGTTCCTGGCAGCCGGCGTATTCGTAATGGGGCTAGCCCAAACAACCGAGGGCGACTTCAAGAGGTACCTATTCATTAGGAAGATGAGGTGGCAAGCAGTACAACCAACAATACTTGAGGTCGAGATACAACCAAAGGTTGGCGTGGTCGTTAAAGGACCACTTAAGGATGTCCACATACCATTCTACGCATTAATGATTTGATTTAATTCACCTTTTATGAATGATAAAAGTGCATGAATATGAATTCTTATAGAAGACACTAATAATTCGATTATGCAACATGTGCGTATATATACTTATTTACCTAACACGTATTTTTAACTACAATGAAGGCATTGGTTTGGACTGCAATTAAAAGAATGGAGATTAAGGATGTTGAAAAACCTAAGCCAGGTCCTGGTTGGGTTCTGCTTAAGGTAAGGTATACTGGTATATGCGGTTCTGACGTGTCCGGTTTCTTAGGATTGAACGAATTGCGTAAACCACCATTAATAATGGGACATGAATTTACGGGCGTTGTTGAGGACGTGGGCCCTGGCGTTCCTAAGGATGTGGTTGGTAAGTTATTTGCCGTGAATCCAATTGTTGGCTGTGGTCATTGTAGGTATTGTAAGATGGGTCTTAAGAATCTATGTGTTGAGAGGAAGATAATAGGCATTGATTATCCAGGCGCATATGCTGAATACGTATTAGCGCCATATGACAATTTATACCCAGTAACTGATCCCATTAGGGGTGCATTAGCTGAGCCATTAGCAACATCATTAAGGCTGTCAGATTATCGGGCGCTGCTCTTGGTGATTCAGTCCTGGTTCTTGGGGCTGGGCCTGTTGGTGCATTCGCAATAAAGCTTCTATCAGCTGGCGGTATTAGGGACTTAACGGTTGTTGAAATTAATAAAAACAGGCTTGAGTGGGCTCGTAGGTTTGGAGCCACAAGGCTTGTTGAGAAGAGTGGTGATGAGGCATTAAAGGAAATTAGGGAGTTATACCCTGAGGGTGTTGATGTAGTCATTGATGCTGTTGGTTCCGAAATTACAAGACGATTAGCAATAAATGCAGTACGTAGGGGGGGTGGTAGGATTATCTTCGTTGGTTTACATGATAATGAAGTTAAGATACCAGGTAATGTAATAGTTAGGAATGAAATTGAAATAAAGGGTTCCTTCTCATACACAGATGAGGACTTCAGGAGGGCAGTTAATTTATTAGAGCAGGGACTTCTTGATCCACGCGAGGGTTGGATTGATATTAGGCCTCTTGAACGTGGCCAAGAGTCCTTTGAGGAGTTAACAGGAACATACACGAAATACGTCAAGATAATGCTTACACCAGGTGAGTAAGTATGGGTAATGGTGAGGTTGAAACTTTTAGAATTAAGGATGTTAGAGCTTATGTCGTTAAAGGCGGTGGTGCTGATTACCATGATCAATCAACTAACCACTGGATACTTGGTTACATAGCAACGCCAATATCAATATATCCAGAGTATAGAGCTAGTAGAGCATCATGGGGGGGTTTAAATGTACTTGGTTCACTCGTTGTTGAAGTTGAGGACTCAAGAGGTGAGGTAGGTTTTGGCGTGAGTACTGGCGGCTATCCAGCGGCTTGGATAGTAGAGAATCACCTGAAGAGGTTTGTTGTTGGTAAGTATGTTGGTGAAATAGAAAAGACTTGGGATCAGATGTTTAAGGCAACGATATTCTATGGGAGAAGAGGGCTCGTTATGAATGCCATATCCGCAGTTGATCTCGCGCTATGGGATTTGGCAGGTAAGGTTAGGGGATTACCTGTTTATGATCTACTTGGTGGCCCTGTTAGAGATGAAATAGTGTTTTATGCCACAGGTCCTCGACCCGATATTGCAAAGAAGAAGGGTTTCATAGGTGGTAAGTTACCACTTAAGCATGGACCTGCTGATGGTATAGAGGGATTGAAGGAAAACGTGAAGATATTCAAGGAGTGGAGAGAGCAACTTGGCGATGATTTCTTACTTATGTATGATTGTTGGATGAGTCTTGATTTACCATACGCAATGAGACTCGTAAATGAACTAAAGCCATATGGTCTTTATTGGATTGAGGAGCCATTCATACCAGATGATTATTGGTCATATGGTGCTCTTGCTCAGATATTACCACCAACATTATTAGCCAGTGGTGAGCATGAATCAACACTTCACGGCTTTAGAATGCTTCTTGAGGTTGGTAGGGTTAATGTCATTCAACCGGACATAACCTGGGTTGGTGGTATAACACCGATGATAAAGATATCAGCGCTTGCTGAAGCGTATGGTGCATACGTAATACCACACGGTTCAAGTGTATATGGTTATCACTTTATAATAACCAGGGTTAATAGCCCATTTGCTGAATACCTCGTCGTATCTCCAGACGCCACAGAGATAATTCCTCAATTTAGTCCGCTATTGCTTAACGAACCGGTTCCAGAGAATGGAAGAATTAAACTTAGTAGAAGACCTGGCTTTGGGGGGGTTGAGCTTAATAGAAGGATTGAATTAGTGAGGGTTAAGTGATTTTAAATATTAAATGATCCATTGTTTGTATCTATTTATGTTTTCTGGATCGTAGGCTGGTATTATGTATTTACTAATTCTCCTTAAGTATTCATAGGCGTCAAGGCATTCATAAATGTCTTCAGCGATTCCAATGGGTATATTCTCGGTTATGTTTCTCATGGTGAACGCGGCATCCGTGTAGCTGACAATGCCATCCTTAGTCTCGAGTATTATAGCCATGGAGCTCCTATGGTGACACCCAGTCCACTTTACTCTAACGCCAGGGACTACGGCATCCTCATCGTTTAAGAGGACGATCCTATTCCAAGCCTCCTCGAACAAATACTCCCTAACATACCTGGGCAGGTAAATGTCCCTATTGAGGAATGGTGATGGTCTTGGGTTAACCACATCCTCGAACCAACCCTCCTCGAGAAATAAATCCTCGCCTTTTTAAATAGGTCTATATTGCCCACGGTGTAATCCTGCACAGGCGTTATTACCACATGCGCAATATCATCTGGCTTTAAATTCAACCTCTTAAGAACATTCTCAATCCTCTCATCATCACCAACTGTAAAGCGACATCTATCACTACCAGCCCACTCCCTAAGGAACTTATTTCTAAGCGTTAAATCCCTAACAAGGCCCGTACCAACTAATACGTACCCATCATCCGTGTCAATAATCAATGAATAGAAGGAAAGCCTAACCCACTTATCAAACCACTGCATCCAATAAACCTCAGGTCCAGGAACTTCACCATGTTCTCCAACCTTGGCAAGCCAAAATCGTTTGACACCCATGCTGACCACCCTATGGCGTTATCACAAATCTGCCTAATATTTTACCCTCCGCTAATCTATTTAAAGCATTATTAACAGCGTCTTCCTCAAGAGGTACCTTCTCTATGTAAGACTTTATTCCATGTTCCTTCACGAATTTAACCATTTCCTCCATCTCACTTATAGAGCCATAATTACTACCAATAACTACGTACTGCCAAACCGTAGTTTCAAACACGGGTATTGGATAAGACTTACCCTCCATGCCAACGAGTATTACGGCACCGCCTGGTTCTAATAAAGGTATCATTTTTGCAGAATCCTCATTACCCACGAAATCGAGCATTACAGCTGCGCCATCTGGATTTAAATCTTTAATTACTTTATTAACATCACTGGGATGTACGGCATAATGAGCCCCTAACTCCATAGCCCACTTAAGCTTACTATCACTCCTAGAGACAGCTACTATTTTTACATAGGGTACTAAGTGCTTGAGAAACTGAATTGCATATGAAGCCAGACCACCAACACCATAAACAATAACTACTGAATCCGGTTTTAAGTAAGGCAGCGCCTTTTTCACTGCTGAGTATGAAGTTAAACCTGCATCAGCTAAAGGTGCAGCCTCTATGGGGGGGTCAATATCTATCTTAACTAAGTACCTGTAATTAGGTACATATAAATACTCAGCGTACCCACCATAATAATATGATTGACCTGGAATAGCATGGCCTTTGCACATCATGCACTTATCAATGCGGCAATACTTACAATTTAAATCAGCCCATATTGCGTAAACAAGGACCTTATCACCAGGATTTAGCCCTTTAACTCTCTTTCCGACAGCCTCAATAATGCCTGCATTTTCATGACCAAGAACGAAAGGTGTTCCAAACCCTTCTCTAGGTTCCTCACCTTTCCATAACCTTATGTCTGTTTTGCACATACCGGCACCTATGATTTTAATAAGTACTGATTCATCATCACCTGGTTCCGGAATATCTACATAACCTATCTTTAATGGTTTACCGAATTCCTGAAGTATTGCCGCCTTTACTTTCACATTTTAATTTAAGATATAAAGTACCTTATAAATCATGACTGCAACATGTTAGATATAAATAATTGAAACTTGAGTCTATTGATTTTAAGAATATTTTTTAAATTACTTTATCAATCTATTTATGGAATTTTGCCTCCATAGAAATCTCTCAGAACTTCTTCTAATGATTTGCCCTGTGACTTAGGTCCATACAAATAGCCTATTATTATATTTAGTATAAAGAATGTCGTAGCAACAGCAGCGATGGCTTTATATCCAATTATAGCTATTAAAGTCGGTACTATTAAGCTCCATACACCTAGGGCAAACCTCATCCAAGACCATGCAAAGCCCTGAGCACTATTCCTCACCTCAGTTGGGAATAACTCAGTTGACCAAACCCTTGTCTGCGGCCAAAGCCACATACCATGTCCAAATCCGAATCCTATTACGTTAAGTAATGCGACCCATAATATACTGAATGGTAGGAATATGGGTACTGCAAATGATATGGCGCAGATCGCAGCAGCTACTGCGTACATTACATTCCTATTTAGCTTATCAGATAATTGCATATAAACAGCTACTACACCTATTATTGCGGTTATAAACCACAGTATATCACCTACATAAGCCATCGTGGTCGTTGTGAATCCAATATCCTTAAAGAAGTAAGGTAGGAAGAACCCGAATGTTCCCGCTGGTACACCCCAGAATATATAAATTGGTATTATGAACGCTAATCCCTTCTTATACTTAAAGATGTCGCTCCACTTATACTTATATTGAGATTGTTGAGGCTGCGCGCCCTGAGGAGTATTTGCTTGCGTAGTTGTTTGTTCACCAAGCTGTTTTAAAGCTTCTTGAACTATGTTTGTCTTGCCAGCTACTAACCCCCCCACCTAGGTGATTCAATTAGGCCTCTTCTGAGGATCCAGGTTATTATTGCAACGGCAGCCAATACACTGAACACAACCCTAAAGGTTAATGCTCCATAGGGCTCAAAGGCTATACCTAATAGGAGCATGACTATAGGTCCTATATACCAAAAGACGTTGGTAAATGCCATTAAAAATCCTCTTTTATACTTTGGTGCGTATTCTGCTATTAACGACCAGGATGTAGGCACATCAAGACCAACAGCGATACCTACAATTATATACCCTATTAAAAGCATTATATAATTAACAGCTGCAGCCATTATTAATGCACCTACGAAGTACGCAAGTAGGTCATACATATAGATTGTTTTTCTACCATATCTATCACCAAGAGGCCCTGCTATTATTGCTCCAACAAATGCCGCAAATGCGTTAGGGCTAAACGCAGCAATGATTCCTAATAAAAGTGACGTTAAATGAAATGTTGAGATCCAATATATCGTGGATACCGCACCAGCGACTATCGAACCTGCATCTAAGAAATCACCCATTGCAGCCAAAACAGTCCATCTATAGTGGGCTAAAGTTAACCTTGCCTCATCAAACCTCCTTATTACATCCCACGAACTCATACAATATTAATAAGAATACACTATGAATATAAAGCATCTATGCAACATGTTGTATGATGATTATAAAAAACTATGTTAGTTATGTAAAATGGAAGAAAAACTTAATAATAGGAATTACGCATTATCAATGCCGTGAGAAATATCAATTATTATAATTTAATATTGTTAGATTTAAGCTATGTCCATGAAGTTGATTGGACAGCAAATCTTACAGATTTTGATTGGGTCTATAGGGTTACACAGGCTGGTTTTGATTATTCTAGGGGCGAGGTCGTCGAGGTTGCTACATTGAGGATTAACCGTAAGGATGACTTAAGGCAAGTCTTTAATTCATTGCGTAAACATGATATTGATATAGTATATTTTATGGGTATAAACCCGGGTTATCCTAAGTATGTTAAGGTTATTGTTAAAGGTAATATAGATTTATCCACTCGTTTTCTGGCTCAGGAGCTTGGGCTTCTTGAGGTTTATGCGTACTATACTAATGGTGTTGAGCATTGGGGGGGTTTCTTAGCTTTTAATCGTGAATCCATTGATCAATTCCTTAAAGAAGTTATTAATTATGGCAAAGTCATTAATGAGAGTCTTAAGGCTTTAAAAATTGAGGATTTAATTGCAGCAAATACATCAAAACTTGATGTATTTTTAAACTCGAGTGAGTACAGAGTGCTTAAGTATGCCTTTGAACGCGGCTTTTTCAACATACCACGATCAATAAGTATGGATGAGCTATCTAAAGAGCTTGGCCTTTCGAAGTCCACGATAGATCGTTATATACGATCATCATTAAGTAAGATACTTAAGGCTATAATATGGAGAGAAAATTGACTATACTTTATCTACTACATCACCATAACCATATATTAAATTTAAACTATCTACTCCTTTTGCCTTCGATGAATTCCACGAGCCATTGGTAGGCTATGTCGGGTGGTGCATGGACTGGTGGGTTCTTGAATGCCCATGCGGATAGCTGATGAGCGGCCCACCAACCTCTCTATCCATTGCCAGTTTCATGACCCTGACTATGTCGATCATAACGCCGGCGTTGTTAAATGGATCGTAAACCTCTAGATCAATCCTAATCCTGATTGGTACGTTTGCGAATCCGCGGGCTTCAATGAGCATGTGCGCAATCTTCCTACTGCCGAGGAACTTTATGTAGGCTACCGGCGATATGTATGCGTCGAAGTCCTCACCATCCGCCATCCTCTTCACAGCCTCCGTCTTAGTCCTTTCCTTCTGTCCCTTCCTATACATTAGGTTTAGGAAGTCTGGCGTGCCGCCAACGTTTAGTTGGTACGTGCCTCTATCTTAACGCCCCCCCTTAACGCCAATAGCCTAATTATGGTCTTGTGGAGGACTGTGGCGCCTAATTGATTTTGGACATCATCACCAGCGAGAGGTAACTTTGCCTTCTCGAACTTTTCCTGCCACTCTCTAGATGTCGCTATTACTGACGGCATGGCATTCACAAAGGCAGTCCCACTCCTTAGGGCAGCCTCAGCATAGGCCTCACTGGCTCTTTGGGCTCCCGTTGGTAGGTAATTAATGAGGACATGCGCATTAGTACTTTCTAACTCCCTAATAACATCCTCGATGGAACCCTCTGTAATTGGTATGAAGGTATTTCTTAATTGCTCAGCGACACCGTCAAGTAATGGGCCTGCCCTCACGATAACGCCCAATTTACCAACATCAACTATCTTAAGCGCATTGTTAGGCTCTGTGAATATTGCCTCGCCTAGGTCCTTACCGACCTTACGTGAGTCAACGTCAAAGGCAGCAACAATCCTTATGTCCCTTGGCTCGTATGGCCCGATGCGTTGGAATGCGAGCCCGACGCTCAGTCTCGACCTCGCAGTATTTAAGTCCCTGGATAAAGGCTGAGGCCGTATTACCAACACCGGCTATTGCTACGTTGATGCTCGACTTCATTGTTCACGTAATATTAACAGTTATTAATAAAGGTTTCTCCCGATCAATTCACTTACTCTTCAAAACCGCACCCAGTATCAGGAGTACTACGCCAGCTATCACGAGGCCTATGCTTACGATGGAGGATAGTACGAAGGGCATGAGCGTATTAACATTAATCGTGCCGTAGGTATAATAAACCATCACACTCTCACTATAATTATTTACCATTGATAACGTGCCTGGGCTTGTTTCGGGTACGTACACAACCACGTATTGGCCCTCAACATTCTCGGTCTCTAACTGGCCCGGCCCTGATGTAACCACCTGTAATGGCTTTCCTAAGGTGTCATTGTAGATAATCATTATTGCAGCACCGTTTTCTGGAACGGCTATCGTTATTGATGAGTTTGGTGGGACCAGGGTCTCATTGCGTACCCCCCCAGTAACTAGGGCTTCAACGCCGCTTGTTATTCCTGAGCTTAGGTAAATACCTATGAAGAATATGGCAATCCCAAGCACTATTAATGCACCGCCCGTTATCAATAATCCCTTCCTCATTATTTCATTACTAGAATGAATTATTTAATAAGTAATTCTCACTCTGATGGGTTAGGATTAGGCATGTTCGTGGCTATCGAGGGTATAGACGGTGTTGGTAAGTCAACGGTAATATCCATGTTAAGGAAGAAGCTGGAGGAAGATGGTTATAGGGTGTACACCACGGCTGAGCCTAGTCAATCACCCATTGGCAGGTTAATAAGGGATTGGCTCCTTAAGCCTGGCTCTAACGTGGCTCACCCATCAATATTTGCCCTACTCTTCACGGCTGATAGGGTTCAGCATTACTATGGTGAGGTTAAGCCTATGCTTGACGGCGGTTACTTAGTCATTACTGAGCGTTATATGGAGTCGACACTGGCTTATCAAGGTGCAATGGGGGGGCTGCAGCAGGAGTGGTTAATGGAGCTTCACAGGTTTGTGCCTAAGCCAGACTTAACAATAATTCTTGATGCACCCATCGATACTGTGATTAGTAGGCTACGTAGTAGGCGTGAGCTTGAGGTTTTTGAGGTCAATAGGGAATTCCTCGTTAAGGTTAGGGAGATCCTGCTGAGGCGGGCGTGATGAATAACTACCCGGTGGTCAATGCGGATAGAGAGCTGGGCGTTGTTGTTGATGATGTTTACGGGTTAATAATTAATGCATTGAGGAGGGTAGCTTAAATAGGCGTAATGTGGTAGTACCTTGCTATGTCTGTTAAGATGATTGACATAACAAGTAAGGAACCTGTCTATAGGGAGGCCATTGCCACAGGCTTCCTGAGAGTCGACGAGGATACCATGGGCGAACTAATGAAGACTGGCGTTAGCGGTCTTGGTAATGCGGCGGCCATAGCTAAGGTAACGGCAATAAACGCAACAAAGACTGCTTGGAAATACATACCGCTTCTTCACCCGGTGCCAATTACGTATATCGAGGCCAGGACGCGCTATGAAAAGGATGGAATTAGGATGGCCGTGTTGGCTAGGACGAAGGCTCAGACCGGCGTTGAGATGGATGCATTGTTCGGCCTATTCACGGGTCTGCTGGCTGCGTGGAACACGATTAAGGGATGCAGTAGGACATGCACGCCTGAGTGGGTCACAAACTTCATGGGTAAGCAGGTACAGACCTGTGGTTCAAGCCGTGTTGATGGTATGTTCGACATTAAAGTCGTTAGTAAGGTTAAGTCTGAGGACGGGGGGGTAAGCCTTTCACTAGGTGATTTTGAGGATAATGCGGGTGGCGCACCTGTTGTCACGATGTTTGACGTTACCACCGAGCCCACGTATTACGGCGAAGCATCGGCTAAGGGCTTCATAAAGCTTAGGGAGGGCACTATCGAATTGATTAGGCAGGGTAAGGTGGAGAAAGGCGATGTGGTGACCGTGGCTAAGGCAGCGTCAATAATGGCCACCAAGAAGACCTGGGAGGTGTTACCCCTCGTGCACCTTAATTATATAACCTATGTTAATGCTGATGTTAAGGTTGTTGAGGATGGCGTTGAGGTTACCGTGGACACGCGTAACGTATCAAACACGGGCTCCGCGATGGAGCGGTCTTCGCCGTAGCGTCGGTCTACTGACTGTTTGGGATATGGTCAAGAAGTATGAGAAGGATGAGAATGGTCAATACCCGTACACAGTTATTAAGGAGGTCAGGGTATTAAAGGCCCTAAAAACGCCCGTTGTTTAGGCGTAGACCTCGGTTATCACCTTCTCAACTTCCTCAACATCCTTGACAGTGTCAACGGACTTCCAATAAACATCCCTATAGATAACGCCCCTAATCCTCCTCTCACTTGCTAGCTTTGGGAATGCCGTGACCTCAATATCGCCCTTATCAGGTAAGTACTTAAAGATGTCCTTGGTGAAGGCGTAGACACCCGCGTTTATTAGGTAATCAAGCAGTGGCTTCTCCCTGAACTCCGTTATGAAGCCCTCATGGTCAACGTGAACAATTCCATAGGGACTCCTCATGGGGGGGACGAGGGCTATCGTTGAGATGACATTACCATTCAACTGTTCTATTAATGGCTTAATCGATAGGTTCGTTATTATATCGCCATTAAGCACTATGAATACCTCATCCTCAAGGAACTTCATGGCGTTCTTAATGGCGCCACCCGTACCAAGGGGTTCCTCCTCAACGCTGTAGAATAGCCTAACGCCGAATTTGGAGCCATCGCCCATGACTTCAAAGACCTTGGTCCTTAGGTAACCAACGGCGAGGACTATATCCTTAATACCCTGCCTACTAAGCCACTCAATCTGCCATTGAAGTATTGGCTTACCACCAACCTCAATGAGTGGTTTTGGTCTATCCAACGTTAGTGGTTGGAGCCTCTTTCCAAAGCCTCCAGCCAGGATTAATGCCCTAACCATTAATTGAGAATTAAGTTAGCTCTATTAATGCATTAAGCATCATAAACCTGCATTTAAAGTTAAACTTATTAACTTAAACTTTAGGTTTAAGGAGCGTATGATTGATAAGGCATTGGAACTGCTTAGGCAGGGCAAGGTAATATTCATACACGATTCCGATAATAGGGAGAATGAGGTTGACGCAGTGATTAGGCTGATTACGTAACGCCATCCGTAATTACCTGGATGAGAAGGAATGCCGGTGGTTTAATATGCTTCGTGACGGAGGACTCAATAGGTAGGCAATTAGGTCTTGACTTTATGAGTAATGTATTACGTAAAATAGGCTTTAACGGGCTAGTGAAGAGGCCCGGCTATGGTGATGACCCAGCATTTTCAATATATGTTAACCACGTGAAGACAATAACGGGCATTAGGGATAGGGATAGGGCATTAACGATCACGAGACTTGCCGATGTGGTTAAGATGATTAGTGAGGGTAGGGTAATGGATGCCCGTAAGGTCTTCTATGAGGAGTTCTACGCGCCAGGCCACGTGCCAATATTGCTGGGCAGGGTGGGGGGGCACAGGTTCGGGCATACCGAGTTATCCCTAATGCTCTCAAGGATGGCGGGAATACCGCCAGCGCTGGTAATTGTTGAGATGCTCAGCGATGATGGTGGGGGGGCATTAAGTAAGGATACTGTAAGTAAGATAGCCAATGAATTAGGCACAGCTCTCATAAGTGGCGATGAAATAATTAATGAGGCTAAGAGGTATGGAATTATTTAAATATATTTATCTAAATAATAAATCATATAAGTGAATATCGTATTAACTCACGTATTACTAATATACCTCCTGCCTTGATATTGTTTAATCTCAACTTGTCATAATTATCATAAAATTTGATATTAGTAAAGAAATTATGTGAGATTTAGCGTATTGAGACCGATATATTCGTCCGTTGCATTTCCAAGCGATGTTTTTAAATACTCCCGAATCAATGAACTTATTGACCAATATGGTCACACTAGAGGACCTAGCAAAGAAGGAATATGATGTGGAGGGTAGGAAGCTTAAGCCTACGAAGGTTTGGAAGGTTCAGCCTAAGGGTAGGAAGGGCTTCGTAATGGCGTTGTTCAAGACGCCCGATGGCAAGACAGTGAGGAAAGTAATAGCCAAAGTAGACGAACAAGGAAACATAATAACCTAAGTACTTAATACGTTCAAATAAAAATTCATAAAAACTATCCATTTTTCCCTTTTTATTTCCTTACCTAAAAATCATATTAATTGCGTATGAATTGCTGGCTAGTCTTTATTGAGGACTGCTCAAGGCCATGCAATTGCGTAAGTGAGCACCCATTGGTTTTAAATTCGAATCCTGGTATTAATAAGGACGATAACGTGATAATTGTAGATGAAGAGACAAGGGTTCCCTGTTGCATGGCTACGGTTAATAACATTAAGTCTCTGTTATCAATAATACACCGAGAATATACATTTATCTAAAGGACTGTAAGACTCCCAGCGAGAATAGTATGTATGAAATTATGAGAGTTATAAGGTCTGTGAGCTATATGATTAAGATTATGAATATAAGTCAAAATTTATGTGGATACGATATTGATTAAATTGAACAAAAATATGATAATAAAAATTAAAAATACATTAAATATAAGGTATTTTTATGACAGAGTCTAAGGAGCAAAGGCAATCAATTAGGAGAAGTAATGTTAGGTGGCTCATTGTCGCTTTAATGTTTATCGCAATAACATTTAACTATGCTGATAGGGAGATATGGGTTTTAACAGAACCGGCATTCTCAGCATCCTTTGGATGGTCAAAGCCAGGTGCCCCCCCGCTATCTCATTATGCATTAATGAATATAAGCCTAATACTATTCATATGGTCCCTTGCATATGCAATCTTCAATTTCCCTGGTGGCTGGATCACGGATATGCTAGGAATAAGGAAGGCCATGGCAGCATTCTTTGGTCTATGGTCGGCATTCACGGCATTAACGGCATCAGCCTTCAACTTCATATCAATGGCAATTGTGAGAGGATTAATGGGTGCGTCAGAGGGGGGGCCTGTATGGCCAATAAATTCCCCAGTATAAGGGATCCGTCTAAGGCATTTACGTGGGCTGGGTCAGGGCAGGCATTAGGGCCTATAATTGGCTTGGCGGGTGGTGCGGCGTTATATGCATTATGGGGGGGTTGGAGGGGGGGCGTGTTTCTATTCTTCGGTATACTAGGTATATTATTAGCAATTGCTTGGTATGCACTTTCTAGGGATAAGCCTGAGGAGCATCCTTGGGTCAATAAGGCGGAGCTTGATTACATTAGGGAGGGTAAGGCCATGGCTACGGAACCAACGCTTAAGTCCAGCGATACATGGAAAATAGCACTCCGTATAGTATTTACGACACAGGCCGGTATTGGCGTCCTATTAACATTTATATCGTTTGGATATATACTTTATACATTCCTATATTGGTTACCACCGTTGATGTAGGTGAATTCGCCCACTCAGTAACTAAATCAGGTTATTACTCAGCGGCAATAGATACGGCACTCTTTATTGGTTTTATAGCGTCTGGTCCATTTAATGACTGGTTGGTTGCTCGTTATGGTAAAGTAATGGGTAAGAGACTCGGTTCGATAGTGCCCATGTCGTTAATGATAGTGGCAGTTGCCTTATCATACTTTACGGGGATTGCCCATGAATTATTGCCAACGGCGTTATTACTTGCGACGGCAGCGGGATTAATGAACTTAACCGTGGGTTCTTATGCCGTTAATGGCTTTGATATAGCACCACCTGGAACCACTGCTACTGTGATGGGATATACAATGGTATTCTTAATTTGATGAGTGCTTTCAACTCTATAATAATTGGTTACCTCTTTATTAAGTATGGACCCTTCGTCGGTTTCACAAGTGCTGTGTTCTTCATGGCACTATTCTTAGCTGGTTACCTAGTGTTTATTAGGGAGGGTACCTGGAAAAGGGCCATTGAGTATGGTTACTCACTCGTTCAGGAGACGTTAAGTAGGTACCACTGAGCGCTTTAATTAGTTATTATTAGTTAAAATACGTGTTACGTAATATTTATATCCACGATGTATTACCGTAGACTCACTATGTTTGGTTATGCAGGTAAGATTGCCAGGATTGATTTATCCAGTGGTAAAGTATTGATTGAGGAAACACCCAATTGGTTGGTGGAGTTGTTTTATGGAGGTAAGGGCTTTGTCTATGGAATACTGTCAAGGGAGTTAAGGCCAGGTATAGACCCATTATCAGGTAGCAATAAGATAGTCATTGCGGCCGGTGCCTTAGCTGGTTTGGCGCCTGCATCGTCTAAGACAATAGTTGGCGCCATTAGTCCACTCTCTGGCTTAATACATGACACCAGTGTTGGTGAGTGGTTTTCATACATGCTCAGGGGGGGTGCGGGTTTTGACGCGCTCGTGATTGAAGGCGCCTCAAGCGAACCTGTGTATCTATGGGTTAGTAAGGGTAGGGTCGAGATTAGGGATGCCGGGAGGATTTGGGGGGGATTAACAACTAGGGATTCCGTTAAGTTGATTAGGGAGGAGACGAGTAAGGCGGCTTCTATAATGGTCATTGGACCTGCTGGCGAGAATCTCGTGAAAATAGCGAATATTATGGTTGATGGCGAGAGAGCTGGTGGTAGAGGCGGATTAGGCGCAGTCTTTGGTAGTAAGGGACTTAAGGCAATCGCGACGTACGGGATCCCCCCAATATACCCATTGCCGATAAGTATGGTTTCATGAAGAAAGCCCTTGAGTTATATAGGAAGTTTCAGTCATCGGTTGATACGGCTGAGCATAGGGATTTCGGTACGACGAATGGGCTTCTATATAGTGGCTTAATAGGTACATCACCGGCATTTAATTACGGTAGGCCAAAGCTTGAGGATGAGCTCGCCTATAAACTGTCTGGGTCGCGGTTCAGGGAGTTAGGTCTTGAGAAGGGATTTCCTAATAAGCCTATTAAGATAATTGGTGCCTTATGCCCAATTAAGTGCTCGAGGTGGGTAAGAATACCTGGTGAGGAGGATTACGTTAAGCCAGAATACGAGACTCTAGCCCTATTGGGCGCCGCGACTGGGGTCTTTGATGAGAAGTACGTGCTTGAGGCTAATAGATTAGTTAACGACCTTGGTTTAGACGCCATAAGTACGGGCAATGTTATTGCCTGGGCCATGGAGCTTTATGAAAGGGGGGGTCTCATTACGAGGGAGGAGGTTGGAAATATTGATTTAAGGTTTGGTAATGGTGAGGCATTAATTAAGTTAATTAATGATATTGCCTATCAAAGGGGGGGTTTTGGCAAGATACTCGCTCAGGGCGTTGCTGATGCATCTAAAATACTAGGTAAGGGAAGTGAGTACGCAGTTCATTTCAAGGGTCTCGGATTACCCGCTTGGTATCCAAACACGGTATTAAGGGGGGGATTAGTTATTTCGTACTTAACGGCTGACGTTGGAGGTAGCCACCTCAGAGGTTGGCCAAGGCTTCATGACGCGGAGACGCCGCTTAGGGATACCGTTGCTTCAATGGTTGAAGATAGAGATCGTAAAGCCGTGATGGATTCAATGGGGGGCTTTGCGTTTTTAATCCATACACCCTGGACGATATTGAGATGCTGTATAGACTTGCTACTGGTAGGGATGTTACTAAGAATGACCTGGTTAAGGTTAGTGTTAGGATTGATACCATAGCCAGGATTTGGCATGTTCTGAGTGGTTATATTGACCCATGGGCTGAAGTACCAAGGAAGATGATAGATGACGTGAATGGCCCAAAATTTAGACGTGAAGAAATAATTGATGGTGTTAGGGAATTCTACAGGATTAGGGGGGGTTGGGACGTTGAAACTGGGCTTCCAAGCCGTGAGTATTTAAGGGATTTGAAAATTGAATGGATAACAGATCTAAGAGACAAAGCTGAAAAAGTACTAAGAGGGCATAAACCTTAATCTCCAGTGTTAAGCATTGTCAATACTGATTAATGCTGCCGTATCCTTACCAAAATCAATGCCGTGTTGTAAGAGGTTATAGCTTAGACATGATATGCATTATTGTAATACCCGGTGAGTTAACTACCCATCGCTGCTCTAGGGTCTTTTAATGCCCCTAATTTAATTACGGCCCTTGAGTGAATCAATAGGTAATGTGCAATTGAAAGAAAAATTGGCGGCCCCCCGGTGGGATTCGAACCCACGACCTACGGCTCCGAAGGCCGCCGCTCTTCCTGACTGAGCTACGGGGCCGTAGTATTACTCCTATATTTCCCTTTTATTTTTTAGGTGCACCTATGGTATTACCTCTGTTGAGTCGAGTATTGGGTCGTAAATTAATTCGTTACTATTGATGATGCCCTTATTCATAAGCTCCTTTATCTGAGGTGCTATCGCCAGCACTATCCTTATCGTTTCCTTGGTCACATAGTCCACGGCCTCAACACCATCTTTGCCCCAGTACTTCTCACCCTCCATTAACGCGTATAGACACCTACCACCACAATAAGGCCTAAACTCGCACTTCATGCACATCTCGGGCAGCTTTATTTCCATTAGTCTAAATCCATTGTTAATATCACCAAGGACTGCCCACTTCTCCCTGACGGCTATTGGGCATGCCAGTACCCTGCCATCGGTTGATACGGCGACCGCCCTATAACCTGCACCGCAGGGTGGTCCCTCGTATGGCTTGAATAAGTATGCATTTAATATACCGAGTATTGGCACCATACCTAGTATTCTACCTCCTCTGCGTTTTTCAGAAATAAGCTCACTAATTTCTTGATGCCTGGCAGGTAATTATTATTGGCCCAGGTCCTAACATCCCACTTATCGGTCCATATGACGTTCAACTGCCAATGAACATAGTTAAAACCAAGGCTCAGCAGGTGTGTGACGTCTTCGTAGATGTCCGTTAACTTGGTAACGGTCATCCTGGCAATAATTCTCCTAACGCCAATATTCCTCAGGTGATTTAATGCATTAACAACGGCCCTATAAACACCCCTACCCCCCCCTATTGGCGTCAGTAACGCTTTCTCTACCGTCAATGGATAGTAAAACTACGTCCATCCTCCTCCAATAATCCCTGGGCAGTAAATTAACGAGGGTACCATTAGTTTGGATTCCGAACCTCCTCGCCTTAATGTTATCCATGACCCACATTATGAAGCGTGGATTAAGCAGTGGCTCACCACCGTAAAAGATCACGGTAGCATCGGCATCCCTCTCAATCAATTGTTTCAGCCTATTAACATCATAAGTCACCCTCCAGGGTACGACATATGGTTCAAAGGATCCTCCACAGTATGAGCACTTTAAGTTGCATGCGCCCGTTGTAAATAGAAGCCACAGCATCCTTAACACCCTTACCAATTTTGATCGCTCATACTCAGAATGCTTTTAAAACTAGCACCTATTATTGTTAATTGATGGACATACTCACGATTTCACTTCAGGTGCTACTGCAGGCTGGATTAAGCAATCAGAGTAGCTTCTGGAGCTTTATATCTACGATAATTTGGCTCATAATATTCGTATTACTCCTCACACCATACTTCCAGAATTACATGGCAATAATGTGGTACTCATACAGTGTGGGAAACTTCCTCACTAACCTAAGTAGGTTGATAACTAATAATGTCAACCTAGTTATTAGCCATATTAACCAACTACTAAGGTCAAATGGGTCATCCCAACCAACAAATAAGGACTTAATTGAGAAAACGATACAAGATCTCATGGAGTTTGTGGTTATAGAACCAGTTAGCGCCGAACCTACAGGATTAATGAAGACCCTTAAGTTACTTGTGACCTCCTATAATGAAAAACTTGAGGACTCAATAAGGACTTTATTACCAAATATCGATAGGCCCCTCGTCCAGAATGTTGTTGATGCTGTTGATGGTTTAAGGGAATTGAATTACATATATAAAGTAATCATGCATTACTATAGGTTGAGTAATAAGTATAAGAATCCATACTTAATGATGCAGGTATATATGTTATTACCGATCATTAGGGAGTATGTTAATGCATTAAATGGTGCAATAACAACATTCTTAAAGGGACAGCCTGTTGGTGATGCCGCCGGCCCCCCCTTAACGGCATATAGGTTCATGAGGAGTTGTTCAGGTTTAACGGAGCTTACGCATAATATTAAGGACACGTACATAGG
This sequence comes from Vulcanisaeta distributa JCM 11217, assembly GCF_001316005.1. Classification (GTDB taxonomy): domain Archaea; phylum Thermoproteota; class Thermoprotei; order Thermoproteales; family Thermocladiaceae; genus Vulcanisaeta; species Vulcanisaeta distributa_B. The sequence continues at coordinate 32,479 of NZ_BBBJ01000009.1, forward strand.
GCTTTGTGATTTTGAGGGTAGGAGGGTTTATGTTATTAAGGCTAGGGGGGGTCCTGGAGGTACGGTTGGTAATCTCGATGATGGCATAATATACCTAGTAGAGAGGGTTGGTGTTAAGCCGAGGATGATAATCACCGTGGATGCCGCATTGAAATTTGAGGGTGAGAAGACGGGATCAATAGCGGAGGGTGTTGGCGTTGCCATGGGTGGTATTGGTGTTGAGAGGTTCAACATAGAAAGGACCGCTAGTAAGTATGGAATACCGCTCTACGCCATATTGATCAAGATGGGATTGCCTGAGGCTTTATCGGCGATGACTAAGGATGTGGAGGGTGCGGTTAATGAGGCTGTGGAGAGGGTTAAGAGGGCTATTAGGGAGAATGTTAGGGAGGGTGAGGAGGTAATACTCATTGGTGTTGGTAATACTGGCGGTGTTGCCCAGTAGTTAGTAATTTATTTAAATGCTCAGTTGTCATGCATGCAGTGAGTTTCGAGTATTACTACATAACGGTTGTGAGTCTCGTAATTTTTATAGTGGCTTTGCTAATTGGGTTAATAATGAATAATAGGTACTATAGAGTTATTAAAGAGTTATTTGCGCAATTAGGGAGACAGAGTCCAAGGGGCAATTGGCAATTGGTGGTGATGTTGAGGTTTTAACGTGCCCTCGCTGTGGCTATTCTAAGACAATACCGTATAGGCTCGGGGATTATGTGGGTAAGGTTGTTGATGAGACGTGTCCCAATGATGGTGAGAGACTCGTGGTTCACGCAATATATTCTTCAAGGCCCACTGAGCAGTACTCATGAAGATAAGCTTTATAACTGGTTGGTTTGTTTACAAGATTCGTGACCCATTTTAATATGGAATAAGGCAATGAGCATAAAAGATGTCTTTAGCCTAAGTGATGGTGCGGAGGTCACGATAAGGGGGGGTTGGGTTTATAGGAAGAGAGAGTTGAAGGATAAGATATTCCTGGTAATTAGGGATGGGAGTGGTATAATTCAGACGGTCATTAGTAAGTCTGACCCGAACGTGGCGGGTATAGCATCTAAACTCAATATAGAGTCGTCACTCGTATTAACGGGTACTGTCAAGAGGGAACCAAGGGCGCCAGGTGGTGCCGAGATTCACGTTAGAAGCATTGATTGGTATTACGTTGGTGATGCATTTCCAATAAATGAGGATGCCGCTAAGGCAGATAGTGAGTACCTACTTGATGTTAGGCATTTATGGGTCAGGAGTAGGAGGATGTGGGCTGTGCTCAGGGTTAGGCATACAGTGTTTGGTGCTATTCATGAATTCTTTAGGTCTAGGGGGGGTTATTACGAGGTTCAGGGACCAATGTTTGTATCAGCGGCTGTCGAGGGCGGTGCCACACTATTTCCTGTTAAGTACTTTGATAGGGAGGACGTATACTTAACGCAGTCATCTCAATTCTACCTTGAGGTTTTGATCTACGCCCTTGAGAAGGTTTACACAGTGGCGCCAAGCTTTAGCTGAGCCTTCAAGGACTAGGAGGCATTTGACGGAGTTTTGGCATGCGGAGGCTGAGGAGGCTTGGCTTCAATTCGATGGTTTACTTAACCTGCTTGAGGACTTGATTACGTACGTCGTTAATAAGGTCCTTGAGGAGAGGCAGGATGAGTTGAAATTGCTGAATAGGGATACGAAGATCCTGGAGAATGTGAAACCACCATTCTATAGGGTTAGTTATGATGAGGCTATTGAGATTCTTCAGTCTAAGGGATTGAACATTAAATGGGGGGGCGATGACATCGGAGCTGATGAAGAGAGGGTGCTAACAATGCAATTCGATAAGCCAATCCTCCTACACCACTTCCCCGAGCAGGTTAAGGCCTTCTACCATAGAAACGACCCAAGTAGGCCGGAGACAACACTGAGCGTTGATGTACTTGCACCGGAGGGTTATGGGGGGGAAATCGTTGGTGGTGGGGGGGAGCGTATTTACGACTATGAGGAATTACTCGGTAAGATTAAGAAGTTTGGACTTAAGCCTGAGGATTATGATTGGTACCTGGACCTTAGGAGGTACGGTTCAGTGCCGCATGCGGGTTTTGGGCTTGGCATTGATAGGTTGGTAATGTGGGTTTGCGGACTTGATCACATTAGGGATGCAATACCATTCCCAAGGGATATAAGGCGTGTCAAACCATAGTATGTAAGTGATGATTTAAAATGGTTCGATTACTAATAACCGGTTCCCCTGGTGTTGGGAAAACCACGGTGGCGATAGAGCTTTCGAAAACACTTAATACAGCATTGATAGACATAAACGAAATAATAAAACCTCTCCTTAGGTGGGACCCTAGATTGCTCACGAATTACGTAGTGGATGAGGAGGAGGCACGTGAGCTAATTAAGAGGAGTTTACGTGGCCTAGACTCTTACGTTATTGATACTGTGGCTATAAACCTAATTGATAAGGCATTGATTGATTGGTGCATCGTACTTAGGCTCAACCCCCCCACTGAGTTAATGCGTAGGTTATTGATGAGGAATTGGCCTAAATGCAAGATTGTTGAGAATGTGTTAGCTGAGGCCGTGGTTCTTCATTGAGTATGGCCATTGACTTATTTGGTAAGGATAGGGTGATCGAGGTTGATACAACGGGTAAGGATGTTCAGGATATTGTTAAATACATAATTAATCATGTATTGAGTGGTAATGGTGTTATTGGCGTGGTTGACTGGCTTGATGCGCTCGATACGGATTTTCTAATAGGCCTTAGTAAGGAAATGGATGAGTGTGTGGCTTAATGGTCTGTATACTTAATACTTCTCATTAACCTCTTAATCTCAAACATGAATAACCTATTCCAGCCAATGTTCTCAAGTCTCTTAACAACACTCCTAAGTGTACCAGCTCTGAGACTCACGAGCAATACCTTACCAACACGCTTACCCTGCATGAAGAACCTAATGAGTACAAGTCTCTCATTCTCATACTCAAAGACGTAGTCCTTAATTGTCCTATACTTACCAAGCGTGTCGCCGAACTCCTCCTCAGCCATGTCAAGGTAAGTGGCTAGGTCTGGGTCAATCTCCATGTACTCAAGCCTATGTAGACCGGCATTCTCAAGGTCGAGGATGGCAACGTCGAGGTCCTTATTGACCTCGAATATGGCAATGCCATAAATGCGCATTTCAATCCCCCCCATGCCAATGGCAGTACTATGCTTTAAAAACATTTTGTTCGCTAATTACTGAAAAAACAGAGTCAAAGTGATATGTGAACGTAACTTAACCATACATAGTAAACTAGGGTGTTCACGATGGTAATTGGCACTCCATACCTCATGAATTCTAAAAAGCCAAAGCCTTCACCACCCCCTCTTCTCACTAGCCTCACTAATTATCACGTTACTAGCTGCGCCGATTAACGTTAGATTCCCCGCTATTGTACTGGATGCCGCAAGCCCAACCCAAATAATTAAGTTGTTAGGCATGACCCCCCCAACTCTCTCATTATTGGTATGTACAGGGCCACCATCGGCACATTACTAATAACCTGACTAAGAAGTAAGCCTGATATAAAGACGCCCAATAACGTCGTTGGTTGTGGCAGGTAATGAGCCAATGCATTAAGCACGCCTGACTCAAGGGCTCCCTCACTGACTATGAATAGGCCTATGAAGAATAGTATTGTTGTCCAATCAACATTATGCGCAACACTCCTCCTATCACCACCACTGAGTAGGTAGATTATTGAGGCGCCCATGAACGTCAAAGTAACTGGGGGGGTTAGGTATGGGCTTATATTGAAGATATCCGTTATGAAGTAGAGCGGTATTAGTATTAACAGTATCGTGATTGCCGTGTAAGCCAACCTCCTATTAACAAGTAACTCCTCAGGCCTTCTAACCTCCTCAATCACCACATCATCATTGTTATTACGAAACAAAAACAATAGTAATGGGTACGTCACCAACACGTTAATTATTGTCGGCGGTAGTAAGTAAAGTGCGAATACTATGAATGGCTTCGGCATACCTGACTCAAGCGCTATGAGTAGATTCTGCGGATTGCCGACCGGTAGCGCTACACTGCCTATGGTTACGCCAAAGGCCAGGGCGTAAAGTAAGGGTTTAATGTTTATCCTAGCCTGCCTCCTCATGGATACTATTACCGGCGTAAATGAACCAGCAATACCATCATTCGATAGGGCGAGCGATAATAGGGCTGATAGCCCAAATATCCTGAGTATTAACCTGCCCATACTACGGCTACTAATTAATAACCTATACGCTAGATAACTGAAGAATCCGCTAACCTCAAGCGCCGATGATATTGTGAATAATGAGATTAGGAATAGAATAACGTCGAGATTTATCGAAGATAGGGCCTGATTAGGCGTAAGTATACCGAGCACTATCGTTAAAGCCGCACCAAATAGCATTGCTATCCAGGGCTGTACATTAATCCTCCCAACCCCCCCTCAGGCTATCAGGCCATATGTAATTGCTAATACGACACTATCCTCAATGAACTTTATTGACAGCATATCCTGCTTAGTGTCCTTCTACACTAGTATAAGAATTAAAAAGCTTTGTCTCCGGCATTAATTAAAGGAAAGAGAATTGAACAAATAAACTTAATTAGGAAGATAGATAGTGAGTTATTGATGATGAGGCTCGAGAGGTTTGATTTAATGATAATAACGCAGGCCTTACTGAACATACTTAAGGAAATTAATCTCGTGACGAATTGGTGACATTAAATGAGAGTTATGGATTTTATTAATGATTTAAGGGCAGTGATCACGTTCTTTACGGTAATACCCATTGGTGGTCCTCACGATGTCTCAAGGGCATTGAGAAACGCGTGGCTCGCTATAATAATCGTTCCAGTGATAACTGGGTTATTACCTGGTCTCTTCGGTTACTACTTAAGCCACCTAATACATAGTGGTTTGTTGGTTTCCTCAATCACGTATTTACTATTACTTATTCTAACAGGACTTAATCACATTGATGGCTTTGCTGATGTGATTGATGCATTAATGGTTAGGGGGGGATCAGTTGAGGATAGGGTTAGGGTACTTAAGGACCCGCATAGGGGGGGCTCTGCGTCGGTAGCCATGGTCGTATTACTGGTGATACTTGCGGTATCGTCATTACCTAATTTAATGAGGATATTATGGCAGTCTCTGTTCATGGCGGAGATAGTGTCCAAGTCCTCGTGCTGTCTATGTGGTGTGGTTGGTAAAGAGCCTGGCCATAGGGGGGGGTTGGGTTGGCAATTAACTAGGTATAGTAAGGAGAGGGTTCATTTAATTATTATTGCATTAATAATCGGTCTGGCGATCACTTACTTACTACTGGGTTTAATTGGTGTATTAATAGCCTTGATATCAATTGTCTCTAGTATATTGTTGTTTCTGGCTTTGCAGGAAAGCCTTGGGGGGCGCTGTTGGTGATCTCTATGGCTTCATACTCGAGGTCTCAAGGGTTATAACTCTAGTACTACTATCACTGCTTATTCCTATGTCTATTTCCATCTAATGTTCAGTATTGCTTTAATACACCGCCTTAACCGCATCATTTGTATGAGCAATGACTCAGACGCTATAATAAGTATAACGCCGGACCTAGCATTAGATATGGGGGGGTACACGTATGCCGGTGGGCTTGGTGTTCTTGAGGGTGATAAGTTTTACGGTGCGGCAGCGCTCGGCCTTAATTACTATGTAATCACACTCCTATACAGGAATGGTTATGTTGACTATGACTTTGATGAGGATGATAATCCAATACCGAAGCCACAACCGCAACCTAAGTCCTTCCTTGAATCATTAAGGCTTGTGGATACCTTCACGGTTAGGTTAAGAAATGAGAATGTGGAGGTTAATGCGTGGGAGTATCGCCTAGGTTCTGCGCATGCGGTATTCCTAGAGCCTAGGGGGCCTGAGTGGGCCTTGAGGTTGACGGATAGGATATACATAGAGGGTAGTGTTGAGGAGAAGTTCCTGAAGTACATATTCCTTGCGAGGGGTGCTGTGGAGTTCATTAGGAGGAATGTGGGGCTTGAGAATGTTAGGTACATAGATCTTCAGGAGGCTTACGCCGCCATGGTGCCAATAACACTTAGAATACCTGGCAGGTATAGGCTCATTATTCACACGCCAGGTCCCTGGGGGGCATCCATCGTTCCCAAATAGGCTCTTTGAGGAGGAGACTGGTTACAGGTTTATTGAGGACCCAGTAGTCCTAACGAGCATTGGGGGCGGCAATGGCTTGGGAGGTAATAATGGTATCTTCGAAGCACTACGACATAATGAGGAAGGTAATACCTCAATTCATTAGTAAGGCTAGGTTCATAACAAATGGCGTCGACCTAAATAGGTGGATGGACCCAGAAATAAGAATGCTCTATGAGAAGGGGGTCACTAACGAGAGAGAGCCTTACTCTTATTAAGTCTCGATTAAAGAAGGAGTTGCAGGGTTTAATTAGATCGTATAAATCCATTGAGCTAAACAATGACTCGTTCGTAGTCGCGTGGGTTAGGAGAATGACGCTGTACAAGAGACCTCACTTTGTGGCTAGGTTAATAGAGGAGGGTGAGTTTAACGATGTCGTTTTCATATTGGGCGGTAAGTCCCATCCAATGGATAAGGATGGCTTGATATACATGAAGAAATTCAGGGAGTTACACAGGAAGTATAAAAACGTTGTTTACATACATGATTATGACGTTATTAAGGCAAAGACAATACTCAAGGGTATTGACGTATTACTATTCACGCCATTCCCCCCCGGCTGGGAGGCCAGTGGTACGAGTTTCATGAAGGCCGCAATAAATGGCGTGCCGAGCATAGCGTCTAGGGATGGTGCCGCAGTTGAGTTAATAACGGATGGCGTGAATGGCTGGTTATTCGGTAGTGATATTAGGGAGTTGATAGACTTCGCAAACGATCCAAGGGGTAAGGAGATTGATGAGAGGGAGTACACGGAGTTTAAGGCGAAGTTCTCCCAGGTGTACGACTATATAACTCGGATAAGGAGCGTTTCTACCTAATAAGCCTAAGTGCCATATTTAGTTTTGCACCCAGGGTCGACATCAAGAGGGTTCTTCGTGAGTACTACCCAGACCTCGTCAGGGGGGGATAAGGTTAAAGCTTTTTAATTCCCCCGGTAGCCTTGGTCGACAATGCCGACATGTAAACTCTGCGGTAGGTCCTTTGATACATTAACCGAGCTATACATGCATTTAAGTAGTGAGTGTAATAAAATCCCGAGGTCCAGGAGATGCCCCGTATGCGGTAATAAGTACAGGTCTATTAGGTTAATGAAGCACCACCTAATCAATGAGGCTTTCGTTGAGTCCAGGCATATGAACTACTTAATTAGCATTTAAGAATAATATTATTTTTCTACTAAATAAATCATCACACCGTGGAGGTTACCAGGGTTATTAAGGTTATATCTAATTGCAGGGAGTACCTTGATTTAATAGTGAAGGCATTATCAACACTTAATGGAATACTGCTCATGAAGTTCTTCGGTAATGACCTCGTAATAACCTACGACACCAATAACATTAGTTTCGGTGATATTGCACAGTCAATTCTCTCACTCGGTGTCGGCTTAATACTTAGGAAGGTCATCATGAATGCGAGCATTAAGGGCAGCATTAATTTTGAGGAGCTGGAGCTAATGATTAGTAGGTCTGTTGACGGTATTGTGAGCTTATTTTACGACCAAGCAACGTCTAGGCTATCAGTTATTATGCATCCGGATACGGACATAAACGCTATCATTAATAACCTAGTTAATATGGGCGTCACGATTAATGAAATAACCACAGATGAAATAACCCAGGTACTAATGGCCCGTTCCTAACCTATGGCGGTGTCGGCCTTACTAAGTCGGTGGGTAGGTTCAACTGCTTAGCCACCCTGGCTAAATGTCTCAAGTACACGGTTAGTCCCCCCCTATCCCTCTTAGCAGCGTCCACTATTGCCTGCATAATGTCGATAACGGCATCATAAACCTCCCTATCAACTGGGTATGGCGACCCATCCTTACCACCAAGCGCAAATGCATACCTCCTTGGATCAATATTTGCTGGGTCATCCCAATCAACCGGGCTCCTATAAACCAACTCAGCTATCAACGCCAGGGCTAACATTGTGCTAGGCCCAAAGCCCCTAACGAGTAGTAATTCCTTAAAGTCATTGGCATCCCTCGCCCTTTTAATGGCATCCTCATTTATCGATGCCGTGTACGGTCTAAAGGCACCGCTTATGTACGGATTATAGTACTTGGGTGGTTCCTTACCCAGGTACGTAAGTATCGTGGAGTCACCCCCCCTCATCATAGCCCTAACCAATGCCCAATCCCTAATTACCTTATTAACGTCCTGATGAACAAGGTCAAGTACGGTCTCCCTAGCATCACCACTTAACCTACTAACCATGTTAAGCGCATAATCACCCTTAACACCCACAATACCCGTATGAGCTCATTCAATAAGTCATTCTCCATCCAAATATGGTACCTCCTAGCGTACCTAATCCTCTCATTCATGCCCTGTTGAATTATCGCCCAAGTACCATCAGAACCGATAATCATTGCATGGTGATAAAGCCTATAGCCATCCTGCAACGCCGTATTATCAATCTTAGCAGAAAGCCTAGACATAAGCTTAAGCCTCTCAACATCGACATCCCAAACCCTACCCAACTCATCAATTTCAACGGGCGTATTAATTGCGTAAACCCCCCCCTTACCACCAACAACCCTGATACCCACATCCTTCTTCGATAATGCCTCCTTAAGCGCGGCAGTGGTTATCGTAGTGCTACCTGATGAGTCCCAATCCATACCAATTATGTTATTAAACGCCTGAAAGAAGAGTGGATTAGAGAATAATTTGATGGTGTCCCTGATACCGTGCTCATCAACCAATAACTCAACAATAAGTCCGCTAAGCTTAACCATCCTGCTATAGAGCCACGGTGGTACGTGGCCCGTATGTAACGGTAAATCCGCAAACCCTGAAACACTCACATAACTGTATTTTTAATGACTAATATATAGTTCTTTCGTTCTTAGTGCATTCCCTAGTGAGTTCTCATTAGTATCAATGGTAATAAGGTTATGCTTTTATGCACCCTTAAATCTTGATCATTAATGGATTTCGACTTTAGTAGGGAGGAGGCTCTGTTTAGGGATTCGGTTAGGGAGTTTGGCGAGCGTTACATAAAACCGCACTGGGTCGATCTTGACGAGGGCAGGTACTCACTCCTTGACTTAATACCTAGGCTTGCCGAGCATGGTCTAGTTGGTTTAACACTCAGTTCTAAATATGGTGGTTCGGAGGGTTCCTTTCTAATGGCGGCAATAGCCGCTGAGGAGTTGGCCTACGCAGACCCGAGCCTAGCGGTCCCGGTATACTTCCTACTGGAGACCGCCTGGCCCTTCATAGTTCAGCGTTACGCTAAGGATAGTGTTAAGGAGGAGGTCTTGACGAGGCTAACTAAGGGTGAGGCTTGGATTGGTATAGCGTCTACTGAGCCCCAGGGAGGTAGTGACGTGGCTGGTGAAAGGACCGAGGCAAAGCTCGTCAATGGTAAGTGGCTCCTCACGGGTGAGAAGAACATGGTGACTGGCGTTTCAATAGCCCTTAGGTTGCCCTATGGTGGTGGCTTCGTAACAATAACGAGGACGGGACCTCTCGAGGCTAAGCATAGGGCCATAACGACCATGCTATTCATGGTCAAGAGGAATGGGGGGGTTGTTAACACGGGATTTGAAACGAGGGATTACGAGGAGTGGGGGGGTAGGAGGGGGGGAATACCAACCGGTTACCTGAGGCTTAATGGTGCACCTGTGGATCCTGAGTTCGTGCTTGGCGAGGTGAATAATGGGTTTAAGATAGCCATGGAGGCTTCGATGTGGCCAGGACGTTAATTGGCGCCGCGGCCCTTGGAACTGCCCGTTGGATGCTTGAGCAGGGCAGGGAGTGGATTAGGAGTAGGGTTGTCTTTGGTAAGCCAATCTCCTCATACCAATCAGTAAGCTTTAGGTACGCCGAGCTAAGCACAAGGCTTGAGGCTGCCAGGCTCATGGTATATAGGGCTGCCTGGCTTGCGGATAAGTTCTATAGGGGGGGTGATTCCTCGGTTTCCATACTCGATGTTGCCAATGCAGGGGGCTATGGCCAAGATGCTCGCCGTGGAGTTGGCCATAGACGTTGGCCTAGAAGTCATGAAGTGGTTTGGCGGCGTTAGCTACTTCAAGGAAACCCCAATAGCCAGGGCATTCCTAGGAGCTGAGCTACTACGTTGGTGCTGAGGGAACACAGAACATAATGAGATTAATAGTGGCAAGGGGATTAATAGGTAAGGAAGTGGAATAATCACGTGCCTCATCGATGAATTATCATTCCTCTAAAATTACACAGTTAATAGGGATAGTACGTACATGATCCTCACGTCAACGAAAGCCTCAATAAACGCCGCAACCGCAATAACCATTGCCGTGATTACTACGCACCTAACAGTGATGGTTTCGGAAGTCATTCTAACTACCCTACCCATCGCGTACAATTCCAGGGTACCATGTGGAATCATTGAGACAAGGCCGGCAATCCCGTAGGGTGTGGTTAATAATCCAGCCAAGACTCCGTATACATATATAAAAATAGTGACATAACCCCCCCTAGAGTACTGGCTTATTAAGTAAAGTGCCGCAAACGCCGCGGAATTGGTCACCAACACCCACAGGAATAGCCTAACCTCAAAGCTTATGCTAAGCAATACCGCTGATACCCTAACAACATCAAAGGCCTTAAAGACAAGACCTCCAAGCAGTAAGCCCGTCATTACGCCTAATACGAAGAAAGTAACTATGTTCTTAAACATGGTAAAACACCAAGAACATCCCAAGGACAACCAGAGACACTATTACGAGGGTTATGTAGGTGGCCACTGAGACGAGTAGGGATTGTCTCACGGACCTTAGGAATAGCGTTAAGAAGAGGGTTAGGGTCGCGAAGGCTATTGGTGTAGGCGCTGCTAGGGTCAACAGTGGGTAATGGTTGTCGAGGAATAGCCTAAGTAGTCCAAGGGCTATTGAGTAAGTCATGACGTAGAAGGCGATAGACCAGGCAGTCATTGAGTAGACACCATAATCATTAATGGGCTTAGTTAGGGCTTTAACAATGGGCTTACCAATAACAGCGAAGAGCATTAGAGTGCCGAATGAGGCGACGAAGGTAAGGAAGTAAACAACCGTGGCTGAGTAAGGAGGATTCGACGAGTAGGGGGGGAGTAGGGAGATGAACTTAGGACCAAGGACCTGGACAGCCAATGATAAGGAGACTGCACTCGATATGGCTGACGCAGGCAGTGCCAATGCCCACGGCGGTAATAGGGAGAATGGATTGCGGGAAATAATAAACCTCCTAAAGTCGGGGTGAACAAAGCTTATTAATGAGAGGTCTAGGTACGTAAATGGATAAATCAGGATAAGCGGCACCATGGCTAATTTGCCATAACGAGCCCTCACACGCCACATAAACTCCCTAAACCTCTTAGTAAATTCACTCACGTTCATGACGCTTTTCCTCCTTAACAATACCGATGGGGGGGCACGACCAACGCTGTAGTAAGCGGTGAGATCCGCAAGCGCCTCATCAAGCATGGGATACACTAAAATGGTTATTGAAAAGAACATAATAAAGCTGCCATAAAGTAAAAACGTAAGTGAGTAACTCTCTATTACATTGATATGATGGTAAAGCGTCAATAATGCAATTAAATAATCAAAGGGCATTACGAGTACCGCGGCGGTCATCGTAATAACCATAGTCCTAATTAACGACCACCTTATATGATGCTCTTCATGCATCAGAACAGCCCTATAATCTATGGGGGGGTCGCCGGCTATATCCTCCGATACAAATATCACATTGGGAATCCTAAGCACCATACCACCAACGGCCTCGCCTAAATTAGTGGCGCCACTCACGATATACACGGCATCTTTACAGGGACCAGGCAAGACACGGCATGGCAGTAGGCGGAAAAGATCAAATACTATGAATATGAGTAAGATAGACATTACATTAATAAAATAAGCCATGAATGAAGTATATAAATTAAGTCCCCATTTAATTAAGATTGAGGAAGAAATACTAAATAATGCTGATGCCCATGAAATCTCAACCCCCAACGATCGCGCCATGATAGACAAGGGTACATAAAGTGTACGATATTTCTTATAAGTATTTAGGTTTATTTTTAATATTTTATACCTATACATAGTCACACATCAAATAAGAACTATGCGAGATATATACCAAGGCCGATGAGAGCTGCTCCACCCGTACCAAGAGCTACAGCTGCCCATAATGGCAATGTCTCATCAATAGCGATATAAAGTAAAGTGGCTCCTACTCCAGCAAACCCGGCGCCTCCCCCCCCAACATAACCTGCACCTGCACTTGCCCAGGCTGGGTTTCCGGTTTGCTGGCTCTCTAAATATAATTCTATCCCTATTATATGCGGCATCACTGGCATCATTGCTATTGCTATTAATGTCAGCGCAGCCATGGCCTTTATCGCATCTTTCTTAAGATCAGGAATATTACTTCTCATCATTATAATTATAAAGTTATTTTGACTAATTAATAAACATTACGCCATCATATTTATAATTTTTGTAAATTATTGATAATCACTGATGAGCATAATGCCACGACTATTCACAATGCTTAGCTCACATAATGCTGTGAGAATAATTTTTAAAGCATAATGTGCATTCTCTCACTAATATGGGTCAGCAATCCGTAACGCCGCGTACTGCTTACATACTCTCGTTAATAGGTAGTATATTAATGGTGATAAGCTCGATAGCGGTTCTAATATTTGCGGGGATGTTAATGGCGATGCCCCCCCACTTCTATGCGTTTCATAGGTTTGGTTATTACCCAATGATGTCCATAATACCGTTGGCGCCTATTTTCTTCGTAGTCATAGGAATAGTGGGTCTCGTAGTGAGCGTACTAGCTATGTACTTCTCCCTGAGACTTAGTAGGTTGAGTGACGTGAATGCCGTGCATAGTACTGGCATTGTGCTTTTAATACTGGCGATAATTGGCTTATTCGTGGCGAATGGCTTCTTCATAGGCTTCATACTACTCCTCATAGGCTCAATACTGGCCATCACGTGGAAACCATAAATAATGCCTAAGTGTAGGCTTTACTTAAATGGTTAATAAGGCCTTAATTAAATACATTGAGGAACTATTAAACCCGTACTCAACCTACTACTCAGATGGAGTATTAAACAGCGAGGGTATGACGTTACTTAGGATAATAGCTAGGGAAGTCCTTAAGGAGTACCCTGCCCTAAAATCGAGGTTTGCCAAGGCCAGGCGTAGGAGGGATTATGAGTATGTATCGAGTCTTCTTAATGAGATAATTTCCTATCTTTCGCAGCAGTCTCAATGAACTTCACGGATTTCCTGTATATCTCGCCTATTCTGAAATTATGACCTTTAATGATTATTATGGTAATTAACACTATCAATAATACTGTGGTCATTGCACGTTTATAAAGTGCCGCAATTCTCCTTAAGTGGTTCATACGTACCTTTATTCATTACGCTATACTTATATTTATCTTCACATTTAATTAGCCGTGCCTGAATTAACAACGGCACTTAGCATTGCTAAGAAGTGCTCTTCATACATTGACCTGGCTAGTGGATCCGTTGCTGAGTATGACTTCATAGAATGGCTGCTAAACCAAATAGATAATCCATTATTCTCATATGAATTGCAGCCTGTCAGCGTCCTTATCTGGAGGGATAGGTTTTCGAGGGTGGTGCACGGTAATAACGAGTTTAAGGCGTTAAGCATGCCACTGACGTTGGGTGGTTCCGATAGGGGTAAGCTCACCATGGACATAAATGACTCGGAGGGTAAGGTACTGCTTACGGATTTTCCCGAGGACATGGATGATGCGAAGTACATATACATAAAGGCGATGGAAAAGGGCGCCCTGGCAGTTATCTTTAGGGATAAGTACCCTGGCGTTGTTAGGAGGATTGTAGTGACGGCAACGCCCGACTATTCCTGGGATAGGGCGCCACCGCCTGTGATGCCGGCACTCACGGTATCTAAGGAGGTCGGTGATGAGCTGAGCAAGCATGTTGGTGAGGAGGTGGAGTTCGTGAGTGATGTGGAGACTAAATTGGGAACTGGTTACAATCTCATTGCAAATCTTGAGGGTAATAAGGAGGAATCGGTAATATTAGCCGTGCACCACGATCATTGGTTAACCGGGTATGCAGACAATTGCCTAGGCGTTGGTTTAGGAGCCTCCATTCTGCTCAATACAGTTAAGGAGAGATCGTCTATGAAGAGGGGCCTAACCTTCATTTCATTTACCGCCGAGGAGGCTGGTAATCCAGGATTCGCCAGTCTCTATTGGGCCTATGGATCAACAAGGTATGTTGAGTATCTCGAAAGGAGAAACCTGCTTAATAGTGTTTATGCCGTGCTCAATTTAGACGTAGTTGGTAGGCAATACGTAATACACACCAGTGAGGACTTATCTATGCAATTAAGCCAACTGATTAGCGCACAGTGGGAATTACCTAAACCTTATTTTGACTCCCTTAATTTTGAAATGAATGGTATACCGTCAATGACATTATCAAGTCTTGATTATTACTGGGACGTATACCACACGGATAAGGACGTAGAGGACAGGGCTAATCAGCAGGATATTGACTCCGCCCTTAAGGTTACAAATCAATTACTTAATTACTTACTAACGAGTGATTTAACACCATCGCCATATATATCAGTGTTAAATAGGGACATAATTAGTGTGGGTCTCGGTATAGAGCTCAGGGAGGACTGGGAAACATATAGACTTGTTAAGTACTTATTGTCGAAGTACTTGGTTGAGTATAGGCGTGATGGGTCAGTTAAGACGATATATACAAACTCAATACTGTCCTACGTGAGGAGGTTCATAAATATTAATGATATAAGCCAGGTACCACTCAGGGTTGAGGAGATGGGCACTGGCAGGGTGATCATGGACACGAGCACCATAAGGAACGTGAGGCAATTAAGTCAGTATATATCGCAAGTGATTGAATCACTTACTGAGGATATGAGCATAAACCTAGTTGTTTAATTCCTTAGTGCCTGTTCTATCCCTTATTAACGTACTCGATATCTTATTGCCAAATCCATCCTTAATTATTGGCACGGCAATAATATAAAGTGGACGTAGCCCCCTCTCCCTCCTAAGATTATTTATCTCGATAGCCCTCGCAAGGTCTCTAAACTAACTACTATGGCGTCAATTGTCGGGTCAACGATTGTTGGTCCGTAGGGGGGGTCATTAATAACGTCGATTATCACATCGCGGTCATTACCACCCAACTCCTTAATCAAGCTCTTTAGGTTAAGGAACCTAATCTTTAACGCTTTACCTTATACGCCTTATAGGCTTGGGCAAACTCATCGCTAGTTACGCCTACTAGCACCTTAAGTCCATAATTAAGCGCCGTAAATAGTAACGCCGTGTGCCCCCCCGCGTGCAATGTATCGAATGTGCCTCCAACAGCAACCTTTCTAAATCTAAGCCCTCGCATTCTCAGTATAAATGCGTCAGTGCTTAATAAACCTTGAACCAGCGTTTTCCCACTTGGCTATTACTTGCTTAATTCATTGGCTATATATTTAATGGCAATCGATATATATGGGGGTAGAAAAATAATACTTGAGACTTAGATTTTTATACCCAGTTATACCCTATATGCGTGTCATCAATCTACAGGAGGGTTATTAGGATTGGTGAGAAGAGTATTGGAATCACACTACCTAAGCGGTGGCTTGATGTACTTAGCGTTGGTGTTGGTGACGTTGTTGAGATAAGCCTTGTGGGTAAGGTAATCGTTGTTAAGCCAATCACGCAGGTCGGTGGTGAAACTAATGAGGTCAGCATATCGCTTGGCGGCTCGATTGATGAGACGACTAGGGTAATCATTGCCAGCTATATAGAGGGTTATGACAATGTTGAGGTTATTGGGCAGAAAGACGTTATTAGGAAGGCATTCTCAAGCGTGGAGAAGAAGCTTCCTGGCTCGCTCATGCTTGAGGGTGATGGTAGCGTATTAATTAAGGTAGCGACTAGCGAGACTAACGTTGATCTTAACGAGGTGATTAATAGCATGGCTAATATCCTGAACTCCATGTTTAGTAAGTTCATTGATTACCTGGAATCAAATAAGGAGGATTTGCTAAGGGAGGTTCTTGAACTCGATGATCAAATGGATAAGCTGTACTTCCTCGCATTAAGGACAATAAAGAAGCTATCCTTCAGGGACCCGAAGAGAGCCATTGATGACACGATAGTTGTTAAGAACCTGGAACATGCGGCCGACGCCTTGGATAGGCTATCCAACGCCTTCATGAGGGTACAAGCAACTCAATGTAGGCGTGAGATTAGTGAGAAGCTTAAGGATGTGTGGACTTACATAATGAGGGCTGTGTACTCGTACTTAGACAATAACATTAACAACGCATTGAAGGTATTACTTGATAGGGAGCGAATGCTCAATAACATGCTTGAACTAGCCAACATGGGGGGGTGCACAGGGCTAAGTGGTTTATTAACGGCCTCGATACATGAGGGTCAGTTAATAGTTGCATTGGCGGCAGACATAGCTGAGGCAGCCTTTAGTAGGCATGTTAGGAGTATTGCGAAGCCTACGAGGATCATTACGGGTGAGGAGTTAAATAGTGAGGAGTGAGACTTATAGGGCTTTTATGATGAGCACGTCGGTAGCTGATTAATGAGGATGGTCAGAGGTGCTGATATACGTAGGCTTCGAGATCTTGAACTACTCATCCAGGGTATACCGGGTTATAAATCACCGAAGATACACCTTGAGCAGTACATAACCGATGCAAACATAGTTGCTGTGGCTGTGTGGGATGCTTACATGAGGAATTACTTAACGGGCGCCCGAGTGCTCGATCTTGGTTGTGGCACCGGTAGATTTGCGATAGCCGCGGCACTAATGGGCGCCAGGCAGGTAATATGCATTGATATAGATCCTGAGGCCCTAAGTATAGCCGTGGAATCGGCAGCCATGTACAAATTAGATAATGTTGATTTTATCGTGAGTGATGCTAGGAATATAAGCGTCACGGGCAGGTTCAACGTAACCTTTCAAAACCCACCCTTCGGAATACAGTCAGAGAGGGGTCTCGACATTAAGTTCCTAGCCACAGCAATAAGCCATAGCAACGTAGTATATACAATACATAAACTAAGCACCCTAGACTACGTAAGCAGCAAGGTCAACTCCTGGGGATGCATAATGAACCTGCTAGACAAGGTAACAATAACAATACCACTGACATACAAACACCACAGAAGAAGAATCTATAAAACCGAGGCATTCCTCGCACGAATAGAATGCCCAGGAAAATGACCAAAAAGTTAATTTCATCATAGATAGCTTACTTTATTTCATCTTAGCAATGATAATTTTAGTAATTGTTTAAATCCACCAGGTATCCCAAATTCTTGGTTAATCAATCGTCTAAGTACTTCATTCAATATTCCAACAACTTCATTCTAATATTCTCATCAGTTACACGTTCTCTCAGCAAACACTTCTTACCTCGCCTACACTTACCCCAATATATCTCAATTAACTCTGAAACTCTAGCCATGTATTATCAATATTCATTTTATTATTTAACTAATAAATTGCTCTTGAAGCTCGAATAGAAAGCATCAAATAAACCAGGTGCTATGTAGAATAGATAAATCATCAACAAATAAAAGCTTAAAAATCAATAAGATATGCTATTCCTGCGGGGGGGGTGCCCGAGCCAGGTCAAAGGGGGGGACGGGTTCAGGACGTGCGTACTGCACGTGAGAATCCCGTTGGCGAAGGCCTGCGTGGGTTCAAATCCCACCCCCCCCGCACCACGTGCATTACGTTTTAAATGGAGTATTTCTTAAGTAGGTTAGTTTGGTATTTTGGATTTGAATGACGCTAGTGAAGGTTTACTTATTACCGATGGGCTCCACCTTTACAGTGATCATTTAAGGATTAGTCTCTTTTTGAGAAACTGAGCCCTAATGAACAATCCCGTCGCTGAATTAACCATTGCATAGCCTGATTACATGCCTATTCTTAGCTATTTCGTCCTTTTCAATCATAATCATGGTATAATTAATATCATTACCATTATAATTCCCCACAATCCTCACATTCATGGTATTACTGGCGTTATCTATCTCGTAGTTTTTATTATGGCTTATGGCAATCAATTGCTGAATCATTATCATAATTATCACTAGTAATGATACGATAATTAATACAGTAATTATTCTGGAGTTCATAGCCCTATTTAAATTGCTCACCGCACCTACTTAAATAACCAACGTATCATGGCAGTAAGCCTGTGGTTACCTAGTAAGGCTTATTTACCATTATGCTTTTCAGAATAATAGTTCCCCCCCGCGCCGATAAGACCCGCGAAACCGCGGGCCCGTGAGTCGGTATCCGTCGGGTCATGGAGTCCCTCAGCACGATTATCTTCGGCATTTCTCATGAGTTACATTTACTATTATCTTCATGGCTTCCTCAAAGTCCTCACTACCTACAGATCCTAAACCAACCCTAATACCATCATCTCTACCGAAGTAGTATCCAGGTACTGTTAGGACATTCCTACTCAGTAGTTCGTTTGCGATGGACATTCCCGTAACCTCTCCACACCTGATTCTCATGTATAATATCGGCATGTGCTCTACGTAACTAATGTCTACGTAATCCCGAATATCGCCAATAATCCTCCTCATGGTATCAACATTCGGCATTATAATGCTCAGATTCCTCTCCCTAACCCAGTTCCTATTTCGTATGAGTATTGACGCATACCTCAGGTTTAGGTCGATAACGAGTGGACTAACCAAGTCAATTATCCCATTAACCTCCCTTATCACCCTATCATCACCGATTACCCAGCCAACCTTAAGCTCACTCATTGTGTAGAACTTCGACGTGCTGAAGGTGAAGATCACGTTCTCCGTGGGTAAATCCCTGAGGTTACTTTCCACGAATTCCAGGAATATCGAATCAACAACCGCATAGGCGCCCTTCCTCCTTAACTCATCGCTTAATTCCCAAAGTAATTTCTTGCTAAGGAAGATGCCAAGTGGGTTATTCGGATTTGAGAAGAAGAGTGCGGAGCCTTTCTCGATGTGGTTAATTAACTCGGATAGTGATTCATTTATGCTTAACTCAACCTGGCTTAGTCGCAGAAATCTTGGTAACACCCTTATTGGTTCGTACTCAGGCACTACGGTAATTACACGTTCAATAAGCCCTAAATCCCTTAACGCCGCTAAAGCCGCGAAGTTGCCCTCCTGCGTACCATGCGTGATCGCCAGGTTCTTCCTATCAACACCGTAAACATTCATTAAATCCTCAATGAAATCACCGGCCTCACCAAGCTTTACCACGTCATCTAGCCGTATTGGCTTAACACCACTACTTGATACATCATACCTAGCCCTATGAGTTCTTAACCACATGAAGTGGCCAATCTCCACGAGTAGGAGGGCGACACTTCCTTATTAATAAGTACTACGTAGGTAATCCCTAAAATACCATGGCATTAATGATTAAACAATGGCATATGAAAAGAGGTTTATCCTAGTCATCGATCAGGGAACTACCGGCACGAGGGCGGCGTTGATCTCACGAGATGGCTCAATAATAGGCTATTCATATCATGAGCACACGCAGATTTACCCTAAACCAGCATGGGTTGAGCATAACCCACTGGAGATTTGGGAGAAGACGAAGCTCGTGATTAAGGAGGTCCTCGAATTCACGAGGATTGACCCCAGGGAAATAGCGGCAATTGGGGGGGTCACCAATCAGCGTGAGACCACGGTTATTTGGGATCCGAGAAATGGCCAGCCTGTTTACAATGCCATTGTTTGGCAGGATAGGAGACTTCGCCAATGGTTGATTACCTCAAACAAAATTACTTAAGTACTATTCAGGAGAAGACGGGTCTTATTCCTGATGCTTATTTCTCGGGGACTAAGATTTGGTGGTTACTTGATAATGTACCTGGGCTTAGGGATAAGGCTAGAAGGGGGGGTGAGGTTATCTTTGGTACGATAGATACTTGGATAATTTGGAACCTGACCAGGGGCAATAAGGATGTATTAACGCCGGAGAGGGGTGGTGCTCACGTTACAGATTATAGTAATGCGTCTAGAACTATGATCTTTAATATACATAAGCTTGATTGGGATGATGAATTGCTCGATATTGAGGGCAAAATACCTAGGGATATACTGCCATTACCAAGGCCATCAAGTGATAAGAGGATATACGGTTATACGGGCCCAGAGGTTTCTCAATTATTAGGCGGTGTAAGCATACCTGTTTGTGGCGATGCTGGCGATCAGCAAGCAGCTCTATTTGGCCAAGTTGGTTTTGATGTTGGTGAGGTTAAGTCAACATACGGCACTGGCAACTTCATATTAATGAACATCGGTGATTCATCGATAAGATCAAAGGCAAATCTTCTAACAACTGTTTACTACGCCACAGAGGAGAAGAAGGCTAGGTATGCACTTGAGGGAAGCATATTTATAACGGGTGCTGCTGTGCAATGGTTTAGAGATGGTTTGAAAGCTATAGAGGTGTCTGATGAGATTGAGCCACTAGCTGCGTCGGCGCCTGACACTGGTGGTGTATACTTTGTACCGGCATTCGTAGGTTTAGGAGCACCATACTGGGATCAATACGCTAGAGGTCTCATAATAGGTATAACTCGTGGTACTGAAAGAAAGCATATAGCGAGGGCCATACTTGAATCAATAGCCTATCTCACACGTGATGTTTTAGAAGCCATGATGGCAGATACCAATATTAGGATTCCCAGGATTAAGGTTGATGGTGGGGCTGCTAAGGATAATTTCCTAATGCAATTCCAAGCAGATATAACGGGTATTGAGGTTTGGAGGCCTATCGTATTTGAGACAACGTCATTAGGTGCCGGTTACTTAGCTGGGTTAGCGGTTGGTTTTTGGAGGAGTCTCGATGAAATTAAGCAGAATTGGAAATTGGACAGGGTATTTAAGCCCAAAATGGATCCGGAGACAAGAGAAAGGCTCTATAAGGGTTGGAAGGCAGCCGTACAAAGGGCCTTAGGTTGGGCTAAGGAAGTACCATGGGCTTATGGGCTGTGATTTTGGGAATAAGTTTAATTTAATGATTTAATAATTAGTTAAAGAATGGTCCTCGTATATGGACATAGGGGTGCCATGGGTTATGCCCCCCCTGAGAATACGTTGCCATCATTTAGGATGGCCATTGACATGGGTGTTGATGGTGTTGAGCTTGATGTTCACATGACTAGGGATGGTGAGGTTGTGGTTATTCATGATTTCACGGTTGATAGGACGACAAATGGTAGGGGTTTTATTAAGGACCTGACTCTAGCTGAGATTAAGAAGCTTGATGCCAGTGCCAGGTTTGGTGGTAAGTGGCGTGACGTTAGAGTGCCAACGCTTGAGGAGGTGTTTAGGGAGTTTGGTAGGAGGGTTAAGTATAAGGTTGAGATTAAGCGTGGTAGTGATTATTATCCCGGCATTGAGAGAAAGGTTGTTGAGTTGATTAGGAGGTATGGCGTGGATGCCCAGGTAATCTCCTTTGACTTTGATGCCCTGAGTAATGTTAGGGCTATTGATAAGGACATAGAGATTGGCATAATATTTATTGGCAGGATTACCTGGTTCATTGACATTGCCAGGAAGTTGAATGCGCAATGGCTTCACGCATCTCACGATTTAATCGATGAGAGAGGTATTGAAATGGCTCATAGGCTTGGTTTAAGGGTTGGTGCTTGGACTGTGAATGATGAGGAGGAGGCGAGACATCTCGTTGATATGGGTATTGACGATATTACTAGTAATTACCCAGACAGGATTTTACGGATCGTTAAAACCGGTAAGGTGATTTGATAATGGAGTTTGACGTAGCCGTAATTGGCGGTGGGGTCAATGGAGTATTCACGGCATTGGACCTAGCCTTAGGGGATTGAAGGTAATACTCCTTGAAAGAGGGGTCATTGGCGGTGGTACATCGGGTAAAATGCATGGTCTACTACATAGCGGTGCTAGGTACGTGGTTACGGATCCAAAGGCAGCTGTTGAGTGTGCAGAGGAGAATAAGATCATTGCGAGGATAGCCCCCCCTCACGTGGTTGATGATACCGGCGGTTATTTTGTGGCTATTACTAAGGATGACCTTGAATTCCAGGAGGAATTCATTAGTGGCTTAAGGAGGGCTAACATTGATTATAGAATTGTTGATGTCAATGAGGCTATTAGGGAGGAGCCTAACCTGAACCCTGAAGTTAAGGCTGTTATTGAGGTTCCCGATAAGGTCGTGTATGCAAGGGAATTACTAATGAGCGCGGCTATTTCGGCGTACATCGAGGGTACATTAATAATTCAGGGTGCGGAGGTCGTGGGCTTCGATCTCAATGGTAATGAGATAACAAATGCGAGGATTAAGGATAATATTAAGGGTGATGTTAAGCGTGTTAATGCGAGGGTCTTCGTTAATGCGGCTGGTCCCTGGGCTGGGCGTGTTGCTGGTATGGCTGGTATAAGCGTTGATGTCATGCCTACGATGGGCGTTATGGTGGTTTATAGGCGTAGATTGACGAGGAGGGTTATCAATAGGATGAGACCACCATCAGATGGTGATATACTCGTGCCCTATGGCTCGGTATCGATCATGGGGGACCACAGCGGTCATCATTGAGGACCCGGATAATATAACGATAACTAAGGACGACATTGAGTTTCTAACGTCAGAGGGCTCTCAAATGGTCCCTGCACTGGCTAGGGAATCCATTGTTAGGGCTTACGCATCGGTTAGGCCGTTAATAAGCATGCCAGGGGGGGCCACGGGTAGAGAGGCGACTAGGGACTTCATGGTAGTAAGTCATGAGAGGCCAAGGAACTTGGTGTCGGTCATTGGTGGTAAGTTCACGACAGGAAGATTAGTCGGTGAGAGATTGGCTGATGAGGTTTCAAAGATGCTGGGTGTAAATAGGGTATCGAGGACTAAGGATTACACGTTATTTGGGGGGGCCGATCTCAATATTAACATTAAGGATTTGGACCAGGATATAGTCTCGATTATTAAGTCGTTTAAGGGAAGTATTGATGAGGAGAGGGGTTTAATCGCATCGCTATCGTTAATACTCCAAGGTATCACCCGTAGGAGTAGGTCATTAATTGGGTGGTCTTAGTGGCAAGTGAATTGCATTATAGTGCTCATTTACAATAAGTAAGTCGCCTAATGAGGTCCTTAGCTTCATAACTGATTTACCTAGGGCTATAACCTGCATATCAAACATCATTAATTACGAGGTGCTTAGTAAGGATAGGGTTAGGGCCAGGTTTAGGGTTGATTTGGGTAATGAAGTCCCCCCCATTGCTGAGTTAAGGAGAATAACCACAGATGCAATTATTGAATTAATTAATCAATCGGGGGGGAATGAGGTTGGGTACAGGGTTGATGGCAGGGCCGCGGGTAGCGCAATAAGCGTCTCGTTGACTATAAAGGTTAATGATTTGGGTAATGGTTCTCAGGTTTACTGGGACGCCACGGCAAGTCTAGGTAGGCTACTTCAGATGATGAGTAGGTTTGTTAACATAGACTCACTGGTTAAGAGGATTTCCGAGGATACTATTCACGGATTTATAGAATGCCTATTAAAGTAAGTAGTTTATGTATCTCGTAAACTTAAAAGTAGATAATAGGAACTTAACTCATGACTCAGAGGGTTGAGGATAGGATTTCATTGAGTACGGGCGTTAATGCGTATTACAGGTGTTGGTTGGCTGATAAGCCGTTGGGTCTTGTAATTGGGGGGGTTCATGGCTTCGCAGAACACAGCGGTAGGTATGGTGATTTCGGTAATTACCTATCGAGTAACGGATACTCTCTATGCATGCAGGACCTGAGGGGGGGTCATGGATTGACGGCGAGCCCTAGGGATCTTGGTTACGTGGATAGCTTCGATCTATTCCTAAATGACCTTGAGGAATTCATAGAACTAATGCTTAAGAGGACGGGCTTCAACTCGGCATTTCTATTTGGCCACTCAATGGGTGGCTTAATAGTGCTTCATTACCTGGGAAGGATTGGTAAGGGAATCCACGCCGCAGTGACGAGCGGCGCAGCTGCGATAGTCAATGTTAGCGCAGGTTCCTGGTTCATGCTATCACTACTTAATACATTATCACCAAGGTATAGATTAAACTTACCGATAAATCCTGAGCTCCTTACTCACGATAAGAAGGTAGTGGAGGAGTACGTAAATGACCCACTCGTCTTTAAGAAGCCAACGGTCAGGATACTATACGAGCTCGTTAAGGCATCGAGGAGTGTTTGGAAGTATGTTGATAACATATCGGTACCCATAATGATGATGCATGGTGGCGAGGATAAGGTGGTACCACTAAGGGCCACCCAGGAGGTATTCAGTAAATTAAGGATTAATGATAAGGTGATGAGGATCTACGATGGTATGTACCACGAAATACTAAATGAATTGAACAGGGAGGTTGTTTACAAGGATGTGCTAAACTGGTTGAAAGCCCATACTTAACTCACCGCAGCTTTTATACGCGTCTAATACGGCCTTTAAATCACGTAGTGCAATCTCAGGTGGCATTGGGACATCGGTATTATTAAGCACTGATTGAATGAAGAGCTCAATTTCCCTCTCAACAGTATTAACCTTCTCAATAACTACCTCATCCTGCTTACCGTCAATGCTCATTAATAAATCACCGTACGGCTTACCAGGAACTCGACTACCTGGGTCCTCCGTTATGAAGCCGTGCTCGCCGTAAATCTCAAAGGCCGGTGCCCTATCACCACCTGGTGACGACCAGGAATAAAGCAGGACACCCACAGCGCCACTCCTGAACCTAAATATTGATGCACTAATATCCTCACCCTCAAGTCCAGCAAAGCCGTGCGCACATACCGATTTAACCTCCGTATAATCACCACCAAGGTTTAACAAAGTATCAACATAGTGAATACCACCATCGATAAGCGCACCACCACCCATTAACTCCCTAATCCTCCTCCAACCACCTGGCGAGTTATACTGAAGCTTCCTAACTATTATCATTGAGACCCTGCCCAATTGCCTCATTAGCTCCCTGGCCTTCCATACCGATGGATCAAAGTAGTGATTCTCAAGTACCATGAACTTCTTACCATTTGACTTGGCAACGTTTATTACGTTCATGGCCTCCTCCACAGTCCTTGCTATTGGCTTCTCAAGCATCACGTGTTTACCAGCCTCGAGAGCCGCTATGCTCATGGGCATGTGAGCATCGTGGCTAACCACAAGGTCTACTATATCCACGTCAGACCTAAGTACATCACTATACCTCGTGAAGTAGCCATTAGCGCTATACTTTCTATAACAGTCCCTTGCGTACTCCTCAGTCCTACTAAACACGTAAACTTCCAGCCCATACTTATCACGAAGTTTTGATAGCGCATTTAAGTGAACCTGACCAAATCCTCTACACCCAACAACCGCAATTTTAAGTGGCATTCGCTACAACGTTAATGCCATCTTATTTAAGGGATTTCTTGGCAAACACTTTCCTCGGATCAACCCTGTGAAATACCCTGCCAGCCCCCCCATGGAGTGGTATGTTTGTCTTGCTGAAGTCTATGCTCCACTCATCGGCAATCCCAGGTTTCACCTTAACCTTTAACACCTCAAAGACAAAGAGCGTACTTTCACCAACATCTAGCCTATTCATAACCCTCACCTCATACACGGCAATTGCATCCCTCCAGGTCGGTGCCTTAACAATATCACTCGGTATTAGCTGTACCTTAAATTCCCTTATCTTATCCACGTCCCTACCTGAGACGGAACCAAGTTGATAAATTAAGTCGACATGCTCAATGCTCGGCACATTAATCGTGGCCTCAGGGTGGTAATTAAGGCATTGATACGTGAATGTCTCCCTATAAACAGCCACACCAATCGTTGGTGGCTCCTCTGATATTGGTAAATTCCAGCTGGCGGGCATTATATTCACCCTATCACCTGGACATAACGTAACCAGTAGGATTGTTGGTCTTGGATGTAGAAGCCTGTAGAATACGCCATTGTATTCTATGAATGACACGCATAGAGAGTCCACGGTACTTAAAAACCTAGTTCCTCGTTCTCTAGCAATATTACTTACATATTTTCTATACATTATCAATTATTGTAAGTATATGATAATTTTATTTCGTAGAGCCAAGTGATAGTTGATGTATGATTACGTAATTAACTGCGGAAGAATCAATGAGGACTCACTGGTCGGCTCATCGATTAAGGAGGTCATTAATTGGGCAGTGAGTAAGGTCATGGGTAATGAGAGGGCATTGGTCATAATGGGTGAGTCAGGTAGTGGTAAAACCACGGCATTGCTAGCAATAATGAATAGGTTGAGGAGGTTGAGAATACCTGTGGCCTACGTAAATACGTATAATGAGCTTGGACTTAGGTCTGTAAAATTCGTTGATTGCCATAATGACCCAGGTGCAAGAGTCCTTCTAATTGACGACATCGACGCCGTATTCACAGTGCCTAGAATGGCTCAGGGCTTTATTAATAAGGTTCTTGAATTTAATGGTACGGTAATTACCACATTAACGATACCACTACTTGTGGGTAATGACCTGGAGATACTCGAACCATTAATAAAGTTCCTGCACTCTGCGCAGAGGGTGTTTATTGAGTATCGTGATGAGGACTTAAGGGTCTTTGCCCAGAGAATTGGTATTAACTATGTGAGACCTGCTATGAAAACGCCGGGCATGGTGCTAAGGAACTTCAGGAAAATGGGTAATAGCGAATCGACAATTAATAACGTGCTTAATGATAACGACGTAGTACTATAGGATTCCGCGGAACTCATCCCTAGTTCTCTCAATGAGTAATTCCGAGCAATCAAGTATGTTTGTGCTACCCAGGTCTATTAGGTTTATGCCAATACCATTTATCTTGAAGATCTCAGGGTCAATCCAAGTTATTTTAAGGAGGTTAGGATTAATACTGCCTTGGATTGTTGATGCTGTGAGTGCGTGCTCGCCATTTATCGAATACTCAATAATACTATCCCTCTCATCAAACTTAACGTCAAAATACTCACTGAGGGTGTTAAGATCCTCCCTCAATACATAGGCTTTGATGTATGTATCACTCAACTTATTATTGCTTATCAAATACTCAGCAGCGTCAGCGTTTGTTGGGACCCTATTCAAGCCCTTAGTTAGTAGATATATGTACGTGTCAGCGAGAGTGTCTAACCCAAATGTGTCGGGTTTAATACAAAGTATATTGGCAGCGCTATCAGGCTCTCCACCACTATGTTCGTTGGGTTTTCAAACACTTTCTCGAGGGGGGGCATTAACGATTCGCTATCAATACTCCTTACCCTAACATCAATACCGTACTTTCTCATTAATGATTTATCGAGATAAGCCACCCTCTCACCCTCACGTATTGACTTATCCTTACACGTCACTGAGAGTACGCCTTCATTTGTGCTTATTGATATGCAATCATTGAATTCTGCGTATTTAATATTATCAATTGACCAATTATTTATCTTCGCTAAGTCAGCGAGTAGGGCTACGGAATCCTCCGCAACTATGTAATCAATGTTCTTACCATCAACCCTATAATCATAGGCATTGTATGGGTATAGGTTGATTATGTCCTCGGTGCTCAGCGACATTATTGAGCCCTCCTTAATCGCCTTAACTATGAAGGCTTCCTTAACCATGTCCCCCCCAATTATCCTCTTGATCCTTACTAGGATCTCAAGCGCATTCATTTAATTAATGATTGAAATTAAAATTTAAAAACTTATCAACTGATTTTAGCCATCACTACGTCAATGCCCAAATCCCTGAACCCAAGTATAACTTATTTAAGTTAATAAATTAATTATGCATACGTGGACATCACAACGATTAAGGAATTCCTCAGGGAGAACATCGACAAGCTATACAGCGAGTTTAGCGCCTATGAGCCACTCCTTAGGATTACGGCTAATAAAGCCGTAATAATTGGGGACTTGCATGGAGATGTTGATACATTATTACGAATAATGAATAAGTTCCCGCCGGATAATTGGACGTACATAATGCTTGGGGATTACGTGGATAGGGGTGAGCATCAAATAGAGACGTTGTACCTCACATTAAGGCTATTTCTCGAGCATAAGGCCGTGGTACTAAGGGTAATCATGAATCACCATTAACTAATTACGAATATGGATTCTACATGGAATTGCTGAGGAAATTTGGGCCTTACGATGGTGACTCCATCTATGATAGGTTAAAGGACGTATTTTCTCAAATGCCCATATCAGCAACCCTGAATGATAAGTACTTCCTAGTCCACGGCGGTTTACCCATAAATAATATTAGCATTGATAATATAGCCAAACTCCCAAAGCCCGATGAGATACCTAACAATGAAACAACGTTTCAATTACTATGGAATGACCCATCAGACGATATTAAGTATTACGAGCCAAACATCCTTAGAGGGCCGGGCACTTACGTTTTTGGACCTGCATTAACGGAGAATTTCCTCAGCAATAGTGGGTTGAAGATGATTATTCGAGGGCATGAATATACGCCACAGGGTTATAAGTGGAACCATGGAGGTAAGGTGCTCACGGTATTTTCATCTAAAGCTGGTCCATATAGTGGTACGAAACCTCACGTGGCGGTTCTTGATAATGATTCATTAAATATTGTTGATGTTTCATAGTTATGCCGTGCATTGGTTAATGATTAATTGCTCAGTCTGGGGGGGCTTGGCTCAGTCATTGGTCCTAATCAGAGGTGGTCATCACACGCATTAATTGGTTAATAAGGCTGTTTAAATATTAATTGTCTTAGAATGATTTATAAAGGGGGGGTCTTTCTTCATTAATGATGTAAGGCGGTTACTACGTCCGAGTCCGAAAGACCGAGAAGGAGAAACTTCCAAAGAGGTAGGGGCAGAGGTCCAAGAGGTCCTAAGCCTGTAAATGTTGGTGATGTGCTGGAGGTAAACATAGTTGAGACGTCCAAGAGGGGTGACGGTATTGCCAGGGTGAAGGGTTTCGTTATCTTCGTGCCCAATACAAAGCCAGGAGATAAGGTTAAGGTTAAGATAACGAAGATCGGCAGAACATACGCGGTGGCTGAGGTCACGCAGGAGGGAACGCAAACGACGACGCAGGGAGCCACTGAGGGTACGGAGGAAGAGACTGGAACCGAGGAATTCGAAGAGGAGTCTGAGGAGTAGCGCTTTCATTAACTTAGGTTCCTACTGAATTAAAATTATCTGTGCAGTGTTCTCCTGATTATTATCTCAGGTCCTTTCAGTACTGAGAACTTGATCATGGACATAGGCACTTGGTAATACCAAGTACTTCCTCGCATTATCCTCTTAATAAGGTTCCTGGTATTTGATATGGAAAATGCACTTACACCAAGCCTTCCCATGACTAAGTGATCAATTCCATAAGTACCCAATGATAAGTAATAAGCCAATGATAAGTTCCTAATTAATGGTCTAATAACCCCCCAGATAATTATTTGCAAACTCCGCTGGATTACTTGAGTGCCTTAAGGCTAATGCCGCTAATGCACCGCTATACATTGCGTAGAAAATGCCCTCGCCAGTGGTTGGGTCAGCAAGTCCAGCCGCATCACCAACCAGGGCTATGCGCTTAGAGACTAATTTATCGCGGGCTCTAATCGGTATGGGATGACCACGTACATCCCCCTCTCGTAACCCAAGCTCACCTATATACTTAATTAATTGGGTCTTGTAGTTACCCCAATGTATTGATCCAATACCAACATCATACTCTCCATTACCCCGCGGAAATACCCATGAGTAACCCCACTTAATCCTCGTCATATCTATTATACACGCATCATTTAAGTAACTGCCATGCGCTATGGTCATGAATGCCATCGCCGTATTCCTCCTAATATCATTACCCAGTTGCTTCGCTATTACAGAGTTAGCGCCATCAGCGGCAATCACGTACCTGCCAGTATACGTATTGTTCATACCAACAACATTTACGTACTCTCCATGAACGTTAACCCTAATAACCCTATCAACAAGATACTCAGCGCCGATTTTTAGGGCATTAGATAGTAAGTAATTATCGAATTCGTCCCTGGAGACCACGCTTATTATTGGCTCATTATCAGTCAGTAGGAAGGAACCAGCACTATTAATGACAACCACTCTCCTACATGCATCCCTAATTACGCCATTTAATTCAATACCGAGATTCTTAAGTAGAGTCACAGACTTCTGCGTTAAACCACCCCCACAGTTTAACCCTTGGAAATCGAAATCTATCTAATACTAATACCCTCAAGCCAAGCCGTGCGGCTATGTACGCGGCTATCGAACCTGATGGGCCGGCACCAATCACTATGGCATCATATATATTGACCATGCCCACCTAAAATGGAATAGGCACTTTTAATTCATAAACCCTCCATTAATTTCCAGACAATCATCTACGTGGGATTACTAGTCTGAACCCATACAAAAGAATTGCTAATATGCTGGCTATGTAAAACGTAGTTAGCAATTGATTATTTAATATCAATATTATCATTACAGTAATTAGCATTAGAATAATTGATAATTCATGAATTAAGCCCCCCCTTAGGAATGAGTATCTACGGGTCAGGTAGCCCTTTGGTGTTGGTGTCCACTCCCACTCATCTGTTATTAATGACTCTATTGAGTATATGAGCATTGGAAATGACATCAGCGCCGCAAGTAGGGCTGATTTTGCAGCGTTTACCAGGAAGTCCCATGCTTTATAACCAATACCGCCGCTGATTAACCATAGTATTATAGTCAGTGGCAATGTGACGATTGCGTTTAGCGCCTCAAGGAGTAGTATTGGTATTGGTGGGATTAAAACGCCAATTACTGAAAGGACCACGGTTGTAAGTATTGATAATGCGGCAAAGGACATGCTTGGGAATTGAAGCATCCAAAGCACGCCATCCACCTTCTCCCATATAGTGGCGTCATTGCTCATGAGTAGTAACCTCAGGTTATGCTTCATATTCCAAATGCTATTAAATAACCACCTACTGAACTGCTTCTTGAATGCTAGATACGTACTCGGCACCTCACTGTAAACGTCAGAATCGATTAGCCCAACCTTATAACCTCTCGATCTCAATCTTATACTAAGATCAAGGTCTTCACCTGTGCACTCGCAAAAGCCATTAATTGAATTAAGGACTTCCCTCCAAATCACTAGGTTGTTCCCAGTTATTGCCGGAAAACCACCGCTTAGAAATCTACCCCTAATGAAAACTTCATTATACACATCGTACATGAACTTTAGGAGTCTCGAAATAGCATTATCAGTTATGTAGTAGCCCTTCCATACCGCGGTGACGGCATCATAACCACTTAATAATGCATTAACAGCCTTTAATAAGTAGTCGCTGGGCATTACCGTATCAACATCGAATACGGCGATAACCTCACCCCTTGCGTACTTAATACCGTAGTTGAGGGCACCACCCTTATAACCCCCTATTAACTGCCCTATGTATTATCCTGGCATTTATGCCCAACCTACTCGCAATGGGCATTATTATCTTCGTAAGGCTGTTTACATAGTACTCAGGGTCATCACTTATAAATAACACCTCAAGTAGTTCCCTAGGGTAGTTTAGCGATGCTATGGTTCGTAGACTTCGTTCTATGGTTAAAGCATCCTCGTTCTTAATGGGTATTAGTATTGATATGAATGGTAAATCACGCAACGACTCACTGAACCTTCCTAACGAGTTGTTCCCATTATTACGTGCCCTTACGTACCTTAGACTCGTTATGCCATACCTCACTAATACTGCTATTTGTATAAGGCTTAGTATGAGCATGGTTATTGCTATTACGTACGTTACTGAGAGTATTGCCATTGCTACCGGCGTTAATGGTCTCGTTATTAACCCCCAGGGGTATTGGTTCATTACGTATTGCTGAATTAACTCCTTAGTCAATTCCTTAATCTCGATATACTCATTACTACTCATTACGTAATGCCAAGTATTAATTTAGACCCTTAATTTGTGTTTCTCTCACTCTCCATGAGCTCCTGAAGTTTTAATAATGCGTGTTTATAATCCATGGATAGAACGAGCAATTCGGTATCGCCGTACTTCGTTAATAACCCCCCCTTATCGAGTAATTCCCTAATACTGTCTTTAACGTCCTTACCCATTAATAAAGCATAAAGCGCTATTATCCTCTTAGCCTGTGCCGAAACCTCCGCATCAATTAACTCACTATAGATCCTGGAGATGCTCTCAGCAAGACTTACTAAGTCCTCAAGTTTGATGTCTCCCATAATCCTTATCTTAGAGCCATCTAGCTCGGCATTTACACCCCTAATCTGCAGTAGGTCGATTAATAGGTCAATGGGTATCGCAGCGCTAAGCCTAGCCTTACTAAGTATCAACGATACGTCGTAGGCGCGGACGCCGAACTTACCCCTCATTAACTTAATGTCATTATACACGCGCTTAATCTCCATGGAGTAAAGCTCAACCTCATGAGGCTCACCCTGTATTGAGACCCAGACCCTAATCCCACTGCCTGTGTCGTATCGAATCAGCAACTCCCTACTCTTAATCTTGCTAGTGAGCATTTCCATGAATGTCAACGCCTCACTCATGTTACTAAACGTGAATACAAACTCCCTACGCACTATTGATCACATTATAACTCAGGTAATGGGTTATAAGGATTTGGTGTCAGGTAACACGGAGACTACCACGTGGTACGGCATGCTATATACCTTAGCCACCTCGCCCTCTATTTCGGTGGCGATGTTATGAGCCTCGGTAATACTCATGTTCTGCGGCAAATACACTAATATGCGCATGGCGCTGATTCCCTCAATATCAATAACATTAATGTCGCCTATACGTCCACCATACTTAGAGCAAACAGCATTCACAGCCCTTCTAATCTCATCAATATTCCCCCCCACCCTTTTATCGGGTTCTAGGTGAATCCAAACCATTGCATTGGGTATTACCTGCCTTATCCTGCCCTCCACCTCATTTATGGCCTTATTAACATCGCCTAGCTTAGCATCACTCCTAACAACCACGTGCATACTTACTACCACACTGTTTTGGGATTTCATTATGTTCAATTCATGAATATTCATAATTAGTGGGTTCTTAATACCTGCAAGGGCTCTCTCCACCTTTTCGCGGAGCTCAGGCTCTACGTGAACCATGACTATTGATGGACCAACTTCACGCCTTATTGCTGATTCCACGTTGTCAGCGATACTGTGTGCCTCGGCAATACTTAAGTGGTCGGAAACCCCCTATTGTTACTTCTATATGAGCCATTGAGCCAATCCTCCTAGCCCTAACATCCTTCACTGAAACGACGCCCTGCACCGACTTGGTAATGTCGGTAACTCTCCTAATGAGGTCCTCAGACGTTCTATCCATTAATTCATCAATTGACGCCCTCATTATGCGTGCACTAATTACTGAGAAGTAAATGACTATTGCAAAGGCAACCAGGGCATCAAGGATTGTGCCCCACTCATTAAATAGGCTGATGCTTAACCTCTCCATTAATAAGCCGATAATCATAAGGGCAACGACGGAAACCTCAATGGCTACATCGCTCAGGAAGTGGTAAGAATCAGCCTCAAGAGCCCTACTATTCCACTTAGTCGCTACCCTCCTTAATGCCCTTGATCTATTCACGTCAATGGCTATCGCTATTGCCATAACGACTATGGCAATAACATCGGGGCTAAACGGCATCCTAGTTATTATACGCTCAGCGCTTTCATACCCAATGAGTATGCCGGCCACGATTATGAATAAAGAACCGAAAAGCCCGCCAATACTCTCAGCCTTACCATGACCAAATGGGTGCTCCTTATCGGGAGGCTTGGAGCCCACATTAACGGCGATTAACGTTATCGCTGTTACGAGAATATCAAGGAATGTGTGCATGGCCTCTGCAAGAACGGCGAGGGAATTTGTGAGTAGCCATGCGGTTATGTTCATAGCTGTTATTAGCACTGACGCTAGTAGTGAGAATAGGGCGACCCTAGTCTTCTCATTACTCATGTACGTGTAAAGGCTTTTCATGCCTACCTCATTATCCCGAGAATTGCTAATTAACCTATCTTTAGGCATGCTTTAAATCGATAACTGATTCGATATCAGTTTAAAAAGCTAACTGCTGGAGAAGGGTTTATTAACCCCAACTTTAGGGTAACCCTAATGATGCCAAAATCAGGAATTGGACTAATACAGTCGGCAAATCTAATATTGCTTTCACTAGCCATGGTGGTGCTTGGGCTTGGAATATTCAACATAAACTTCCTGCTACACCCACCAAGCCAGCTACCCGTCATCGAAATACTAATAGTGTCCTTATTCCTAGGAATGCTTCATGGAATAACACCTGATGAGCACACATGCCGATAACCTTCAGCTACGCAGTCGGTGAATACAGTACGAGAGGAGGCATGAAGGCGGGCTTCCTATTCTCACTAGGCTTCACGATACAGAGGGCCCTCTTAACGACACTAGGTTATATAGGGCTCGCCTACTTCTACATGAAGTATAATTTGGATGGTCCTGTCTATTTCGTGGTCGGTCTCGTAATGGCCATAGCAGGTTCATACATATTGAGGGGGGGTAAGTACATACACCTGCCAATTGATGTGCTACTTGGTGGGCATCAACACCATACAAATGAGGCTAAGAGAATACCACTTCATGAGGCTCATCCGAGGGAGGTTCCCATAAAGATGACTATAGTTCACGGATTAATAGCTGGGTTTGGCTTTGGTGCGTATGCTTCGATAATCACGTTCGTGTTAGCCCCCCCAGAGATGCCCAGTATTTGGTATGCACCATTGCCTGGTCTCATGTTTGGTATTGGTACGATGATAATGCAGGTAATACTTGGCGCAATATTTGGCGGTTCGTTAAGGGCTAAGAAGTTCACGGAGGAGGAGATTAAGTACGTTGGTAGGAAGACAGCGGGAATAACGCTTTACTATGGAGGTATCGTGTTTGCGTTAGTTGGTTTATTAATAATATTCCTACCACAAATTGATGCCTGGGCAATAAGCACAGGGATACCAATACCAAACCTAAACGCAATTGATATAGGCTTCCTACTAGTCATTTCGGTGGTTGGTATAATTGGTCTATACGGTATAATAAGGTCGTATAAGGAGGCCGTTAAAATACATAGGTTAAATTCCTCACATTAAATACAATGAAATTAAGATCTATTTAAATAAAATCAAAAAATAAAACTCTATCGGAATTAAGGTTTTGACTCGGTCTTTATTAATGCCAGTGCTTGAACAACCCTCCTCACAAGCTCCAGGTCTGCCTTAACCCTGTTATACACGTCCTCAGGTATTTCACCCCTAGCCTTGCTATCCTCAAGTTCCTTAATCATGCCGTCAACTTGGTCCGTAGTTAACGATGTTACATCCATTGACCTAAACCAGTGTTCCTTAATACCCTTATCAATCTCATCAATCTTTGACTTAGCCTCATCATACATATTAGTTAGTTTTGTTAAGGTATCCGTTAACTCCGCGGAGGACTTGGAGTACTCATCATCATCTATTAAGCCAAGTTCCTTCTTAACCTTAAGCATGTCCAGTTCCTCACGTATTGAGTCAATACTCGCCTTAAGTTCATTAATCCTGAGTTCCAGCAATATGTTATCAACATCCCAATTCCTCTTAACATTGCCAACGGCATTCTTGTAGTCTGACCACATGTTGTTAAGGCGTTTTATTTGTTCGGTGTAATTATCGTACGTCTTATTAATCTGCTTTAGTAACTCCTCGTAAATCTTCAGCATTTCCTCGCTCATGATATCACCCCCCCCTCAATCTCGGCCTTCAGCTTCTCATAAACCTCCTTACTAATCTTACCATCCCTATACATCTCCTCAAGCTTAGCCAGCGAGAGCTTAAGCTTACTGATCTCCGGCGTTACCGTAGTCATAAGCAACCTCTTATAATGTTGATTAATTGTTGATTCAACGTCTTGATACCTAGTATTCAATTCCTTAAGCTTATCACCAATCCTATCAAGCTTCTTCTGAATACTATCCTTAAGCTTATTATAAGTATCATCATTAATGAGGCCCATACTCCTCCTAAGCTCAACCTCTTTAAGATCCTCATTGTACTTATTACGAATCCTCTCAAGAATAACCATGTACCTCCTCAGCTTCGCCTTCTCAACCTCCCAACTCTGTCTGGTTGATTGCACGGAGTTCTCGTAATCCTTCCACTTATCATTAAGCGACTTAGCATTGCTCTCAAACTTCGATATTATCGACTCACTGCTCCTAATCAACTCATCCTCAGCATCACCAGCAATCTCAACACGTGCAGCAGTTGCAGCAACTGGTGCCGCGGTAACTACCTGCTGGGTTTGCTGCTGGGCCTGCTGTTGTAATGGTTGTACGGTCTGTGACGGTTTAGTTTCAGCCTTTGCCTGAGCACCCCCCCTAGTCTTCATGTACTGAACGTATATTGGACACTCAAAATAATCACCAAAGCAGTACCACTGGAATGGGTTAATTGGTCTCTGTGCATATGTACATACATAACCGCTTGCTGTCCTTTCAAGCCCTGGACAAACAGCCCTAGACATTATTAATAATCCCTGTATTTTAATTGTTTATATATGTTGCGTTGAATGATTTACGAAGCAATGGTCATGTTACTAACGAGTTAAGATAATCCTGAGGTACGCCAAGATCCACGTAATTACCATCGGTTAGAAAAACCATTATCCTCATACCACTTTGCCGTAGATACTCAATGTACTTATTCATGTCAAGTCGTTCCTTATTCAATCTCTTAATCAACGAACCTCTCATTACGTATATGCCAGTAACTATCGGCAGGGTAATAGTGGGTTTCTCAAGCCAACCCCCCCTAAATTCACCACCAGGACCTATATCAAGTACTCCATACCTGGCGGTTAATTTATACCTAATTGAAATTATGGTTACATCAGCGTTGCTTGATCTATGGTAATCAAGGGCCTTTAATAGAGGTACGTCAGTTAGTACATCGCCATTAATTACCACGACATCGTCATCGTCGTTCACGAGGTCTCTCACGTACCATAACTGACCCGCGGTACCCAATAATTGATCGGCAATGACGAACTTAATGCCAGGCATGGAATTGTTCAGTAATGAGATTACCTTATCGGCCATGTATGCGGTAACTACGATTAAATCATCATAATTAAGGCCTTGCGACTTTATCCAGTTCAGTATGTGTTCAATTATTAAACCATTGCGAAGTGGAAGGTAGGGCTTGGGAACTAGGTATGTTAATGGTCTAAGCCTCTCACCAAGCCCCCCCGCGGTTAGGATAACCGCTTTAATCATTCACGGTCTACATGTAATCCTTAAGTCCAAGCTTCTTAAGATGCTTATTAATCACAGAGGCCTGCTTATCAAGCTTCTTAGCCTCCTCAACAATATCCCTCTCCTTCGTCTCCATATTCCTAAGATCAAGCAGGCACCTACCGTCTGGAGCCATTACATGAGCCTCACAGACGGCGTACTGACATTTATAGCCAATGCAAGGTCCTCCAAACAATGTACATTGGGTAACCACCCTATTACCCTGCCTAACTATCTTCAACGCCTTCTTGGCGCACCTGAAGTATTGGAAGTTGCACCAAGTACCATCACAATACTTAACCTTAACCTGGGCGTTGACATTAACCTTAGACACGGTAATCCCCCCCTAACTCCTATACACAGTGTAGTCACTACATATATAAGTTTTTTCCATTACTAAATAACTTAGGAATAACCAAGCCTACTCAATATCTCATTAGCTAATTTAGCGTAACCAAGGGATTCGAGAAAATCAACGACCTCGTTTAACCTGGGCGATGATCTGGCGCCTTTTCGGGTGACCTTAAGCGATGCCGTCGCATTGGCAAAGATGAGCTTGTCTATTGGGTCTAGGTCTAGTACGGAGGCAACTACGTAAGCTGCGGCAAACGTATCACCGGCACCCGTGGTATCCACAGGGGGAACCTTAAATGCATCAGAGTACTTGACCTCACCATCCCTAAGTAATAATGCTCCGCGGGGGGGACCGAGGGTAACTATCAACTCCCTAACCCTAACCCTACTCGCTATATTCTCTGCAGCCCTAACAACATTCTCTGAATGACCTAACTCCCTAGCCTCGAAACTATTCATGAACCAAATGTCAACATTATTCATGACATCCCTAATAACGTCAAGCCCCTTCCTAGCTAGTGGCGTACCTCCATCAACAGAGACCGTTAGCCCCATGGACTTGGCAATGCGCTTTGCCATCTCAATGATCTCGGTTCTACCAAGGGCCACGTGGACGTGTGATACGCCGTTCATGACCTCATCAGTAATGTCATTGGGTGTTAATCCAAGGTTAGCCCCCCCTGAATACCTAATCATTCGCTTGGAACCATCGAGACCCACAATCACAATTACGGTGCCCGTCTTTTCATGGCTTATGCGCTTTATGAACCTTGTATCGACTCCCTCAGACTCCAATTCCTTAATGAGCATATCACCAAATTGGTCATTACCCACAGACCCAAGGAATCTAGAGCCGAGCCCAAGCCTCGCCACTGCAACGGAGAAATTAGCCGCTGAGCCTCCACCACCCATGTAGGTCTCGTACGCATCAACTGACTCATCAGGCCTTGGTATTGCGTCGGTTTTAACGTATATATCTAGGTTTAAGTTACCCATTGATAGTACTACGGCCTGCTTCTTCACGCGTAGCTTTATTAACTGGACTTATTAATTCTTAACCGTGGACAATGCGGTAGATGTAAAGAGGTTACTTGAGCTTAGGGATAAGTTGGATAGTAGGATTAAGGAGCTTCAGGAGGAGCTTGATCTATTGAATGAAGTTAAGAGCGTCATTGATAGTATAATTAAGTCGCAGTCAATAGTTCCTGCCACGGAGCTAGTGAGTAAGCCGCAGGACTTAGGCAAATTGGTGGAGACTAGGGAGATTAGGTCTAGGGTTGGTAATGAGTTATTGGGTACTGTCGAGGTTTATGAAAATGGTGTGAGCATTAAGCCAATAAAGCCCTTCAATAAGGATAATACGGCCTTCAGGAGGTTCTTTAGGGATAAGATACTCGAGGGTTTTAAGCAGGAGGATGATAAGTTGGTTAAGGATGGGCAATTAAGGCGTGAGGAGGCCTTTAATTATGAGATTAAGCTTGATGGTGATAATGTGGTTGGCATAGTCATTAGGAATTACAGGAGTGATGAGAGGCTTAGGGAAATAATTAGGGCGATTAGGTGGACGTTGGAGAGGGTGTTGAAGGAGGAAGGTGGTGAGTAATTTCATGGATTCGTGCCCTCCTCTATCTTTACCTTCTTCTGCTCCTTATATATCTCGAGTATTTCATCGACAGTCGTTGCCTGCTCCGGCGACTTATCCGTCCTATACCTCCCAGTGAACCTTGGGAACCTAATGGCCAAGCCAACGTCAGGCCTAATAGCACCCATGCAGCAGGTATGGAGTGGGCTTAGGGTTATCTCCGCACCTATTATCTCAAGAACCACTGCAGGCACGAACCACACATCAGGCTCCATCTTAGAGACAACCCTTGGATGTCTATGAGGTATCCTATACGGGTCAAGCATCTGCTTAAGCTTTACCAAGTCCTCATCTGTGAATCCACTACCCACCTTACTCACTGTGTAGAATTGATCGGTCTTTGGATCGTAGG
Organism: Vulcanisaeta distributa JCM 11217; assembly: GCF_001316005.1. Lineage (GTDB taxonomy): Archaea > Thermoproteota > Thermoprotei > Thermoproteales > Thermocladiaceae > Vulcanisaeta > Vulcanisaeta distributa_B. The sequence goes on from NZ_BBBJ01000009.1 coordinate 72,487, forward strand.
CCGCGATGAGTAGCGCTCCGTATGTGCCAGCCCTCTTACCGCGGCCCCCCCAAAAGGCGCCCACGACAACCAGGTCAAGCGTGTCCGTCAACTCACTCCTGTAGTCGCGCTTATACTTAATCCAGAGCCAACCCCCCCTGGCGCCCATTTCATAAATAGAGTCAGCCTTAATGGACTTACACATCACACCCTCACAACCATCGCTTATAGCCTCATGGAAGAACTTATCAAGTTCCTCAGCATCATTTATTATCCTCCACGTCGCCAAATGAACATACTCACTGGGCTTAAGGATCTCTAACAACTTCCTCTTCCTATCAATGAGCGGCAGGTTTGTTAGGTCCTGACCATCAACGTACATGACATCGAACAGGAATATATTAACCGGGTACTCCTTCATAGCCTCCTTAATATCGTGCTTCCTCTTCCTATGCATCAACTCCTGGAAAGGCCTAAACTCACCCGTGTCTGGGTCAATAGCTATTATTTCACCCTCAACAATGAATTCCTTAGCGTCGATAGCCTCCTTAACGTATTCAGCAACGTCAGGGTACGCATGAGTTATATTCTCGAGCCTCCTACTGAATATTCTAACCTCACCATCTGGTCTTATGCACCTGGGCCCTCTCCCCATCATACTTATACTCAACCATCGCAGTACCACCAAGCTTAGCCAGTATCTCCGCCGGCGTATTTAGTCTCTCGGCAAGCATTGGCTGTATCGGCACACCAGGCGTCACGTGAATCTTGGCTAGGGCGTCCTGACCCTCCTGGGCAACTAGCCTAGCTATATAACCGAGGTCTGGGTAAATGTGGTAAGCCCTCTCGAGGGCATCCCTAGAAACTTTATATGCATCTGACAATGCATCAAGTATTGTCATATCAGCAACACCAAGTCTCAGCCTACCAATTACGAACCTGGCAATGTACTTAGCCTCCTCAGGCTTAGCCCTTGAGAATAGGTATGTTAGGAGCTTAACCTTAGTGTCCTGTGCCCCCTCACCACTTGCCTTGGCTATCGACATTAGCGTATCGTAGACCTTACCCATCGTCAACTCCTCAACACCTCCACCTCCGAAGAACTCAAGTATTGACTTACCACCACTCTGCTGAGGCTTACTACTCATTATTCTCCTGGCCGTCTCACCAACATCGCCAAGTCTCTTGTAAAGATCCTCAACCTGCTTAATGGGTGTGCCAGTGGCGTTGGCAATGGCCCTAAAGGTAAGCTTCTCGGCAACACCAAGCTCCACACCCTCCCAGTCAGGCCTTAGTTGACCAAGTATGAAGTAGATGACCTTATCAATGACGTTGGGTGGGGGGTCTTCTTGAGGAGTGATGAGAGTAGCTTAGCCATTACGGTCCTCTGAGTGGTCGCCTCAATACTCTCGAGTGCCTTCACCACATCGATGAACTTAATATCATTACTACCAGTGGACATCACTTTAATATACTCTTAGAGATTAATTAATCCACCGCTCCGTAATACCCTAAGAATAGGTTGGGTGGGCAGGGCATTAAAGCTTTAATAGATTATCGTTAAACCTTAGTAAATGCCATTAGACCCGGACTCAGTATTGAACGATGTATTAAACATAGTGAAGGTACATAATAAGTGGCGTAGATTAGAGACAATAAACCTCATACCCAGCGAGAATGTAATGTCGCCACTGGCCGAGTACGTCTACTTAAATGATATGGAGGGCAGATATGCTGAAGGTACACTAGGCAGTAGGTATTACCAAGGCACTAAGTATATTGATAAGCTTGAGGGCCTTCTCGCGAACTTAATGGGTGAGTTATTTCATGCTAAGTTCGTTGATGTTAGGCCCATCTCAGGTACGATAGCCAACGCAGCAGTTTACGCAGCGTTGACGCAGCCTGGCGATACGATAATGTCGGTGCCGCTTAATTCAGGGGGGGTCATATAAGTCATAAAACGACGGGTGCACCTGGGATTTTCAAGCTAAAGGTTGTTGATTTGCCGTGGGATAATGAGGAGTTCAATGTTGATGTTGATGAGAGTATTAAGTTAATTAGGGAGGTTAGGCCGAAGATTGTTATACTCGGTGGTTCTGTGTACTTATTCCCGCATCCAGTTAAGGAGCTCCTTGATGTTACTCATGAGGTTAATGCAGTATTACTTCATGATTCGGCGCATGTGCTTGGTCTGATTGCGGGTGGGGGCATTTCCAAATCCGCTTGATCTAGGTGCTGATATAATGACATCATCAACTCATAAGACATTCCCTGGCCCTCAGGGTGGCGTTATATTTACTAATAGGGAGGATTTGTTTAAGGTTATTCAGAGGGCTGTGTTTCCTGGATTGACCTCGAATTATCACCATCATAGGTATGCCGCGACTGCCGTGACCGCAATCGAAATGATGAAATTCGGTAAAGCATATGCGGAGCAGGTCGTTAATAATGCGCGGACTTTAGCGGAGGAGTTGCATGCACTTGGGTTTAAGGTTATTGCCGAGAATAGGGGTTTCACGAGGACCCACCAGGTGCTCGTTGACGTGTCTAACGTTGGTGGTGGTACTAAGTCAGCCATCCTACTTGAGGAGGCTAACATTATTGTGAATAAAAATGCGCTACCCTGGGACAAGGGCTTCAGGGACCCAAGTGGACTTAGGCTTGGTGTTCAGGAGATGACGAGGTTTGGCATGGGTAAGGATGAGATGAGGGTTATTGCCGAATTCATGGCGCGGGTCCTCATAAGGAGGGAGGATCCAGGTAATGTTAGGAAGGAGGTTATTGAGTTTAGGAGGGAGTTTACACAGGTTAAGTATGGCTTAACACCTAAGGACGTTGGTATTGACGTTGGCATAAACATGCTAATGTAATGCGGTCGTTGAGGTTACAATGCGCGGCGGCATTGTTCTCGACCCAATGGAGTGGTTATTAGTTAGGAATTATTACATGACGATGCTTCCTCAACTGAACTTTAGCGGTGATTACCTAGCTGCTGAATTAGCGCCCAGCTTTTGCAACTATGATGGTGATTTAAGGGAATTCAGGTGGGACGTGGTTAATGTGGTGATGCCAGCGGCTGAGGTGAGGCCTAGTGATGATGGTTTATTGATTGCGGTTGAGGGTTACTCGGTTAGGCTTCTTCGTGATTGGGGATTGAACCCTGACATCGTCGTCACGGATTTTGACTTCATGCCTGAGGAGTTAATTAATTGTGATTGCTTGGTGCTTGGTCATGCGCATGGAGATAACATTGAGTATTACCCTAAGTATGCATCTAAAGTTAGGAAGTTACTACCTACAGTCCAGGTATGGCCTAGGGGTTGTTCATTACTAATTCCTGGATTTACCGATGGTGATAGGGCTGTTTATCTCGCTTATTACATGGGTTCTCGGGAGATTAGGATTTACGGCTTTAACCCAGGTAAGACCGTGAAGAGAAACGATGAGATAAAGAGGGCGAAGCTAGAGATTGCTAAGGCATTAATTGATAGGGTTATTCGAAAGGCCGTGGGTAGTAATACCATGATTAAACTGATAAAATGACAGTTACAGTTATTGAGATTGTGCCTGTTGTAACATTATGGTTATTAGGGGGGGCTTTTCCCTACCCACTGCAAATAGGTAGTCCATTATTGTTCTGACCTCCTTACCATCGCTCGTCACAATCTTCACGGTGGACTCCCTCTTCCTATAGGTTTGTATTATCTCGGTTATCTTGCCGTAGTAACCCACGTTCTTACCATCGACAATGAGCCCCCCCAGCGAACCTAGCTCAAGCTTTACGTGATCGACTATCTTATTCTCGTTAATGTCAATGAGTACTGAGTCAAGCGTATCGTACTTGCTACCCTCCTCATAGGGTAGTTGTATGTTTCTACCATCGTGCAGGTTAAGCTGTATTTGCCCACCCTTAACCATTGTCTTATTCTCAACCCTGCAAAGCTTATACCTAGCCTCCTCCTGGCTTATTGGTACTGGCCATAGGAACTTGGTTGGGTGTGGAACCATTCGGTAAATCTCATTGGTTGGTATAATCTCGACAACGTCCATTAAACCAACGGGGGGGTACTTGTAATCCCTCCTCACCCTACCATCAACCTTAATCAACCCCCCCTTACCAATTACGTACCTAGCCTCCCTGAGGGTCTTCGCGTATCTAAGGACATCCCTAACGAGTAATGCCAGCGGCAATGACTTAGCCAGTGGGTGCGGTCCAGGGCTCGGCCTAACAACCCATACAGCCTCCTTTGTCGATATCGGCCACCACTCAGGTGCTTGATAACGCCTTAAGTGCCTACTGGGCATTAGGCATCACCGTGGGGAACCCCCCCATTTAAAGGCTTACTGCTGCTTCTGCTCACCGCCACCGCCCTGACCACCAACGACGATTACTTCAGGCTTCCTTAACGCCCTGGCCTCCTTAGCCTCCTCAAGCTTCTTCAGGTACTCCTCGCGCTGCTTCCTAGCCCTCTCAATGGCCTCAAGCCTCCTCTTATCGCTGGTGTCTAACTCAACAATCATGACCTTTGACGGGTGTATTGGGTAATAAACGGTTTCACCACTCGGTTTCTTCAGGGTTGCGTTCTCCACGTAAATCCTCATCTTCCTCAAATCAACATCGACAACCTTACCCCCCCTAACGCCCTTAAAGTCTCCCCCCCTGAGTATAAGCACGGTATCACCCTTCCTAATAGGCAATCTCTTAACGCCGTACTGTCTCTGTAGGTCCTCACTAAGCCTTGCAGTCATTAACCTATGCCTAACATGGAGTGGCGCGTTGAATAACGCCTTCCTCTGCTTCCTCGGTTGCTTAGACCTTGTTAATGTGGCCATGTAAGAACCCGCTTAAGCTAATTACTTAAAAATTTTTAGTACGCCAATGGGTCACGGCTAGGTCGAGGCGAGGTAAATACCAACGAACATTACGGCTGAGCCAATAATCTCCGGTATGGTTGGTTGAATACCCATTATTAAGTAATTGAGCACGAGTGTCAATGCAGGGACCGTGAATATATACGGCGTTGAATTCGCAACCCCCCCAATAGAATTAACAAGTAGGTACCAAACGAGAAACAGAACCGCACCACCAACCACAGAGGTGCCCAGTAAATTATCGATAAACCCAGGCGCCCACTCAATACTTGTGAATGCCCTGGGACCATCAAGTAGTAATCCCATTACGGCAAGCAGTACTGAACCAACTATGAACATGTTAGACACGACAATCAACCCATCATTATCACCCAACTTCCTAAAGTATATACTATATAGGGCCCAAAATATGGCATTAACCACCGTAAGCAACGCGCAATTAATGAGACACCCCCCCTTATTATTGAGGACACGCCATAAATAATAACGCCAATAAACCCAATAATTGCCCCCCCAATAACGTTAAGAGTCCTTGGCCTCTCATGAATTAGAATAATCGATAGTGGTATTGCGAATAGGGGCATTGTATAGCCGAATATGGCTGATGACCCTGGATCTATGTAAACCAGGCCATAGGCCCAAAGCGCCGTGCTTAGTGAGGAGAATAGGCTCAGGAGGCTAAGTCCCTGTTCAGTATTACGTAGTACCTCCCATTAATTAATGCGGCTGCTATAGCCAACAGGCTCCAGCTATTGCATACCTAATCGACATGTAGCCCAACGGCATTGCATATCTTAATCCAAATTTCACGAAGAAGTAATTAAATGATGCTGAGAATACGTAAATCAGTAGGTAACCAATGAATAGTGATTTCCTCATCAACAATGACGGGTTATGGTGTGCTTAAAAACCGTTCTTCCTGAAAATAATGAAAGGGATAAAAGGCTTGTTCCTAAGGGGGGGTCTTTAGAGTATTAATGCATTATTACGATAGGGAACCCGTCTTTAAGGAGATGAGGGTTAGGAGGATCCATACCGTGATTAGGGGGATTTCCGTTGACCTTCGTGCTGGCTCCTGGGGGGGTCTTCTCGAGCGAGGACGTGGACGCAGGGACTAGGTTGTTGGCTGAGAACATGGTTATAATGAATGATTGGGACATACTCGACATGGGATGCGGTTATGGCGTCCTCGGCATTGTGGCGGCGAAGCTAGCGCCGAGGGGTAGGGTGGTCATGGTTGACATAAACAAGCTCGCGGTTAAGCTAGCGGCTATTAACATTAAGATTAATAGGGTAGACAATGCGGAAGTTCGACTAAGCGACCTATACAGCGCGGTTCAGGGTGAGAGGTTTAATACTATTATTTCAAATCCGCCAATAACCGCCGGTCTCGACTTAAATAGGAGATTGATAATTGAGGCTAAGGACCACCTCAAGCCCGGCGGCCTACTGCAGATTGTGGTGCCAAAGAAGTTGAGGTCACGGTTTGAGGAGATCCTATACGGTAATTACGACATTGTAGAGAGACTGGCTAAGTCAGGTAATTACATAGCCTATGTGGCTAAAGTCATGAGTTAGCCCTTCGCCTCCATCCTGTCCAGCCTATCCATAATCCTCCTCTGCTCCTCCCTAATCCTCTCAATCTCCTCCCTTAGCCTTGCATACTCAACACCCCTCTGCATCTGCTCCCGAATCTTCCTGGCAACGTCCCTCGCATAACGCCTTATACGGCCATCCAAGTCCCTACTGGCTAATTCATCGAGTATATCCAGGAACCTCGGGTCCAGGGAACTCTCCACGGCAGCCACGGCGGCATACCTAACCCTGTAATACGGGTCCTTAAGTAACTCCCTAATCCTATCATAAACCCTCCTAACGCCCACGAACTTACCCAGGGATTGGGTCGCGACCATCCTAACGAGGGTTGGCCTACCGAGTTCCGTATACTTAACTAATGTGTCAATCGCCTCATCGGTACCCAGCTCGGAAAGTCCCTGTAGTGCGCCCTGGGCTATTACGTAGTTATGGCTTGGGTAGTCAAGGGCCTTAATGAGTTCTCCAGCGTAATCAAGCATCCCCCCCAACTTACCAAGTGATTGGGCAGCCTTTGACCTAACGTAGTAACTCTCGGATGTATTCTCGAGGATTGACGTGAGCACTCTAGCCACATCCCTATTGCCCTTGAAGTTGCCCAGGGCCTCCACGATGGCTTGCCTAACCCTTGGGTGCCTCTCGTTATTTAATGCGTTGAGTAGCGCCTTGAGCGCATCCTCCGTACCTACCTACCGACTGCCTGCGGCCTCAGCCCTGACACCCCCCCAGAATGGGTCGCTCATTAATGCCTTACTCAACTCCTCAACAGCCCTGGCACTGCCATCCCTGGCCAATGCATCTATGGCCTCAAGCCTACAGGGTAGGTTTTCACTACTTAATTCTGCAATGGCCTCCTCAACACCCTTATCGGCACTCACGGACTTAACGCCTACCTTGAATTGAGGATCAATGCATATGTACTGTGGCCTCTCGCTAGCTGGTACGTATATCGTGGCCTCCCTCTCATTCATTTCGAACCTAAATATGTCGACCCTACCACCTGGTACTTAATCTCAAATTCTAGAGGCAATCTATAGATTGGGTATGAGTCATCCCCCCCCTGGGCCTGGCTAATACTTAGCTTAATAAGTTTATTAGCTGGGTCATAACTCCAGGAATACTTAATAACGGGGGGGTGACCTGACGAGTAGACGAACTGGGTGAAGAACCAATCAAGCGGTTGCCCAGAAACCTCCTCGAGGGCCTTCCTGAGGTCCTCCGTATCAGCATTACCATGGGCATGCCTAGTTAGGTATAGATTTATACCTCTCCTGAATGCTTCATCACCGAGTAGGTTACGGAGGGTGTGCAGGACTAGGCTGCCCTTCTCATACGTATGCCTATCAAACATCTCCTCAGGGTCTCTATACAACCTCGTGACTATTGGCCTTGCGTACCTATTGCCGTACTCATTGAGGTAATTCCTGAGGTTCTGGTAAAGCTCGTATAGGAACTCATCACGTCCCTTGGCATGCTCCATGTAGAGCGCTTCGAAATATGTGGCAAAGGCCTCGTTAAGCCATATATTAGCCCAGTCCTTAGTCGTGACGTAATCACCAAACCACTGATGGGCAAGTTCATGGGCGACCAAGCCATCTGATGTGAAGTCCTCCATGTCTGGGCATGGGAATCTGGAACCTGGGCAGTGGGCATGCTCATCGTGTAACGTGGTGTCTGTGACTATTGTTACCGTGGTGTTCTCCATACCGCCATAAATGAATTCACTAACGGCAACATGCTTATAATTGGGCCATGGGTACTTAACGCCTGTGTAATCACTGTAAAACCTTATCATGTCGCACGTCCTATAGAAGCTAAACCTAGCCCTATCACCGTAACCCCTTGGTACGTAGTGCTCAATAGTTATTCCATCACAATCCTCCCTAACAACCTCAAACTCACCTGCTGCAAAGGCCACGAGGTATGCTGAGTGAGGCTTATCCAACCGCCAGTGCCACAACACCTCATTACCCAGGTCCTTAGTCTCCACTAAAACACCGTTTGAAACCGCGGTCCAGGTCTTCGGAACTATTATCAATAACTCACTTGTGAATTTAACATTTGGATAGTCAGGCATTGGTATCCAGTAATGATTATCCTCACTCTCACCCTGCGTCCAAACCATGGGCACCCTATCCCTGTAATGCTCATCTGGCAGTACGAAGTAAAGACCCTTCCTGGGCTTTGTTTCGTAGCCCACCTGTACCATGTGACTACCTGGCTAAGGTATACCCTTAACGTCCTGCCGTCATACTCGAACTTGGCATCCTGCCCATCAACCTTAACCGACACTATCCTCATCTCAGCAGCATCAAACTCAATATAGTCCCTGCCTAGTGGTACATCAACACTATATTCCGCCAGCCCCCTCTATTGCCTTCTCGTTAGTTTTAACCCTTACTTGAGCTTAGGTGCCTCAGGGTGTAACCGTAGTACCTGGGGGGGAATTGAATTCTATAATCAGGGTATACGAAGTTCCTACCAATCAGGTAGCCGGCCTTATCAAAGGACACGTGGTATGGCGTTAAACGAAGTTAATATGCATTACCCAATTTGGAAAAACCTCACCTTAAGAACCGAGAGCTTATACACCCTATTCTGCTCCTCAGCCCTGACGATCCTCTGCCCAAGCAGTGGGAATAGCCTCTTCAATGTTAGGTAGCACTCCTCATCATCGAGTATAAACGTTATCACAGAGCCCACCGGCACATCGCGGAAGCTCTGTATGGCCAATGTACTGCCGTATGGGCAACCAATACCCCCTTAAGTCAACCGTCAACTCGCCAACCCTCATAAGCAATCAATGAGTATTGGCATACTTTAGGCATAATGCACTGCGCATTTTTTGCATAAGTCCCTTTATACGGCATTAATCTATTTTAGGTAAAGGCCTAGGGAGGATTTATAAGTCTCGGAATTAATAATAATAAGTTCATGTCCGCAGGTAGGGACCTCATTAACCAAGTGATTATGGAGATTGAGAATTCAATCCTAAAACCCCCCCTTGAGGACATTGAGAGTAGTGCCGAGGGGATTCTCGAGAACTTATCAGAAAGTATGAATATTGAGAAGCCCAAGGTGATAGCCACGGTAAACCCCCCCACTAACGAGTGTATTGAGTACGTGGATAGGGATCAGCAATGCCAAGTGATTACTGGTAAGTACTTCCCAGAGGAGTCAATAATACTCATTAATTACAGGATCGACATGAACACACTCCTCCACCTATTTGCCCATCACGTACACGCTATTGAAATGGGTAGGGCTAAGTATGTCAGGGCCAGGAGACTCGAGGAGTTGAGACTTCCCTGGGAGTTAAGGCCCACTGAGATTGTGGCCATATACAGGACTGCGCAGTTGGTACGCATGCTTCAGCCCAGGGCCTGGAGGATCTATAACGAGGAGATTAAGCCCAGGATTAAGGAGATTGATGAGAAGTTTAATAGTGTGAGATTTACTGTGAATTACATAGAGAGACAGGTGGAGCACATACTGAGTAGTAAAAGGTCCATTCAGTAGCATTTAAAGAGCATTTGATTTACGATAATTATGTATTTGAATATTATCATTATTATACTGTTTATACTGTTATAATAATTATGCATTGTCGATAAAGCTTATAAAACTCTATAACTTAGTATTACCTCTGTATGTCAGTAACATGGGCTCTACCCTTTAAAGAAAAAATCATTCCCGAGATTGGAAAGGAAAGGGCGGTAGATCCTGAGGAGTACAAGAGAATTCATAGTGAGAGCCTTAAGGACATTGAGGCCTTCTGGTCAAATATTGCCAGGGAGCTTGAGTGGTTCAAACCCTGGGATAAAGTACTTGTTGCCGATCCACAGCCCCCCATTCTATAAGTGGTTTATTGGCGGTAGGTTAAATGCATCGTACCTGGCACTGGATAGGCATGTTAAGGGTGGTAGGAAGAATAAGGTGGCGATTATTTGGGAGGGCGAGCCAGTTGATCAAGGTGGTAATCCACTTGAGGTTCGTAAGCTTACGTATTACGACCTATGGCGTGAGGTTAATAGGCTTGCCTACGTACTTAAGAATAAGTTCGGCCTTAAGAAGGGCGATACCATAGGCATTTACTTACCAATGATTCCCGAGCTTCCAATAGCAATGCTTGCGGCTGCGAGGCTCGGCGTAATATTTACGGTAGTCTTCAGCGGATTCACGGCACAGGCGTTAGCCGATAGGCTTAATGACGCTGAGGCCAAGCTGGTGATAACCGCTGACGGTGGTTATAGGCGTGGTAGGGTGATTAGGCTTAAGGACATTGTTGATAAGGCCCTTGAGCAGTCGCCCACGGTTAAGAACGTAATTGTCTTCAGGAGGGTTGGTCTTAATGATGTTAACATGGTTAAGGGCAGGGACTACTGGTGGCATGAATTAATGAGTGACGTACCAATGAACACCTACGTGGAGCCTGAACCCGTGGAGAGCGAGCATCCCTTGTACATACTATACACGTCAGGCACTACGGGCAAGCCCAAGGGCATTGTTCATGACACAGGCGGCTACATGGTGTTACTCCACGCGACCATGAAGTGGGTATTCGACGCCAGGGAGGACGACATTCACTTCTGCACCGCGGACATTGGTTGGGTAACTGGGCACAGCTACATAGTGTTTGGGCCGCTCCTTGAGGGCATGACAACGATAATGTACGAGGCGCGCCCGACTACCCGAACCCAGACCGTTGGTGGGCGATTGCAGAGAGGTATGGAGCGACCATACTGTATACGAGCCCCCACGGGTATAAGGACACTTATGAGGTTTGGTGATGACTGGGTTAAGAAGCATGACCTTAGTACGATAAGGCTCATCCACTCAGTTGGTGAGCCAATAAACCCAGAGGCCTGGAGGTGGCTCTGGAAGTTGGCGGGTAGGGAGAAGGTGCCCTTCGGCTCCACCTGGTGGATGACCGAGACGGGTGGTATATTGATATCCCACGCACCAGGTCTCGCCCTGGTACCACTCAAGCCAGGTACTAATGGGCCACCACTGCCCGGCGTTGATGCGGACGTTGTTGATGATAATGGAAACCCAGTACAGCCGGGACAGAGGGGGGGCTACCTCGTAATTAAGAGGCCTTGGCCAGGAATGCTATTGACGATTTGGAAGGATCCGGACAGGTACGTCAAGACCTACTGGAGTAAATTCCCTGGAATGTTCTACGCAGGTGACTACGCGGTTAAGGATGAGGACGGCTACTTCTGGATACTCGGTAGGGCTGATGAGGTAATTAAGGTCGCCGGCCATAGGCTCGGCACGTATGAGCTTGAGTCAGCGTTAATACAGCATCCAGCGGTGGCCGAGGCCGCGGTTGTCGGCGTTCCAGACCCTGTTAAGGGCGAGGTTCCGGTGGCCTACGTAGTCCTTAAGCAGGGCTACCAACTCCGAGCAATTAAAGGCTGAGTTGAATAATACGGTTAGGGAGCTCGTGGGGGGGCCAATAGCCACGTTATCGAATATATTCTTCGTGACTAAGCTACCGAAGACCAGGAGTGGTAAGATAATGAGGAGGTTGGTCAAGGCAGTCGTCACTGGACAGCCACTGGGTGATGTGACTACACTCGAGGATGAAGCTAGCGTTGAGGAGGTTAAGAGGGCTTACGAGGAGTTTAAGGCTGAATTAGAAAAGCTCGGTAAAGGGTGAGCGAATGCCCGAGAAAACAGCCAACCCGGCACCACTCGGGCTCTCGGGCTTTGCATTAACCACGTTAGTCCTCAGCCTATTCAATGCGCACATAATAACCGCGGGTTCAGACGTTGTGATTGGACTGGCAGCGTTCTACGGCGGTTTAGCTCAAATAGTCGCGGGTTTATATGAATGGAGAAGTGGAAATACCTTCGGTTACGCCGCATTCTTTACATACGGCGCGTTTTGGGAGTGGTACTTCATAACAGTGCTGCTCCTTGATATGCACATAATCTCCGTTACACCGGCCGCCATAAGCGCGGTCCTAGCAGCCTTCGGAATTTTCACATTCATATTCTGGATATACACCTTCAGGCTTAATTGGGCACTATGGCTAGTATTCCTAACGCTTTGGCTAACCTTCTTCTTACTCGCGGCGGGCTTAACAATTGTGGGTGGCTACGTCGGTATAATAACCGCATTATTAGCCTGGTACACAGCATTTGCAATGGTATATCAAGAGGTATTCAATAAACCAGCGCCATTGTTAAGCTCACAGCCAATAAAGGTGAAGGCAGTAACATAGATTATGACGTAATTGAATAATTAAAAGGTTAATTATAATCTATTTATACTTAGAACGATCATTTGTACATTTATATTTAATAACTTTTTAACTAAATTATCTCTAAACCATAGTATTAATAGATGGTGGTGAGTAAAACTTTTAAGGATAAATAATTGGCTTTGATTTATGCCGAAATCCCTTAACAAGGTAGGAATTTCAAAGGCGGCGTTAGTGGGCATAATTGTGGTTGTTGTTGTGGTTGTTGCTGTTGGTGCTTATTTTGCTGTGACTTATCACCCGACTAAGAAGGTTGTTACTCCGCCGACTGTTACGAAGCCCACGGTTACTATCATTTCAAATCAGACAATTACCCTAGCACCACCAAACCCAAACGAACTAATTGACTTGACTGATGTGGCATCGCCTGATTGTCTTGATCCAGCCACGGGCTTTTGGACGATGGATGAGCCGATATTCAATGTTGTTTATCAAGAGTTGGTAACTTGGAATGGTAGTAATTATTTCCAGGTTGTTCCTATGTTGGCGACTAACTGGACCATCAGCCCAGACTACAAGCACTACATCTTCACCCTGAGACGAGGCGTTTACTTCACCGACGGTGAGCCATTCAACGCAACAGTCGTTTGGTTCAGCCTATACAGAACAATAATCATGGGACAAGGACCAGGAATAAGCAATTACGGATCATTACTATTCCACATGAGTGTTTATAGTCAGTACGGTATTGCAATACCGTGGGGGGGTGCCTGCCACGCGCTCGCCTACGCAACCGGCAATAATGCGTACATAAGCAATGTAACGCTCTGTGCCAATGCATTGGCGTATGTATTAAGTAACTTCAATGTTCAGAACGCGACCATCCAGAAGATGATGAGCTACCCAGACCAGGCGGTGGTGGTTCTTGGGCCTTATGAGGTTGAGATAAACCTGATACACCCATACATGTACTTCCTACTTGATATTGCATCGTGGTGGGGTGCCATGGTCCCACCAGCCTACGTTGACGCTCATGGCGGTGTTCAGGTAAACTCACCAAATAGCTACTTATGCCAGTATGGAATGCCGGGAACCGGCCCATACGAGATACAGAGCGTTACAGGAACACCAGGGGAATTCACAGAGATAGTCCTAACACTCAACCCCCCCAACTACTGGGGCAATAAGTATCCACCTGGTTCGTTACCGGTACTCGATCAACCTGGTCATATACAGACCATTGTTTTGAAGATCTCAGAATCACACACCGACAGGGTCGAATTGTTCGCGGAGAACCAGGCCCAGCTATCCTACGTGAGCTCGCCATTCCTAGACCAGGTCTACAGTGCTTGGTCACCATACAACCAGTACCTGCCGCCAACGGCGATCATCCACATTGATTGGGATCTAACGCCCGAGTGTATAATGATGCTTTCAATGAACACGCAGAGGTGGCCTACGAACATAACGGACTTCAGGTTAGCAATTGAGCACGCCATTAATTACACGGCGTTGCTATACACGTACTACTCACCACTACTAAACACAACACTAGCAACATACTACCTAGGACCATTCACGCCGCTTAACCCAGCACTATACAACCCAGACCACCTACCATTCTACAGCTACAACCCGAACCTAGCCATTGAGTACCTCAATGAATCGGGTTGGGAGGGCGACTTCTACACAGTACTACCCAACGGCACAGTCATCGGCAACCCAAGTGGCCAGAAACTACCTTCAATACCCATATACGTAATACCACCAGTAACACCACAGTTAGAGGAGCAACTTGAGATAGTATCTCAAGACCTAAGTCAGATAGGTATACCGACCGCCGTGAGTTACGTAACCTCGTCAGAGTTTGATAGCTGGACATCGCCATCGGTTAGTGGCAGGTTAATATACGGTGTTGGTTGGTGCGCAGACTGGCCAGACCCGATAATGCAGATGGCAATATCAATACTAACCGGCTCACTACCGACTGGTGACTATGCCTGGTATAACAACCCGAAGGTTACGAACTTACTCTATGAGGCTGCATTCACGACTAACCTGACCGAGCAGGTACAGATAGCTAAGCAGGTGTATAAGATAGTTTATGACCAAGCACCATATGTTTGGATACCTGACCCAGTACCATACTTCCTGGTGCAGCCGTACGTGAAGGGCATAATAGTTACGTGGACGGGCTACTACTACAACACTATGTACTACAAGCCAGTGACCATAACTGTTGTGACGTACTCCAATGGAACCAAGGTGGTGCAGGTAAGCTCATAGTATAAATAATTTCTATAATTATTTCAAAATTTATATTATTATTTTTATAATCAATACAGATCAATTTATAATCCTAGGTATTTTTAGGACTATGTACATGTGGGTAAGCTTTTTAAAGGAACGATTATTCCTGTTGCTTGATGGCTGGTCGTGATTTCCTAATATTCGTAATAAGGAGATTTATTAATGCCATAATAACGCTATTGCTATTGCTCCTATTGATGTTTGTTCTTGTTCATGCCATTTACACGACACCATTGGCACTAGCCAGGCTTTATGCAGGTCCCCACCCCACAATGGCTCAGTTAGAGACCATAGTTAAGGAGTATCACCTTGATGCTCCACTTTATGTTCAGTTCATTAACTACCTAATAAATGTCTTTAGCGGTAACCTTGGCTATGACCCAATCTACAAGGAACCTGAGGCATACATAATAATGCATTACCTACCAATAACGCTGACATTCATGATACCCGCAGTGATAATAACAGTGCTTCTCGGGACCTACCTAGCGCCATTGCCTCAGCGAATAGGAATAAGTGGGCTGATTACCTCATTAGGGCATTCTACATATTTACCTGGTCCTCACCGCCGTACTTCATAGCCCTACTCCTATTATTAATATTCGCCATATGGCTTGAGCCATGGACCCACCTACCAACAAGCGGCTATGTGAACCCACTACTCCCTAGACCAAAGCCAATAACGGGCTGGCCCCTAATTGATGCATTGATTGAGCATGACTGGGCCTATGCCGAGAGCTACTTAATCCACATGATACTGCCTATGTTCGCAGTAGTCCTTTATAGCTTTGGCGTCTACACTAGGATGGCTAGGAACACCATGCTTGACGTTCTCGAGAGCGACTACGTGAGGCTCGCCTACGTTAAGGGTCTCTCAAGAAGGGTGGTGGTTTATAGGGTTGGCTTGAGGAATGCCCTAATACCATTGGTCACGCTAATGGTCCTGACCTTCGCACTGGCCTGGACGGGGGGGCTTACGTCGCTGAGGACGTGTTTGACTACCACGGAATGGGCTACATAACGACGGTGGCAATCACTAGCGTTGATCCATTAATGGTTTACGACATAACACTATTCGTGGGAATATCGGTGATAATCGCCAACTTCATCGCTGACATACTCTATGGAATACTTGATCCGAGGGTGAGGATAACATGACGGAGCAGGTAACGGAGAAGAGAGCAGCCGGTGGATTTACAGCAGCCGCCTGGAATTGGATTAAGTTAATATCCAGGGACCAGCAGGCCTTGTTGGCCTTATCATAGTTGCTGCCTTCGTCATTTGGTCAATAATACAGGGAATACTCGAGATATTAGCTGGGTACCTTAGGGATCCGAGCTTGGCTGGATATTACTACCGTACAACCCATTCGCCCAAAACCTCGCTGGCGCCTTCCAGCCACCATCATGGGCCCACCTAATGGGGGGACCAACTACATGGGTCAGGACATACTATCAAGGATACTATACTCAATACCCTATAGCGCCGCTTACCCAGCCTTCCTGGTGGTGCTCTCGGCAATACTTATTGGGGGGGCAGCCCTAGCATTAGTGCCGGTTACCTAGGTGGTTGGTGGGATGAGATACTCATGAGGATAACAGACGCCTTCCTCTCGGTACCTGCCATAATACTCGCCATAGTTGTCTCGGTACTGCTTAAGGCGAGCTTCATAGGCATGATTTACTCCTTCATAATTGTTTGGTGGCCAATATACGCGAGGCTCTTCAGGCTGAGACCCTTAGGGTTAAGGCCATGGATTACATAGCCGCGGCCCAGCTATACGGCGTGTCACCGCTAAAGCTCTTCTTTAAGTACCTATTTATTAACACCATTGATCCAATAATAGCCTATGCAATGCTTGACTTTGGCAATGTGATACTGGCGGCGGCAATACTGAACTTCATAGGGGGTTGGGCTACAACCTGGCCTTCCAATACTTGGTGAGATGGCATCTGACGGCGTTAGTTGGGGGATTCCCGAAGTATTGGTGGTGGGCCGTGTTCCCAAGCGTAACAATATTAATAATTGCGCTGGGCTTCGTACTGCTTGGTGATAGGTTGCAGGACATAATAGGTGGTAGGGCTGTGTACTGAGGTGGTGGGTATGGTCCTCCTATCAATTAGAGACTTATACGTCGGCTATAAGACGGTTATGGGGGGGAGCTCCACGTACTTGACGATATAAACCTGGACATTGATAAGGGCGAGATTGTCGGTATCGTTGGCGAGAGCGGCTCTGGAAAGTCAACCCTAGGCCAGGCAATTGCCAGGGTATTGCCGGGCAATGCCGTTGTGTCGGGGGGGAAGATAATGGTTGACGGAGTTAACCTGCTGGAGCTGAGTGAGAAGGAGATGGAGAAGTACAGGGGGGGCACAACCGTATTCATGGTTCTGCAAAACCCATTCACGAGCCTTAACCCGGTGAAGACCGTGGGCTACCAGCTCATGGAGGCTGCCAGGATTAGGATGGAGAGGAGCGGTGAGAGGTATAGTGAGGATAGGGCTTATGAAATGGCCATTCAAGCGCTTAAGGACCTCAGGTTCCCAGACCCAGAGATAATAATGCTGAGGTACCCACACCAACTCTCTGGCGGTCAGATCCAGAGGGTTGTGCTTGCAATGTCATTAATACTGAGGCCAAAGATACTCATCGCCGATGAGCCAACGTCGGCTTTAGACGTCACAATACAGGCCCAGGTAATAAACCTATTCAAGCAATTAAGCAAGGAGATGGAGACCGCAATACTATTCATAACCCACGACATAAGCCTAGCCTACGTAATATCCACAAGGCTGGTGGTACTCTATGCGGGTCGTATAATGGAGGATGGAGACATAGAGTCGGTGATTAGGGAGCCAATGCATCCATACACCCAGGGATTAATAGCGGGTGTGCCCGACCTATCGAAGTTCGTCAGTGGTAAGGTTAAGCTACAGTCAATACCTGGGAATCCACCATCATTCCTAGACCTACCAAGTGGTTGTAAGTTCCACCCGAGGTGCCCATACGTTAAGGACATATGCAAGGTTCAGGAACCCAAATTATTAAGAGTGAATAATAGAATAGTTAGGTGCTGGCTATACGGTGAGTGATGGTTATGCCCCCAATAGTTAAGACAATAAACCTAAGGAAGTACTACCTAGCCTATAAGATGGGGCTGTTGGACAGGTTATTTGGTAAGAAGCCCGCCTGGGTTAGGGCTGTGGATAACGTGAGCATTGAGATTGAGGAGGGCGAGACGCTGGGGGGGCTTATTGGCGAGAGCGGCTCTGGAAAGACCACGTTGGGCAAGTTACTAGTTACTCTCGAGAGACCTGATGGTGGTGAGTACTACTTCATGGGTGAGAAGGTTACTGAGGATAAGATACCCTGGGTTAGGCAGCAGGTGGCCATGGTATTCCAAAACCCATATAGCTCACTTAACCCGAGACTATCCGTTAAGGAGATAATCTCAGAACCACTTGGGCATTTTGACGAGGATAAGGTTAGGGAGGCCATGGAGATGGTGGGCCTTAACTATAGGGAGCATGGTAATAAGAGGCCCAGGGAGTTGAGTGGTGGTCAGGTTCAGAGGGTTGCCATTGCTAGGGCAATTATTAAGAGGCCGAGGTTCATAGTCCTTGATGAACCAACCTCAGCTTTAGACGCGTCGCTGCAGGCCCAGGTGCTCAACCTATTGATGGACCTTAAGGAGCAGTTGAAGCTTACCTACCTATTCATAACCCATAACATAGCCGTGGCGTATTATATATCCGATAGGGTCGCCATCATGTATGCGGGTAAGATAGTAGAGATGGGTGACGTTGACGAGATATTCAAGAAGCCAATGCACCCATACACTCAGTTGCTGCTTAAGTCTGTGCCAACGATAGGTAAGAAAGAATTGGAGCCTCCAACCGGTGAGGTACCAAGCCTGGTTAATCCACCACCTGGCTGTAGATTCCACCCAAGATGTCCATACGCAATGAGCATCTGTAAGGAGAAGGAACCGCAGTTAATGAGAGTTGATAATAGGCAGGTTGCCTGCTGGCTGTATCAACAGCAGTAATACCTCTTAATTTACACCCTACCCAGTTTTAATTAGGTGTCGGTTTATAAGTGTGCAGGAGGTAAAGGTAAATGTGGTCAACATAATTAAACCAAGGGTTGAGCTTGTGCTTACCTGGGGGGGTAGTGAGGAGTTAGTTGCTGCGATGACCGACGTTGTTTATAGGGCGTACTCCATCGAGGATGCTATCAAAAGGGTTAGGGAAAGGCCTGAGCTTGTGGCTAGGAGGATAACGGGCTTCCTTAGGGATGGACATCACAGCGTTCTTGAGTTCATGGGTGCTAGTTGGCTTGTTGAGGGTAGTAGGGCGTTCACGCATGAGCTCGTTAGGCATAGGGTAGCTAGTTACTGGCAGGAGAGCCAGAGGTACGTGGACTACGCTAAGGGACAATTGCGCTATGTATTACCACCGAGCTTGGCCAATCAATGGGCTGGTTACCTGGATGATGCGTCGCAAGCCTACATAAAGGCTAGGGAGGGATTAGCGCCGGAGGATGCCAGGTACTTACTGCCCAATGCGATGGCTAGTAGGGTTTGGGTTCAGATGAATGCTAGGGAATTCTTCCTGAACTTCATACCGCTTAGGACTGGCTTGGGCGCATTTCATGAAATTAGGCTCATTGCCTGGCTCATGTTTGATTCGTTAATTGATAAGTTCCCAATAATAGCCAAGTGGGTTTGGGACAACCTACCGAGGCTACACCCAGACTACTGCAGGGGGGGCATTGACAAGCTAAGTGGTGCTTACGGGACGAGCGACTGCAGGGTGGTTAGCGTTAAGGATGCCTTCAATAAATGGGAAATGGAAATACCGAAGGGAATCGCCAGCTTTATCTCTCAGTCTTAGTGAACGGCGTAATTAATGGTCTTGCGAACCCTGGAACCTGATCAATTAGGGCCTTGGGTAATGGCTTAACTAGGTAGAGGACAATAATCAGTGTGGATATACTAACTAATTGAGCCAATGGCCAGGTAATTGGCGGATCTGGAATTGGCACAGCACAGGAGGAGATGATGGTTAGGATCAGGGACAAACCAATAACCAGAACATTAATGCTTTTAGCGTTCCACCGCTCACTAAACCAAAAGGCCACCAGGGTCAGTACGTAGATTAGGTAATTACTGGCTATGGCCATGTAAATCCCAATAAAATGAAGAATCACGTAGGCAAGCAACCCAAGGCCGAGGCCGACGACGTTTGCAAGCAGTGCATACCAGCCTCTGCCAATTACCCAGTAGTAGGACGTGTAAATACCAGCTATTACGGCTAATGGAGTATAACCAAGTAGTACGGAGGCGTAGGGTATTGACCTAACGTATTCGCCACTAATAATTCCTATCATCGGCAGGGCGGGTAGCGCGAGGACTATTAATTGGGCGAGTAGTGACGCGGCTATGAATGACGGTATTGCATATTCACGGAACGCCCTACCCACGTCAATGCCAGCGCCAAGCCCCTGGGACAACCTGCTATTCATCACTGTGGATACGGCAGGGCCCAGGGCAGTCACGGCATTGGCTATTGCAGCTGCTAATCCATAAATGCCTGTAAATCTAGGGCCAAGGTAAATGTAGACTAAGTACACAATCAAGTTGAAGCTCAACGTACCCATATAGCCAAGTATCCATGATTGAAACCCAAACTCCAGGAATCCCCTCGCACCACGCCTTATCACGCCAATACCAAGCAGTGGATTTACCAAGCCCTTAACGATGCCTACATAATAAAGCAGCTGAGCCAATGAGCCTAGGAGTACGGATATGGCCAGCGCATAGACATTACGCATGACGATAATCAACAACACCTGGAGCACCCTCATTACGAGCATGTTGATTGTCGAGCCCATGCCCTGGGATGCAACCCTACCCACCAACCATAGATAGAGACCAAGGGCGCCAGCGATTGACTGTATAAAGACCGTGGCCACATAGATATACGCGGTACCAAACAACCACCCGGGTATGCCATTACTCGCATATAATGGGGGTGGCCAGGGCAATCGCTAGGCCATAGATGACGGCCATAATCAATGACATTAAGATCATGGCTGAGAAGTAGGGCTTGGCGTCACCACCCCCCTGGCATACTTAATGGCGCCCTCCCTAGCAATGGCACCTGATATGCCTGGTATCGGTATTAAGGCACCTATTGAATTTATTATTGCGAATAATGCGTTGTAATAGCCATACTGCGCCAGTGGTATATACCTCGTTAAAACAACTATGTAGGCAATCGCCAATGCATAGTTGACCGCGGTGGGCAGGTAATTAAGCACAACGGCAACAACGGCACTCTCCTTAACCATTCATGAACCAACCATACCCAGCATTTTAAATATTATGGATATCAATAATACGCCATAAAAATTAATTCTAAAAGAGATAATCAATGCCTATAAATGGTGTTATTCTCGTTGCCGGTGAAGGCACCAGGCTTAGGCCATTAACGTATACGTTGCCAAAGCCCTTAATACCAATAATGGGTAAGCCTCTGGTCACGAGGATAATAGAGGGGGGGTTAATGGGCAATGGCATTAATAATATCCACGTGGTCGTGGGCCGCCTAGGCTTTCTATTTAGGCAAGCGCTTGGTGATGGGTCGAGCCTGGGCGTGAGCATTAAGTATGTTGAGCAGAGGGAGAGGCTTGGTATCGCGCATGCGATTTATAGGGCCATTGAGGAGGGCGCGGATGGCGAGTTAATAGTGCACCTAGGCGATAATTACTTCGGCGAGGGCCTCGATAGGTTCATCCGCGAGTTCAGGGAGGGCGATTACGACGTCTACGTAGTACTAACTAGGCATAAGGATCCAACCAGGTTTGGTAATGCCGTGATTAAGGATGGCAAGATAGTGAAGCTTATCGAAAAGCCCAGGGAACCGCCACCCAATAGCTTCGTGATGACTGGACTATACATGTTTAGGGATTCTAACGACGTAAAGAGGGCCTTCAGTACGCTTAAACCATCCGCTAGGGGGGGTGAGTATGAAATAACGGACTTAATACAGTGGTTCATAGACAATGACAGGAAGGTAGGTTACTCAGTGACTAATAGTTGGTGGAAAGACATGGGAACACCCCCCCAGGACATACTCGATCTACTTTACTTAATGCTTGATGAGGTTAAACCAAGGATTGAAGGTGAGGTTAGGGGGGGTGAGGTTAATGGCAGGGTCGTGATAGAGCGTGGAGCTGTAATTGAGGGTAAGGTACACGGACCAGCTTACATAGGTAGGGGGGGTTCAATGGTTGGTAAGGATACGGTGATTGAACATTATGTTGATGTTGAATTAAATGTGTTGATAAATGGCGGTAGCCTAAGCAGGTCACTGGTGCTTAGTGACGCATCGCTTGAGTTGGGTAGGGCTAGGCTTGTTGATAGTATTATTGGTCCTAAATCAAGGGTCAGGCTTAGCAGCGGTAATTATAGCTTAATACTTGGTGAGGGCAACAGTATAATTAGCACCACTTAATAACTATCCAGCAGCTTCGGATTTTGCTCAAGGAGCTTCTTATACCACTTAACAGTGAACCACCTATCCTCAGGCTTTAAGTGACCGGTGAGTAATTCATGGTATACCTGCTTAACGCCATCATCCACATTGTAAAGCGCAGCGAAGTTCAGCACATCCCTAATGCGCCTGAAGTTAACTCTATAACTCCTGGCGTCAACCACACCCCCTGAACCTGATCTCACCACCAACTATGCTCTGCACGATCCTGGCCATCTCAATGACCCTAAAGTTTTGCTCATCAGAGCCCACATTAAATACCATGCCATTAACCTTGTCACTTGGTGCCTCAAGCACTGTACCAATGGCCCTTACGACATCCATAACATGAACAAGAGGTCTTTCCTGCATTCCATCACCCTCAACGTAAATAACCCCCCCCTCAGTGAATGCGGATAACGTCATGGCATTTATCACAAGGTCAAACCTCATCCTAACCGATGGTCCATAGACGGTGGCAAACCTCAGTGCCGTTACCGTAAACCTACTACTTGCCAGAGGAAGTACGTCCTTCTCAGCCAACAGGTTAGCCTTAGCATAGGTCGTTAATGGGTTCGGTTCGGTATTCTCATCAGCAACACCGCTCTGCCTGCCATAAACACTACAGCTTGACGCAAGTACATACCTAGAGACTCCAACCTCACTGGCAAGCTTAGCCAACCTAGCCCTAGCCCTATAATTAATATCGAGCGTCCACTGAGGATTTAACTCGCCAGCTGGGTCATTGGACAATGCGGCAAGGTCTACAACAGCGTCAACGCCGTTAAGTACGTCCTTGCTTATTGACCTGGTGTCAGCTTTAATAAGTTCGAAGTTCCTCTCACCAACTACGTGTTTAAGCACGTCATCGCCGAAAAATAACCTATCGACACACTTGACACTGTAACCTTTCCTAATTAAGTATGGCGTTAATAACGTGCCTATGTAACCACCACACCCCCCCGTGATTAGGACCCTCATACTAATGCTGACATTAATATTTACTTTTAAGAATTTCCAATTCTAGGTTAGTTCATTATTATCTAAGGCAATAATAAGGTATTGTATTAGCACGTTCTATTGTTAATTAGGTGTGGCTTTTGTTGGTATTGCTACGATAATCACTGTAGTGGTGGCATTGCATAATCAACGTCATCCTTAGCCTATTGGCTCGGCGGGAAGTTCGCGGGGGGGGTAGAGTTAGAGTCCAGGTTTGGTAATGTTGATTTAAGGCTTAATCAAATTGAAGATTTATTCAATAGAATTGAAAGTAGAATTAATGAGTTTGAGAATAGGATTAATAGGGTTGGGAGTAGGATTAGTAGTATTGAAGCTAGGATTGAAAGGCTTGAAAGCGCGTTCACGTAATTCTCCGAGGTTCTCATAACGGCATTAGAGACCAAGGGCATTACGTGCACGGGTAGAAAGAGGTCTTTAATCACGGCGTCTGGGCATAGGATTGAGGCTGAGGTACTCGATTACGAGAGGGTTTTGACCCTCTAATTGAGTGAGGATGTTAAGGAAACACTTAGGGGTGCGGGCGTAAGTGACCCAGATAATTGGCTTAATAACGATGAAGACTGCAGGTTTAATACCCGACGTAACAATAAGTAGACTTAGGAAAACCGAGGCATTCTTATTCGCAACTCATTAACCTGCATTATAGACGTAAACAACGCCCTTACTTAATACCCCCCCTCCTCAACTCATTTAATGCGTTCTCGAGTTCGTCACTCCACTTCATCCTCTGCTTTAGGTTCTCAATTCTATTCGCCAACTCCTTTATGAGATTCACTACGGCGGTTGCTGCTTCCTGCCTATCCCTGAACTTCGACAAAGCTAAATCCGGGTCTGGCCCGTTGTATTGGTAGTCGTGTAGTTCCAGGGCTGTGCTTGTGGCGAAGTAAATCCCCCCCGCATACCCAATCTCCTCAAGCAATTGCGACAACGCCTTCATCCTCGTTGTTGGAACCCTCGGAACAGCCCTATTCATGAGCCAACTCCTCTCCTCCTCGGTCCTAGCAACCCTAACCAACTTATCAAGCTCAAGTCTGAGCAAAGCCGCCAACAAAGCCCTCCAAGCCTGGAAAGCCCTACCAACCGCATCCCTAACCAAACCCTCATTAAGAAACCGCAAGGCCAAACCACCCTCAACCAAAGCCTCCAACAACCTAGCACTCACGTAATCCTCCACGGTAGGCTTAGGCAAAGGTCTCTCAATAGCTTCAGTATTCACAAGTTGGCTTTTTGGCTTCCCTTATAAATACTTATTGAAGGTTGGTTTACTGCTAGGTTCAGTTATCCTAAATTTACTCAATACGCCTTCACGGTCTTCCTTTAACTTTATAACCATTTATCTATCCTCGTTGGGTATTTTGTACATCATCGTTGTACGAAGCATTTTTATCTCTAGGAGCTAAGTTTTTATTAAATGTCCTCTTACCAGCGTTGGGTTGATTGGCTTGATGAGGCGAGGGATGACTTAGCCGCAGCAATTGACTTAATGAGGCTTGGTAGGTACTCGAAGGCTTGCTACTTCGCACAGCAAGCTGCTGAGAAGGCGCTTAAGGCCCTTTTAATTAGGAGGTTGAATCGGTATGAACACACCCACAGCGTCAGGGAGTTGCTCGAGATACTTAGGAATAATGGCGTTGATGTTAGTGATGAATTAATTAGGGTTGGTGATGAGCTCGATAGGTATTACGTACCAACACGATACCCAAACGCGTGGCCCTCGGGCGCACCACATAGGCACTACACGGAGGAGGATGCCAGAAGGGCTGTGGACCATGCCAGTGGTGGGCTTTGTTGAGTCGAATCTATGAGGTTGCGAGGAGGAACAAAATTAAGGACCCGAACCAATTAATACAGGCAATCAACAGAGCCATTAATGGCCTCAACCCCCCCATTGCTGCCTTCATAATCGGCTCATTGGCCCGCGGTGAATTTGTAATGGGTATGAGCGACATAGACCTAGTGGTTATAGTGAGTGGCGAGCCCCCCCATTTAGGGCTAGGGTAATTGGGTCACCACTGGGTGATGTGGAAATAGTGATATTCACACTCGACGAACTCTGCAAATACCACATGAATAACAACATAATGCTTGAATCACTAAGAACTGGCGTACCAATCATAGGCGACCCAAAGGAACTACTAAAACAATGTAAATAATGAACGGCGACCCCCACCATTAGGGGGGGCAAGGTCGCTCAATGACCGTTTGCGTTACCAACAATTAGTAACTAAGTAAGTAAAACGAGAAAGCCAGGGAGTCTGCATGGAGAAAGGTTTATAAAAGCGTTACCAATTATTGGTAACGCAATGGGTCAGAGACTGGGGGGGGTTCCCCTGTTTGGTTTGGCGAGGTTGCTTGAGGTTATTGAGGAGTTTGATTCTCGTAGGGGGGGTCGTGATCCCTATACCCGTGAGTTGCTTGGTTACCTGCGTATGTGGGGGGGTTATGGTGAGGATTTACTTTTGTTGGCTTGGGATTTGGGGGGGCTTGTTGAGAGGTATGATGATTACTGTGATCCCAGGACCCAGAGGGTTTGTAGGTTTAATAGGGTTAGCAGGAGGGGGGGTCGTGAGTTCCTGAGACACTATAGGGCCTTAATGCGACTGCTCGGTCAAGTTGATGGTGGGTAGTGATTTATGTGGTGGCTGAGATTATTACGGTGATTAGGCCTATTATGAATAGTATGCCGAAGGCCCTGAGGACCCCCCCTGGTTCGTAGAGTTGCGGCGCCATGTTTGTGAAGCCCAGGGCCCAGACTACGTAGAATAGTAGCATTAGTGTGAGTCCAAGGATTAGTAGTGCCCTCTTTAATTTTGGCTTGAGCCTTAGCCTCGGCGTTAATGGTAATGCGGCGGCTATTGGTAAAGCCGCCAGGCTTATTAATAATGACTTGCTTGGGTTCTCGAGTGCCTTAATAATCATTGGTGTTGGGCAGTGCGTTGATTTTAGGGGGGGCTTTATTGATATAGGGCTTATGGTTATATTCGTGGGTATCACCATAGCATTTGTTTTTATTAATAGGCTTATTGATGAGTTGATCCAATTATTTACAGTAATCACGCTCTTTAATACATATACCCCACTCTTCGTTATGTTCATAGACACCGATTGATTCACCACATTCATTAATACTACCAACACGTGGGTCTTATAGGCGTTGTCCTATTTACTGTGTACATCACGGTGTATGTAGGCACATTACTTGGGTAACTAAACGTAGTATTGCCATTAATTATTTCCATGCCTGAACCTCCAGATATGTATAGTATTAATGATTGATTTGTGTGTATGTTTACTTCGTAGATTCCTGGTTTAACGTTGGTGTTTAAGTTAAAGGTTATTGGGTATGGTTTCATGCCTTGCGTAATTGGTGGTGCCTCAGCAGTAGAATTTGCGATTGTCTGTCCATTCCTAAGTATTATCAATGATAGGGTGGCTGGCTGATCTGTGTATGAGACTCCGTAAATAATAACATTGTGCATTCTCCCTGAGAAATTTAATCCGAGGTTGAAGGATATAATAGACCCCCCCGCACTCACTGGTAGTATTACGCTCGTGAGTTGCGTCGACATGACCTGGGATATTCGTGATACACCAATCGCCGTAGTTACTACATAGGTACCTGGTGGTATTGTTAATTCACTGGTATTTATCGAGATGTTGTCTTGGTACAGCCCACCAGGTATTGTTAGCAAGGAGTTATTCTCGGTGTAGTTTATGGCATTAATAATTAAGTGATTAGCCACTACCTCATAATCATTCATTACTAATGGGCCTGTGTAGCTATAATCACGAGCTGGTAATCACCGCATATTGCGTATACACCATTTACTTGGTTGATAGGCGCTATATAACCTATGACTTGCCTACCTGGGTCAATGACCATTAAGGGATATGTCAAGAGCACTGTGCTCTCGACATAACCCCCCCTTGGCGCAAGTAATGCAAGACTATAAATATCAGCATAATCCTTACTTAATGATCCCCCCCAGTTAATGCCCACCTGCCCGATTCCCTGGTATGGTGGCCACATTGGTGATATTGGTGATGTTAATGCCGTTATTATTATCGCCACGGCAAGCGTTAATACGGCCAATTTACCCTCACGTAACCTGCCGAGAGCCTCGACAAGCGTTATTATGAGGATTGCGGGAACAATAGCCGTAAAGCCAACGCCTCCGAGTACCGTGCTACTAGGCTGGTATGGCCGTGCCCAGGGTGGCCAGTTGTATGAAGGATGTTGTTGATAGTAGGTAAATGACTTGGTTAAGTATTCCCTGTGCCGTTATTTCATGGATTATTGAGTATGCTCCGGCTATCCAGTAGTAGGTGAAGGCTGCCAAGCCTATGGTTATCACGTATTGACTCGACTCATTAAACTCCCTCTTAATGAACCAGTGGGCTATTGGGACCAATACGTTAAGTAGGTTGGTGGTTGGGCTTAAGAATGCCATTAATGCCGAGAGGGTGGTGCTGATGAGCCTGTTATCCCTATCAACGTGGTAGTACGTGACTATGGCTAATGCCGTTGATAATGCCTGCGGAAGCCAGGGATTAGCCATTAAATTTATGAGTGAGGCATTAATTATTGATGTGAGGACTAGGAGGAGAGTGAAGCCTATTTCCAAACCTCTAGCCCTACTTAATTTATACGTGTAGATTGCGATTAATGAGTTTGTGATTACTATGAGGAGCGCTATGAATATTGGTAGGTAACCACTCATCACTAGTGGGCCAAGTAATAGGCTTTGACCAAGGTCATTAGCATTAATGCTTAATACGCCCATGGACTTCAAGATCAATTCCCCCCCAAGGCCGTAGTAATAACCACTCCCATTAAATAATTGTAACCAAACGTAAATAGTCTCAACCATGCTGATTATGTACGTCACCACTCCAATCAATGGCTTAATTATTAATTCGCGTTTCATGAATAATTAATGAAGATAAAACAATGACTCTTTAATGCTTTACCTCAATGTAGCGTAGGCAGTGCCTAATACCAATTATTAAGTATATTAATTCATTGATTACCTCGCCCAGGGACTTGCCACTACCCATTATCGTGATCGGCATTTCAATCCTCAACTCATCACCAACGGCTTTAATCATTAATTGATTAAGCACTGGGTCACCCTTCACGTAACTCATTAATACATCCAGTATCTTGCTAAGTTCATTAACCCTTACTATGCATGGCACGTAATTAACGCCATTAACGACATACTTGCTATAGTCCATGTCGCACTCAACATGGATGTCACCCTCATTCCTAATGAGAGTGCTCACACTAAGTGCTGCTGGGTATAACTTTTTAAAGGGAATGCCCATTAATTGCTTGATGTCATCAATTGAGGAATTAATAACTGGGACTGCGGTTGGGATTAAGGCGAGCGATGGCGTTGTGCTTGCTGCCGAAAAGAGGGTTGCCTATGGATTCACGATGTTTAGCAGGTCTGGTAAGAAGGTGTTTAAGGTTAATGATAACATTGGCATCGCTCAATAGGAATACTGGCCGACATGCAGGTACTCACCAAGATCGCGAAGGCCTACATGTCGCTCTACGCCCTCGACACAAAGACTAGGCCGAGCATTAGGTCAGCGGCTAAGCTACTATCATACGTGTTATTTGCCAACAGGGTTCTGCCATACTTCGTGGAGGTGCTAGTTGGTGGCGTTGATGATGAGGGGCCACACCTCTTCATAATGGATTCGCTTGGTTCGTTAATTGAGGATGATTATGCGGCAGTGGGTACAGGCACGAAATTGGCCATTGCCATACTCGAGAGTAATTACAGGCCTGGAATGACTGTTAAGGAGGCCAGGGAATTAGCCATTAAGGCAATAAACCAGAGCATATCTAGGGACCCAGTCTCTGGGGGATGGCATCGACATACTAACAATAACTAGCAACAGTTCGACAGAGGAGACAATACCGCTGCAGCCACTGCGGTTATAAAGGATTATGTGCCCCCCCGCCTTGGAGGAGCACAGCCTCATCGGTGGGTCAATCCCAACTCAGTCGGCCCACGCCAGCGGGGCTATTCATTAGTAATAAAGGGTGTTTTAGTACCTTTTACCGTAAAGACTTAAGAACTGCCACACGCATATCTTCGCAGGTGATGTGCCTCCACGGGACTGAGGACCTGATGAAATTGGTCTTTGCTGAACCTAGTGAGTTTTCATAATTTGCGTTACCAATTATTGGTAACGCAAACGGTCATTGAGCGAGGCAGCATTAATAATGTTGGTCGTCGCCTACTTGAGGTAGATTTTTATTCATGGGTGTTTGCTTCTGCCTGTAATCGCTTTATGGCGTTGATATTGGTTAGGTATGGTGAGGTTGCGATTAAGGGAGTGGGTACGAGGTCCAGGATGGAGAGGCTGCTCATGCATAACATACTCAGTGGTTTGAGGGGGGGCGTTGGTGTTGGTGCTAAAGTCACGAGGTCCCAGGGTAGGCTGTTTGTTGAGGTTCCCGATGATAGGTTAGGGAGAGTGTTGATTTGATTAGTCGGGTTTTTGGTGTTAAGTCCTTATCGCCTGTTAGGGCTTATGTGTTTAAGGAGTTGAATGATATAGTAAATGCGGCGGTTAAGGAATGGAGTGACCTAATTAGGGGTAAGAGGTTCGCGGTTAGGGTTCACAGGGTTGGTTCGCACAACTTTACCTCAATGGACGTTGCCAAGGCTGTTGGCGCTGCGCTTAAGCCATTTAGTGCGGGTGTTGATCTTGAGAGGCCTGATATCGAGTTGTTCATTGAGGTTAGGGACGATAAGGCGTACCTATTCACTGAGGTGATTAATGGCCCTGGCGGGCTACCACTCGGTTCTGAGGGTAGGTTGCTGGCGTTGATATCGGGTGGCTTTGACTCACCGGTTGCCGCCTGGTTCATGATGAGGAGGGGGGGCTCCTACGTAGATGCATTATTCTGCTCCCTGGCCTACCCCCCCATTGATGTTATTAACTTCCTCAGGGTTTCACACGCATTATTTAGTAGGTGGTCCATTGGCTATGACCCGAGGCTATTCATAATTGATTGCTCGCCATTGATCAATGAGTTTAGGGCCAAGGCTAACCCACACATGTGGAGTGTGCTGTTTAAGAGGGTTCTTTATGAGGTTGCCTCCAGGGTTGCCAGGTCAATAGGCGCGTTGGGGGGGTTAGTGACTGGTGAATCGCTTGGCCAGGTTTCGTCGCAGACCCTCCATAACCTAATGGCTATTGAGCATGGAGTTGATATGCCCATCTACAGGCCGTTGATTGGCTTGATAAGGATGACATAATGGATTATGCCAGGAGGATTGGGACTTACGAGGAGTCAATGAGGACTGAGGAGTTCTGCGCCATATTCTCCGAGAAGCCGAGGACGAGGGTTACAATTGATGAGTTAGATGGTGAGTTTAAGAAGCTCGATCAAAGCCTCATCAATAACCTACTTAACAGCATTGTGACCCTGAGAGCCAGTGCAGCTGATAAGGTCGTTGATGAGTTGATGCTTGGCACAAGTGATGTAGAGATCGATCACGTGCCTGAGAACGCCGTGGTCATTGACCTAAGGAGTAGGAGTGAGTATGAGGCGTGGCATTACCCAGGTGCTGTAAATGTGGATGTTGATGAGTTGGTGAGTACGGCTGAGGCCATGGGTAGGGATAAGGTCTACGTACTATACTGCAGCAGGGGCCTTAGCAGTAGGTGGGGTGCGCTTGAGCTTAGGAGATTGGGTTTCAAGGCATTCTCCATAGACATTAATAGGTTGAGGAGGTCGTCATGAGGGTGTCTAGGGGGGGACCTAGCGAGGGCTACGTGAGGTCTAGGGTGCCCAGGGGGGGATTTCACCTTGAGATCGCCAGGAGTATCCAGAGGGCATTGGCGAGTAGGGTTGTTGAGGAGGACTTAGTCAATATCGATAATGTTGACTTGGTATCAGGAGTTGACGTGGCGTATATTAGCCATGGCGATGTGGAGATAGGAGTTTCAGTTGCCAGTACTTACTCCCTGGGTAAGTCGTCGATTATTGAATGGAGTTGTTGGGTTGGCCCGGTGACTTTCCCCTACGTACCAACACTGCTATCCTTCAGGGAGTTAAAGCCTGTGGTGAATGCATACCTCAGGTTGAGGACTAAGCCTCAGGTGGTCCTAATTGATGGTCACGGTAGGGCACACCCATATAGGCTTGGCATTGCCAGTCACTTCGGCGTGTGTATGCGCATACCCACTATTGGTGTCGCAAAGTCATTACTATATGGTAAGGTGGATAGGGTTGAGGGGGGCCAATACTTGATATAGGCACAAACGAGGTTATTGGCTGGGCAATTCAGTGCGCGCCGAGCAAGCCGACCTACGTCAGTGTTGGTTATGGGATTTCGCTGAGGAGTGCCGTTAACCTTATCAAGAGACTATGCGTGGGTTCTCAAATGCCAATACCAATACTTCACTCTCACAACATGGCCAATAGCCTAAAGAGGAGGATTATGAAAAAATTAAGTGAGGAATCAATCGAGGAATTGGATAGTGAATGTAGGTCATCAATGGAGAACTACCTTTGATTCATCACCACTTCTCGCTAAGCTTCTCAGGTATTAGTAATTTCTGTCTCTCAATAACGTATGTCCTAGCATCCCTAATCATCGAATCAATGACCTGCGGATTAGCCCTGGCCTTGGCAGAGTCCAGTATTGCCTTGGCGGTATCCACGAGCCTTAGGTCATACTCAACGAGCTTCTCTAAGTTCTCGGGGAACACCTTAAACCTATCATGCATACCAGCATCACCGGTTGGTGAGCCCCCCCAGACCTCGGCTATTAAACTCCTTAGGTCACTTAGCACGGTCTCGTATTGCTGTATTAATGGGTCGAATGGGTTATTACGGGCTACCTCCTCCTCAGCCCTCTGAATGAAGTTAAGGGCTTCTTCGAGCATTGAGGCCACGGTCTTCCTAACGAGGAAGTCGTCCTGCCTAATCAAGTCCTTAACCTTATAACCCCTAAACCCAGGTACCATTAGTTGCAGCCGTTCTAATGGGCTTAACGGGGGGGACTCCGAAATTGGTGGTTTTGTTTCATTGCCTGAAGACATTGATTACTTATCTATGCTCAATTTTATAAACCTAGCTTGGTAATTGAATGGGAATCAGCACTCAACTCCTACGACATCCTTACACGAGTTAAGCAATTCCCTGTATAGATGGGTTAAAATCCTGGCAGCCTTGATCTTAGTATCCAATGCCTCAAGCAACTCGTAATAAGCCCTTCTAAGTATTTCCCTAACATCCTCAGGCCTTGTTTTCAATGATAATTCAAAACTAACGGTGTGACACACAACCTTAACAATTGGTTCCTCAACACACCCCCCCGTCAACCTGATAATCACCCTACCCTCATCAACCCTAAACTCAGGAACTAAGTTTAAGCTGGATAGAACCCAATTACCACCAATTGGTGTTACGTCAGGCATGGTGTGTTAATAAAATTCATTTTACTTTTAAAGCAATACATTGTATGGAGAATTCTCATGATTTAGTTGGCGGTGTTTCGTATGGTTTTGGTAGTCCTGAGTATATGCCCCCCCATACGTAGAATACTATGGCCAGTATCGTGACCGTGACCATGTCCCATGGGAACTTGAGTATCGGCATTGGGCCACCCGCGGTCTGCCCAATGTAGGTCATCAAAACCATAACAAGCATGTAAACAATATACCAAATGGAATTCTTAAGACCAGCCTTAACCCTATATATAACGCCGAATATTATCGAGAGCACGAACACGAGCAATACTCCATAAGGCGTGGCAGGCCAACCACTCCAATAAATAATCCACGTGGCGAATATGAAGGCCAAAGCACCAATTATTGCCGGTGCAGGAACCCTATAAACACCACTTAACCCCCCCTGTTTTCTGGAAACAACGAGTGAAACAGGTATTACTGAGAAGCCTAGATAGCCGGCAACTACGGCCTCCTCAATTATCGTGTATACCGTCGGTATTGGCGAGAGTAGGGCTAGCACAAGGCCTGCCAAGCCAAATATTATTAGTGCCCAGTAGGGTATTGCGTACCTCTCGTGGATCTCACCAACCCTCGCACCGACGTACTTAGACCTATACATTGAGAATAATACCCTGGAGCCAGCACCGAGGTATATGTAACCTACCACGAATGGCCCCAGTATACCGACTATTGTGGCTATTACTAATAGGTATGTAAGGCTGTACTTACCCGCAATGAACATAACTGGGTTGTAGGCTGAAGTGATCATCGTTAGGTCAGCCCAATCACCAGGCTTAACACCAAAAATGCCCCAATTAAGTGAAGCGACGTAAGCCACTGCGAATAATACGTAAACAAGGGTTTGACCAATCACCACAAGAAGTACGGCGAGTGGTAAATCCCTCTGTGGATTCTTCATTTCCTCGGCATAGTCAGGTATGACTCTCGTGCCGCCAAAGGCGAACATGGCGAATGGTATTGATGAGAACATGGCCGCAGCGCCATAGGGCATGAAGCCTCCAGGTAGTCCTGCGAAGTTCTGCGGCATGAAGACGGCGATCATTAAACCAACCGGTATTATCAGGTAAAGGATTAGCTTGAATATACCGATACCTGTTGTCGTGACTCCGAAGCCTTAACGCCATAGTAATTAAATGGTACCATCAGCAGTATTAGCGCTGCTGCTACGCCGGCGCCGAGCCACGTAGGTATGCCTGTTGGTGTGAGTAGGTTGTGCGTGAAGTAGTTTATTCCGTAAACCACGGCGATGGCTTCAGCGGGTGGTATGAATAGGTACCAAACCATTGATGCCCAGGCATTGAGGAGGTTAGTCACAGGACCATGAGTGTAGTAGGCGTAACGAGCAGGACCACCAGCCTCGGGATAGAGCGTACCCATCTCCATGTACGTGAGACTTATGAAGAAGTAGAATATGCCGCCTAATATCCAACCAAGTACGACGGCTGGTCCACTCATAACCATCATTTGAGGGGGCAGAGAACAGTATGCCAGTACCAATCGCACCCACGAGCCCTATTATTGTTAACTCAAATAGGCTTAGTTCCTTACGTAAACTAACCCCCCCTGCCTACTCTGCCCACCCTCAGAACCTGGCATATTTGTCAAGCAATATCCTGTCTTTTAAATTTTATCATTTATCTCGATTTAAGTAATCCTAAGTGTAAAACTTTTATCATAGCATCATTAGCCATGTAGTAATTCCTTAATTCTATTAGAAATCAAACGCTTAATCTTAACGGGGGCTTAAGTCTCTTCCTTCAATTATTTTCCTACCGTTAATTATTAATGCTGGTAAGTCAAATATTTCGTATTCCCTCAATTCGTTGATTATTGGCATGAATTCAGCAGGACCCTCGCCGCCGAGCATCATTCCACGTATTACGTCGATGTAATCCCTACTAATCTTCACTGATATGAACCTAATAATGCTATCATTAAGCCCCAGCTCACTCATTACCTCCCTAATAATGCCCTTAATCATTTCCAAATACTTATCATCCCTATCCTCGATCATGTAGAGCTTAATGTTTATTATCATTCAATTACTAATTAACAATCAATTACTAATAAACCCTACCCCCCCTCATTGAACATCATTAACCAAACCGAGCAGCCAAATACCCACCTATGGCCCCCCCCACAAGAATATTCACCACAATAAAAACGCCAATCTTAGATTATTTTAAATCTGTAAGAGACCTAATATAGCTGTAATTTACTTTATAAGGAAAAGGAACTTATCTTAAAGCAAGGTTATGCAATTAAAGTGACTTATTAGTTCAGTTGAGAAGATTCATCTAAGAATATTTCATGGAACTTAAGGCATGTTGGGGGGGTATTAGGAAGGGTAAACGATTAAGATGTAGTGAGGAAATAAGAGATCGAGATGTTTTAAGTGAGGCTGAAAGGTTAATTAACGAGTTTCTTAACCGAATTAAGGAACATAGAAATATTTTATTTAGTGGCTTAACAACACCGTTTGATCCATATATTAACGACTTAACTAATCTCTTCAGCAATATTAATGCTAAATTAGATGAGTTCAAGAACATTGTATTAAACGAAAACAACAAGAAAGAGCTTGAGTTTTTAATGACAATTCGCTATATCATTAAGGTATTACTAAAATTAGTTAAGGAGGCCAAGGAGTGGTGGTTAAGGATCGGAAGGTCTGAACTAGAGAAATTAGTTGATGGAATAATTAACGGCAAGATAACGGTAATTATAAGAGGTGAATTAAAAAAGGATAAAGACTTCATGGTACACTTATACACAGAGCATTTAGCAGTTATAATAAATAGAATTGCTAAAAGTGGGAGTGTGGTAATGCATATAACATTCACGGGCCTTAAAGATGCGTATGTGGTAGTGCCAAGGCTCTTTGATGACGATAAGCTGAGGGCTATGCAGAATGGTTGGTTAATGACTGACGGTACTATTCATAAAGGGGGTTACCCGGAGATGGGTACTAATTATCTATGGCAGGTCATTGCATGGTTAATGGTTTTCCCGGGCAAGAATCATGTAGACGTAAGCGGTATAAGCATTAATAATGGCGTCCGCGTTATATGGCTCCTAACGGCCCTTGACCTTAAGTTTGAGGGTAGAGATGTTAATGCCATTAAGTATGGAATCGCCGAGGATGTCGCTAAATACAGTAATGAATTATTCAAGGTATTCTTATTACCTGCCTTATTAGCTGACGGTAATTTTAACATTAGAAAAAAGATTGTCAAACTTGCGATAGGTGTCGTAAAGTATGAGCTATGGAAGCCAATAATTAAGAATTTAATGAACATGAACTTTAGTGAGCATGACCATGAATATATAAAGGAGTTTAGAATTAATTCATCAAAGGCGGTCACCTTAGTAAGGGACATGCTTAGCGACTCGTTCATTAGAGTAATGATTGAAGTATTAAGTATGTTCAATGATGCGAAGAAACTTAGACAATTAATCGAGCTTGCCAATGCGAGAACCAAAGCATTAGGTAGTTCGATGATAGAGATAAATGGTATTAAACTAACAATAAATATAAATGATAAAGGCAATATGGAATTAAGAGCTTACGTAAGGATAAAGCAAAGGCTGATGAAATTGCAAAAAGACTTAAGGCTATTGACATTAATGCTAAAGTATCTAAGCGAGGTAAAAGATACGCAATATACGTTCCTATGAGTGAGGTAAAAAGACTTGAATTGCTTAAAAAACTTGTCTGTAAGAAGCTTATCGAGATACTTAATGAAGTGAGAAATGAGAACAATACGAAGAGAATACGAAAGATAGAGAAAGTATTAACAAGATTAAACTGTGGAGGATCTACTCAGGATTGCGAACTCGATAAAAATTAAAAATTATATTTATGGGATTACGATGCTTGGAGTGCCCTACTACCCAATATACATACTGCCCACGGCCGGGATGCCGAGTGGTTTACCGCAATTAGTGGTACCACCAACGCAGCAGCGCCAGCAGCCACAGCAGGGTGGTTCGAGTCAATCAAGCGACTTTGAGATTAGTGGGGGGCTAATGATTGGCTATGAGCCATAGCGTCTTAAAAAAGTCTTGGGACGTACAAGAACTCTGAAATAATCCTTGAGGAGGTCAGGATTGATAATCTACCATGCTTCATAAACTTATCAACACTTAATCAGGGAAAGGTACCTGAAATACTCATTGAATTAAGCACTGGCTGTCATCACTATAATGCAATGATTAGGGTGACTAGGAAGTTCATGGAATTATTCGGCGTGGAGACGGCCAGAGTAACGGCGGTTAGGCTAGCTAGGGCGCTGGGCATTGAGGATTACGAGGCAGTTGAGCGTGGGGGGGACATTGAATTAAGGATAAGGAAGAAGCCAAGCCATTACCCAGAGTGGGTTAGTCAAAACATTGATTCCGTAATTAATGCGTTTAGCGAGGTACTGGCATCACTCGGCATAGTTAATCAATCAATGATCACTCAGCCCCCGATTACTCAGTCACAGCAGGAGGTCACGCAAGCACCACAGGAGGTGCAAACACCAGTAATTACTCCTCAGCCAGTCACTACGAGTACATTAGCGGCTAGTGTGATTAAGACCTACGGTAGTGTTGATAATCAAAGCCTAGTGTTACGGTCGCTGGGTGGGAATACCCACGTCGAATTGTGTCTTGAGAGGATGGGTAGTTGTAAACCATTAGTCACAGTAAGGGCTAAACCACTTGAGGTGGTAATACATGAGGACGCTGTGAAGGCTTTTGGTGAGAACAGGGCAATTGAGTACGCCACTTGGCTCGCCAATGCCTCTATATCAGTGATTATGAAATAAACGAGGTAGATAATGAGGTGGTGCTTAAGTCAAGGGATGGTGCGGATAATGCGTTAACCAACGACTTAATCAAGGTTATGGATATAATAGCAAGTAAGTACCTAAGTAGGGAGTAAATTAAGGAAATTAAAATTAATTACGATTTTTCTCTGGCTTGTGTGATCAATTCCTTAGCCCTAGCTATGAACTTGGCAATTACCTGCCTGGCAACGTCATCACTCGTTATCTTACTAATAACGCCAGTTGGGTCTGGCTCATTGTATTGATACTCATGCATCACCAGGGCAAGTGATGTTAATTCGACAATGTCGGCACTTCTCTCAGCTAATTTACTTGCGATTTCCATAAGCATATTCGTAGGCATAACAGCGAGTACCCAGTCGTTCCTCGAAACCCTAACGTTATGGCCGACCTTCTTATAACCTGGGAAATTAAATAAATCCCTATTCCTAATGGCTAAGTACGATAGGTAAGACTTCCAGGCCTGGAAAGCCTTGCCTGCGGCATTTCTAAGCAATCCATCATTGAGGAACTTCTCGGCTATCCCTATTTCGGCCTGAGCTCCATAAGCCTTGACTTACCTATTTCATCTAGGTTAAGCTTGATTTCAATCATTTTTACATAAGAATTAACTATTGAGAGCCTTAAAAGATATTGGTTTTAATGTAATTGCACCTTTCCTGAGAAAAATCTTAAGTAAATACTGAATGAAGCAATACAATGATAATGAAGTTGAGCATTAATAATTTGATTGTTGGTTATGGAAGTAGAATAATCATTAATGGATTAACCGTGGAATTCAATGAAGGCAGAACAGTCATACTGGGTCCCAATGGTTCGGGTAAGACGACACTGTTAAGGGCCATTGCCGGCGTGTTAAAGCCGTTGAGCGGTTCAATAATGCTTGATGGTAAACCGTTGCGTGGAGGTGACGTGGGTTACATTAGTCATGCAGGTGGGCTTGATCCTAACATGACCGTGCGAGAACCTGGAGTTTTATGCCGAGGTTAAGGGCGCTAATAACTTAGATGAGGTAGTTGATAGGCTTGGTATCAGGGGGTTTATTGAATACTAGGGTGGGTTTCCTAAGTAATGGCCAGAGGAGGATTGTTGAGGTAGCCATAGCCAT
Source organism: Vulcanisaeta distributa JCM 11217 (assembly GCF_001316005.1). Classification (GTDB taxonomy): domain Archaea; phylum Thermoproteota; class Thermoprotei; order Thermoproteales; family Thermocladiaceae; genus Vulcanisaeta; species Vulcanisaeta distributa_B. Next base: position 111,458 of record NZ_BBBJ01000009.1, read on the forward strand.
GTTGGGTAATCCCAGGGTTTACGTGCTTGATGAACCCACGGATGGGCTTGACGTGAACTTCGCAGGTAGGGTTAGGGAAATCGTGAAGAGTTTACACGGCATTATTATATACACAACGCACGTATCAGCCGAGGCCCTTGAATTGGCTGATGACTTATTAATTATGAGGAATGGCAAGATGGTTTTTCACGGAGATGTTTCCAGGCTTAGTGGTGTTATGAGGATAGTGGCTAGGAGAGAGCGTGAGACTAGGATTATTGAAGCTGATGTGAATGAGTTAAATAGCGTTATGAGTAAGTTGAGGTCTGAGGGATTCAGCATATTGGAGGTTAGAAACTCCGTAATTGATGAGTTACTGGGTGGTAGTGAATGATTAAGGCATACCTCAGGAGGGCGTGGAGTGTGGGCAGGACTTACTACCTTATAACGTTAATGGTCTTATTACTGGCCACCGTGTTTGTGACCGCTCAGTTTGATTATATAATAATTACGGTTAATCCCGGGAATATTCATGGTGTTAAAATGCCCGTGAGTGAGGCCGTAGCCTTTACAAGGGTTTTAATGTTAATTATTTTAATCGGTATCGTTTCCATGATGGTATCCCTATTATCCGCCACCATCGTACTTGGCACAATACAGGCGGACATACAGAATGGCGTTTTCGAAGTACTGTTTGGTAATGGCTTAAGTGATAAAGAGCTCATTAAGGCCCTCTACATTGTCGGATTAACATCATTTACGGCATTTTACTTACTTGCCGAGGCCATGGTGATAATACCACTGTGGCTTACAGTCCCTAATGTATTAAGCACATTATTAATAGCCGTATTGTTGACCCCCCCACTTGGTGTCGGCTTATTCACTAATGGACTTAGCGTGTTAATTGGGCTCTCAAAGCCAAGGTACTTCAAGATATCCACGGGTATTGGGTCAACGAAGAACCTAGCCTTTACCCTCGTTTCACTTCCCAGCATTATAATCCTATTTTCAGTGATTATACCAGTAATCACGATAACACCTAACGCAACCTCATACCCAGCAATGGCTCTGCAGCTATTGAACTTTGCCTTAACCGTAGTGTCGATTGCTATGGCCTTAACATCAATACCCATTGCATTAAGGACACCGGTTAATAGGGTTGGGTTGATAACCAGGGGCGAGGAACCGTAGTCATAATTTAATGATCAAATAGTTAATGCCTAGGTAGGCTAGGAAGAATGGTATTAGTACGAGGTCTGTTATGTCAATTCCAGCCGCCTCAATGGCCCACAGTTCCCAAACTAAAGAGAAGCGCTGAAAGCACATACTTCAAGTGCGGTAGCCTAATTCTGGCGATCTGGTCCTTAATTATTGCCGTGAGGATAATTACTATGGCCGCGGCCGATAAAGTGCCTATGAGGTTGATGAGTAACTCCTTGGTATTAATGCAATAAGTACCAGGCAGCCTCAAAGGCCTCTATCGCAGATACCGTAAACACAACGGCTAAATCCCCCACGCTCCTCCTCACCACCCTCGCCTTTCCCGCCTCTCTTAAATGATCTACGCGCGCTCCTCAATAGCCTATACCCGAAGTAAAACAGTATTATTGCTGAGGCAGCCAATACGTAGTCAAGGGGGGGTAGGTAAACGATGTACTTACCAACGGTGAATGTAGCACTAGCACCAGGAGTACGCCGGCTATCGCGTAGAGTACTGGCTTAAAGCCTCTGTAAATTCCCTGGTAAATAGCCGTGACCGCACCGGCCTCTGAGAGCTCAAGTAAGCTTATGCCGAATGCCGCAAAGAATATTCCAAAGTCCACGGAAGCACAGCAATCACGCTGGTTTTAAGTATTTCTCATGTGCCTACAATTACGCAAAGCTATATAATTCGCCTAAGCATGGTATAAATAAATGACGGAAGAAGTGGTGATACCAAGCATAATCGCCGAGGAATTAAAGAAGAGGGGGGGCTTAATCCCGAGGATGCCGTGCTTGATGCATTAATGAAAGTAATCAACCTAGACCCAAACGCCATGATTGAGGCTAGGATAGAACTCGCAAATAAATACCTAAAGGAAGGCAAGGAATTAATAGATAAGGACCCGTGCAGGCCAGCGAGAAGCTCTATAAAGCGGCTGAGGAGTGCGTTAAGGCCTTGGCTCAATATTACGATTTAAAGAACATACTAGGTAGGGTAAATGAAAGGGGGGGCAGATGGACCGTTACGGAGTTGGAAAAGGCTGTTGAAGCCATAAGTGAGAGACTTGGTGATTGGTTTGGGGGGGAAGCGTGGGACAGGGCATGGGCACTACATGTGTGGGGATTTCACGAGGCAAAGTTAGACGCTGAAGCTGTGAGAATTAGATATCCGTATATTGAGAGAATCGTGAACGAGACCAATAAGATCATGAAAATGAAGTCCGAACAAACATGAACAATTGGGAAATACGTATAAGCATAAGGCGGATAACACTATCATGCCGAGTTATAAGGTTATTAATGATGTCACGAAGGTACGTGAGGAACCACTAAGTATCAGGGGGGGCGCCGTGGGTGTATACACCCAATGGCTTGTGAGTAAGGAAGACGGCTCTAAATACGCTGTGAGAAGGCAGGTGGTCAAGCCTGGCGGTAAAGCGCCATTGCATAGACATGCCTATGCGGAGACCTTTATAGTATTGAGGGGGGGTGCTGGGAGAATGACTGTTGATAACGAAAATATCGACGTAAAACCAGGCATGTGCATATTCGTAAAGCCGAACACTCCGCATTCAATAATAAACGTTGGTAATGAAGACCTGGAGTTAATAACAATAATATCCTATGAGGATGACATGAGTATAAATGTTCTTGAGTAATGCATTAAATGAGTATTTGATGTTCATGACTTAAATTTTGTTGATTATAGTTATTAGAAATTGAACAGATACGTTTAAATATTTCTGATTACTTTCAATTTAATAATGAGTGAGCCAGTACTTAAACTTAGGCCAGCTACGGCTGGCAGTGAGATTGGGAAGATGGTACTCGCGATGATCGTCACTGGAGCATTATGGTTTATGTTTGGTTACTTAGCACCACTGCAATATCGCATACCACTGTGGGAGTTCGTATTGATTCAATTATTCTTTGCCCTATTCATAGTGCTTGAGGTTTGGCAGTTAATCAAAAGCATTAGGGAAAGAGGGAAATACATTAAGGACTTCATTCTATATAGGGATTATGTTTGGTTCACAACAAAGAGTGGGAAGGAGGTGACAATCCCAATTGAGGAGTTCAACCCCCCCTGCGTGGTTGATTATGCGCCGTCAGTGAGTTCATACCCATACAGGGTTAGCGTGAGCCCAGGTTCCATAAGGGTTGGCCAGCCTTGGAATTATTATTACTTCCCAGGCAGGGTCTGGCTAAAAATAAGCCACTATGGTGAGGATTACATACTCCACATTGACACAGAGCAGTGTAGAAAGCTCAATACGGTACTCAGCACCGATTATAATAAGCCCAGGATTGACTGGTGTGGTGGGAGGGTTGTCAAGGACATGGGTAGGTTGGGCAGGATTGAGAGGCCTGGCCTAGCCTGTTAGGGTGGTTGTCATGGGTGTTATTGTTTCTGGCCCATATGGTGGTGGCAGGATAGGTTCACTGGTTAAGCTTGGCCTTGCCCTAATCCTCATTGGGCTTATTGCGATGTTATTCTCAATCACCATGCATAACTGGGCTTACTTTTACGACGCTCTCTCCCTTCTTGTTGTACCTGGTGTTGGAGCCCTCGTGTATGCTCTTAGGGCATATAGAAGAGTCAAGAGTAGGGAGGAGTATGTTGAATTGCACAATGCGATTTGGGGGGTTTAACAATGCATTGGTCACTCCTAGCAAGAGTTTTAAGTCTGGTGAGGTCATTTACACAATATTCATGGCAATAGCCACGTTCGTAATACTGGGAGCGGTTGCTACTGATATCATGCATGGTAGGTTCATGCTCAGCGATGCCGTTATCCTCTTAATCCTGATTGGCTTATACATACCATACTACCTAGTAATCAGGAGTGCTAGGAGAGCGCTCCAGGCTAGGAGGAATGAAATTAAGGATATACTACTATATAGTGATTACATGTACATCATAACCGCGGCTAACGAATCGCTGGACATACCGCTCAGAGAGGCCGTGATCTGCATTGCCGAGTTAAATATTCCCGACATGATATATGGCATGACGAGTTACGACGCATTCAAGATTAAGTATAATGATAGAGTGTTGAGACTCACACTGCCCCCCCATGGTGCCGGGAGTGAGTTCATTAACGTGCTTAAGGACAAGTTAGGGCTTGAGGTTCACACGTGTAATTACCTGGGCATTTAAATGATCCTATAGATGTCGATGAATTTACTGTACCATTCATTGTATGCCCTCCTACTGACCACGTGAAACTCAAATACCATAAGTGCTTCATCGCCAACCTCTTTAATGATATTCATGATTAATTCCACGTACTTATGCGGGTCATCACCATACACATCAGATATTATCAGGACATCAACGTCACTGTCAGGCTTGAAGTTGCCACGTACATAACTGCCAATGAGCATTAACTCCGCATTAGGGTCGAGCCTGAGCACCACGTCTTTAATTCTGTCTAGGTAATAATCAATGTTGCTGAGAATTCTATCCCTAATCCTCTTAATATCGATTAGCAAATCTACGAGAGTAGGCATTTAACCACCTCATTGAACTCACGAGCTATATTAAGTGCTCTCTCCGCATCATCCTTGCTAAACCTAGGTGGCATATAACGACTTGCTATGTACGCAAACTCCAATAATAGAATCACCTCTCTATTTCTAACGTAAAAGTCATTTAGACTGCACTTATTATTTAGCATTTTCGTTAGCTCCATGAAGAGTTGGGTTAATCTATGGGTATGTGGATAATCGCCAACGAGGTTATACAGTAATGACTTAAGTTTTAACTGTATAAATTGTTCCACATTAAACATTACTAGATCATAGTACCCTCGTTCATACGCAAACCTCGCCTGCTCCAAAAATTCCTCGGCCCTTTGACTTAGGAAACTCATTACTTCGATTACTCAGTACCACATCTATTTAACTATGTCCTTTGGGGGGGACCAACCACTCTTAGTCCTGACCAAGCCCCCTCTCCTCAATGTACCTCCTCACTCTATCCTTAATGTCGTCAAAGATTCTTGAATCACCGCAAAGTACCTTACCATCGGTTACGGCATCGAGTATCACCATGGAACTCTCAAGAACCTCATTTAACCTACTCAATGGTAACCAAACCACTTGCCCAATATCCCTCACCTCAATCTTATAATCACCAGTGGGTATAACAGCCATCAAATCCCAATCACTCAACGGAGTATTATCACCCTAGCCCTGGAACCAAATAGGACTACTACCAAGGACTTACGGCATAACTCATCAAGCACCTCCCTAAACCTAGTCTCCCTCCACCTACTAACCTCAATTAATGCCTCCAACCACCTGCTGTACATAATCCCACACCAAGTCCATACACCTAACGGCCTCCTCGGCCTCCCACCTCCTGTAATCGTTAATCCTAGCATCTGGGTAGTGCGTCTGGACGTAGTGTTGCTCGAGTAATTCAGCACACCTAGTAACTTCCTGAGGCGCCTCCCTGCCCAGGATCTTCAATAGGTATTGAAGTAACTCAGATGTTGAGTGAGTAATTGGTCGTGAACCACCAAACTTAATAAGCAATCCCTTAATTAATAGCTCGACAGACTGCTGGGCAAAAGATGCAGTTGAGTCAAACCTATTATTCGCTGAGTCCTCCCTCGCATAGTCCCTAAACCTCCTCGCTTTATTAAGCCATGGCTCCGCCATTAAATTATGGGTAATGCATTATGAGGACGCTATTAAGGTTTTATCTCGTCACCTTCGTCGACATTATCATTACTATGAATGCCGTGATTGAGGCTATCACGAAGGATAGTACGAAGGATTCCCTACCAGGTACCTCATAGAATATGGGCATGCCATTTAAGTAGTAGGCGAGTAGTGGAGTCCTGTAGGTGGTCTCTAGGGAACCCGCAATCACTGGGCCTAGCGTATTGCCCATGAGCCTCATGGCGGTGTTAGTGCCGGTCATTGTGGCCATCCTTTCCCTAGAAGCTGATGATATTAATAACGTTATCCTGGTCACGGTCATGCCGGCTATGCCCACCATGCTTATGATCATCACAATTATCGTGATCATCAACTCATGTACGTAAACCGTGGCCGCCATCAACAAGCCTCCAATTGCAGCTATTCCAGACGTTATGATTAACACCCTTCTATAACCAACGGTGTTCATTAAGATGCCGTATAATGGACCTGCAAAGAGCATTATTAAGGCTATGGGCGCCAGTGTGAGGCCTGTCCTTAGTATTGTCATGCCATAACCAATGGGCTTAGGCAATTCAAACATATACACAAGGGCCTGGAATGACAGGAACATTCCAAAGCCAGCGACGAAGGATGAAAGTAGGGGGGGCACAGCTATGTCTGGATTTACGAAGTCGCTTATGTTTATTAATGGGTTCTGCGTGGACAGTTCATGATTAATGAATAGGAACAATATAGCTAACCCAAGTGCAATACCAAGCCAGAAATCCTCCGATAACCAACCCCAGGTCGGAGCTTCTGTGAATGAGTAACCAATTATTACGAAGGACATTGCCAATAGTGCCAGGCCTATATAATCAATGCTTTCACCGACTCTCGCCTCGGACTCAGGCAATACTAAGTAAGCATGAGTATTAATACGGCTAGTATTGGCAACGCCGTCTCATACGCGAACTGCCAGGAATAATACTGGGCTAGGTATGCACCTATTGGTAATGCTACGGCCGCTCCAATCGCGAATGTTGATGCGATGATTCCCTGGCAACAGGCCATTCCCTAGGCGGCAATTTCTCCCTAAGCAATGTATAGCCAATAGGATTTATGCTAAGTCCAATTCCCTGAATAGCCCTGAGCATTATTAGGATTGGGTATGTCGGTGCCATGCTCGTGAAGAACACAGCAATAAAGTAAATAATCAATGTAATTATCAATATCTTCTTTCTACCGTAACTATCAGCCAACTTACCAAGGATTGGCGCGAAGGCCAGTCCAGCCAGCGTCTCCGAGGACAAAACCCACGAGACCTCCGACTCTGTTATGCCGTATTGCCTTTCTATGGTTGGTAAGGATGGCATGACAACCATCTCCACGTACATCGCAATTATTGATATAGACGCGAGAACAACGAGATACCTCCACGCCTCAGAACTCAATCTAATACCACCAAGGTTCCTCAGCACGTAAACCGATATCAATACTGATTAAAAATCTAACTCACGACCTCGCCAAATGCCTCTCGTCGGAGTCTCAGTTTCTTTAGGCGCTTATGGCATCTGGTCGTTTATTGCATGCTCACGGTCTATTACGATTTCAGTATTAGCACTAGGTAATCCATGCATGGTATACCTAAACCATCATAATGTCTAGTGTCGTTAGTTTTAAGGTTAGGAGGGAAATTAAGGAGAAGATGGAGAGGTTTAAGGACAGGGTTAATTGGGCTGAGGAGTTGAGGAGGTTTGTTGAGGAGAGGATTAGGGAGTTGGAGGCTGAGGAGAATATTAAGCGTGTCGTTGAGGAGCTTGAGAAAATACCAGTAAGTGTTCCCAAGGGGGGGTTCTCAGTGAGTTCGGTGAGGGAGGACCGTGATAGTGATTGATTCGTCAGCACTAACGGCCTTCATACTTAAGGAGCCTGGTTGGCGGTCATTAACTAATTATGTCATGAACGTTGATCATGTAATTAAGGAGGTTATGAACGCAATTTGGAGGGCGCAAATTAGAGGGATTATTACTAGGGAGCACTCAATTAAGCTTCGTGACATATTAATGACATTGATTGGTAAGAATATTGTTGTAGAGCCTGAGGAGAAGTACATTGGTAAGGCGTTTATGATAGCGATAGATAATGGGATAACGATATACGACGCGTTATACATAGCATTAGCAATAAGCAGGGGGGGCTTACCTCTTTTAACGCTTGATAATAAACAGAGAGAGGTTGCGAGAAGGATGGGCATTAATGTGGTGGTGCCGTTTCAATAATCACCTCCTCAGCTGCCTTATTGGCGGTATTGTATTTAGGTGCATTATTTCGTCTGGTATCGCCTTATTAATGGCTATTTCCCTGTAGATGTAGGCCGAGGGCCTCCAGTACTGCTTCTTGGTGATATAATCGACGTAAAGCAAGCCAAACCTCATGCTAAAGCCTGAGGCCCACTCGTAATTGTCAGTCAACGACCAGTGCAGGTAA
>NZ_BBBJ01000010.1 GCF_001316005.1 Vulcanisaeta distributa JCM 11217
ATGCAGGGGGCCGAAAGGCCCCGGTCCCCCCCGGTCAAACTCCGAACCCGTGGGCTCCGAAGAAGGGGGGGGAGGCGGGTTCCTCGGGGGGGTAAGCCTGAGGGCCGAGAGGGAAACAACCCAGACCGGGGGGGTTAAGGCCCCCCCTAAGTGCGGGCTAAGTGTCAACCTAGAAGGGTGTCCCCCCCCGCCCAAGACAGCGGGGCCGTGGGCCTAGAAGCAGCCATCGGCTAAGAAGTGGGTAACACCTTACCCGCTGAGGCGGGGGGGGCCCCCGAAGATGTCTAGGGACTCAAGCCCGCCGCCGAGACCCCGGCCCGCGGACCGTTGGTCCGCGTGGGGTAGGGGGGGCGCGGCCATGGGGGCGGAAGCCGGGCCGTGAGGTCCGGTGGACCCGTGGCCGATGCAGATCCCGGTGGTAGTAGCAGCGAAGAGGGGGTGGGAACCCCCCCCTCCGCCGGAAAGGACCAGGGTTCCATGGCAACGACAATCAGCCATGGGTTAGCCGGTCCTAAGGCGGGGGCCTAATTGGTACCCGCCGAAGGGGGAAACGGGTTAATATTCCCGTGCCGTGGGGGTAGGCCTCGCGGCAACGCAGGCCCCCCCACCCTCGACGCCTCGGGATAGGGTGGGCGGGGGGGAATACCCCCGCTTAACCGCTGAAGGCCGGGGGGGAGTGCCGTAATGGCGAGAACCGGCTGAAGGCGGGAATAGCCGGGCCTTGAGCCCGGTCCACCCGACTCCCGGGGGGGCCCATGAAAAGGGGGGGTGGGGGGGAGCGAGCCCCCACGACCGTACCGAGAACCGACACAGGTGTTCCTGGGTGAGAAGCCCAAGGCGGCTCGGGTGACCCCGGGCCAGGGAACTCGGCAAATTAGCCCCGTAACTTCGGGAGAAGGGGGGGTGCCCCGCGGCTCTGGTGGTTACCACTGGAGCCGTGGGTCGCAGTGGCAAGGGGGGGACCTGACTGTTTAACAAAAACATAGGTCCCCCCCGCTAGCCCGTAAGGGTGTGTACGGGGGGGCTGAATCCTGGCCACTGGCGGTACGTGAAACCCGGGTTCAACCGGGCGAAGCGCCGCTGAAGGCCGGGGGGGGTAACTCTGACCCTCTTAAGGTAGCCAAATGCCTTGCCGGGTAAGTTCCGGCGTGCATGAATGGATCAACGAGGTCCCCCCCACTGTCCCGGCCCGGGGGGGCCCGGCGAACCCACCTCCGGGTGCAGAGTCCTGGGACCCCCCCCGACGGGGGGGCGAGAAGACCCTGTGGAGCTTTACTGCAGCCCGTCGTTGGGGGTGCGGGAGGGGGGGTGCATAGTGTAGGTGGGAGCGATGAAGCGCGGTCTCCGGGCCGCGCGGATGCGCCAATGAAACACCACCCACTCCCTCCCGCACCCCTAACCCCGGGTAGCACCCGGGGGGGGACAGCGGCGGGTGGGCAGTTCGGCTGGGGGGGCGGCACACCCCTGAAAGGATATCAGGGGGGGTGCCCAAAGCTCGGCTCAGGCGGGTCAGAACTCCGCCGTAGAGGGTAAGGCCAAATGCCGGGCTGACTGCGCCCTTGAACGCAAGGGGCGCAGGGGGGGGAAACCCGGGCCTAGCGAACGCTCGTGCCCCCCCACCAGTGGGGGGGCCGGGCATGACAGAAAAGTTACCCCAGGAGTAACCGGCTCGTCGCGGGTGAGAGTTCCCATCGACCCGCGGTTTGGTACCCAGACGTCGTCTCTTCCATCCTGGGGGGGTGCAGCAGCCCCCCAAGGGTGGGGGGGCTGCCCGCCCATTAAAGGGGGGGGAACGTGAGATGGGTTCAGACCGTCGTGAGACAGGTCGGACTCTACCTGTCGGGGGGGGTGCTGGCCGCCTGAGGGGGGGAAGGTGCCCTCAGTACGAGAGGAACGGGGGGGCGCCGCGGCCTCTAGTCTACCGGTTGCCTACAGGGCAGAGCCGGGCAGCCACGCCGTAGGGGGGGATAACCGCTGAAGGCATCTAAGCGGGAAGCCCTCCCCCCCGAAAAGAGGCGGCCGCTCGGTGCCCGGTGGGGGGGAAACCCGCCGGGTGCCGGGTGAGGGTCCCCCCCGTAGAAGACGGGGGGGTTGATGGGGGGGTGGGGGGGGTGTAACCCCCGAGGGTTTTCCCGAGGGGGGGGAGCCCGCCACTCCCAATCGCCCCAGGTGCGGGTGGTGGGGGGGTTTAATGGGTGGGTGCCTGGGTGTGGTTGGGGGGGTTGGGTTGCTTTGTTCATGTTTTCTGTCTGAGTTGCGTTTTAGCTGTGTGGTTGTTTGTTGGTGGTTTGGGGGGGAGTTTAAGGGTGTTGTTTGTGATGCTGAAGTTTTAAGGGGGGGGTTCTGTGGTGTGGGGGGGGTTTGATGGTTGTGGGTTTGAGGGTGGGGGGGGTGGTTTTTGGTGGCTGTGGTTGTTGTGGCTTCTTTGTTTGTTTTTAGGTTCTTTATTACGAGGCCTGTGGGTTTGCCAACCCCCGTCCCCAGCGAGGTTTCCTATGGTTACCTCCTTTGTTATGGTGATTATGTGGTTATTCCCGGCAACACCATGGTCATACTTTACTTTCACCCGCATGGTTCTGTGGTGGTTAATGGTGTTGGGGGGGTTTTCATAGCCTTCCCGCTGGGTATTATTAATGAGACCCTGTCTGCCTTATCGAGGTTGCCTAGTTGGGAGGGTTCGATGGTCATGGGTGTTTACGTAAATGGTAGGTTAATCGCCATTAATGATAATCAGTCTGTGCCGACTGAGTCGCTTATACACGCCGTTAACCAGCCATACCCATATGCCCAGGGTAACACCACGCAGCCCAGTCTCACCACGTTCTGGCAATTCGCGAGGTCTGTGAACTTGCCGGCGATATACACGGTGTTCAGTGTTGGTTTTTCGGCGATTAATGTTACGCCTGGCGACACAATCGCCGTTGTTATTTACTCCGCAGTGCCCTACGCACTGCCGGTGTGTAACATAACCAGTGAGGCTGAGGAGGTTCAGCTCATGGTTGGGAATGGGTGGATCGGCCACGTTGGCCCACCACCAAACGCAACGCCAACCGCGGAGCAGCTCTACATGGAGGGTGAGTACGTGATTGAGGAGCCCGTGATATACGTAGTCAATGCCTCAGGCTCCGTGCTGGGGGCTGCCTCGGGTGTTGTCGAGTGGTGCGAGGCCGTATGCCGTGGGTGTGGCGCCATCCTACGGGATAGGGCTGGCGTTGCCTCGGGGGTAAGATAGTTGTGTGTAATGCAACTGGTGGTTTCGGGTCATTGCCTTAGCTCCGGGCTTATCCCCCCCGGCTTCTTTCTCGTGTTGTTTCGTGGGTTGTGCGGGTAACGCTTTTATAGTTTGTTTTCCCGGCATTACCGTGGTTGGGGGTTAGGAAGTTGACGGTTACCAAGGCGCCCGTTGACCCGCGTGAGTTGGGTCTTGATGCCCTGCCTACGTGGGTGTTATTGGTGGTAGTGGGCTTTATGAGGCTGGTTTCTTCAGTGAGTATTTTGAGGTTCAGCTTCACACGCCCTATGGCTTGCCAAGCGATAATGTCGTGATTGGTAGGGTTGGTAATGAGTGGGTTGCCTTCCTGCCTAGCATGGCCGTGGGCATAGGTACCCGCCGCATAAGATTCCGTATAGGGCCAATGCCTGGGCCTTGTGGGCCCTTGGTGTTAGGGCTGTGATTAGTGTTAGTGCTGTGGGTAGTCTTAGGCAGGACTTCGCGCCTGGGGGGGATTTCGTGATTCCTGACCAGTTCTTTGATGCTACGAAGGGTAGGGAGTACACGTTCTTTGATGGTCCTAGGACCTGCCACATACAGATTGGCCTTGAGCCTTCAACCCAGTCATTAATCAATTGCTCTTTGAGGAGGCTAGCAAGGTTAATAGGACTCACCTCGGTGGTTGCTACGTGTGTATTGAGGGCCCGAGGTTCAGCACAAAGGCTGAGTCCAGGGTTTGGAGGGATGTCTACGGCTGTGACATAATTGGCATGACGCTCGTGCCCGAGATAAACCTGGTGCGTGAGTTGGGCATGTGCTACTCATTGCTTGCCCTGGTGACTGACTACGATATTTGGGTTCCGCACCAACCCGTGACTGCCGAGCTTGTGGAGAGGGTCATGAGTGAGAAGCTGGAGCTAGCCCGTAAGGTACTCATAAACGTGATACCTAGGATACCAAGGGACGTGCACGTCAAGTGCGAGGAGGCTTTGAAGAACGCCTGCGTCTGATGGCCATGGTTGTTAGGCAATTCGGCGGTAAATTCCCCCCCGCCACCTCCCTGGATGAGTTGGAGGCCCTGTTTAGGGCCTCGAGTGTTGAGTTGGGTAGGAGGTTTGGGGGGGCCCGTAGGGTTGGTGATAAGTACCTACTGCCCATTCAGGCGGTTCCCTGGTTTACCCTCGTAGACCTGGGCCGTGAGTACCCAATAAGTGGCCTCACCATTAGGGGTGTGGTGGTTGAGGGGCCCGTTGACAAGCCCTGGTTTGACCTGGTCCTTGGCTTTCTCGTTGGTGACTACGTGATTGGCGTCTCGGTGGTTGGGCGCAGGGCCGTTGGCTGTAGGTCACGCCCACTCAACCCACCGCTCGATCTTTGGGACCTCCCAGGGGCCTTGACTTCCCGAGGCCCATGGCGGTCACGAGGGATGTGGGTGGCGGCGTCGTCGATATCTCGGCCCCCCATGGACTGCGTGATGGGGGGGCTTGGGCTTAGCCCAGCCTCATTAACGCGCTTCCTCCTTGTTTACGTGGGCCTCGTTAGTGTTGGTGGTAGGGTCTTCATCGACCTCAGCGGTTCGTCGATTCTCGTTTCGTGATGCCGTCCTTTCCTGGACGCAAAAGATATAAATACATGCATTACTTACTTACCGGTCCATGAGTGGGGGGGAGGGTCAGGGAGACATAGTTGATGAGTTGCTTTCGTCGGTGCTTGGTGGTGAGAGTACGGCTGAGGCGGAGATTGCGAAGGAGCAGGCGTTGGTTAGGGTTAGGGTTGAGAGGAGGAAGAGGCATTTAGTTACTGTTATTGAGTTTGATAGTTCTGATGTTAAGGCTATAGACATCAATGGCATTGCCAAGGAGCTTAAGCGCAGGCTTGCGGCTGGTGGTACTGTTAGGGATAATGCCATTGAGGTTCAGGGTGACCAGAGGCAGAGGGTTAAGAAGTTGCTCGTTGAGATGGGGGGGTTTAGGGAGGAGAACATATTGATTGATGAGACTATCGTTGAGGCATGATGATTAGGAGGGATGAGGCGTTAATTAAGTACCTTAGGGATGAGTTGCCGGGTAGGATAAACGAGGCTCTCAGCGGCGATGGTGCATCAATAATCAGGGGCCTCTCGAGGCTATGCATCGAGGCGTTGAACAGGTCCTGCGGCGCCCTGGGCGTTGATTGCGGTGGTGATGAGTTGGTGAGTGCCTGGAGGGTTATGGAGAGGGTTGTTGAGTTGAGTGGTGAGTTTGTCCTGGCTAGGTACATGGCCATTGCCACCTCCTCAAGCCTCATAGCCTCCGTGGCGAGTCCAGCGATTGCGGATATGCTTGGTAGGGACCTGCTCACGTGTGTTGAGAAGGTTAGGGTTATGATACTTAGGATGGTTGAGGAGGGTAGGCCGTGGAGGGAGATTTACGGGTTGGGTGATTAGTTTTTTAAAGGGTTTATTAAAACGAACCCTGCATGTTTAGGGTTTTGACTCTCGAGGACTACATCAGGATCCCACCCAGCAGGTTTGGGGGGGAGCCGCTGGAGAGGGTTGCCTTTGAGGTTTTGTGGGGGGGTGAGTACGTGGGTAGGGTTGAGAGGGACGTGGGCGTCTACGTGGCGATATTCGACGTCGAGGTGAGCAAGAGGGGGGGTGTGATAATATTTGGTGATGGGGGGGCCACATACAACAGGGTTCGCTTTAAGGCCCTTGTCTACACGCCGTTGATTAATGAGGTTGTTGAGGGTGAGGTGGTTAGGACTGAGGACTTTGGTGCATTCGTGAGGGTTGGGCCATAGACGCCTTGATACATAGGACTCAGATGATGGAGGATAACGTGGTTCTTTATGACAAGCAGAGCGGTGCCTTTGTTGGTGAGCGTAGTAGGCGTAGGCTTGGTAGGGGGGGTGACGTTGTTAGGGCTAGGGTTGTGGGGGGGGTTAGCTATGTGACGGCGGGTAACAGGGACGTGGTTAGGGTTAGCCTAACCCTTAGGCAGCCAATGCTTGGTAAGCTTGAGTGGATTGAGGAGGAGTTGAGTGGCTCGAGGAAGGGTCAGAAGGCCCAGCAGAAGCAGTGACGTGGTTTGTTAGGCATTTTTGCAAGCCCTAAGTAACCAGATTAGGGCTAGGGCTAGCACCATTGTCTCCACGGCGCCCGTGATCACAAGCGCCATTGTTGAGTAGGTAATGCTCATGGTCAGCACCTGGGCAGTAAAGAAGGCTATGATGGGTATTGAGGTTGCGGTGATTATGAGCACCGTGTTCACCAGGTTAAGTAATGCCAATGCCTGGGAACCACTTAGGTAGTCCCTAACCTCCAGCTGGAACACTATGGCCGACATGACAGTGGAGGCGAGGGGGGGCGACACTGCGAGGGCTAGGACCGGCGGTATGGCGAATGAGCTGTGGAGGGCCGCCAGTATGGCGATCATCGGTGCCGCCAGCGCGTAGTAAGCCGTGACGGCCATGGGGATCTTAGCCAGCATCCTCCTAATCGGCGTTACCGGTATCGTGAGTATTATGGGTAATGCCGAGTACTCCGCGTTATACATCATGACTGGTAGGAACGAGGTTATGAAGGCGAGGGGCGCGGCGTAGGCCATGACGCCCATGACCAACCCAAACTGGGTTAGGCCCTTCATCGAGGTTGCCAGGGAAATATATAGGAATGCAGCCATCAGGAGCCCGCCAATAACCATGCCCAGGGAACCCCCCCTGGCACTGAGCAGCTGCCTCATGTAGTACCTAACGAGGCCGATAAACGCACCCCCCCTAAACCTGAAGCCCCCCCTGAATGGCTTGTTAGTGGTGATTAGGGACTCGGGACCACCTGGGATCCTCGGCATTAATAGCCTCGACCCAGCATTAATCACTAAGTATGCGTCGACGGTGGTTAACACGGCTGTTGTGGCCACGGAGTTTATGAGGGCCGTTGGGTGGCTCATGATTAGTGGATCGCTGATTAACGGTATGTACTGGGCAATCCCAGGGCTTATGATGCCGGGGGGGTCCTCACTGAGCATTAGGAGAGCCATCGCTATTACCCAGGGTATTGAGTTTGTGACCACCACCAGGGACCTTGTCAGGAACGCACTCACCGAGCCCCCTCCTCCTGACCACGGTGTCCAGGGCCACAATACCCATTAGAGGGCCAATGAGACCTAGGAGCAGGGCCTGCACGGTGATTAGTGCTGGGGGGGTTGGCGTGTGAATCACGGCCGTTATTGCCGCGGCTGTGGTTAATGACGATATTAACGGCGCGTCCACGGCCCTTATAATGGCCATTGTGGCTGCGAGCCTTATGGAGCCCTCATCAAGGCCCAGGGTCCTGAGTAGGTCGCCGATAACTGGGTAGCCCATTACAGAGGTTATCATTGGTGAGAGTAGCATGTATGTCATTAGTATTATGAAGTACATGGTCATGTACTCATACGGTGGTGATTGATACAGGTTAATCACGCCTCTCAGGTGCATGGTTGAGGCAATGATTAATGGTGTAATTAGGTAGGCGACCATTAGTATTGATGCTACGGCCTTAATAACCCTATAACCGCCGACAACCCTATCAATCCTGACGGGCCTAGCCCCAGTCCTCCTGACCTGGGTTATTGCCTGGACAAGCAACTCCCTATAGACCAGATCACCGAGCTCCCAGGGATTCATGGTCACAAACCCTCCAATAAGCCTTAATCTCGTCCTCAGCCTAATGGCCCTTAGGAAGGCATCCTCGAGACTACCCGCGTTGACTGCGTTCATTATTTCCATGGGCGTACCCTCCACGATCAACCTACCCGCGTTTATTATACCAATCCTGGTGCAAACCCTCTCGGCAACCTCCATTATGTGAGTAGTGAATAGTATCGAGCCCCCCCCAGACTCTAGGTGCCTCTGCATTAACTCCTTGACGATCCTCACGGACTTAGTATCGAGGTAGTTGAATGGCTCATCCATGAGCAGGAGCCTAGGCCTATGCATTAGGGCAGCCACTATGGCCACCTTCTGCCTATTACCCGCCGAGAGGGACATTATGGGCTTGTCAATGAACTCCTCAAGTCCCAGGGCCCTAACCAATGTCTCCACGTACCTCGAATCCCTAACACCCCTAACAGAGCCCACGAACTCCAGGAAGTCCCTTGGGCTCAGGGTTTCAAGGACCAACGGAGTCTCCAGGACAGCACCCACGTTGTTCATGACCTCGGGCCTTGGTGGTCCCATGCCCAGTATGTCTATGACCCCCTCATACCTCACGAGCCTAGCACGGCCTTAATAGTCGACGTCTTACCAGCCCATTAGCCCAGGAGGCAGTAGGTCTCTCCCTGCCTTACGCAGGTGCTTAGGCCGTTAACGGCGACCTTACTCCCGTACCTAACAGTCAATTTTTCAACTCTCAATGCACAACCCATTCAATTAATCACCAACACACCCACTTATATTGCTTTATTGGGTCATCACCCCCCCAATCTAACGGTGATTATGCTTAAATCGGTGATTCCCCCCCTCGCCCAGTTAGGATGCACAGGAGTGTTTACCTGATTTTATTTGTTAAGGGGTTGAGGACCTTTGTCTTCGGCATGGTCAGTGTGCTGACGCCGATTTACCTGGCAATGCTGGGTTTTTCACCAATCTATGTTGGTGCATCCATATTCCTGGTAGTCCTCGGTAATGTCTCCTCAAACATACTACTTACGTGGTTTGGCGACGTGATTGGTAGGAGGAGGTTATTAATCATTTTTAGTCTCCTCACGTTCGTCTCCGGCATCCTCCTATCCTCATCCTCGCTATACCCCCCCATACTAGCCCTGGCGCTGTTCATGGGCAACATAAGTACGACAGGGACTGAGGCGGGTCCCTTCCAATCCATTGAGGTTGGCGTACTGCCCAGGTTCACGGGCAATAGGTTGGGTAGGGTCCTGGGTATCTACAACCTAATCGGTTACACCTAATCGGTTACTCAGCATCATCCCTGGGCGCCCTCGCATCATCAATACCGGCCTACCTGGGGGATAAACTGGTGCTTGTTAGGTCGATGTACCTCATATACGCCATGGCCGGTTTGTTCATGGCGATAATCTACAGTGCGTTGGGTAATATTGAGGCTGGGGGTAGGAGGCCTGGTTGAGGAGTTTGGGTAGGGCTGCCGTTGTTGATATTAGGAATTTATCGATACTGTTCTCGGTGGATGCCTTTGGCGGTGGTTTGGTTACTCAGTCCCTACTGTCCTACTGGTTCTATGTTCGTTATGGGGTGACCCTGAGGGAGTTGGGGTTGGTTTTTATGGTTGTTAATGTGGTTACCGCGGTCTCGCTGGTTATTGCGCCGTTGATTGCTGAGAGGATTGGTAATTTGAGGACCATGGTCTACACGCATTTGTTATCAAACGTATTCCTAATCCTAGTGCCACTCGCGGGCTCCTTCATGGGGGGGAGTCTCGCATTCCTCCTACTTAGGCAGAGCGTTTCCCAGATGGATGTGCCGACTAGGCAGGCGTTCATGGCGCAGATATTCAGTGATGAGGAGAGGGTCCCGGCGAATGCAGTGACGAATACCGCGAGGAGCATAGGCTCCCTGCCCGGTCCATTAATTGTTGGTGATTTAATATCCCAGGGGGGGCTCTACTCCCTACCATTCATAATCAGTGGGTCCATGAAGATCATGTATGACTTGACGATTTACCTAATGTACAGGAATAGGGTTGTGGGGGGGTAGTGAAGCTGGGTATTGATGGGAATGACGCATTAGGGAGGTTGGGGGGGTATCTAGGTAATGAGGCTGAGACTTAAAGTGCAACCGCAGTAGTTAACAGTGGCTATGCTTGGGTATAAGCTCTATGTGCGTAGTTACTACGAGGCCCTGGGCACCAGGTACCTGGAGCTTTACCTAAGGGATAGCGTGCTTGGCTACCTAGGCGCCGCGGAGGCGCTGGGTGTTAGGGGGGGGTGCGAGGGTGTTGGATGTTGGTTGTGGGGGGGTTGGCGTGGGGGGGGCCGGCCTTCTGTCTGGTTCGGCTAGGCAGTACGTGTGCCTTGACATCGCCTGCGGTGTGCTTAGGTACGCCAATAACCTGCCAAGCGTTGACGTGGTGTGCGCAGACGCTGCATTATTACCCATTAGGCCTGGCTCTATGGACTACGCCCTGTTGATTAATGTGGTTAATGCGGAGGCCGATGGTGAGCAGGTGCTTAGGGAGGCCCTGAGCCTCGGTGCCCGCGTCTATGCGGTGTCGCCTAGGGCTGTGGATAATGAATTGATTAGGCGCTTGATTTTTCATAGTCTTTAATGCAGTGCCAGTTGGTGGTTTGGTAATGGGTTCTAAAGAGGTGATTATGGTGTTGAGGGACGGAGGGCCAGGGGGGGATTGGGAGGGCTGGATACACTCACCCCATCAATCATCCAGGAACGTCAACCCCCCTAATCTCTTCAATCCCTCTGAGTAAGCCTTATTCATGCTTTCCATGGTTAGTATCCCCAGGAATTCACCATTATTTACCACAGGCACCCACGTGGTGCCTGACTCACTCATCACACCCAATGCATCATAAAGCGTCGACTCCGGCGTTACGTAGCGCATGGGCTTCACGTAATCACGTACCCTACCCCCCCTGCCCCCCCCACCCATGTCGTAGAGGTTCACCACACCTATGAACCTGCCCTCAGAATCAACGACAGGTAGTGCTGTGTACCTGTACCTAAGCATTTTATTTAGTGCTGTGGCCGCATCCTCATCGGCGTGGGCGATGGGCTCCTTAACCAACCCGCACTCACCAACCCTAATCTCCATTAATAGCGGCACCCTGTACTCATTAACATGAGCCGGTGAATCCCTCCTCGTGGGCACCTGCGCCCTATAAATCGTGTAGTCACCTGAGATTAGGTAAGCTATTGCCACGGCAATCATTGCGCCGGGCAGTAGTTGATAGCTACCCGTCATCTCAACGACCATGAACATCACCGCCAACGGCGCCTTAGCCGCGGCGCCAAAGAGGGCTAACATGCTTATTATCACGAATGGGGCTGGGTCCGAGGCTAGGCTTGGCACCAGGTAGTGGAAGATCAACCAGACGTCAAATCCGGTGAACGCCCCCCCAATGACTATGCCTGGAGCAAAGACACCGCCACTACCCCCCCCGAGCCTATTGAGAATGACGTGGCCACTATCTTGAGGAAGGGTAGTAATACGAGGATTATCAACGGCGGTAGCGCGATTACCGGTGATATGAAGGCATTGGCAACGTTGAACTCCGCCAGGTTTAACCAACCATAACTCGTGCCCAGAACCTCGGGAAATAGCAACCCAATTAACCCGGTCACGGCCCCCCCACCCACCACGGGCTTTACGTAATTATTAACCCTCCACCTCTTGAACGCATCATGTACTGAGTAGAAGGTCTTAACGTAGAGCATCGCCATTAACCCATCGATCACGCCGAGCACGGCGTAGAGCGGTAGCCTCAGTGGGTTAAATGTACCGGTGTAATAACCAAATATTGGTGTGAAGCCCACCACCGAGCTAAATATTACGTAGCCCACCGCAGAGGCTATCAGGCTGGGAAGAGGACCTCCGACTCAAAGTCCCTCTTGTAGAGTATCTCCGCAGCCAGTATTGCACCGCCTATTGGCGCCTTGAATATTGAGCCTATGCCAGCCCCAATACCCACGGCAACGGCGACCCTCCTATCCTCAGGCGTTAGGGAGAATAGATCGGCAATGATAGACCCAATACCGGCGCTTAACTGGGCCGTGGGCCCCTCCCTACCAGCACTGCCGCCAGACCCAATGGTTATTGCCGAGGCAATCAACTTAATCGGTGGTATCCTCCTCCTAATCCTACCCTGGAGCCTATGGAATGCGTTTATGGCCGCATCAGTTCCGTGGCCCTCGGCCTCGGGAGCCCAGGTATAGACTATAAGCCCCGATAATAGGCCGCCGAGCACCGTTGATAATGGTATCAACCAAACACGCTTCGCATGAAATACGTAATTTAATGAGCCACCCTCACCAAGGGGCTCGGGTATCTCATAACCAACAAGCCTCCCCCCCATGAATAAGGACTCCATGAGCTTAAGCGTGAAGTAGAAGGCCAGTGCTGAGAACCCGGCCACAACACCAATTACAATACCCAATATGAACCACTTAGTGAAGTAGGGTAGCTCCCTAATCCTCATTGCCGGGAAGACTAGAGTATCACTCTTAAAAGGTCTTTCTCCCTACAATAAAGGATTAATATTTAGGGAAGTTGGGACTTAGAACGTGAAATCCGCATGACACAGGTAACTACGGCATTACTCGCAACCATATACTTAATCACAGCCTCCGCCATAACCTACGTCCTATTCAGTAGGTTTGCCTGGCGTGGTAAGGCTTCGTGGATTTTAATTGGCATTGGTTTCATGCTACTTTCACTGGCGCTGCAGGTTGTTGTTCAGGCAGTTCCATTCCTCATATTAATCCTTACTCACATTAAGGATGTGTTGATTAATGTCTCATCAGCCACAAATGTGGTGTTGGGTTTTGTTAAGTTGAACATTTACCTGGTAACCATTTACACGGGTCTCGTGGCGGGCGTGTCCCAGGAGGTCTTTAGGTACTTGGCCGTTAGGGTCGTGAACTCAAGTCAGCCCCATACATTGGTTATGGCTTCGCCCTCGTGGACGTGGCATTCACGATAATGAGTGTGGTATTGCCATTGTTAATACCCACACCAATAAATCCCAGCATTAAGTACACCACGGCAATACCCATCATAAGCCTGGTCGGCCTTACCATTCAGCCCATTGTCTCCTTCCTATTCCACCCAGGTTCGTCGATGCTCCTTAAAGCCTATCAAACCGTTAACAGGGGGTTGAGGGGCTTAGTGCTCATGATCCTAGCTCACGCATACATGGACTCATTTACCTGGTACATGGACAATGCCATCATCCTCGGACTCATTAATTCATCATTAATAATGCCCCCCCTATCCATGGCCTACTTCATCACCGTGGTTTCATTGTCGGTGTTTATCTTTATCGTTGGTTTTAGGGTGCTTGATTACGTAATTCGCAGGGCGCATTTTAACTGAACTCTCAAGTTAAAAAAGAGTCTTGGGTGGTTTAATGATTGGTTATGAGACGAGTAATCTATGCCCTAGTTAGTGTTGCGGTGGTGATTGTTGCCATATCCTTAATGCAGCTTCACATGTCTCATGGGTCTATGGTGAATAATAGCAATGCCCTCTCTGCCTTACTCAGCAGTGTTCCTAGGCCTACAGTGTGTATTGTCGGCTCCTTGAGCAGCCCATACGTGGCTAGCATTGCTAAGGGCCTGGGCATGGTTAATGCGCCCTTCACCGTGGAGTCTGAGCTTCCGGGCAATGCCTCGTGCAACATGATTGTTATTGAGGATGACTTACTAAGTCTGAATAGTAGTTATTATCGGCGTGAAGTGATCAACTACTTAGGGCGTGGTGTGTCCATTGAGGTTGTTGGCCCCCCCAACGCAGGTAATGCATTACTGAATTTAATAGGTGGTTTTATCGGTGAAAGAGCCACCGTGGTTATTGGTGAGCCCGGCCCCCCCAACAAAACCGTTATATCTAGGTTGCCGAGTGATGTCACTGCGGTAATGATTATAATGATGCCATCAAAGAACGCCAGCAGATTTGTGACGGGTTGGGACATTTTTGAGGGGTTACCGTTAAACAACCTGACATATGCTGTGTTGAGGGGCTGGAGGGATTATAATAGTATGCTGACAGACATGAACAATAAGCTTTATGTCCCAGCATCAACCTTAATGCTCGGAGTCCCAAGGATTGAGTTTCAATCAAGCGCGACGTCAACCACGGTATTCATTGAGGGATTCGCATTCGTGGGCTACGTGGGTTGGTACTCATCAAGCACCTACGATTGGTTTGGCGAATTGGCGGGTGAGCAGTGGGCCATGGTCAAGTTCTACTACGCCTATCAGCAATCCCCTGGCCCGTACTGGTGGTTCCTAAACCTAATACAGCATGAAGTGGAGGGTTTCCCAACGAGTGATCCCAGTCTTGGTTTTGTACCATGCTACGCAGATGAGGGCGTTAATGCATATTCCAATATCTATCCAGGTCAGGTATTCTGGGGCGCCGCACCGACAGGCTCATCATCCAGTCAGCAAACAATATCATACACACTTAGTGCTGGCCCATCCGGCGTCTATGTGCAGGTGTCTGAGACTGTTACCCAGGGAACGATTGGTTGGGGCTACTCAGGCAATCCAAGCCTTGGTCAGGACTTATGGACTTGGAACTTCAATAATCCAGAGATTGGTTATACTTATGTCGTGATACCCAGCGACATATTTATGCTTGACCCAAGCAAGCCTGGTGGTTATCCGCCGCTTTATGAAACTATAAACTTCACGTCAACCTTTGGCAACTTCCTAGGATGTTTCAATAGCCCGTCGCCAATAACGGTTACAGTTGATGTATTTACCAATCAGGTAACGGTGATTAGTTCAAGCACATAGCGCATGGTGGCGCTGCGTCATTGCATGGTATTAAAAATCGTTTTATTTTCTATTCCCCATTAAAAACCACCGAAGTATTGTTTATTAAGGCGAATACTCGACGTAGCCTGTGCCCGCTGGCGAGGCTATTTTCCTCACGCTCCTTGAGGTTAGTATCCTGGTGCTACTTGCTGACTTGGCGGGCGGTGTCCTCGCTAGGTATGGCTTTCCAAGGGTCGTTGCCGAGCTCCTCATTGGGCTTACCCTAAGCCCATACGCCCTGGGCTCCATATTGAACGCGATACTCCACATGGGGGGGTTATTCGCGATTAATGACTACCTGTTATTCCTGACCAACCTCTCGGTGATACTGCTATTATTTGCCTCGGGCCTTGAGCATGGCCTATCCACACTTAGAGGGTGGTGTCTATGGCATATTAGCCGCGGTATTCGGCGCCATAGTCCCCCCCTACACCCTGGTATACTGGGTCCTAGTAAATATGGGTCTGTCATTTGCTGAATCAACAATCATTGCCCTATCAACGGCGCCCACAAGCCTAGCCGTGGTTGCCGGGATCATTGAGCGTGAGGGCTTGACTGGGCTACCAAGCACTAAGGTTTTGATCACGGCTGCCTCCATTGACGATGTCGTTGCCCTAATACTCCTCTCCATGTCCACCGCGGTGATTGGCGCCGGCGTTTTTACATACGGCACCCTAATCACGGCAATCAAGATAGTCACCCTCTGGCTATTGATATTTCTACTCTCCGTATTATTCATACCGAGGATCCTAGATAGGGTTGGTGAGGAGACCATTGTGTATGCATCCCTGGTGGTCCTCTTTGGTATTGTTCTCATAATGACGACCATGGGCTTCTCCGAGGTCATTGCCGCGTTCATAGCCGGCGTGGCTGTTGCCGAGAGCAGGTTTTCGCAGAGGGTTAGGGAGGCCGTGAACGTGCTGCTCGCCATATTCGGTTCAATATTCTTCATAGTCATGGGCCTCCAGCTAAACTTTAGGTATATGCTTAACGTTGAGGTCTTGGTAATGGCTATCGTGGTCTCTATCGTGCAATCATGGGTAAGGTCATTGGTATATACCATTCGCCTACCTGAGGCTTCGTAATCGCCGTGACTCAATAATCGTTAGTTACGGCATGATACCCAGGGGGGGTGAGATGGGCCTTGTGGTCGCGTCCATTGGGTTGAGTAGTGGGTTTATTACCATGAGTGACTTCGGAGTTATAATACTCATGGTGTTGATAACCACCATAATAGGCGCCGTAGCCTATAGGCGGGAGGCCTGCAGGTTCAGGTCAGTGAGGACGCGCTAAACGGTGATGAGTGAGAGCTTTGAAGATTGGCCAACTCGTTGCTTATTACCTCAGCGTGGTTTATTAAGTGTGTTATGGGACTAAAGAAATATCGGCTCATCAACCCCCCCTCATTAGCGGCTCAACCATGGCCGCCTCCTGTTCATTAATCCCTTCATAATGCATGTGAATTGCGTTGACGTGGATCAAGGCCTCCTTTCAATTACTTGCTTAAGCCTGTTCAGTACCTTCCTAATAGTGACTTATTAGTTTGGTTGTGTATTAGGCTTACGGATGATTCATGGCTCTTGAAGCCATTAAACCAAGGATCTGTTGGGGGAGTAAAGGATAAAGGCTCAAAGAGGCTTAAATGCGGTGAGGAAGTCGATGACCCAAGAATCGTTGAAGAAACAATGAAGTTAATCAATGAGTTCCTCAATAGGGTCGAGAGGTATGAAGCTTGTTGTTAAGCGATGAGAACACGCCATTTGATAAATCAATAAGGGCATTAAATAATTGGTTGCAGGAAATCAAGGCGAAAATTAAGAAGGGCTATGATGAAAGCATCACTAAGCTAAGGAGGGCGATTCTTGACGTTGGCAAGAAGATGCTGAAGCAACTAAAGCAGGCAAAGAAGAAGTGGTTTAAGACGTACAGGCAGGAGCTTGAGGAGTTGATTGAAAAATTGAGGAATGGCAAAGCTAAGGTAATCATTAGCGGTGACCCATTTAATAAGGATAGGGGCTTCATAGCGTACTTATACGCGGGAAACTTAGCGATTGAGGTGGCAAGGGTAGCTGGCTCAGGAAGCATAACAATGCGCATAGCACTTACTGGTCTTAAGGGTGTACACGTAATTACGCCCAAGCTATTCGATGATAGTGAGCTAAGGGCAATGCAGTATGGACTATTACTGACTGACGGTTCAATTCACAAGAAGGGCTATCTAGTGATGGATACGAACCAGCTTTGGCAAGCCATCGCCTGGCCACTGACTTGGCCTGGGAAGAACCACGTGTACGTGCACGGCATAAGTCTCAATGACAGTAACGTGGACATCACATGGCATTTAACAGCAATGGAATACAAGGATTCACTCGAGAGTAAGGCTGTGGTTGCCGAGGAGGTTAGTAAATTAAGCAATGAGGAATTTCTATTGTTCCTACTATTTGCAATACTCGGTGATGGCGATGTAAATATTGAGAAGAAGAGAGTTAGGCTTGCGATGGGTAAGTCGAAGCACAAACTCTGGGGGGGTGAGGCCATTAAGAGGCTTGAGGGCTTGGGATTTAGGGAGAATGATAGAGGGCATGTAATCAATTACGTGGTTAAGTCCTCGAAGGCCGTCGATTTAGCTAGGAGGACGCTTAGTGATTTATTAATCAAGGCATTAATTGATGACTTGAGCGCCTTGCCTGATGCGGAGAAGCTTAGGCGATTAATAACGCTGGTGGGCATGAGGATAAAGCCAAGGGGCAGGTTTTTAATTGAGGTTGCTAGCATTAAAATGAGCGTCTACGTGAATAACAGTGGTTGCGTTGAGGTTAGGGTCATGCGTAAGGACTATGGGGGAAGCCAAAGCCATCTTAGAGAGGTTGAAGGGCGCTGGTTACGAGGAGGTTGAACTGGGTAAGTGGGGGCAATTATTTCGTGGTATACATGGGCATGGACACAATAAGGAAGCACCCAGAGCTCACCACCAAGGTATGTGAGGTATTGAAGAGAATGCATGATGAGGTAATACGTGAAGGCAACGTCGAGAGGGCTTGGAGGATAGCCAAGGCAATGAAGAACCTAGGTTGCCAATAACCCGCCCAAGGCCCACGGGTCCGGTAAACCACATACCTGGAATAATCATTTTTATTGCGCCCAAAGTACATTAACCTTAGGAATATCAATGATTCATTAATAAATATTTAAAATGCAAAGTGCACTTATGAAACATCAGTGATTAGAGGTATCTTAACCCTGCCCTGAGCTGCATTCTTAACCTCCTTCTCGAGTTTCGCCCCCCCATCCTCACCGGCTTCGCTGAATCCACCACTAATTACTATAGCCGCCCTAACGCCCTTCGCCACGCACTCGCTCATTATCCTTGGCACGGTGGGTGCCGGGGTAACTATTACGGCTAGGTCAACCTCATCGGGTATCTCAAGCACGGACCTGTAGACCCTATGGCCCAGTAGCTCCGTGTAGCTTGGGTTAACTAGGTAGACCCTGCCCCCCCGGAACTTCGTGAGTAGGTTCCTGGTTATTACACCGCCAACGCTCCCCTCCCTCGCCGTGGCGCCTATCACCGCTATTGACCTGGGATTGAATAGGTAGTTAAGGCCCTCACTCACGGCTTATGAATGTGGGCTGGGCTTATTACGTATTACTCAATTGCATGGGCGCTATATACACAGGGAACCAGTCCTCCCTCCTAATCACTATGTTGTTGTATGCGTATACGTACCTCAGGGCGAGGTTCAGGTAGAGGAGCGTTGGTAGTGATGTTGTTGGTGTCGCGTTGCAGTAGTACCAAGTACCCAATGGCTTCAGTGTGCCGTTTATTGAGGATATGTTTATTGCGAAGTACGTGGGGGGGCCACTCGGCAATACCGGTATTGGCTCACTGACGTTGCACCTAACCTCACCAATCACCTGCCAAGGGAGACCAGGTTGAAACCCGTGATGTTCGTACTCCCCATTGGGGGGCCATCTGGAATATGTAGACCCCGAGGATCGGTTTCGAGAGGTTCGTTATCAACGGTACCGCGTATACAATGCCTGAGTCCTGGGTCGTTAATTGAAAGAGCTCCCTCTTAACCACGCCGTAGACTAGGGCTGTGGCGTTGAATTCATAGGCAATCCCCCCCGACTTGGTTAGGTTCGACAAGTCCCCCCTGGATAGCCAGTCACGCTTAGCCCTGGGGCTATGATTACGGTGTTATTCAGCCCCCCCTGGTAAACCATGACTAGGAAGTATGAGCCGCTGGGTATTTTACCGCTTATCGTTATGTTCGTGCCAGTCCTGGGTATGTAAATGTTTAGTTCCGTTATTGGGAAGTTGAAGTTGTTTGTGCCCATTATCACGAGAAGGTTACTCCCAAAGCCTAGGTATGCATTTGCGGTTAGGTTTAGGTAACCAGTCACGGTGGTTAGTGGTGACGGTATTGAGATTATGAGGGTGAGGGATGCTATGAATCCCACGAGTATTATCAAGCCACCGAGGGCGTAGGCCGGTATACCCCTAGCCATAACCTCAGGCTAATGATTCAGTTTGCAGTTATAAAATTACTTCTTCATCATGAGTTTGCGAACATACTTTCCCCCCCCTCTCATTAACGAAGCCAACCCTAATCACGTTATCGGCTATTGTCTCCAACGCGTCGACGTGCGACGTTATTATGACGGTCCTAACACCATTACTAAGGCTCCTAATCCAATCACCAACCCTACGCCTATGCTCCTCGTCCAAGTGCTCCGTGCTCATCAAGTATTAGTACTGGTATTAGGCCCATGACTACCCTGGCGATTGCGTACCTAAGCATTAGGGAGACTAGGTTCCTCTCACCTATGGACAGCGCCTCAACGGGTAGTGAGACCCCCCCGTCGTTCCTCCTGACCACTACCTCATACTCCTCATTAACTTCCATGGACGCGTATGAGGCCTTATGCATTAACTCCTTCATCATCACATTCAACTCCTCATTAACGGAATCAAGGAATATCCTCCTAACCACGGGCTTAACATCATCAAGAACCTGCTGAAGCCTACTGAGAACATCCGACGCACCGACATACCTATTCAACTCACCCCCCCTAACCCTACTCACCTCCGATTCCCTACTCGCCAACTCACCCCCCCTCAACTTCTCAACCCTATCCCTAAGCGCGTTAACCCTACCCCCCCTCAACTCCCCCCCCAACCTCCCTCATCAACGAATCCCTCTTCGCACTCAACTCCTTAATCTTAGCCCTCACACCCTCAAGCTCCTTAATCCTCCCCCCCTCCAACTCCCTAAGCCTACCCTCAACACTCAACTTCTCACTACGTATACCCAACAACCTAGCCTCACCATCCCTAACCCTCCTCTCAAGCTCATCAACACTCGCCAACTTACCCCCCCTCAACTCAGCGAGCTCAACCTTAGCCCTACCTAACTCCTCAAGCTCCCTATTCAATTTACCCAACTCATCCTCAATACCCTCCAACTCCCTCTTTAATGAGTCCTCATCATAACCACCAATCCTCGATAACTCCTCAACCAATGAGTTCCTCCTATTACGCAAATCCTCAAGGGATGCCCTAATCACGTCCTCCCTACCCAACTCACCCTCAATACTCCTCAACTCACTCTCCAACCTGCCCAACTCCTCAGCCTCATCATTAAGCCTACCCAACCTACTCATTAACTCCTCCCTCCTCCTCATCAACTCCCTCAACCTAACCTCCCTACTGCTCACAAGCTCCTGAGCCAACTCACTATCCAGTGGCCTACCGCACAACGGGCACCTCTCGACAGAGCCGCCCCTTAGTAGGTTCAGTTCCAGTTCCACGTGCTCAATCTCCGCATTAACCCTCGCCAGCTCCTCCCTAGTGCTGTTAATCTCCACGTCTATTGACGCCCTCCTACTTAGTTTCCTCCTCAACTCATCCGCCCTCGCCTTAAGTCCATTAATCCTATCCAGTTCATCATTCAACTCCTTAATACTCACATCAATACTCTCCAACTCCCTCCTAATCTCCTCAACCCTCCGCCTATAGTTCTGGGCGAGCGTTAACCTAGACTTAACATCATCCCTCCTCCTCATTAACTCCTCAAGCCTAGCCCTTAACTCACCCTCCCTCGAAACCACAGACTCAAGCTCAAGGACCCTAGCCCTTAATTGACCCAGTTGGTTTAGGGTACTCCTCAAGGTATCCAACTCGTTCATGACCCTACCCTCCTCCTCACCGAGCATGGAGAGCCTCTGCCTCAACTCCACGTACTCACCCTCAAGCCTCTCCAACTCCTCCTCACTACTCATTAACCTACTCAATTCCTCCTCAACGGACTTAAGCTCGCCCTCCTTCTCACTCAATGTCTTCTCTGCACTGGAAACCTCGCTCTCCAACCTACTTAATTCCTCCCTCCTACTGTTCGATTCACGTTCAAGGACCTCAAGCCTACCCCCCCTAAGCCCCCCCTCGGTAATGCTGGTCACGGCCCTAAGCCCCCCCTCCCTAACCACGTCCTGCCTAGCCCTCTCAATGGCATCAAGCTTAGCAGGGTATCAAGCTTAAACTCACCCCTCCTACCACTCCTGAGTATCTCCCTAATCTCTCCCTGTCTCACGTAGAGGAGTTCCGAGAATGTGTCAATGTCGATGCCCGTGGTCCTAACTACGAATTGCGTGACCTCCCTATCCCTAGCCGCAACCCTCCTACCGCCCTCATCGAGGACGTAGGTCTGCGACTCAAGGGTCTTCTCGGTGCTAAAGGCCCTCTGTACCAGGTACTTACGCCCATCAATCCCCCCCACGTACTCTAGGCGAATAATGGCGCTGGATGCGCCGCGCCTCACGAGGTCACTAAGCCTATACCTACCCCCCCTAACCCACTCAGAGCCGTAAAGGCTATTGCGATTGCCTCGAGTATGCTCGTCTTACCGGAGCCGTTTGGCCCATGTATGAAGTTAATGCCCTCAGTGATTACGGCCCTACCCCCCCTAATTATTGACCTAAAATTCTCAATCTCAATCCTAGTGATCATCTCTGAACACCCAACCAATCAGTGATTGATTTACTACCCCTGAGTGGCACGCCGACCAAGTTCTCCAGTGTCTTCAGGGCACCATCCTCATCATCAGCCCTAACCCTCTCAATTATGTCCATGACAGCGCCCACCAACTCATCATTACCCAGCCTCGACTTAAGGGCTTGCCTAATTATCTCATTAATACCACCAAAAACCCTAATTGACCTCTCACCCTCACCGACCTGCCTCTCCAGGCTTAGCCTAATGTCGACCCAAGCCCTACTGAAGAGCTTCCTAAGCTCATTGGCGTTGAAGTCCCTCGTGGAGTAGCCGCCGGCTACCCTACCCTCGATCTCAAGGATTATTAACGAACCCCCCCTCTGATCCATGTTACTGGCTATGTATGACACGTCACTCCTAACGACACTGGGCTTGGCCTCCTCATACCTAACCCTCACCCTGACAAGTCTCCTGGAAACCCCCCCAAGCCTAACATCGCTGACCCTAACGCCATTACCACCAACGTCAAGTAGTAGGAAGCCCTTTGGGTCCACATCCTTAACCTTCCTTAATTTTCCGTTGGCGTACTCATAAACCTCGAACTCCCTGGCATCCCAAACCTCGAGGGAACCTGGGTAAACAGCGTTAATCCTCGGGTGCCTAAGCCCATGCTCGTGTATGTGCCCCCCCACGGCGAAGTAATCAATGCCCAACTGAGCCAGTGGCTTTTCATTAATCATGAAGACATCCACGTTAGGCATTGGTATATGTACGGCGCGCCCTCAATGTATTGGTGAATAACGGCTATGTTAATGCCATTGCCCCCCCTCAAGGCATTTAATGAGTTAACTAATTTGTTCTGCATGTCCGTATACACCGTGCCAACACCGATCAGCCTAACACCACCCAGGTCCACGTAGCCATTATCCAGGTACTGAATCAAACCCATCTGATGGAGTACGGCAAGTGGGTTCTCGATTGGGTTTATGACGGATGAGTCGTGATTACCCCCCCTAATGACTATGACCCTGATACCAACCTCCCTAAGCCTTGTTAACCCCCCCCTAATCGCCGTTATGTATATGCTGGGCGACGGCCTCTGGGTGTCGAAGAAGTCCCCCCGCTAATAATCACGGTATCCAACCCCCTCTCCTCCCTGAGCCGTACCAGCTCATCGACTGCGTTCAGGAATGCCCTGTTGTAATCCTCGAGCCTCTCCTCTAGCCCGTACTGCCGATGGCCCAGGTGTATGTCGGCTAATTGCGCAATTAGCATTCTAACCAACCTTCAGTAATCCATCCTTAATTGCTTTTGCTGTCAGTGCTATTACGTGTGGGCATGGCTCATACGCAGAGCCACACACTTCGCAGCTCCAGGTATTCTCGCCAAGCCTCACCTCAACATGAACATCACCAACCCTGCCGCTGAGGACTCCCGTGTCCATACTCACATCATTAACCTCACTGATTAATGGGGGGGCCGCCTCAAGCACGCTCCTTGCACTAACCCTGGTGCTCAGGGCTTTCTCGACCTTATCCCTCAACTCCTCAATACCTAGATTGACCTGGGTGTTCCATGCCTCGCTCAGGTCTATGTCTGAGCCGCCGTAATCAAGCACCCTATCCCTAAGCCTAATCACCAGTGGCAGCGGTGTTATTGGGCCCACGACTATTCCCTCACCAACGTCAAGCATGGGTATTAACCTGCCCAGCTCCTCATTAAGCACCTCACTGGCGCTGAGTACGGCCATTACGTCCCTCTGATTAACAAGCCTCAGTATTATCTGACTATTGCACTGACTGAGTACGTCCGGGTCAACCTTAGACGGCCTCTGGGTTATCACGACTAGGTAGACGCCGAACTTACGTCCCTCACCAGCTATCCTAGAGATAATGCCAAGGCTCAGTGTTGACTTAACGGCCCTGGGCTGGGCGAACCTATGGGCCTCCTCCAGAATGATAACCACGGGGGGGAATGGGTACCTAGGCCCTGGCAGGTTCCTCACGTAATTAACCCTAGCCCTAAACACCCTACTCAGTACGTGGTACACAACGTGGTCCTGAACCTCGTCACTTAAGCCGGCGAGGTTGATGATCGTTACGGAGCCAGGCCTTAGAACCTTATCAAGTGGTAGTGACCAATACGTGTAAAGCCCAATCCTCCTAAGCCTCCTTAGATAAACCCTGGTGCTAACGAGAAGCGCCTTCTTAGTCTTACTATCTATTAAATCCTCGAGCTCCTTCAACACCTTCTCCGCCTTCCTCCTACCCTCATCATTAAGCGATGCATTGAGCTTCTTAAGTATCCTATCAATGCTCGTGTTTGTTCCATACTCAAGAATCTCATTAATGACCTTAATCATTGAGTCCAGGGTACCCAATTGCCTGGCACCGCTGTACTTAACGATGGTCCTGACGAGGGTGTGGACCAGGTATATGACGTACCTAATCTTGGAGGCACCCCCCCTCGGAACGCCGGCGACATCCGCCAGGACCTCCGGCTGAACCTTCATCGTGTTTATCCTATACCTCAAGTCACCGGTACCGACCTCGGACGCCGTTATCACAATGACCTTATCGAGGAATTGAGGACCAAGCCTTGAGATGCTACCCTTTATGTGTACGTATTCGCCGTGCGGGTCTATGACGAGCACCGTGGCGCCCTTCTTCAGTAACTCCTCAATGAGTATTACCGAGGACCAGGTCTTCCCAGAGCCCGTGGATGCTATTATGGCTAAGTGCTCCTGAGACCGTTCATGTCTATGCAGTAGGGCACGTCGGACCTAAGGGAGAGCCTACCAATGCATAGGGCCCTCTCTGGGTCTACCTTCACGAACTCACTAACCATGCCTGCGTCGGCTAGGTACACGGGCGTGCCCACGGCAGGTGTTGTCCTTGGCATGTATATCTTATCGCCGTACTTATAACCGAGCACCATTACCCTGGCCTGGACAACCTCGACGATGCTTTCCCTGGGCATGTCGTCCAGGACGTCGGCCACGTAGCCGTCAACCCCCCCAACCCTATATGGTTCACGCCTTATCCATAGTACCTGCCCAAGCACGTTGACGCTGACCTCCTTACCATCGACGTAGTCCCTCATGGGTATGTATACGTAGTCATAGCGGTTAACGCCACTGTTCCTCTTTATGGAAACCACGTACACCAACGGGCTCTCCACATTGACGATAAAGCCAACCTCATTGGCCATGGCTTAGCAAGCAACTCTCGAATCACTGGGTATTTAACATGATGCTGACAGGCGTTATGTAGAGCAGGACAAAACTTTTACCCTTATAATTAATCATTAACTGAGGGATGAAATTCGGCGTAAGACTCAGGTGCTTGAGGTGTGGTTATTCGGGACCAGGTGATGGCCCATTGTGCCCCAGGTGCGGCTTCCCGTTGATAACGGAGCCGAGGAGTGCATTGAGGATTGATAGGGAGAAGCCGAGCATCCTTAGGTATGCATCGGCGTTGAATTACGGCGATAGGGTTGTATCGCTTGGTGAGGGTTTCACGAGGATTAGGAGGGTTAATGGCGTGCTCATTAAGGATGAGTCTAGAAACCAACGGGGGGGTCCTTCATGGATAGGGGGGGCTCATCAGTACTAATTAGTAATGCGGAGGGTGAGGTCAGGGTTTTGTTTGAGGAGGACTTCACGCTGTCAATAGCCACCTACGCCAATGCGGCGGGTATTAATGTTAGGGTTTATGTGAATCCTGACAGGGTTGGTGCCTACACAGAGCTCCTCAAACTATCAACCATGGGTAACGTGGTCATTGAATTCAGCGGTGGGAATGGCATCAACGCATCCTATGGCGAGCCCTATTCCTTGATGGTGTTAAGACCATCGCCTACGAGCTTTATGAGCAGGTTGGTGAGGTTGAGGGCGTAGTGCTACCCATGGAGAGGGGTTACCTAGCCCTGGCAGTTTATGAGGGCTTTAGGGAACTGCGTGAATGGGGGGGCTTCATTGGTGACCTGCCGAGGCTAATACTCGTTAAGCATAGGGCTGGCAGAATGACGGAAATCAGTGATTGGCTTGTCAGGGCTGCTGGGGCTAGGGTTGTCGATGTTGGCGATGAGGAGACCATAAGATCAATGATCGAATTGGCCAGGGATGGGATGTACGTTAAGCCCGTGTCCGCCATGGCATACGCCGTGGCCTCAACACTTGGTAGGGATTACGTGGTTGTTATAACGGGTACGGGGGGGTTAAGGAGTACAGGGTTGGTAGGGAGCTCGGTGGGTTAACGAAGCTTCAGGAGGCCATACTCGGGGGGGTTTTGGAAGGCTCGAGACCGTTAACGGCATACGAGGTTTGGGAGAGACTGGGTGGTGCGGCGACGGTTCAAGGCGTTTACAAGGCTTTGAACTCGCTCGTGAGGCGTGGCCTAGTGGTCTTTGATTACGAGGTTCGTGGTAATAAGAAGGTCAGGGTTTATCGTTCATTATCGAATTATAAATAATTAAGGATAATTATTAATAATGGATTATTGGGCCCGTGGATTCTGCGGTGAATAAAAATTATATAAATATTTTATTATTAATTAGTCTTGGTTGAGGTGGTTGGTATGATGATTGAGAAGCTGCCTTCGACGTACGCCTCAATACTTAATGCGCTTGTTGAGTTGTACATGATGTCTAAGAAGCCCGTTAAGTCTAGGGATATTGCTGAGAAGCTTGGTATTAATGAGGGTACGGTTAGGAATTCCATGGTCGCCCTGAGGGCCATGGGGGGGTACATAGAGTCTAAGACTGGGCCTTACGGTGGCTATGTGCCGACGCAGAAGGCCCTTGAGTATGTTAAGATGCCTGCTAACACGGTCTTTGCTCTGGACATAGCCCCCCCCATATCGATTAATAAGTTGCCCACGAACCTGTACGTGACTGGTATTGAGCTACTCGACGTAATTAACCCGTTCAGTAATAGGGCGCTTGTGAGGGTTATTGGTGATATGAAGAATATTAGGATTGGTGATAATGTTAGGATTGGGCCTACGGCGAATAGTAGGGTGATTATTGAGGGTGTGATTACGGAGAAGAATGAGGGGTTGAGGGAGTTGGTGGTCGCCATTAATAAGTTGATAGCAATACCGAAGGTTAAGGTTGAGATGTTGATGAGTAAGAACGTGATAACCATAAGGCATGACTCACCACTTAAGGAGGCGGCTAAGGTATTTGCCGAGAGGAAGATCAGGGCTCTCCCGGTCATTGATGATGAGGGTAAGATAGTTGGCTTAATAACGACTAGTGAAATAGCCAGGGCTTACTACGAGGGTAACCTAAACGCTAGGGTTGAGGATTATGCGAGGAGGGATGTGCCTACGATTGATAAGGAGGCCGACATATACGATGCTATGAGGCTCATGACGGCTAACAAGATCGGTAGGTTAATAGTGGTTAGTGGTGGTAAGCCCGTGGGCATAATAACAAGGACGGACATACTGCAGTACCTGGCATCACTTGATTAAGTATTTTAAAAATGCAATACTCCTTGTCAAGCATTAGGTCAGTCCACATATGCGAAATTTGTGAGGAGAAGCCGGCGGTGATTAGGTGCCGAGTTTGCGGTAGGTACGTGTGCAGCGACGACTTTGACTATTCAATGAGCGTTTGCAGGGCCTGCTCAGCAACGCTTTGTCAGGTATGCCACTCAAGGCTTGCCGTTGGGCATTGCGCTAGGTGTGGTAGGTTGGTTTGTAGGAGGGATAGTGTTAGGGTTGGGCTTAGCAGGTACTGCATTGACTGCGCCAGGGAGTTGGGCTTAATCAGTGAGGTTAAGAATAAATAAGGGGGGGTTCATGCAATGGTTAGGTTGATGAGCGAGGGTAAGCCAAGCGAGAGTAAGCCTGCGAGGAAGCTTTTGATACCGAGCTTCCTAACGCCGAGCGGGATCAAGCCTGAGGAGAAGAGGGAGAGGCGTGAGAGGAGGTTGAGGATTAGGCGTAGGAGTGATGTGGATGAAGGTAAGGCGAAGATGAACCCGGAGACGATGAAGGAGTTGGAGATTAGGGACAAGGTCGAGGTGGTGCTCGTTGGTGGCGGCTCCAGAGAGAGGAAGTACGTGTTCACGGTGATACCGAGTGAGGATGTGCCGAGGAACGAGGTTTGGTGTAATGAGGAGGAGATGAAAAAACTTGGTGTTGCAGATAATAGCATAGCGACTGTTAGGGCCCCCCGAGGGAGTAAACACGCAATGATGTTTATGGGGTTTGGTTTTAATAGCCGTAATGCATTACAGTGACGTGTTCAGGGGTTACCTGGTGGGTGGTGCTGTGGTTGTTACGGACATTAACGAAGCCAGGAAACTCTACTCAATGGGGGGGTTCTACGGTAAGTTCGTTAATGAGGATAAGGTTAAATTAAGCGAGGTTAACAACGTCAACTCACCACTGCAGCTCTCAATTGTCGAGGCCCTATACCTGGTGGATAAGGGATTACTGGAGGTCTTTGATGATAATGGCAATAAATTGACGAGGGATGACTTGGTTAAGGTTGGGCGGAGCACAGTGGTTAACTTTGACCAGGTATACACGATTTATAGGGAATTGAGGGATGGGGGGGCTTCGTCGTAAAGAGCGGGCTTAAGTTTGGCTCGTTATTCGCGGTTTACGAGAGAGGACCTGGGATTGACCACGCACCGGTCCTACTTCACTTCATAGAGCCCAGGAGGGCCGTGAGCGCCCTAGACATTACGAGGGCCGCGAGACTCAGCCACAGTGTAAATAAGAGGTTTGTCCTGGCTACCCAGAGTGAGGCTGATGGTAAGATGCACTACATAGCCTTTGAATGGTGGAGAGCGTAGGACTTTTCTCATTTACTCCCCCCCAGCGTTTATTGATTATTTTTGTATATTCAGGGATATGCTTATTAAGTAATGTGTTGATTAATGCGCCGATGAGTTCTCAGGAGGATATTAGATCGCAGGTACTCTTGGCTTTGTTGGTTCAATACTCATGCTAATACCCTACGTAAGCATAGTGGGTGATATACTAGTCCTGATAGCCCTATACAGGCTATCAAGGGCTTATGGGAACAATGCGATTTGGAATAATGCCCTTTACGCGTTGATAACTGCGATAGTTGGTGGTTTAGTCCTGGCATTCATACTGGCGGGTACGACCTACCTATCGCTCATTTACATGGGCCCTGGCGCATTGAGTAAGCTGGGTATAGCCGCGGCATTCTTCGTGGCCTTCTACATAATTATTTTGATAAGTGGTTTCTTCCTAAGGAATGCCTATAATGAGTTGGGCAGGTCGAGTGGCGTTGGCGATTTCTCAAATGCGGCTAGGTGGTATTGGCTTGGCGCAATATTGACGATAATAATCGTCGGCTTCATACTCTACATAGTGGCTGATGTATACGCCATACTCGGCTATAGTAAATTGAGGGGGGGTTAGTGCCTTCGTATTAATCGTGTAATTACTAATATCGCAATTAAAAACACGGCAATTACCAGCGCAATGCCGTAGTAACCAATCACCGGCGCTTCGACAACGCACCCAGCATTAATCGGCACTAGCAATTCCTGGGTTACTCCATAGGCATTTGTTACGCCACTTAGCTCCTGAACGCCGCACTTAATAATGACTTGTGTGAAGGGCTCGGGTAGGCCCAGGGCATCCCTAACGCTGAACTCCCTGTACTCTGCATTAAGCACTGCCGTGTCATTCACACCGCTTATGATTAACGGAGTCCTCAACTCGTAGGTGATGCCGTTAATGCTCACGTTAGTCAACTCCTCACCATACCTAACCCACCCCAGGTATACCGTGCCGACGTAAGCCCCATTAATGGTGTATAGGGTTAACGAGGCGTTGTACTCCCTGATCCAGTTAATGGTGACGGTCACGGGCCTATCCATGAGTAGGATAAGCGTATTATTCATAATGACGTAGTGCGTGGCGTTTGTGGTGAAGCCTGCGAATACAAGCTTGTTTCGTTACCTAGGTAAATAATTGTTTTGGGTAAGGTAATGTTGACTATGCTATCCTCATTATACCAACCACTTAGGTTCGTGAGCTGGTTCGACACGTCGACTATGTCTAACCTGTAATACCTGGTCCATAGGTAATTAACCACGTATGACTGGTTCATAATCAACATTAGCTCCGTGGAATTGACGTACTCATTATTAATGAGTAAACCCGCCAGCCTAAGTAACGTGTTATTCCCTAGGTAGACATCCCGTGGGGGGGTCGTTACGACTACCCTGGAATTAACGGGTAGTGGTAATTCTACCGTGGTCATGCTTTGATTATTGATTAGGTAGTCACTGAGTATGAGGAATGCCAGGTAATCAGCGTTGATTAGGGGGGGCCCGAGGTACTCATCGCCGGTCGTCACCTCCACGGTACCTGGAGCGATGGCGTAAGCCCTTGCATTAACCACAGTCTCACCAGTGTCGCTGCCCATGCTCCAGGCGCTCGGTATCGGCAGTAAATCGCCACCGGGTCCCCCCCTGTAATAAAGGGACAATAATGCATTTAGCTCATTAACCCTCACCATAGCCCCCCCACAACCTGGACCCCCCCAATCACGAACTCGGCATCAATTAGGTAACCCAATGGCGAGTACTCTGAGCCGTTCACGACTAGGTACGGGCCCCCCCACGAAGGGGGGGCCATTAGGAATGTGACATTATCAACAAGTGTATTGACGCCACCCATTGAGTAGCCAATGAGTACCTGGGGGGGAAGCCATTAACGGTCTTATTCGTCATTATTGTCAGGTTCACGGTTAAGGGCATTTCATATGGCGTCCAGTTACCCATGTATGCGTAGACCTCGTTATTCATTACCGACCCACGCCCAACGATGAATAGCGGATCCATGAATAACTCAGCACTACTCATGTTCCAAACATTCACAAGCGGTGCCATTAAGCCGTAGGCGGGGGGGTCGATAATTAAGACATCCTGGACCCAGTAATACTGGGTTTGATTGTTAACCACCATCTCAAGCACAGCATTTAGTTGGAGCGAGAAGGAGCCAGGCGGTAGTGGGGGGGGCAGTTGGTTAGTGGTTGAACGCCAATACTCAGTATCCTCGCCTCACCAAGGAATTCACTTGTTGTGTATGAGTATGGTATGTAACCCACCTGCGAGGGCGTTAACCCATAATCAACAATACCAATTGGCGCGTTAATAATCGGTGTTGAATAGTTGCGGGTTGTCGCGAGCATTACCTGAGCCGTTGCTGAGCCATTGTTGATAACGACAATGTAGTACTCACCACTGGGTAATTCGATGGTGGCATTGAGTTCCTGCCCATAATAAGCAAATAATGGCTTAACCGTGGCTCCAGACTTCAACTCACTGAAACCCTGACCACTCAGTATAAGCAATAGTACATTGGTATTCGACGTTAAGTACAACCCCCCCATTGATCCAGGACCGTAGGCGTTCACCGAGTAGTACGTGCCTGGGGCTATCGTCATTAAATACGTGCCTGAGCCAATCACGTGGTTGTAAATCACGGCATAATTAATTGGGTATGTGTAAACCCCCCCATAGTTATTAATTAATGGGCTTACCTGGTACGTGGTGCCGTTGGGTAGCATCACGAGTATTGCCAGCAGTGTTAGTGGGTCCAGCACACGATTGATTAACAGGACCGCTTAAAAGGGTGTCTAACTAATGGAATAACTTATAGAGTGGTGTCACCTGTCAATTGATTGAATGGAATTAAGCAATAAACTCGCCCTAATAGGCGCCGTAAGGTCACTGGGTGGTTCACTGCTTTGGTCATTTACGGGATTCGCACTATTCCAGTACTATAAATTGCCCCCTAACCCTGGTCTCCCTATTCTACGTGGCCCAGGCGGTGGTCAGCTCGATAGCCTTCATGATAGGTGGCTACTTAGCGGACTTCCTCGGTAGGGTCCGGACAATGGTCATTTCAGCGGTGGCGTCGTCAATAGCCCTACTCATCGCCTACGCAGTTAATAAGCCACTCATTGTCGTTCTAATGGTGCTCACCCAATCATTCTTCAACAACGCCTATGGTGTGGCTAACACGTCGATAGTCGGGGGGGGACTACGCTAGGGAATTCACATCGCTTGTTAAGTACTTCAGCAAGCTTAGGGTGGGAATTAACGCTGGGTGGGCAGTGGGACCAGCCATTGGTGGTCTACTCTATGAAGTCTACGGCTTCAGAATACTCATGCTCCTTGGCTCGGTAATACCGCTGGCGGCATTACCACTATTAATGACTCTGCCAGAGCCCAACTACACGGTTGAGGCTGGGTTAACATTCCACGTGAATAGGGCATTCGCGCTGTTCCTAATACCGTCCTTCCTAACATTCCTGGTAATGGGCCAATTAGGCTTCCCGCTACTAACATACTACAACATGCATGACGGCTTAACCACCTTCCAGGTTGGTCTGCTGTACATGGAGAATGGATTACTTGTGGTCTTCCTCCAGGACCTCATTGGCAGGTACTTAAGGAGGCCAAGCCTGATATCGCTTGGCATGGTTATTTACGGCGTGAGTTACCTGGCGGTGGCCTTCATACCAGGCTTTACCTGGCTGTGGTGGACATGTTCTTCATAACGCTTGCCGAGATGGTTGTTTCACCGCTATCGCAGAGCATAGCCAATGCCCTGGCAGACCCAAGGTCCAGGGGGGGTAGGTACATGGGCCTATACTCACTCATTACCGGCCTGGGCCGGACCCTGGCATCATCAATCTCCGGCGTGCTCCTAACCTACGCAATCAAGCAACCACTCGCACTGTGGGGGGCTTTGTATTCGCGGTTGCCCTATCATCATCGGGCCTCTACTCAATCATCATTAAGGATGCCCTGGTGATTTCCCGGACGTAACACTCATTAAGAACGCCCACATCCACTGCAACGTGGGCAGTAGGGGTGGACTGTGGCCTGGACTTTACATAGTGGCTGCGGCGGCGCTTTGGTCAACAATAGGCGTGGCCAGCGTATATAGCGGGAACCCAATTATGCTTGGTCTCTTTAGGTCCTTATTCGCGTCCCTGGTCTCATTGTTTATACGGAGAGTCCTTAATAGGGCCTCTGTATTGACGGGCATAGCTCTCGGCATATTATTCTCAGCATACCCATTGGCGGCCGTAACGGCCGGCGTGGGTCTCGCGGCCTTCCTACTCTATACGGCACCCCCCCTATGGACGACGCTGGTGGCCCTTGGCATGGGTGAGAAGCCCAGTAGGCGTGGTGTTGTCGGTGTTTCGTTGGTGATAATTGCAATTACATTAATTGGTGCTCAGGCGATTAAGGGTTCGATAAGTCTCATTGGTGTGCTTCTGGGCCTGCTCTCGGGCATCTCCTATGGCTCATACATAGCCCTAGCCAGGAGGTTTGCAGGTGGGTAATGAGGTTGATGTTTCCTGGGGGCGCGATACCATATACCTTAATAATCACGGCACCGACAGCCATAACCTACTCAATAATTACAGATTCATGGAGGCCAATAGTCAATCCAGCCCTGTGGGGTGTTTATCTGGGCATTGTGACCACAGTGATACCCTATAGACTCTTCGCAATGGGTGTGTCTAGGGTAAGGGCCTCCACGGCCTCGGTCATAGCCACGGTGGAGCCCGTGCTGGCGGCTCTTTGGGGATTTCTGCTCTTTGGTCAGGTGCCCACGGCATTGACATTGATAGCCTACGCCCTAATAATAGCTGCGTCAATAATAGTGTCCTTTGAGGGGGGGCTTAATGGGGTTTTATGAGGATGGGCAGAGCAGTCTTAGTAATTGGGTGTTTGCGTGTAGGTGCATTATTGATGGTAATACGAATATTGCGAGCATTAGGTTCATGAATACCACGGCCGTTATGAATACGTAGAGCCAATCCCTCTCCATTGCGAAGGACGCAACGCCAAGGGCTACCCTGAGCACTGGGGGGGTTGCTATCAGCACCATGAGGCCAAGTATTATGAATGAGAGTGGGTCGAGGTTGGGTAGTCTAGATAGGGCGTATGCGGCGGTATTACCGTGGTGTTTATTGGGGGGGATGTTGGGCTCATGACTAGGGATTCGCTGCATCCAAGGGCCTCGCCCTTAACGTGGAATAGGGCAATACCGATTAGTATTAGGGCTATGCTTATTATCACGCCGTACCTAAGGGTTAAACCGATTACGTAGTCCATATCCCACTTAGGCATTCCCACCACCCCCCCTACCGCAGTCCTCTTCTCATTCCTAGCCATTAACACGCCATAGCGGTAGTAGAGTATCGTCATAACTATCGCCGTGAATATTATACTCAATATGTACTGGGTTGCCACGGCTATCGTTATTATGTGGTCCAGGTATAGACCCTTCAGCAGCATCTCCATGCCGAGGAAGGCGAGTATTGCCAGGAAGACCCACCTAACCTGCTTATTCGTAATCCTCACCAGTATCTTCGTACCACTCATGGCCCCTATCAAGACGCCTATTGCCGTCACTGCGGCCAACATTGGCTGTATATAACCGAAGTACCAGTATAGGGCACTACCTGTGGCGGCGGTCACCCCCCCTATCATGAAGTTGCTTGTTGTTGTGCTCACCTTCATTGGTAGGTTCATGGCCCAATCCATACCGAGAACCTTGAGTGCGCCGCTACCAATACCCAACAAACCACTAATAAAGCCGGCGAAGAACATTATTAATTCGCCAAGCCACCAACGAACACCCCCCCAGTACTTAACCTCCATCTTAAGGGCATCATCGTAGTAACTACCATATAGCTT
Organism: Vulcanisaeta distributa JCM 11217; assembly: GCF_001316005.1. Lineage (GTDB taxonomy): Archaea > Thermoproteota > Thermoprotei > Thermoproteales > Thermocladiaceae > Vulcanisaeta > Vulcanisaeta distributa_B. Next base: position 34,420 of record NZ_BBBJ01000010.1, read on the forward strand.
AAACACCCTCGTGGTCCAATCAGGCTTTCTTGGGTCTGGAATCTCGTACTTACCCCCCCTCTGGGCCGTTGGTATTATTGAGGTTAATATGACTATGCCGAACACCACGTACACGATCCAGGCAAGCCCGTGGCTATATATGTAGGCTGCCGTTAATGAACCAACTATCGAGCCCGTTGTCGTGGCTATCTCGAGGCCCATGCCAATCCTCACGTTTGTTATCCTATCCCTAATGTAGGCGCTGGCTGCGCCGCTCGAAGTGGCTATTGTGGATATTAACGATGCGCCGGCGGCGTAGGCGATTGGTATGCCAAGGAATAATGTAAGCAATGGCACAAGGACAGTACCACCTCCCAACCCAGTTAGTGAACCGAGCAATCCAGCTATTATGCTAAATACAAGCAATTCAATATAACTCTCTATTATTTTAAGCAGGACCATGGCTACCTATGCTGATTAGAATGACCTTAAAAAACTAACTTGCCCCCCCGAGGGGGGGCTTGTTGTGCATTCTACGTGCGTTATTAAGGAATTTTCAAATTTAAGACATTAAATAGGTTCATGCCTTATAAACCTCCATATTCCTATTATTTTACTTAAGTAAAATGAAATGCCATTAAACCATATTACTCAATTTCCCATGAATCTCGGGAATCACGTCATACAGCTTCTCAATCAATTCCCCCCCCTCATCAATACTGACTAATCCGCCATCCCTCACCACAAATCTCCCGCCAACAATCACGTCATTAACACTGTGGCCATTCAGTAATGACACTATGGATTCCACTGGGTCGTATATGGGCAATGCCCTGACATCATCTAGCCTAAGCGTTATTAGGTCGGCCCTGAAGCCTCATTAATCACGCCCACATTATCCCCCCCAACCAATAGTCCACCCCCCCAGCCTGTGAGTGCCCTGAGCATCGTTACCGAGTTAAAGGAGGACTTATCATAGGTCATGCCAACTGTAAGTGCCTTACCCACGGCCCTAGCAACCTTAACCTCATGGAGAATGTCAAGGCTTGTGAACGCACCACCATCACTGCCAAAGCCAAATAACACGTCGCTAAACATTGGTAACCAATGCTGACCCATCACCAGGGAGTCGACTGTTGGGCACCAGGCAATTCCCAAACCCCTATCCCTGACAATTGCTCTCTCCCTATTTGACAGGTAAACCGCATGCGCAATAACCGTGGGCCTAATCAACGTCAAGCCCAACCTATCAAAGACCTCAAGTGGCCTGGCGCCGTACCTAGTGAGCGCATAGTCTACCTCACCCTGATACTCGCCAAGGTGGTAAGTCACGCCCAAGCCTCTGCTTAGGCAAAGATCCTTTAAACCGAGGAGTAAGTCCTCGGTAACCATCATTATCTGCCTAATTGAGCACCAAACCCTGACCCTCTCGTTAACCTCAGGTAGTAGCTCCTCAATCCTACGTATTACTTCCTTAGCATTGATTACATCGTTATCACGTAAGTTGAAGGTTGAGGGCGTGACCACGCCCCTAATACCAACCTCATTAATAGCCCTAATCAACTCCCTAGGTTTTGGTGCGCCTGCCTCTATGAAGTATGTAATGCCATTCTTAGCCATGGCGGCAACGCTCACTAGGATGATAGGCGTGCTAAGTCATCGGTTAGTAAATCCTCAAAGGGTATTAGGAGCTTAACCCATATCGGAGGTAACGCAAGCCTCTCATCACTAATGAACGACCTAAGCAAGACTTGTTGGGTGTGGGTGTGGGCGTCGATGAGGCCCGGCATCAGTATGTGCCTACCCCCCCTATCAATGACCTCCTCACCCCCCCTATATTGACTGAGTACCTCGCTCGCCTTACCCACGGCCTTGATTAAGCCGTTATCTACGGCTACGGCCCCCCCATCCTCAATAACCATCGGATTTGACATTGTTACTACGTACCTAGCCCTAATGACTAGGTCAACCCGCTCCATCAATAATCACTCAGGCGGTATCTCGACGTACGCCACGGAAATGTCCATGCCATACCTCCTCAGGTATATGGACCTAGCCACTAGGTAGGCAATGACCCCCCCAGTACGAAGGCGCCGATTATTACACCGTAGGCGAGCCAGTTACCACCCCCCCAAATCTGCGGGTAGGCTAGGAACTCATAGTCCAGGTAAATGAACACCAGGAATTGAAGAATGCCGGCAACGATGAGTGCCGCCTTAGCCCTGCCACTCAGTTCATAGTTCTTCCTGAGCGCTATTATCACTGCAGCAATACCTACAAATGCCAGGTACGTTAATGGCCCGACCTCAGTACCGTAAAGCGCCGTGAACGTCCCGTAAAACAACCCAGTAACCGCAATGAGGGCTGAGGTAACGATTAAGTCAAATAAATGGGCGTATATTGGTGTTCCGAATCTTGGGCTTACGTAGGCGAAGGCGCTCGGCCAAACTCTATCAAAGGCGAGGGCGAACCAGTATCTAACGATGACTATGGCTCCGTAGGCGAGTATTGCAAGGTACCAGGTAACCGATGAGATTCCAATGAACCACTTAAGTACGTAGTTATTGGATAAAACCATAGCAATCGTCCAGAAGTTAATAACACCATTAACGTTGGGGTTGGATAGGGCCTCAGTAACGAAGTTAAAGCCCAGGGAGTAATACATGGCCTCAAACCCTATGGTTGCCATTACCATGGTGATGAGGGCTGCGACAGGTACGTTGTACTTAATCGCGCTTTTACCCCCCCTTATTTCAGAGGCTATTGCAGGCCCTGCCATTAGCCATGGGTATACGTAGAGGGCGAAGAAGGGTATTACCATGAGTACGCCACTTAATGTGGCCTCAGGCCCCCCTATAGCTACTGGCCAGTGATGAGTATGTGTAGCCGCTTGGTAGTAGATTATTAATTGCTGCTATTGCCGTTTGCCTTGGTGTTAGGAGCATTATGGCTATCGCGATTACTAACCCAATCATCGATATCGTGGTTAGTATGGTCATTAACCTAAAGCCGTACTTAGTGCCTAATATGTTAGCCAGGACTATGACGGCGAAGAAGGCTATGGCTACGGCCACCACGTCCCAGGTACTAAAGGACGTATTTAAACCCAGTATGGTAGTACCGACTCGAGCTGGAAAACTCCGGCTATCGCAATGAGCGCGTAGTACGCCAATGCCTGTATAACGAATGCCATGACCAGGCCATTAACGAGCCAAGCAACCCTAGGCCCAAAAGCCCTTGTTAACCATACATAATCGCCGCCGGTGCGTGGTATTAACGTGGTAAGTAACGAATAGACAATTACCTGGGGTATTGAGAGCAGGAACGCAATTAATGATGCATATACGAAGTTAACGCCAACCACCGTTGGTAGAGCAGCCAGCGTGAAGCCTGCTGTGCCGAGGGCAGCGCCTATTGACATGTTGGCGATATTTATCGACACGGCATCCCAAAAACCAGCCTCCTTAACCAAACCCGTGGATTCCCTAAGGAATACGCCCTGTTTAGCCCCCCCATTGTTCCATCGAGAATTGGAATATTTAAAAATCTTTCGCGTGAGAATCTACGATTTTTCATTTAAATAATTAATTAAATTGTTTAATTAATTCATTAAACAATAAATCGATAGCAATACTGTGCCAATTGCGTGGACCTGGCTTATTGTTGATGAAAAATATTTAAATAGTTATGAAGTAGTTATTCCGTGGTTGTTGGGATTCTTGATTTCGGTGGTCAATATAATCACTTAATACTTAGGCGTGTGACTGAGTTAGGCTTTAGGGGGGGTGAGTTTTTAAGTCCAGGCGAACCGCTTAATAGGATCAGGCAGTTATTTGATTGCTTAATTATTAGTGGTGGTCCGTGGAACATACCCGAGGACCTGCCCAAGACAGGCAATGCCATTAATTACATTCTTGAGTTCCCAGGACCTGTGCTTGGTATTTGCCTTGGGCATCAATTAATGGCATACGCATACGGTGGTGAGTTGGTTAGGGATAGGCCCGAGTTCGGTGGTGTTAGGGTCTATGTCGATAAGGAGGACACAATACTTAGGGGGGGAGTTCCCAGGGAGTTCATTGCCTGGGAGAGCCATAACATAAGCGTTGCCAGGCAGCCCAGGGGGGGCTTTGAGGTAATTGCGCATAGTGATGCCGTGCCCGTTGAGGCAATGGTTAATGAGGGAATTAATAGGTTTGGTGTTCAGTTCCATCCCGAGGTTAGGCATACGGAGTATGGGCTCGTGATCATGAGAAACTTCCTTGAGCTATGCCATCGCGCATGATATGGTATTATTTATATACTTGATTAAATAATTAACTGGGTAATACGGGGATTTATGAGGCTAAGGTATTTAAACAATCCATTGAACATAAACTAACATGGAGTTGACATGGATTGATAAGGCGGTTGAGGACATTAGGTCATTGCCCATTGGGTGCGCGGTCGCGGCAATATCGGGTGGTGTTGATAGTACTACGGCAGCGGTCCTGATCAGGAGGCAATCGGTGATAGACTTAGGGCCGTATTCATAGATACGGGCTTCATGAGGCTTAACGAGCCGGCGCACGTTAGGGAGTTGCTTAGGGATGTCCTTCCAATAGAGATTATTGATGCGCATGATAGGTTTTACCGTGAAATGCTTGGGCTCGGTGATGCCGAGGAGAAGAGGATTAAGTTTAGGGAGGTTTTCTATGGAGTTCTCTCCGAGATTGCCAGGAGGTATGGCTGTGATTGGCTTGTCCAGGGTACAATAGCCCCCTGACTGGATTGAGACGAGGGGGGGTGGAATTAAGACGCAGCATAATGTGCTTGAGCAAATAGGCATAGACACCGCGTCTAAGTATGGCTTTAAACTCCTCGAGCCACTTAAGGAGCTTTATAAGGACCAGGTCAGGGAATTAGCCAGGGCGCTTGGTGTGCCGGCTGAAATAATTAGTAGGCAGCCATTCCCAGGGCCTGGACTTAGCATTAGGGCTGTGGGTGAGTTAACGCTTGAGAAGCTTGACGTTGTCAGGAGGGCTACGGAAATCGTTGAGAGTAAGTTGGAGGGCATGGGTTTGAGTCAGTGGTTTGCGGCTGCGTGGGAGTATGACTTGGCATATAGTGAGGATCTCTCAAGGATGATTAATGGATTTGGCGGTTTAAACGCCTACCTATTCAGGGTTAGGGCTACGGGTGTTAAGGGCGATTCCAGGTCCTATGGAAATATAGCGCTGGTTAGGGGGGGCGACCCAGGTGATTGGGGCTTGATCTACGACCTATATAGGTACCTGGGTACGTCTCGCGAGGTCACCCACGTGGTCTATGAATTAATGGGGGGGAGGGGGGGTTCCGGTAAGTACTTCGTCTCAATAAGGGCTGTGCTCACCGAGGACTTCATGACGGCTGACGTGCCCCCCCGGATACCGCGAGACACGCTTATGGAGGTTGCACAGGAAATACTGAATAATGATGATAGGGTTGCCGCGGTTGGTTATGACGTGACGCCGAAGCCCCCCGGCCACGATTGAGTATGAGTGATTTAACGGAGGAGTCTCGTTAATTTAGTAACGAAGTCATCACCAAAATATTCGCTAAGTCTCAAATTCCTAATTACGGATTCAGGGTCTGAGCCCTGGGCCTGGTTCCTAACCACCTCACCAACCTCCCATGGGAATAAAACCCACTTATCCGTGACGCCGACGTAGTAATCAGGCTTAACCCTTGACCAGGCTTAACGTAGAGGGTTGCCACCCTAACCTCCCTGGCACCATAAAACCTAGTTAGATCCCGGGCGTGGCTAGGGTCTTACCCGTATCTGCCACATCATCCACAACTAAAACGTTCCTACCCCTTAAATCACGTATTATTGGGTAGGTGACGACGGGTTCCTCACCCTGGCCGATCCTCGTACCATAACTCACAAGCCCAAGCACCACCAAGTCATCAATGCCGAGGAAGTCAGAGACTAACTTACCCACTATATAGCCACCCCTTAATATCGCAATTATTGAGTCAGGCCTATAACCCGATTCCTTAACCATCAACGACAAGTCCAGCGTCAAGTCAACAAGCCTCTGCCAATTAAGGACTAAAAACTCCATTAACCAACTCAATTAAACAATAATGTTAAAAGGCTTTCCTCAGTTAGTTGCTGATCTTTACCACAAGCAATTAAATAATAATTGAGATCAAGAATTTTGCCCCCTGCATGACCCACACCATTGGGTCCCGCGGCCCGGTTTTGCCGGGTCGTGGGTGGCCCAATGGTGTGAATGCAAGGCAGGTATGGGCTTTTTCTCTACTGTATTTGTCTCTTAGTTATTTATATTAATTATCCCTGGCCTATTGTCTATATTATCTATAAATTATCTTTAGATTATCCATGAGATACTTATGTATGTTCGTGATCTCTTTTTATTTTACTTTTTATTTGGGATAGAAAATAATTTAAGCCTATCTGGAATAGAAAATAATGTGAAGAAGTCCCTTAGGTGCCTTGGCACGGAATTGGATAAATTCCTTGATTGCGCATTTAGGGCTGTCATTGAGGCTAAGCTTGGTCTCGTGGATAAGGACGAGGCGCTAGACGCGCTTTGGGAGTACCTCGTGAACATAGATTATGAAGTAAAGATTCTCGAAAGGAGGATCGGCATAAGCGATAACGTGAAGAAGGAAGCCAATAGTGGCTAGGCGTATTCAAATCAATGCTCTCAATCATCGAATACCTCGCCTAAGGAGTACGTTAATGAGCGGGTATTCATAAACCGTAAAGCCTACTCAACCTCATTCGACTCACTTTTTATGAACACCCGAAGTAAAAAAGTCTGCATATTTATTACTCTTGATGGGTATGGGTTCTAGATCAGGGCTTTTGCTTATTATTGCCGTGTTCGTAGTCGCCATTGCCGTCATCTCATTCGTGGTTAGGTACTTCCTCATACCCAGGCACTTCCTCCCATCGTATGTAATGCCTAAGGCCATTGATTACGGCTTCCTCTATTGCAACAATCACTTCATAGTTATTCCTGGAAATTCAATGGTTATCCTCCGTTATCACGTTCATGGTAATGTAACCATTAATGGCGTAGTCATCTACATGGCTTTCCCAGCCGACTTAATTAATGCATCCTTAAATGCCTTCTCGAGACTGCCAAATCCGAGTGATGCCATGATGCTTGGTGTCTATGTTAATGGCAAGTTAATTGCCGTGAATAATGACTCGTCGCCAATCCTTGGTTTAAAGACTTCTGTGAGTATACCATACCATTACGGTAATGAGACCGTGACCTTCTGGCAACTACTGAGCCTTAGGAATGAAACATACGCCCTAGTTGAGTACACAAGCTATGGAATCGCCTCCCAACAATCAACCTAACGCCAAGTGATAACTTAACGGTCATCATCTACTCAGCAGTACCCTACGCACTACCCTCGTGTGCTATGACCAACGAGAGTTCTGAGGTTGGGTTAATGGTTAATAATGACTGGATTGGGTTGATCGGCGTTTACGGCGTGTCCAACGCCACACCAACGGCTAAGCAGCTCTACGTGGAGGGTAGGTACATAACAGAGGTGCCCATAATCTACGTAATAAACGTTACAGGCCCAATAAGCCAATTACCGCAGGAACTAACACCAGGACTACTCACCAATGCAAGGCCACTCGCCATTGGGTACGCGCCATCATTCGCAATCGGACAAACACTACCACCAACAGGCAATGGGTGATGGACATGGTGAGCAAGCTCATTATGGGCCCAGGAATAAGGTGGTTGGTTGTGATGGTTCTGGCGTTCTCGGTATTATCGGTCTTGTTGGTTGCGTTCATCGCCTTTAGCCAACAGCCTAGGGCTGGCTTGAGGCCATTCATGGTGATTAATAGGACTGATTATCAGGTGGATTACTACGGATTATCCGTTGGTGAACCGACGATAGTGATTAGGGGGTGTGTATGATGGTTCGCCTGTACCAATAACCGTTAGTCTCTTCGCCATCACGCCCGGCAAGCTATACGTCGTTGGCTATTACTACGGTAATGGCGCCGTGTCAATAAACCTCACGGGTAGCCTAATCACTCACGTGGCCAATAGGTGGCTTAGCAGGTATGGTGAGGCCCTATGGCCGTCATTAATAGCCTTCATAACGTATACCTCAGGCAATAAGTCGTGGACTGTAATCACGGCAATCCCTACGACCCATCTTGGGTAGTCACGAGGAAGCCCGTATCAATTGCGGTCGCGACTAAGCTCGATAAGGTCAAGCCGGCAATACTTAAACCGGTTACGTCACGTACGAGCAGTGACGCCATAAATAACGCATCTAAGGTGGAGCCCGCGGTGATTACTGGCAGTGGTAGGGGGGGGAGCTACTTCGGTTATTTATACGTTGGTAATTGCTTGGGAAACGGCGAAATCAATAATGTGGCTAATCAAATACCCACTGACACAGCTGCAGCGTACTGGGTGCCTAAGCAGTGCAACGAGCTTGAGGGACCAATACCGCTGATGTTCGTTGGCTGGGGCCAGAACGCGATACGAAGCAGCATATCCGCCATTGATCTTGATTTCGCTGGCACTGCGCAAAAGGGTTCTGGGCTTTACGGCATTATCGACTTATCGTACCCCCCCGATACATCATCCCTAACGTCGCAATTATTGCTCGTAGGCCCAACAATAACATTTAACAATAACTACTATTTAGAAGGCGAATATGCATCCTTTGTTGGTGGTTATGTAAACAATGAGGGAGGGGGGGTTGGAGTTGTTGTCGTTGAGCATGGTTCATCAACGAGCTCAACACTGTCGGGGGGGACGGACTTGACATACACAACCCCCCCAGGCCAGGGCTTCGTCTATCTAGGACTCTACGGCAATATTTCCTATGTATCCTTTGAGGAGTACGTGCATGGCCGGCCGTTAAACGACTGGGCCAATGGAACGCTACCACTATCAATCTCCCCAAGTGAGATCTCCGGTAACGTGCTTTTCGTATATCCAGGCCTTGACACTGGTAATGGACCTATCACGGGGGGGATGTTCACGGCAGTACTGTATGACTATAAAATAACTGGTCAATTACCAATAAGCCTATTGGACGGATACTCATACCCAGTAAACCACCAATGCAGTAATGCACCGCCGGCGACGCAAACCGGTTCGAATCAGATATCCTACATCTTAAGCACCGTGACTAATACCTACTCGCCTAGCCCCATTGGGTGGGGGGGCTTCCTGACGGGTTCCCTAGTAACTGGAACATTCCCTACTGATTTACCTTGGCGGTTACAAATGACTGGCGGTCCAGCAATTTTAGGTGTTTTCATACTCACCAACTTATACTACAATCAATTCGCGCTGCAAGCCACCGTAGTCATCAATTATTACGTCTCCCCACCAATTCGTTCTACGTCACGTTCCTAGGCACGCAGCAAGCCTCCAATGCCCAGGGCTTCCACTTAATGGGCATGATAATAAACAAGACCAATTACTACTTAGGCATTCAGAGTTGCTAAGGCTAATCACTGGCAGGGTTAGTCGCCAAGACCTGTGAAGTACTCGGAAAAATGCTTAATGAGGCGATGAGTGAGGGCAAAGGCAATTAGGACTCAAACCATTAAAAAGATTTCAATAGAATATTGAAAGAGCAGGAGATTACAGAAGGGCCTCCTTTAAGCGACTACACGGTTATGTTCGTGCAGTAATTAATTTCTTATGATGAAGCAACTAATAATTCTTAGATTGCAAATACGTGAGCCATGTAATTGCTCAGTCTCGCCCTCACGTTCAAAATCGGTGCTAGTTGCATGTGGTGTTGATTAGGGAATTTCTTAATTTAGCAGGTATACCTTTTAAATCATGGTTCCTTAATTGTTACTGATTGGCATTGATGATTATGATGTGCGGGGGGGTGGGGGGGGTTAAACCCGATGACGTGTGGTGGACCGCCTGAGTGATGATGATACGCCGGCACCGATGGGGGGGACCAGCCCACCCCGCTGTTTATGCTTTATACCTAAAACTTAATTAAGTTTCTCCTAAAGGGAAAATCACCGACACGGCAAATATGGCGCATTCCTTAGGTACCAATTCCTAAGCTCCTCATGCTCAGGCAGCCAATAATGCTTGATGAGGGTTCTGTTCTCGCTTGGTGGTGCCCTATCCCGCAGGATATTCTCGATTAACTTCGGAACACCCTGCCAATTATCCAGGTCGTGAAGAACTTACGCGGTTCATAAAGCTTGAACTCACGGTTAAGAATTTGCTTAGCTGCGTCTTTAATCTCCTAAACTCCTCAAAATCTCAATTAGAAACAACGTACCTACCACTAACAGAACAAACACACTAACCAAATAACGCTTAAGGTATGAAAGGAGTGAATCTCTAAACTCGGGATTGGCTTTAACCCTGGCGATAACCTTAATGATATCGCTCACCATTGTCAGCTCAATTTCAGGAACCTCCTCAGCGAACCTACGCTTACTAGAGCGAATAATCGAAATAAAAATTAAGAGTCACGCCCAAATCCCTGGCTTTAACACGCTTCTGCTCCATCACGCAATTAATGACCCTAACCCTAACATTACTAAGAATCCTCTTAAGGTCATAAAGCCCACAAGTAACCATACCGTACAAGCTAATGCAGAATCCTATTCAAGTACTCTGTAACACGAAAACAACGAACTGTAATGTGGTAAGGAAGTCTGAACGCTATTTTGGTGCGGCCGCCGGGATTTGAACCCGGGTTCTGCGGCTCGGGGGGGGCCGCCATCCTAGACCAGTCTAGACCACGGCCGCTGTGGGATTTACTTGTTTTGGAAATTTAAGTTTTCTCGGTTTTACCCCATGGCTATCGATTTGGGAATCAATAATAGCTGTTAATTACCCTATTGCATGCCTTATTTGCGCCATCTCAACCATGTACCTGGCCGTATCCTCCTCCTTACCTTCAATCAATGAGTTAATGAGTAATTGAGCCAATAATTCATGCTTTTTACCTTCATAATCCCTAGGCCCTGTCTTTATGCCCATGTCCTCGAGCGCCTTAATGTCTCTCCTCACGGCATTAATTACCTCATTATCAACTCCAAAGACATCGCTAAACCTGGCCATTAAGTCAACGCACTCATGGCATATGTAATTAGCGGCTCTGTTTAGGTCGTGCACCAGGTTTACGTAGGTCTCCCTCAGCGTTGCGTACTCCCCCTCACTAAGCTCATTAATGACTGATGCGCCGAGTATCTCGGGTGGTATGCCCAATGAGTATAGCGCGGCCACGAAGGTTATGGCGCGGGGGGGCAGCACGATACCCCTGAAGCCCCTACTATAGCCGAATAGGCCTATGTGTAGTTTCCTGGCCCTCCTCCTGGGCACGTAGTTTGAAACCCTATTTATGACGCTTGCCAAGCCCTCGATCTCCCTTTGGTAATTGACTACGTACTTATTGATTATGGTAATGAGAGTATCATGGTCAGGGATGGCGCAGTCATTGCTTGGCGCCCTATTGTTTAGCTTCGAAATGGCGTTAATAACCTCACCCTCTGGGTAATCATACCTAAACGCTGACTGCACAGTGAACGTGTGCACGCATGGGTACTCCCTAATGACGTTGTCCACATTATACGGCGTTAGGTGACCCCTAAATGGTGTGGGTCCAACACCAATTATTGGGTAAATCCCAAGCCCAAGCTCCTTACCCAAGTACAACGCCTTGCTAAGGGCTATCTTAGCCATGAGGACTGCGGGTACTAAGCCGTAGTTCATTGCTGGGTCTGACCTGGCTATGAAGATCCTGAGGTAACTCGGCCTAACCGCTTTCCAATAACCAATGATTATCTTATCAATACTAAGCATTGAGTTCAAGTCCTCTATGAGCGGTATCACGTCTATTGTACTCGGCTTAACGCTGCCCAGGACGTCCATGACCTTGACGCTGGGAAGTAACTCAATGAAGGCCTTGCCGGAGACTACCTTCTCATAGTACCTATACGTAAATATGAGCTCCTCAGCCCTCGAGGTCAATGGAAGTATTACTTGGAATACCCCATTAATGTCGTCAGTGCCGTAGAATTCCCTAGCCACGTCATAGGCCGTGGGTATTAACTCAAGAGCCTGCGAGAATAACTTCCTCTCGGCCGTCTCAGCCCAAGGATTAGGTAGTCTGAGTGTTAGGTATACGTCTCTACCAATAACGCGCTCCCTGAAGAAGTCCGGGTATCTACTGAGTAGTTTTCTGACCACGTAGATGTCCACGTCTTTACCCTCGAAGTCCCACATGACCTCATGACAGCCATATAGGCTGTAGGCCAGGTAGGCTTCGTGAACCTCATCATCGCCCTGGATTATGCTATCCCTAGCCCAGCCAGGCACCCTGGCGTTGTCTGGGTGTTGCGTGCACATGCTCCTTGGAATGCGGTTCATGGCTAAGTGGTTAATGGAGTGCTGCTTAATAAGCTATACTTATTTTATATAAATTCGTCGATTGAGTATATAGAATTAGCCAATTAATGAATACGGGATACTGGGTAACTACCCAATAACTTCACGTAAACAGCAACCCTACCCAACTCATTAAACGCTCCCGAGCACTCCTCATTGGACAATTGGCACTCCGCTTCAAGCAGGAAGTCGTAACCCCAGGGACTACCCCCTATTAGGCCTTGAGTAGATCATTGACAGGTTAATACCGAGTTCGGCAAAGGGCTTCAATGCGTTGTATAGGGAGCCCGGCCTATTGGGTACTGAGAATATCGCCAGCGTCCTATCCCCCCCAGACCTATTCATGTGCCTAGTTATTATCAGGAACCTGGTATAGTTTGGGTTATCCTCAATGCCGCAAACCAGTGGTTTAAGCCCGTAGAGCTCAGCCCCCCCAATCCTAGACGCAATCGCTGCCCTATGCCTATGTCCCTTAACTAGCCTTAGTGCCTCTGACGTTGATTGTGTGTAACTTATTGAGGCATTAAGCCTGGAAATGAAGTTAAGTGCCTCATTAATCGCGTGTGGGTGTGAGTAAACCTCCTTGATCTCTCCCAATTCAACGCCATCATTAACCACTAAGCATAGGGTCACCCTGTAATCAATTGCGTAATTTACGTAGACCCCCCCCACCTAAGCAGTGCCTCCATGGACTCCCCCCCAACAACCCCCCCGCCTGGTTATTCTCAATGGTATAACACCGAAGCCATAATCACCCTGATAAACACCCCCCCTAACCACATCACTTATGGACCTAAGTGGCGTGAGCATAGCCCCCCCACCGCCAAATAACTGAATCGCAACCTCATGGGAATAACTGCCCTCAGGCCCTAGGTAGGCAACCCTATCATTATTAATCAGCAACTCATTCACGAACTTAAGGAGTAATGGTTCACGTATTGATTGCACAAGCTCAGTAATCCTCACATTACCTCCATGCTTAATCAACAAATACCTCAACCTGTCCAGGTCCTCCTCAACCCTAATTATTGCGTCAATTAGTTCTGAAATTCCTGGTTAACCACGCAGTTGCCTATTGGCTATACTTTATAAATATTACCATGGCGTAAACTACTTATTATATTTTCAACCGGCAATTACCTATAAAGTGCGTCTTCGCCGGCGAGCTTAACCATGAGCATATTCCTAACCCTACCACTCAACGCCCTGAGCAATTCCCTATTGCCAATTATTGATTGAAGCGAGTATATGCCGGCTGCGCCAAGGAGTTGGGCAATCTCCCTCTTAATACCCGTTAGGAACCTCATTAGCCTGAGCCTAAAGTCCTCAATACCCTCATAACCATGCAAAGCCCTCTCCACAAAACCACTTATGATAACCGCGTCCGCACCAAGGGCCACTAACTTAACAATATCGCCACTACTCCTAACACTGGGCATGTGTATTATCAAATCCACGTAATCCCTGACACCCCTCCTCCTAAGCTCCAAATCAAGCCTTACCAGGCTCACCTCTGGATGGTCATCATCAATGTCGATTATTACACCACTAAATCGACCATCACTGCTCACTAGCTTATTCACGGCATTACCAACCTCACTGGCACTGGTGACCCTCAGGTACGTAGGTACGCCAACGCTAAACCCAGCCTGCCCCCCCACGTGATTCACCACAAGTGCGCCCAAGCCATCAACATACCTATCCCACATAACCCTCATTAAGTGCTTATTATCTACCACGTCCATACCCTCAAGGTCTATCATCACCGAATTAGCCCTTACCACGAATTTAGCGGCTTTAATGAGTTCATCATCCAAGTCCTTGGTGGCCTAATTATCACCGGCATGGAGAGCCACAGCTTACCACCGGCGAGTATTGTTGAGACGTCTATGTCCTCCCTATATGGGTCTATGGCTGGTTTCGTGACCTGAGCACCGTCAAACCTAAGCCAGTCAATTAATCTCTTTGGAGGCTCAACCTCAGGAGGTCCATTACTACCCATACTAACTATTACCACGTCACCGCTCCTCACAAGCTGCGTTGCATATATTGAGTAGTCGGGGGGGGTCCAGACATCGCCCTGGCTCGTAATATCCCCCCCATCCCCCCCAGTATCGCAATCCACCTCTTTAATGCCCAACACCCTAGCCGTGATCTCATCAATGCAGCGACCCCGTAATAAATCCCTCCTACCCACAAGCCCTTTAACGTCATTAATGCCCAAGTGATCCAGGATTAACCTTAATTCCTCCATGAACGCCACCAGGAAGTTCCTTGAGGACTTTAGGGCGAAGTCGTGGTCGACAATCACAGACCCGTCTGCAATCTTACTTGTTATTCCCGCCGGGCAATTACCCCTATGGCATGTCCTAGCCATGACGCACCCCATGGATATCAGTAGGGCTGTTCCAAGGGCAACCGCGTCTGCCCCGAGGGCTATGAGCTTAGCAGCGTCATCCGACGTGGAGACCCTCCCAGAGACTATTAATGTGACCCTGTCCCTCAAATCCTCCTCCCTAAGCATCCTATCGGCAGAGGCCACAGCTAACTCAATGGGTATGCCCACGTTATCCCTAACAATCAATGGCGTGGCTCCCGTACCAGCTCCATGGCCATCGATTATCACTCCATCAGCGCCCATTCTGGCTATGCCCGTGACAATGTACGGCGTGTAATTCGTGGCGGCGATCTTTACAAACACAGGCTTGCCCGTCGCCTCCTTGAGTGCGTCAATCCTCTGCTTCAAGTCCTCTATGGAGTATATATCATGGTGTGGCGCAGGCGATAGCGCGTCAACGCCTACCGGTATTCTCCTGACCTGGGATATGACCTGGGTAACCTTGGAACCAGGTAGGTGACCGCCAATACCAGGTTTCGCACCCTGCCCAATCTTAATCACAATGCCCATGCCCGCCATCAACGTGTTTATGTCAACGCCAAACCTAGCCGAGGCCCATTGAACGAATATCCTCCTGTGCCTAGCAACCTCAGGGTGAAGCCCACCCTCCCCCAGTGCCGCTAATAAGCATTAACTCGTCCGCGAGCTCCGCCTCTACGATATTTGGGACTCCGGCGAGGGATCCGAAGGACATGTCGGCCAGGTATATGGGCGCGGACACCTCGATACCCCCCCTATGAATGATGTGAGGCTAGCCTTACCTCTCTCATTACCCGTCAGCTTGATTTCGTCAATCCCAAAATCAACATTATCAAGGATCCTAAACCTCCTAACGCCCCCCCTCCTAAATATCCTAATTGGCCTACCGTGCATCGCCATCTCCCTAATCTCCTCAATAACGCCACTATACCAGAAATCGCTTGTTGGTCCCTTGTTCGTTAACCTAATGAAGTCTCTAATTACCTGCCTAGGCTTATATTTATTATATAATTCATTCAATGATTAATAAATAACCTATTTATAAATATTACCATCCTATCTAAATAATATATCAAAATAATAAAGCATTACTCAGCGGTTATAATTGTGTATTTAGAGCTTAGTAAATAATCAATTATTGACTCATTTAAGTTAAAGTCATGGGCAAATTTACGTAATATGGGCTCCAATTCCTTAACCTCGTCTTTGTTCAAGTCTCTATACTCAATACTATTCCTCCTGACATGTTCCGAACGCATCAACACACTAAGTAACCTATTAACTTCATCCTGTCCTAATTCCTCATCCCTTGACGCATCGAGGAATTCCCTGAGCTCAAAGTAGGGTATTGTTAAGCCTACCTTATTCTCAGGTACCCTGCCCCCCCTGATATATATCCTACCGCCCACCATGCCACTACCCACGTGCTTACCTACCAACTGGGCATTACACTTATTCAATGCGTCAATACCGAGAACCATGACTACACCGCCTGCCATGTACTCACCGAGGTAATCATCGACCCTACCACCAATTATTAAGTAGGGCCTCCTATCACGGTACTCACGCATTTGAATACCAACCCTATTACCTGCGTTACCCCCCCTCACGAAGACCTCACCACCCTGCAATGCCTGGGCGAGTATGTCCCTGGCATCGCCGTGTATTATCACTCTACCGCCGTGCATCGTGTCAGCGACATCATCCTGAGCATTGCCGTAAACCACGAACTCAACGCCATTATTGAGATTGGCTAATGAATTACCTGGAATACCATATATCTCAACCCTGACATCCCTTATGCCATGCCTCGGTAAGTTCACGCCTATGAATCTATGGCCCCCCCTAACGTTTATGACCCTGATGATCCTTTCACCGCTCAATGCTCTCCTCAATATTTCCTCATTTAGCTCCCTATAACTAAGGCCCTCAGCATTTATGGCGTCTCTACCAACATAGGTTGGGAATGACCTCTGTGGGAAGAAGGTATCAACTTCCTCCTTAGCCCTACCCCCCCATGAAATAATGCCACGCCTTAATGAGGCTATGAAGTACCCACCGGGTTCGAGAGTCCAAACCCTGGCACTCGGTGACACGGTCCTAATGGCTGCCTCCTCGCTGGCCACGTAGTAATAATGATCATCCATGCCTATGACGAGGGGGGGTCTCAGCTTAAACCTATCGACCATCGCCACGAGGTAAAGGTCGTCATTATGGTATATGCCCATGAGTATTGCGAAGGGGGGGCCATCCAGCATGGCCCACCTAAATTGCTTAATTAGCGATAGCGCGTTACTGTCAACTGCGTACTTAGGTGATGAACCAATTAGTACCTTTATGGCATCCTCAATGTCAAGTCCATGCACATTAATTAGATAATGCATTAGGTATGCGGCCACCTCACTATCCGTGCCCACGAATGAATTAAGGCCGTATTTATGGGATAGGGCATTCACGTGGTTACCGTAACTACTTAACTCACCATTATGAACCACGGCAATGTCCCCCCCACAGAAAATGGGTGTGACCAATACGGTAAATAGCCAGGTGAGTTAGTTGGGAATCTCGTGTGGGCGATCCATAGATCAGCCGTGTATCTCTCTATTCCGTAAACGGACGCTATCTCGCTTGGGTAACCAACACCCTTAAACACGTCAATATGCTCACCCCCCCAGTAATAAACCCTGCCAGCCCTATCCTCCCACAGTAAGTCGTTAATGGAATTAACAATACCTGCAAAATTAGGGCTAGGCTCAGCACTATTGAAGACCTTAACCTCCAAATCCACTATTGGCCCCCCCAGCTTATTCCTAACCCTCACATCCACCGAGTCAATACCGCTATCCCTCATCACAGACTTAATCGTGTCCACGGCATTATTCATCAACTCCTCCTTAACGAAAACACCCATCCTAAGGCCCATGGATTCCCGATTGAGCAGTGCAAAGCCCGAACCCAACCCTGCACCTCTGAACTTAATGGCCTCCATAGCCCTAGCCACAAGATCGCCATTAACCCTATCAGAACCCTCACCACGCTTAATAACGCCAAATATTCCGCAATCCATTGGGTACTTAACGATAAATACCATATGTATTGGCAATAAATAAGCACATGTAAAGAGTATTTAAGTTTTATATTTCCTAGGGAATTTGTAAATAAGTTATTTTTATTCCCTGAATATTTATATATTAAATAATGATGAAAATAACCAGGAATGCATATGATTATTTTCAAAAATTTAACTATAATACTTAATTAAATATTTATTAATAATATTAACTATTACATTAATGAATTAAATGCGTTTAATTACCTCCGTAGTAAAGGATTCGGTAGTGTAATTGCCTCCTAGGTCAGGCGTGTGTATTCCCTGGCTTAGGGTGTTAATTACGGCATCCTCAACCGCACCTCCCGCCGCCACGTAATTATTATTCCCTGTCCTCTCCCCCCCATACCACCTGAGCATCCATGCTGCACTTAGTATCATTGCCGTTGGGTTTGCGATTCCCTTACCGGCTATGTCGAAGGCTGCGCCATGTATTGGCTCAAATAATGCCTTATTATCGCCCACGTTGGCTGAGGGTGCAAGCCCTATGCTACCGGTTACGTAGGCCGCCAAGTCACTCAGTATGTCGCCGTATAAGTTCGTCGTTACTATGACGTCGAAGTCCTGGGGGGGCCTCCTAACGAGGTCCATGACTGCCGCGTCTATGTACATCTCATTAATCAACACCTCAGGGTACTCCCTCGCGACATTCCTAACGACACTTCTGAACAAGCCGTCTGACACCGTCAATACATTGGCCTTATGCACAATGGTGACCCTCCTGCGCCTAGCCCTCGCCATATTGAGGGCCACCCTGGCAATGCGTTCGCTAGCCCTCCTCGTTATCACTCTAAGGGCTACTGCCGTATCATCATTAATCATGTACTCAGCCCTCACGTAGACATCCTCAGTATTCTCACGCACTATGACTAAGTCCACGCCATCCCTAACCGCCTTAACCCCCCCTGGGTAATTCCTCGCTGGCCTAATATTGGCGTATAGGTCAAGCCCCCCCCTCCTTAGTTTGACAACAACATCACCCGCACTCTCACCCACGGGTCCCTTCAATATTGCATCTGCACCCTCTATTATCGGCCAGTACCTACTTGGCAATGCCTCCCCATACTTTCTAACTGCATTATCGCCGGCCTCAACGTAGGCAATATCGATGTTTAAGCCGTACTTAGACGCAGCCATCTTAAGAACCTCAATGGCGGACTTGGTCACCTCAGGTCCAATGCCATCACCCTCGATTACGGCTATCCTCATCAGGAGTAATTACATAGCCTATTTTTATGCATTGCCAATCTATAGAAAATACTGACCATACTGAATTAGTACTTAAAAATCAAAATCATATAACTAAGTAATGGCCTACTTAAGTACGAGGAATCCAATTGGGAAAAGCTTGGAAACTTAATCTATAGGAAACACATGCACGGGCTCAGGGTGACGATTGCTCAATTCAAACTGTTAAAGGGCTCAGTCGTTAAGCCGCATTCCCACGCTCATGAGCAGGTCTCAATAGTGATTAAGGGTAGGTTAAGGTTTACCGTGAATAATGAGGTATACATAGCGGAGCCTGGCGATATAGTTCATATACCCCCCAAACGCCATGCACAGTGTTGAGGCCCTTGAGGACTCGCTCGTAATTGATGTTTACTCGCCGGTTAGGGATGATTGGTTAAGGGGGGGTGAGGATAAGTATTTGAGGGAGTAGGTGCTTAAATTTTAAAAATAGAGTAAAATGTTCGCTATCATAATCAGCCTTCTTAGTTCAATCTATCATCATGATTAAGCACCTCCATCACTATGCGACTAATGTCCTCCTCAGAGGCCCTAATGCCCATATCACCTAACTCCTTAACCCTCCTGAGCACTGCATTAACAAGGTCATCACGCGGCTCGATGCCCATGGACTTAAGAACGTAAACTATTGAGTGCTTACCGCTGTGCTTTCCAACGACTATCCTCCTACTCATACCAACTGACCCAGGGTCTATTGGCTCGTAGGTCAGTGGGTTCGAGAGCACCCCCCCATGCACGTGAATACCAGACTCATGCGAGAAGGCGTTGGCTCCAACAATGGCCTTGTTGGGCGGTACTGGTATTCCAAAGAGCTTAGAGACTAGGTCAGAGACCTCCTTAATTTTTTCGAACTTAATTCCAACCTCGTAATTAAGCAAGAACCTCACGGCGGCCGCGATCTCCTCAAGTGCTGCATTACCTGCCCTCTCACCAACGCCATTTATGGTCCCATGAGCTTGGTCAGCTCCAGCCTCAATCGCAGCCACGCTATTTGCCACGGCCATCCCAAAGTCATCATGGCAATGCACACTAAGTAGGTAATTACCCCCCCTAACATTCTCCCTAACAAACCTAACGAGCGACGCCATCTTACTCGGCCACATAACACCCACGGTATCCGCAATATCGAGCCTATCAGCGCCGGCATTAACAACCTCCTGAAAAACCCTGACCAGGAACTTAGGGTCACTCCTCGTAGCATCCTCAGCGCTGAACTCCACGGTTAGGCCATGGGACTTCGCATAGCTTACTGCGTTCACGGCAGCCTCGACCACCTCCTCCCTACTCATCCTAAGTTTATACCTCATGTGCAGGTCTGATGTGGCTATGAAAATGTGTATGGCCTTCACGTCGGCATCAATCACCTTATTAATATCCTCCCTCCTGGTCCTCGCCAATGCAATAACCTCTGAATTACTTACCTCCCTAGCTATTGACTTAACGGCCCTAAACTCACCCTCACTAACAATTGGAAATCCAGCCTCAATGGAGTCAACGCCCAACTCCTCAAGCTTTAACGCGATTAGTAGCTTATCCTCGGGCTTTAGGGCGACACCAGGGGGGGTTTGTTCACCATCTGAGCGTCGTGTCTAGCAATCTCACGTATTTATTTCCAGGTGGGACCTAACTACGTCTCCCTGAGCAATCTAACCCACCGTATCATGTAATAAAAATACTTTATTTAAGTATTTCCCTAAGATATAGATTAACCATAACCAATGAATGATCCACATTACACTAGTTATATGGCGGAAAAGCTTAAATATTCTATAAATTGACTTATGTCTGATGAGGTGCTTTATTCTTTACGTATGATACGGATGAAAATAATAGGGAAAATAATGGGTTAAGTCCACGGTCAAACCACGCGGTGGTTATGCATGAAGTAAATGCGTCGGGTGATTACGGTGCCTAGGGCCGTTGACTTACTGGTTAGGGAGATGGAGGGCATGGGTGTTAGGGAGGTCTTTGGCATTATTGGTGGCCAGATAATGCCGTTCTTCGATGCGTTATATAATTCTAATATTAAGGTTTATATGTTTAGGCATGAGCAGGGTGCAATACATGCCGCGGATGCCTATGGTAGGGTCATGAGGAGGCCCATGACCGTTGTCGTTACGTCAGGCCCAGGCGCCACAAACCTACTCACTGGGCTTGCGAATGCGATGATGGATTCATCACCACTAATAGCAATAACGGGCCAAGTACCAACAGCATTCTTCGGGAGGGATGCGTTTCAGGAGACGGACATAGTCGGCGCGACGATGCCCGTCACCAAGCACACGTTTATGGTTAAGAGACCTGAGGACCTGGTCCCCCCCGTGTATAAGGCTGCCTATGAAATATCAATTAATGGTAGGCCGGGTCCCGTAGTCATAGACTTGCCGAGGGATGTGCAGTTGATGGATGTTGACCCGACGACTGTTAAAAGCAAGGTGATAAGGATAGCCAGAAAGGAAATCCCTGAGCCGGACCCCCCCTCATTAATTGCCTACGCACTTAAGCTGCTCCTAACTGCCGAGAGACCCGTGATGCTGGTTGGCGGTGGTGTTTGCTGGAGTGGAGCGACTGATGAAGTCTTGACCCTCGCCGAATTGATAGGCATGCCCATAGTCACTACGTTACCGGGTAAGAACTGCGTGCCCAGTAACCACCCACTGGTTATGGGTCCCTCGGGGATGCACGGTAGGCTAGAGGCCGATGCAGCCATAATAAATGCCGACGTGATACTCGCCGTGGGTACGAGATTCAGCGACAGGACTGTGGGCAACTTCAACGAGTTTAGGAGGGGTAGGAAGATAATACACATTGACATTGATAGGAGCGAGATCGGTAAGAATGTCAAGCCCGAGGTCGGCATTGTTGGTGACGCTAAGGCGGTTCTATCGACTATGATTAAGCTAGTACCCAAGGCCCTTGAGAGGAGGCACGAGGCATTCATCAAGTGGTTAAGGGGGGGTATTAAGGAGAGTTATGAGGAGTATAGGAGGAGGGTTGATGTCAATGGGTTTGCGCCGTGGAGGGTCCTGAAGGTCCTTAGGGAGGTGATGCCGCCGCACTCAATAACTACGACGGGGGGGTTGGCAGCCACCAGATGTGGTGCGAGCTTCACTGGGACGTCTATGTGCCTGGGACCTTCATAACAAGTGCGGGCCTTGGTACAATGGGGGGGTTTGGACTACCCGCAGCCCTGGGCGCAAAGATAGCTAGGCCTGACGTGCCTGTGCTCGATATTGATGGTGATGGCTCATTCCAAATGACCATGCAGAACCTAGCCCTTATTCGTGAGTATGACCTACCCGTGATAGTGACTATATTTGATAACTCAACACTCATGCTTGTTAGGCATTGGCAGGTGATGCTGTATAATAGGAGGATAATTGCCGTAGACTTCAACGTAAACCCAGACTTCATGAAGATAGCCGAGGCCTACGGGATAGAGGGCGTTAGGCCGAGTAATTATGATGAGTTGAGGAGTGCCGTTGCAAGGGCCGTTAGGAATAATGAGGCGCTGATTGTTGACGTAACCATTGATAGGGAGAGGGACTTCGTCCTGCCCTTCGTACCCTCAGGCAAGTGGCTTGAGGAGGTCATATTCCCGGAGGGCTTTAAGGTCGACCTTAGGTACCGGGTGAGGGCTATGGAGGGTGATTTCTCGATAGAGATCATAATGAGTAATGAGGTTAACCCGTTCGATGCCGTGGTTAGGGCTATGAACGTGATCAGGAGGGGGGCAAGATAACAATTAGACACATAGTGATAGACATGAGCGACTCAGTTATCAGGGTTTCTATTAGGGCAAGGGGGGGTGAGGAGGATGAGGTTAGGTGGGTTTGTAATAAGCTTGATAAGCTCTACGATGTGGTAAATGTTAAATATATGCCTGAAGAAGTACACATGAATAAGGTGGTGATTAGTAATGGCTAGGATATACAAAGATGGGGGGGATGCGGACCTATCGGTGATAAAGGGTAAGGTAATCGCGGTGCTGGGCTACGGCATTCAGGGTAGGGCGTGGGCGTTGAACATGAGGGATAGTGGCGTTAAGGTCATTGTTGGTGTTAGGCCGGGCAAGAGCTTCGACCTGGCTAGGCAGGAGGGGGGGTTTGAGGTTTACCAGGTGGGTGATGCGGTTAGGAGGGCTGATGTAATAGCGGTCCTACTGCCCGACATGGCGCAGCCAAGTGTTTGGGAGTCGGAGATTGCGCCAAACCTTAGGCGTGGCATGACGGTGGTCTTCGCCCACGGCTTCAACATTAGATTCGGATTAATAAAACCGCCGAGTGATGTGGACGTAGTCCTAATAGCGCCCAAGGCGCCCGGTAAGGCCGTTAGGGATGAGTTCGTTAGGGGGGGTTGGGGAGTCCCGGCGCTGGTTGCTGTTCATCAAGACTTCACTGGAAATGCCCTAAAGACTGCGTTGGCTATTGCGAAGGCCAATGGGTTCACGAGGGTTGGCGTTATAGAGACGACTTTTGCTGAGGAGACGGAGACTGACTAATAGGTGAGCAGAACGTACTGGTTGGTGGGCTACTGCAGTTGTTAAGGTATGGTTTTGAGGTTATGGTGGAACTCGGCTACCAACCTGAGGTGGCGTATTTCGAGGCCATTAACGAGGCTAAATTGATAATGGACTTAATATGGGAGAGGGGGGGACTCACTGGGATGCTCCTTGGCGTGAGCGAGACGGCTAGGTATGGTGGCTTAACGGTTGGGCCTTACGTAATTAATGAGGATGTTAAGAGGAGGATGAAGGAGGCTGCTGAGAGGGTTAGGAATGGTGAATTTGCTAAGGAGTGGGTTGCCGAGTATCAGAGGGGGGGTGCGCCAAGGCTCAGGGAATTGCTTGAGCAGGTTAGTAATAGCCAGGTTGAGAGGGTTGGTGAATTCTTGAGGCAATTAATGAGAAGTAAATAGGTCATCGTTGTAGTTTTAAGCAATTTATCTTGCTTCAAATGCATTTCCTCGTTTTACCTGGCTTGTGCTAAATAACCGATGTTACTGGTGTTTTTATTAATGATAAATCATGATTATGTATTATGAATAATTTTTAATAATTTAGAGCTTAGTCTATTGACTTATTAATCTTTTATTTTTGACTTAGGCAATTTTTAATCTATGGAGCGATCAATTAAACCGTGGGTTATAGAGCGTTGGATATTGATAAGGTGAGGAGACCATTGGGTAAGCTTAAGATTACGCCGGAGATGTGTATTGGCGATGAACTATGCGTTAGAAGGTGCCCAATGAATGTCCTGGAACTAACCAAGGAGGAGGTTAATCCGAGGGGGTTATCATTATGTCAGGGTTAAGCCTGGTAAGGAACTTGATTGCGTTGCATGTGGCATATGCGAGAGGGTCTGCCCAACGAATGCGATATACGTTGAGCGTGAGGAGGAGATAACGGTAAAGGATTACTTAACGAAGATTGGCGGAACTAAGGTTGTGCAGGAGGGCTTTACTAGTAATCGAGTTCTCATAATTGGTGGTGGTATTGCTGGTATTGAGGCTGCCCTTGCCCTGGCTAACATGGGTTATAAGGTAACGTTAATTGAGAAATCAGCGACTATCGGCGGTAAGATGGCGATGCTCGACAAGACATTCCCAACCCTCGACTGCAGCATATGCATAGAGGGGGGGCCGTTGATGAGTGATACCTCGAATAATAAGAACATTGAGGTACTAACAATGGCGGAACTCCTGGAATTAAGGGGGGGTGAGCCGGGGGGGCGTTATAGGGCTAGGATCCTCGTCAAGCCTAGGTACGTGACAGATGAATGCACGAAATGCGGGTTGTGCGAGAACGTATGCCCCCCCATGACTACTCCAAGCGAGTACAATGCAGGTATTGGCCTTAGAAAGGCGATATATTTGCCATTCCCGCAGGCCGAGCCCGGCATCTATGCCATAGACCCAGACCTATGCCTAAACAAGCCCCCCGAGAACATAGCCTGCAATAGATGCGTTAGCGTCTGCGAGCCTAGGACCATACTATTCACGATGATGCCCAGGATAATCGAGAGAGAAGTGGCGGCAGTCATAGTAGCCACGGGCTACGAGTTAGAGGATGGCGAAGTACTGGCTAAGTATGGCTATGGCAAGCACCCAGACATACTCATCGCAATGGAGTTCGAGAGGCTCGTCAATGCCACAGGGCCATCATTGGGCGAGGTAATTAGGCTAAGTAACCATGAGCGCCCGAGGAAGGTCCTATTCATATCCTGCATAGGCTCCAGGACAAATAAGGCTAACCCATACTGCTCAAAGGTCTGTTGTGAGTACCTACTTAAGCAAGCCATTTACGCAAAGAATCACGGTATCGATGACGTCACCATATTATACATGAATGACGTTAGGACATACGGCAAGGGCTTCGAGAACCTATACCAAAGGGCTGTTGAGAGGGGGGGCGTTAGGATAGTCCATGGTAGACCAATGGTGATAACTCCGTTAATGGCTCAATAAGGATTAAGTATGAGGATACGCGGAGTGGGGGGGAGGTCAGGATCGAGGATTACGACATGGTAGTCCTGGCACCGACCATAAAGCCCCCCAAGGACCTGCGGAGATTAGCCAATGTATTGGGTCTCGAACTTGATAAATACGGTTTCATCAAGGCAAACCCGGCAAACCCTGTCGAGACAGGGATCCCTGGCATCTTCGTGGCAGGAAGCGCCTCTGGGCCCATGGACATCACGGAGTCGGTACTCATGGGCTTAGCAGCGGCGGCGCAGGCGGTGAGCTTCATGGGTAAATCAGCAATAGAGACCGAGGAGTTTAGTGAAACCATAGAGACGGAGAAACCGAGGATTGGCGTCTTCGTCTGCCACTGCGGCAGTAATATAGCCGGCGTTGCCGATGTGAACGAGTTAGTTAAGTTTTCAAGGGAATTACCCGGCGTGGTCCACGCCGAGGACATACCCTTTGCTTGCTCGAAGGCTGGGTTAGACCGCATTGCTGAGTCGATAAAGAAAAATAACCTTAATAGAGTCGTTGTTGCGGCCTGCTCGCCGGTCACGCACTTGAGGTTTTTCCAGGATGCTGCGAGGAGGGCTGGTCTTAATCCTTACCTCGTGGAGATGACGAACATTAGGAACCTGGACACCTGGGTCCACAACGACAGGAAGGTAGCCACAGAAAAGGCAAAAGACATGATAAGAATGGCCGTAGCCAAGGCACCACTCATGAAGCCCTTCAGGCTGAGAAGCTCGGTATAGTCAAAAGGGCGCTGGTCATTGGCTGCGGACCAGCGGGACTTGCGGCCGTTAATGCCCTCGCCAACGCAGGCGTTGAAACAATAGTGGTTGAGCTAGGGAATAGATGCGGTGGTCCTTACCTAAACGATTTCGTAATTAAGTACTTACCGGAGGGCACGAGGGCTAAGGAGGTAGTTGGTAAATCGCTTAAGGTCCTTGAGAACTCCAGGGTCAGGGTTTATTATGGAACCACGGTTAAGGAGGTCACGGGCTTCACGGGTAACTTCCACGTGGTCCTAAGCAACGGCGTCGAACTCGACGTTGGCGCAATAATAGTCGCCACGGGAGCCAACCCCATCAATACCGTTAATTATAATGTTAGCGATGGACTTAATGTCATGACAATACACGACTTAATCAATAGGGGGGGCTTAAGTACTGGTAATGACGTATTATTCATCGACGAGTGCAATAAGCCCTATTGCCAAGCCATCATGTTTAACACGGCATTAGCGTTGAGAAGGCTGGTAAGAACGTGTACGTAATCGTTAAGGACATCATGATGGTTGGTACGCAATACGAGGATTTATATAGGGAGGTTAGGAGGGCTGGCATTACAATACTTAGAGTCCCGAGAGGGTGACGTAATGAATTACGTGTCACTTAATCATGATGTTGCCGTGATTAAGGATGTGGAACTCGGCGGTGATGTCTCGGTCCACGTTGATACGGTGGTGTTCAATACGCCCATGAGACCTAACTCAGACGAGGTTTCTAAGATTTTGAGGCTTTCTAAGGATCAGGAGGGCTTTCTGATGGAGCTCACCCGAAGCTCGGCCCAGTGGACACGATGACCCCCAGGAATATTCATAGCAGGGGGGGCTGTCAGGGCTCATAGGGGGGCTTCGGTGAAGCCGTCCTGGAGGGTTACGCAGCGGCCGCCAGGGCGTTGACGTTATTGACTAGGGACTACATGATTAAGGAGGTCTCGGTACCGAGGGTGGATCCAAGTAAGTGCGTTGGTTGCTTGCTATGCGTTAAGGCTTGCCCGTACGGCGCCATTAAGGGTGAGCCCGGTAAGCCAGTTACGATAAACCCAGTTGCCTGTCAGGGCTGTGTTCATGCGTTGGCGAGTGCCCATACGGCGCATTAGACATGGACTTACTAAGTGATGATGCTATTTTAGCTCAGGTTGAGGCTGCTTTGGCTGAGGAGCCTGAGAAGAAGGTTATAATGTTCACATGCGCCTACTGCTCCTACTACGCAGCCGATAATACGGGGGGGATACTAAAGCTTCAGTATCCACCGCATATCAGGATAATTAGGTTACAATGTAGCTCAAGGCTTAACTGGAGACACGTTAAGCGTGCTTTTGAGCTTGGTGCTGCTGGTGTGTTTGTGACTGGTTGTAGCTTGGTGACTGCCACTACATAACTGCGAATTACAACACCGTCAGAAGATTCGAAAACTGGAAAAAGAGACTAAAAAACATAGGCGTTAGGGAGGAAAGATTCCAACTAAGACTATTCGGCGCACCAGATGTTAAGGATTTCATAGAGGCTGCCAATGAGGCGAAGAGAGTTGTCGAAACTGTGACTAAGGAGGAGATTGAGCAGACGAAACAAAGAATCAAGCAACTAAGGTGATGGGGGGGATGGCCGTGGCTAACCCCACACTTAAGGAGGAGTTACTTAAGTTTGAACCCACGGCGTCACTATGCTATCAATGCGGTACGTGCACCACGGTCTGCCCAATGTCCGAGTTCGGGTTGAACACGAGGTTGGTAATGAAGTTGGCGAACCTGGGAATAATAAATGATTGGGTGCGTAAAGCCGTGTGGCTATGCACGGGTTGCGGCCTATGCCAGGAAAACTGCCCAAACGAAATTAGAATACCCAACGTAATTAGGTTCATTAGGTCAAAGGTAATAATTGAACAACGAAGAGGAAGGTAATGCGGTGTTTATCATTATTAAAAATAAACAAATTTTATCAAAAAAGACCCACACTCTACATAGAACCTCATGACCCTCAAGCCCGAGATTAAGTGGGGATTAGAAGGTGTTTACGTTAAGGAAAGCAGCATATGCCTAATAGACCTTGATAATGCCAAGATATACTATAGGGGTTATGAACTGAGTGACCTAGCCCTTAAATCCACGTTCGAGGAGACTGCGTACTTAATACTCAGGGGGTAAATTACCGAGTAAGGCGGAGTTGAGGGAGTTCACGGATGAATTAGCGTCGAATAGGGAATTACCTAAGGAATTACTGGCATTCCTCAGGGGGGGTTTGCCCAAGGGCCTTAGGCCGATTGACGTACTTAGGATAAGCATCGATTACCTAGCACCCTTGATGGGGGAGGCCGCGGCCAAGGGACCCAATGAGGAAGTTAAAGCAATTAGGTTAATAGCCATGGCGCCAACCATCGTTGCGACATACCATAGATTGACCGTGGACGGCTCAGTACCGAGACCCAGGGCGGACCTAAGTCATGTAGCCAATTATTATTACATGTTTTTCGACAGGGAACCCGGTGATGAGGAGCTTAGGGCTTTGGAGACCATGTTCATAACTTACATGGAGCATGGCATGAATAATTCCTCATTCACCGCCGTTACCGTGGCATCCACGTTAACTGATATATACTCAGTGATCGTGGCAGCCATCTCAAGCCTAAAGGGTCCATTGCATGGTGGTGCGAATTTCGAGGCTCTGAAGACGATAATCGAGGTTGGCGATCCGAGCCGCGCGGAGGAGTACGTAATTGATAAGGTAAGGAGGGGGGGTGAGAAGATAATAGGGTTTGGACATAGGTGTATAAGAGGTTTGCGGACCCAAGGACGGTTTATTTAAAGGATCTTGCCAGGAGGTTGGCGGTGAGTAAGGGCGGTGATTACTTGAGGCTTTTTGAGACGGCTAGGGCGCTTGAGGATGCGGTTGAGAAGCACCTGGGCCATAAGGGCGTGCACGCCAATACCGATCTCTACGCATCCCTAATCTACTACATGCTGGGCTTTCCAATGGAGTACAACCCAGCCAATTTTGCATTAGCTAGGATAGTTGGTTGGGTGGCTCACGTGCTTGAGTATTGGAATATGGGGGGGTAGATTAATAAGGCCCATGGAGTATTACGTGGGTCCACGCGACTTAAAGTACTCGCCAATTAATGAGAGAGAATGATGAAATCACATCCTTTATGTCGTGTTGGCCACGTAATCATTAATTGCATCAAAGGTTTTCTACAGTGGACTAATTTCATTATTATAAATACTTAAAAATTTGTAAAATTGTTTATAACTAAATTGTGCTCAATGAGGACTTAATATGGCAGGTGAAAGCTATGAAATGGTGTTCTTTGGCAGGGGGGGTGGGCAGGGCGCCGTAACCGCAGCGCAGATAATGGCGTTGGCAGCTGTGGGTAAGGGATTATACGCATTGGCATACCCAGAGTTTGGGCCGGAAAGGAGGGGGGGTGCGCCCGTTAGGTCGTACTTAGCAATATCCACTGAGCCGATAGAGGTTAGGGAACCCATAGATAGGCCCAATATATCCATAGTCTTTGGTCCAGACCTACTGAGGGTTAACCCAGAAATACCTGAGAGAACGCGGGATTACATAATCGTTAATTCAAGGCGTTATGAAACAGTTGAGCCGTATTTAAGAGGTTTTGGCGGTGGTATAGTTCATGTGAATGCATACGACTTATCAACTAAGTACTTGGGTAGGGCTATAGTTAATACGGCAATGCTCGGTGCATTACTGAGGGTCTTTGATGCCTTAACGGTCGACGACGTGGCCGATGCCGTTTTAAAGGTCTTCGGTGGTAAATTAGGTAAATTAAATGCTGAGTTGGTCAGGGTTGCGTATAATGAGGCGAGGGTGATTAAATGAGCTCAGGTGCCTGGGCGCCAAAGACCGTTAAATTGCTGGGTTGGAGGGAGTTGCCGGCCATTGGTGGTTATATAATCGAGCCGATGAGCACCGCTAAGAATAGCACGGGCTCTTGGAGGACTGAGAGGCCTGTGATTGACCAGGACGCGTGCATTAGGTGTAGGACCTGCTGGATGTACTGTCCCGAACCGGCAATACTTGAACTCGATAAGCCCTACGTTACTAAGGATGGTAGGAGGTATGAAATAACATACGAGATTGATTACGACCACTGCAAGGGCTGCGGAATATGCGCCCACGAATGCCCAGTCAAGGCAATAACCATGATCCCTGAGGGTGTTGAAGAATGAGCTTAGTAACTGTTGAACCAAAGATTAAGAGGGGCATCATTAGGGATAGGATCGCGGTTACTTCAAACCACGCCGCTGCATACGCCGCTAAGGATGCTGAGGTCGACGTTGTGGCGGCATACCCCCCCATAACACCGCAGACCCCCGGCTGTCGAGAGGATCGCGGACTTCATAGTAAATGGCGAGATGAGCGCTGAATACATACCTGTCGAGTCCGAGCACAGCGCCATGTCGGCATTAATAGGTGCCTCAGCGGCAGGCGCTAGGACGTTCACTGCAACCTCAAGCCAGGGACTCTTCTACATGTTTGAACTACTCTACATAGCCTCGGGCCTCAGGCTTCCAATAGTCATGGCCCTGGCCACGAGGGCCGCTTCAGCGCCAATATGCATACACGGTGATTATCAGGATCTGGTGGCTGTTAGAGACACGGGTTGGATCGTGATGATCGCTTCGAGTGCTCAGGAGGTTTATGATTCGATAATCATGGCCTACAGGATCGCCGAGGACAGCAGGTCCTACTACCCGTCATGGTGTCCTACGACGGATTCCTAATGAGCCACACCACAGAACCCGTGGAATTATATGACTTAGACCTTATTAGGAGGTTTGCACCAAAGAGGATCAATAGGCCAATACTAGATAGTAGTAAGCAATAACCATGGGCGTCATGGCGATACCCGAGTGGTATTACGAAATCAAGTATCAGGTGATTGATGCAATGCATAACTCAATGAGCATTATTAAGGAGGTTCATGACGAGTTTAATAAAACCTTTGGTAGGAATTATAGGTTAATTGAGGAGTACAGGATTGATGATGCGGACTACGTGGTGCTATCCTACGGCGGCATCTGGGGCAATACTAAGAGAGCTATCGACTGGCCAGGAGGAGGGGTATCAGGGCTGGCGCCGTGAGACTTAGGTTGTTTAGGCCATTTCCAATCGATGAATTGGTAAGGGTGGTTGAGGGCGTTAAGGCTGTGGCCGTCATTGATAGGGCGGTTAGTCCAGGGGCGCCAATTGAGGGCCCGGTGGCGTTGGAGATTGCGTCAGCGCTAAAGTCCAGGGGCGTGGATGTGCCGGTTATCTCTGTGGTTCATGGACTCGGCCAAAGGACGGTGTTTTCAAGGGATATTGAGGAACTGACCAGGATATTAAGTACATCCGAATTAACGAACCTAATGAGGAATACGCTATACATGGGAGTGAGGGAGTATGGCAGTTAAGGTCAAGCTTGCTAGGTCATTCTTCGACATACCTAGGGAGGAGTACCTAGCGCCTGGCCACACGGCTTGCCCAGCCTGCGGTGCTACCCTGGCCGCCAGGTTAATACTAAAGGCATCGGGGGGGCCCGATGTGATCATAGTGAACCCAACGGGTTGCCTGGAGGTCACGACGACCATATACCCATACACGTCATGGGGAGTCCCGTACATACACGTGGCCTTTGAGAATGCCGCCGCCGTCGCGTCGGGCATAGAGGCCGCTATAAAGGCCCTTAACAAGAATGGCTTGTTAAGGAGGAATACCAGGGTTATAGCCATCGCTGGTGATGGTGGTACTTATGATATTGGTTTGCAAGCCTCAGTGGTATGCTTGAGCGTGGTCACGGTGTCCTATACGTACTCTACGACAATGAGGCATACATGAACACAGGAATACAAAGAAGCGGAGGAACACCTAAGTTCGCAAAGACTACGACGATGCCCGCCGGAACGGTCATTAGAGGTAAGATACAGAAGAAGAAGGACATAATGAGCATAGTGATTGCCCACCACATTCCGTATGCCGCGACGGCAAACGTGGCCTACCCAATTGACTTAGTGAATAAGGTTAGGAAGGCGTTGTCTTACCTTGACGAGGGTCCAGCCTTCATACACGTACTAGCACCATGCCCACCAGGCTGGGGGGGATTTCCTGATGAGAAGATGATTGAGATTGCGAGGCTCGCCACAGAAACGGGTTACTTCCCACTGTACGAGTGGGACCACGATAGGCTAATCATAAACCCACCGAGTGACATGTACATGGATAAGAAACTGCGCAAGCCGCTGAGGGAGTTTGTTAAGGCTCAATCCAGGTGGTCTCACATAACTGATGAGGAAATAAAGGAGCTTGAAAGAGATGTTGATGACTTCCTGAATTACCTATGGCGATTATCAATGAGTTCAGGAGTTTCAGCCCCATACTCATAACCATGTTTAAGCTTAATTCCTCTACTTACTATTTACTATTTGAGGTAAACAATAAAATTACGAAATAACAATGTATTATTCATAATCTCTGTATTATAAGATAAACCATATAAACACTATATATTTCCTAGGAATCAATGGGCCTAACACTGACTGAGAAGATACTAGGCAGGGCATCAGGTAAATCCGTAAGTCCTGGTGATGTTGTGGAGATAAATGTCGATCTAGCAGCATTTCATGACCTCACGGGTTATCACGTGGTTGAGGTTATGGAGAAGATGGGGGGGGTTGTCCGGGTTTGGGATGTCAATAAGTTCGTCTTAGCCTTTGATCACTTAGCTCCACCACCCACGGAGAGAGCTGCCGAGATTCAAGTTGGGCTTAGGAAGTTCGCAAAGGCTGCCGGCATTAAATTCTTCCATGATGTTGGTGATGGAATACTGCACCAATTGCTCCTTGATCATTATGCATTACCTGGCCAGGTGGTTATGGCTGCTGATAGCCATACAACGACTGTAGGTGCGGTGGGCGCCTTTGCCCAGGGGGGGCTTGGGGGGGCTAGTGATATAGCCGCCATAGTGATAACGGGTAAGACCTGGCTCGTGGTCCCTGAACCGTTTAAGATTAGGATACTTGGTAAGCCCAGCCCTGGGGGGGTTTACGGCAAGGATGTCGCATTGCACTTGCTAAGTGTGTTTAGGGCTGAGGGACTTAATGGTAAGTCCGCCGAGTTCTTTGTTGAGGATCCAGGTGCGTTCCCAATGGATTATAGGGCCACCGTGTCTAACATGGGCGTGGAACTCGGGCTTGACGCTGCCATGTTCGTGCCGGACGGCGAGACCGTGAGGCACATTAAGGAGAAGAGGGGGGGTGTCGAGGTCAAGCCTGTGACGCCAGACCCAGACGCTAAATATGTTGATGGTTATGATGTTGAGCTGGGTCGCTTGAACCATTGGTAGCTGCGCCGCATAGTGTCGATAATGTGAAGTCAATAAGTGAGGTTGAGGGTTTAGACGTGGATTACGTGTTCATAGGCTCATGCACAAATGGTAGGCTTAGCGATATTGAGGTTGCGGCTAAGATATTGAGGAATGGCAGGGTGAGGAGTAGGTGCGTGGCGATACCTGCCTCACGTGAGATCTACATAAAGGCCTCGGAATTAGGTTACATAGATACGCTCGTGAGGGCTGGCTGCGTGGTGACGTACGGCACCTGTGGCCCATGCCTTGGCGGGCACTTTGGCCTAGTCGGCCCTGGGGGGGAGGTGGCGATATCCACGGGCAGTAGGAACTTTAGGGGGGGCAGGATGGGCTCGCCTGAGGGCAAAGTTTACCTGGCAAATGCGGCTGTAGCCGCTGCGGCTGCATTGAATGGTAAGTTCGTTGATCCTAGGAAGTACCTTACGTAAATTAGGATTTATTAACTATAAAAATTTTGATAATTTTGTGGGCAACACTAGGGTTAGGGGGGGTAGGATTGGGCATATTTACATTATTAGGCGTAGGATTGGGCATATATGGGTGATTAACCGTGGCGATAAGGGTGAAGGTAAGGCTGAGGGTGAAGGAGCGAGAGGTGATCACGACCGCACTCGTTAATACGGGCTGAGACTGAGAGGCCTCAGGTACTGGTACCGCTTAATTTAGCTAGGGCCTTATCGTTATGGCCACCACCAGATAATGCGTACTTAATTGAACTGGGCACGGCTGGTGGGCCTATCAGGGAGTACGTTGTACCGAATTCGGTGCAAATAACCGTGGTAACCGACGATAGGGAGACCCGCGATGTTGTCTGTGATGCCGTTATATCGCATATTGAGGAGGAGGTAATAATTAACGACAAGTTATCGGAGGAGTTGGGTATTGTTATTCTAGCTGCGGGTAGTGGTAAATGGAGGTTCGTGGATGATGATGCCAGTAAGGTTAGGTACTCAGAACCTCCTCAGTATTGGTGATTAATAGATTCCCTTATCAATGACTTTATTAGAAGTTTTACAAAACCTTGATCGGTAATGAGGTTGCTTAAGTATTGCCTGATACTCCACGTGACTTTATATATTCAAGCAGACCACCACTAATTAGTATTTCAAGGGCCATGCCCGTTATTGGCCTAGCCCTCAGTAACTTCTGCCCGTTGTTAATAATGACCTCACCGGTGCTCACGTTAACCCTTACGAAATCACCATCATTAACCTCCTTACTAACGCCGGGCACTACAAGCACTGGTAAGCCATTGTTAATTGCGTTTCTGTAAAATATCCTGGCGAAGGACTCGGCCAATACGGCCTTAACGCCAGCCGCCTTTAGGGCAATCGCCGCCTGCTCGCGGCTCGAGCCCATTCCAAAGCCTCTACCGGCGACTAGAATAACTCCCTTACTCGCCTTCTCGAAGAAGTTCGGTATTAAAGGCTCCATGGCGTGCTTAGCCAGTATTGATGGGTCAGTGTAGACGAGGTACCTGGCGGGTATTATCACGTCAGTGTCTATGTTATCACCAACCTTAATTACTGGGCCCTCGACAATGAGTTCCCTGGATCCCACGGTATCTATGCCTAGTTGGTCTATTTAAATTTTGTATGTTCGTTGAGTAATACTTAATATATTATTGTTATGAGGTAATGCTTATATATACTCACTATAACTCAGGTTTAGTATGGGTGGTGTAGAAATCCGCGAGGGTTGAGGTTCTCGATACGACGCTTAGGGATGGGGGGGCTCAAATGACTGGTGTCTCATTCACGCTTAATGATAAGGTTAAGATTGCCCTTATGCTTGATGATCTCGGCGTTGACTACATAGAGGGTGGTTGGCCAGGTAGTAATCCTAAGGATGCTGAGTTCTTCAGGATAATGAGGAACTACTCACTGAGTCATGCTAAGCTGGCTGCCTTTGGTATGACGAGAAGAAAGAGTGTTAGCGCTAAGGATGATCCCAATCTAGCGGCTATATTGGATTCTGGCGTTGATGTTGCGGTTCTAGTTGGTAAGTCCTGGATTCTCCATGTTAAGGAGGTCCTTAGGGTTGGTCCTGAGGATAACCTGGACATGGTCTATGATAGTATTCGTTACCTTAAGGATCACGGCTTAACCGTGATTTTCGACGCCGAGCACTTTTACCAGGGGGGGTTTAAGGATGACCCTGAGTATACGCTTAAAGTCGTCAAGACTGCCGAGGAGGCCGGAGCCGATACAGTGGTGCTTGCGGATACTAACGGTGCCATGCTTCCCCCCCATGAGGTATATGAAATAACGAGTAAGACCGTGAATGAGCTGAGGACGATAATCGGCGTCCACATGCATAATGACTCTGGCTGTGCTGTTGCAAATACGGTAATGGGCGTATTAGCCGGTGCGCGCCATGTTCAGGGGACGATTAATGGGCTTGGCGAGAGAACCGGAAATGCTGACCTGGTTCAGGTAATACCGAACTTAGTGCTTAAGCTTGGTTTCAGGGTGCTTAGGGATGTTAATGATCTTAAGAAGTTGAAGGCTGTGTCCAGGTTCGTTTATGAGGCTGCAGGTCTAAATCCGAATCCGTACCAGCCATACGTGGGTGATTACGCCTTTTCTCATAAGGCTGGTTTGCACGTTGATGGGGTTTCTAAGGTGACAAGGGCGTATGAGCACGTCGATCCGGAGCTCGTTGGTAATACTAGGAAATTCGTGGTTTCAGAACTCGCGGGTTCATCAAACATACTTGTGCACCTTAAGGATTTAGGCATTAATATGAATAAGGATGACCCAAGCTTAAACGCGCACTGGAGAGAATAAAGGATCTTGAGAATAAAGGTTATAGCTTTGACCTGGCTCCAGCGTCGGCAATACTCATTGCTCTTAGGGAGATGGGGGGGCTTTATGAGGATGCATTAAGGGTTGAGTACTGGAAGGTGGTTAGTGATGATGACATGCACATCGCCATGGTTAAGGTCAATGGCGAGTTAGGCGTTGCCGAGGGTGTTGGGCCTGTCCATGCAATTGATAGGGCATTAAGAAGCATTGCTTCGAGACTATTCCCCCCCGAACTTAATAATGTAAGGCTCACCGATTATAGGGTTATACTTCCTGGCGAGGTTAAGAGTACGGAGAGTGTTGTTAGGGTTCTCATGGAGTTTAGCGATGGTAAGGTTAGTTGGAGGACTGTGGGTGTGTCAACAAGTATAATTACGGCTAGTGTTGAGGCCCTAGTTGATGGGCTTAATTATATTTTGATGATTTATAATTATAAAGGTAAATAACTCATAATGCATTAATGCGCTGCATTAACATTAAATTCTATATATTGTTATTGCTATTTATATCATGGCATTAGATATATACTATATTCGAGATAGTAAATTTTAAATATGTGTTATGTTCGTGCCTATATAGAGGTGGTCGGATGGAAATGGAAACCTGTACTAGAACGGGAGGTGAGGATTTCGAAGGTGGGTGGCTCATTATTAACGGGTGGTAATGTCCTTAATGTAATAGGTAGGGTTGTTGGTAGGGATTACCTGGGTAACAAGCTTGTGCTTGTTGTCTCTGCGATGAAGGGCGTTACGGACCTATTAATAAGGGCCTTCGACAACCACGATAAGGAGGCTCTCAACGATGCCGTTTCAATCTATATAGATGAAGCCCTAAACCTTGGTCTCAATGACCTGGCGTCATTCCTCGAGCTTATTCGTGAGGAATTAAGTAGGTTCATAAATCTTAACGAGCCGTGGATCAAGGATCACGTGATAATTCACGGCGAGTTACTCTCGGTATTGTTAATTGAGAGAGCCCTTAATGATTTACTTGGTTTAAGGCTAAGGCCATTTATGAGCCAGGCATAGTTACGGATAGTAATTGGGGGCTTTGCCTCGGTTAATCATGAGCTAAGTAGTAAGTATGTGATTGAGAGGGTAGGCAGCGTCCTTAGTAAGTACGATGTTGTTGTGGTTCCAGGTTTTCTTGGGATTACCAATGATGGTAGGTACGCATCCCTCGGTAGAGGCGGAAGCGATTACACAGCATCATTGCTAGCAAGTTACCTGGGCGCATCACGATTAACCTTCTACACGGATAGTGGTGGTATTCTCAGCGGTGATCCAAGGATCATAAGCGACGCAGTACTCCTTAGGGAGGTTGGTTATGACGAGGCCTACATGGCGTCGCTGCTTGGTGCAAAGAAGTTCCACCCGAGGACCTTCGAACCACTATTAAAGAGTAAGGTCTTAACACTCATAACGGATCCCTGGCGTGAGGATGGCACTTACGTAATCAATAACTGCGTATCAACGCCTAAATTGGTCACCTTAAATGAGGTTAGGGGAGCGTTTAGGGTATCCGTGGTTGGTTGCAGGATTTCGCAGGTGAGTCGCTTAAGGAATGAGGCGTATAAGATAATGGCGTCTCACGACGTGGAGACTATTAATGATGATCAACATGCGGTGTCAGCACTGTTAAATGAATGGGATGACGCCGTATCGCTGGCCAGGGATCTCCATAGGTGGGTGAGATCATGGATCGCATAAGGGTCTCGATACTCGGGGGGGCCACGGGACTCGTTGGTCAGTGGATGGTTAAGCTATTGAGTAATCACCCGTTCATTGAGGTCGTTGGCCTATCAGCGTCTCCAGGTAAGGTTGGTCGTAAGTATGGAGAGGCGGTTCGCTGGTTCATATCGGGTGACGTACCTGAATATGCCAGGGACATCACGTTAGTGTCCACAGAACCTCCAGACCATAAGTCAGCTGACGTGGTACTTTCGGCACTGCCGAATGACGTTGCCTGGCCTATCGAGAGTAGGCTATTGAATGCTGGGTTGAGTGTTATTTCAAACGCATCACCTGAGAGGATGAATCCGAGGATCCCATTAATAAATCCAGAGGTTAATTGGGAACACTTAAACATACTCAGGGAGGTTAAGGGTAATTGGATTGTTAAGAACCCGAACTGCACCGCGGCAATAATATCCATGCCCCTAAAGCCAATTCAGGACTTAATAGATTCCCTCCACATTGTAACGCTCCAGTCAGTCTCTGGGGGCAGGGTATCTGGGTGTGTCTTATCTGGCCATTGATGGCAACGTGATACCGTTCATAAAGGGTGAGGAGGAGAAAATCGATGCTGAGCTGAATAAGATGTTGGGTAGGCAATTCCCGGATAAGTTCGAGCCCTGGGGAAGACCCGTGTATGTAACAACCACTAGGGTGCCCGTTAAGTATGGGCATATGGCCGTAATACATGCCGTACTAACTAAGGATGTGGACACCGAATACATAATTAATAGGTTGAGTAGGTTCAGATCCCTGCCTCAGGAGAGGGAGTTACCCACGGCACCCAAGGAACCAATTAAGGTTATCAACAGGATTGACGCACCCCAACCTGCCAGG
Organism: Vulcanisaeta distributa JCM 11217; assembly: GCF_001316005.1. Classification (GTDB taxonomy): domain Archaea; phylum Thermoproteota; class Thermoprotei; order Thermoproteales; family Thermocladiaceae; genus Vulcanisaeta; species Vulcanisaeta distributa_B. The sequence goes on from NZ_BBBJ01000010.1 coordinate 73,541, forward strand.
GACTTAGACCCAATGGCCGTCAGTGTTGGTAGGGTGTCGATTAGGAATAGGGTGTTAAGGCTTGTGGCCCTAGGCGATAACCTAGTGCGCGGTGCCGCTGGAATCACGGTACTGACCCTAGAGACTATGAAGGCGTTAAACATATTATGAGTGTTTAATCCCTGGCATTATTGATTATGTAAATTAGGTCTGTCAACACGGCCTGCGCTGTCTCGATAGGCCCAGCCCCCCCGGGCCCCCCCATGATCGTGATATCGCCCAGGGTGTCAGTATTTATCTTTAATGCATTTAAGTTTCCATTTACATGGGCTAGGACATCATTCCTATCCAGTGGGGGTGGGCCTAACGTATGCAGTTTCCCTATCGGCATAGGCTATTAACTTAACAATCCTATCCCCCCCAAAGGCTTTGATATCAATATTGCGTATTCCCCTAACCTCCATGTTCTCAGGGCTATGTCTCCAACCAAGCACCCTGGAGATAATTATGGCTTTTAGGGCTGCATCCCAACCATCAATATCAAGCGAGGGATCAGCCTCGGCATAACCCTTCCCCCCCTGAGCTTCTTTAAGGGCTTCATCGAAGCTCATTCCCTCGTACATCCTCGTAAGTATGTAATTCGTGGTGCCGTTGAGGATCCCCATGAAGTAATTAACCTTAATGCCGGGTAGTAAGTCGATTATGTTGAAGGATGGTGTGCCGGCCATTACCGTACCCTTAAACCTAACAAGCCTATTAAACCTCCTGCCAAGCTCCATCAACTCATCGTAGTGAAAGGCTATTGGCCCCTTATTAGTCGTTATCACATGCTTACCACTCCTAATAGCCGTCGATAAGTAAGTAAACGCGGGCTCACCCTTCTCCTTAATATTCAAATCCGTGAATTCACAAACAATATCCGCATCACTCTCCTCAATGAGCCTAGGAATCTCGTCAAGGCTTACCCTCCTGCCCAACAACCTGCCGCTACGAGCTTCATCCAGGATATTAGGACTCGGGCTAACAATATGTCCACGTCTCCTATCAATTATCTCGCTGATAGAGACGTTCGCTCGAATCAAGTCCCTCTTTAAATTAAGTAGCTTGAAGAATGCTTGACCAACATTTCCAAAGCCAATTATTAATACCTTAAACTCCCTCATGCTGTTGGTAGTAACATGATTTATAATTTATTTAAGAGTATTACCATGAATTAATGCCCTATTAATTTAATGGTAATGCTTAAATAACCTAAATAACCTTAATTACCTGGGGATTGAAATGGAAACCCAGGCATGAATTCAAAACTCCTCGGTAAGTATATCCTAAAATGCCCAAGGTGTGGCTTTGAGACTGAGGCAAGCCCATACGTAATGAGATGCCCAAGATGCGGTGAATTACTTGATGCTTTACTGATCGCTGATAGGGTTAAGTTGATCTGGAATAGGCTACATGGCAGAGGTGTGTGGAGGTATAGGGAATTATTGCCTGAGCCGAGTAATATCGTCGCGATGGGCGAGGGTTCAACACCATTAATTAGGTTGAGGAGTTATGGTAATGCCTATGTTAAGTTTGAGGGTGCGAATCCAACGGGTTCATTCAAGGATAGAGGTATGACGGTCGGTGTTTCATTAGCCTCATCAATAGGTGTCAGGGGGGGAGTTATAGTGGCATCAACGGGGGGGAATACGGCGGCGTCGGCGGCTGCCTATGCGGCCAGGGCAGGCCTTGAGTGCGTTGTTGTTCTGCCAAAGGGTGGTGTTGCCAAGGGTAAGTTAGGGCAGGCGATACTGCATGGTGCGAAGATAGCCGAGGTCCCCCCCGGCACATTCGATAACGCGTTGGAGTACGTATTGGAGACCGTGCTGAGTAATGGCCGTGTTAACAACGTTAATTATTACCCACTCAATTCGATAAATCCGTGGAGGTTGGAGGGTCAGAAAACGGCGGCCTACGAAATAGTGGAGGAGATCGGTGTCCCGGATTATGTCTTTGTTCCGGTGGGCAATGGTGGTAATATATACGCTATTTGGAAGGGGGGGTTTAGGGAGTTAGTTGATTTTGGCGTGATTGATCATGTGCCAAAAATGATTGGCGTCCAAGCATCGGGGGGGCTGCGCCAATGGTTAGGTATTGGAAGGGCTTGGGTGAGGCGAGGATTGATAATCCAAGGACCGTGGCTTCGGCAATAAGGATTGGCAAGCCCGTTAATTGGTTCAGGCTTACAGGGCCGTTAAATATAGTGGTGGTGAATTCATTGAGGTTAGTGATGATGAGATATTGATGGCCCAGAGAATGCTAGGCAGGGAAGGCATTGGTGTTGAGCCTGCCAGCGCGGCATCATTGGCTGGTTACCTAAGGGCATTGAGTGAGGGCATGGTTGACACGGGGGATAAAGTGGTTTTAATAGCCACTGGTCACGCACTTAAGGATCCAGATGCATTACTAATGAGTAATAATGTGGATATGGTTAATGTCTCGTCGTTGGATGAGTTGAGGTCCTTAATAATTAAGGAATATAGTATATAGTGATTACCCTGGTATTAATAGAAAAGTAGATATAAATGGGTAAAGCTTAAATAGGTTATAGTGAATGGTGAATCGGTGGTTATGAAGCTGGAACACAGGTAAGTAATTGGCGTAATGTCGTTGGTTCAATGCTGGGTTGGGGGGGTTTAGATGCGTATGACTTCGTTGCTTACGCCTTCGTTGCGCCAATAATTGCCCAGGTCTTCTTCAGCCAGCTTGGTAGATTAGGCTCCATACTAGCCACACTGGCAGCCTTTAGTGTATCACTTGCCGTTAGGCCACTTGGTGGCGTCTTCTTTGGCAACCTCGCAGATAGAGTTGGCAGGAGGTATGTACTATACATAACAATGCTTGGTGCTGGTCTCTCAAGCTTCCTAATGGGCTTCCTACCAACTTACGCCCAGGCCGGCTTAGCCGCCATCGCGCTCCTCATAATACTCAGGTTTGCGGTCGGCTTCTTCCTGGGCGGCGAGTACTCATCGAGTGGTGTCATGGCTGTTGAGAGCGTCACTAAGTGGAGGGGCTTGGCGAGCGGTATTATGCAGGCTGGTTTTGACATTGGCATATTCGGCGTGACCTTCACATACACGTTGGTAGCCACCTACCTTCCGGAGAGCGCCATGTATACCATTGGCTGGAGAATAGTTTTCTGGAGCGGCATCGTGACCACAGTAATTGGCTGGCTATTTAGGAGGAGGTTCTTAACCGAAGCCCTTGAGTGGGAGGCTGCGGAGAAGGTGAGGAGTCCATACAAGACATTGTTCACTAAGTATTGGCTCCCCCCCGTAATAACAATACTACTGGCCACAATGGGCTTCCTCTACGAGTACTACGTAATGCTTGAGCTCTCACCATTCGTACTACAAAGCGTGCTTAATTACACGCCAGCCCTGGCGGGCCTAATACTCACCGTGCTCTCCGCAAGCGACGCCATTGGTAGTATCTTCGGCGGTGCCCTGGTTGATTTGTTCAGGAGCTCAGCAAGGGCCTTATTGGCCACGGCATTAATAATCATAGCCCTAATATACCCAACAATGTATGCAATACTCATCCTCGGTAACGGCTGGTTAGTACTACTCTGGGACTTCATAGCGGTGCTACCCGTTGGCGTACTGCAGGTGTACATAAGGGACTTACTACCACCAAGCGTCAGAGCCACAGGCGCTGGCCTAGGCTATAACGGCGGAACCTGGCTAGCGGCTTGGGCCGCAATAATAACAACGCTGATGGCCGGCGCCTCCACAAAGCCAGGGCCATGGTTAACGGCAATAACGATAAACATGATATGGAGCACAATATTAATAGTGATAAGCTCTATAATCGCGACAATCATCATTAAAAGGACTAAACGGGAATAATGATTTACATGCATGGTTATTCCTAAGAATTATTAAAATTATATAGAATTATGATGTAATGTTTATAAATTATTAATTCCGTGTATGGGTTGATGTCCTGGAGGGGGGGCGTATTATCTCTTAATTTCTACGAGGAACCAAACGTTGGCTATAGAGTACATAGGCTTCACTTTAATGAGAATTTATTCCTACCACGTGAATACTATGAGAAATTACTCACTGTATTATTGGATCCTGACATGATTAGATACTATACTGAACCCCTTAACCCCACGTTCAATGAGGCATTGGCTAAGTACCTTAATGTCGATGTCAATAACGTGTTTTCCGTAGCCGGCGGTGATGAGGGGTTAAGACTACTCATTCAATTTGCACTACATGGATTTAGAAAAATCCTCATTGTTGAACCCACATACTCAATGCCTAAGATCCTGGCGGAGTCCATGAGAATAAGTGTTGATCAATTTCTTCTTAAGCCCAACACTTACGACTTAGATGTCGATGGCATTGTTAAAATTGGGGATTCCTACGACATTATTTACATATGTAACCCAAATAATCCAACGGGTAATTTATTCAATAGGGAATTGATCGAGCACCTACTAACGCGTGTTAGGTCTCTCGTGATTATTGATGAGGCCTATGCCGAATTCGCCAGGTATAGTCTCATAGACCTAGTTAGGGATTACGATAACTTGGCGATAGTGAGGACGTTCTCTAAGGCCTGGGGGGGTTTAGCAGGCCTTAGGGTGGGCTATGTAGTGGCCTCTGACGTGATTATTAACGGACTCAACAGGTTGTCATTACCACATAATATTCCATACCCTTCAATGGCCCTGGTACTACGGGCCCTGGAGTTGAGGGATTACGTTGAGAGGAGTATTGATGAAATAATTGAGGTGAGAGAATACATGATTAAGTCGTTGAGAGGCATAGGCTTGAGGCCGATACCCTCGGTAACAAACTTCGTAACATTCCACGTAGGTGACCCTCATAGGCTAATGACGTATACAGTAAATTGTTCAGTAGGGGGCTTTGTGGTTAGGAACTTAAGCGGTAAGGTTCTTTGTGAGGATTGTCTTAGGGTTACGGTGCCTCCTAAGCCCATTGCGGTAGAGTTCATTAACACGCTGGGCGAGATTCTTCATGGTTTGAATAAGTAAGTTATATGCTGGTAATTTAACACATAGTTATTATCTTTAAATTGCAGTAATACTTATATACCCTAAATATATACGTTCCTGATGGCGCTGGAACATGCATAATGGCAATCCCATCAAAGGGTCGTTTAGTTCAACCAACGATTAAGTTGCTGGAGGATGTTGGCATTAAATTGCAGGTTTATGACGACAGGGCGCTAATGATACCAACGAACTGGCCCGACCTAAACATTATTAGGGCCAGGCCTGAGGATATACCGTACATTGTCGAGTCCGGCGCCGCCGTGATGGGGATCACGGGGGGGCTTGATTATGTCGTTGAAAGTCAGTCGGAGGTTAAGGTTATCGAGAGGTTGGGCTTTGGTAATGGGAAAATCGTAATTGCCGTACCCAATACGTCAAGTATCAAGAGCATTGATGATATAAGTGACGGAATAAGGGTCGCGACTAAGTATATTAACTTAGCATTGAATTACTTCAAGGCTCATGGTAAGAATGTGAGGATAGTCAGGATATCGGGTAGTGCCGAGATAATGCCACTCCTTGGCGTGGCCGACGCAATTGTTGACGTTATGTCCACAGGAACCACACTGAGGATCCATGGATTAAGACCCATTGGCGTAATCATGGAGACCGAGGCTGTCCTCATAGCCAACGACTCAGGAATTAACAATTGCGGTGACCTCATGGAGAAGCTCCTAGTATTATTACGTGGTGTTAAATCCTCAGTCAATAGGAAGCTTATCCTAATGAATGTACCCACGGAATCCCTAGCCCAAGTCCTATCCATATTACCAGCCATGGAGGGGGCCTACCGTTGCCGATATCGCGAATAAGCCCTTTAAGGAGGTAATCAGCGTGGTCCCTGAGGATGAGTTACCAAGTCTCCTTGTTAAATTAAGGAATGCAGGTGCTAAAGACATCCTGGTTATGAGCATCGAGAAGGTGATCACTTAATGATTGTTATACCATCAATTGACATAAGCGGTGGTTATGCCGTTAAGAGAGTTAGGGGGGGATGAAGGGTACGGAGTTGGTTAGGCTTAGTATTGATGAAGCCATTAAATTAACAAGGAGGTACAGCTTTGTTCACATAGTTGACCTAGACGGCGCTGAACAAGGTAAGTTAGTAAACATTGATTCAATAGCCAGGATAGGCCGTGAATTTAACGGCAGGTGTGAGGTTGGTGGTGGTATTAGGACGCTGGAGGTCGGTAAGGAGGCCCTTAGGCTCTGTAGTAGGGTTGTCATAGGCACGGTAGCCCTTGAAAGGCCAGGCACCATTAATGAGTTCATTAAGGGCCTTGGTTATGAGTCGATAGTCGTCTCGATAGATGTATTAGGCGGGCTTGTGATGAGTAGAGGCTGGAGAAAACCCATAGGTGAGTTACCAGCGATCATAAACTCACTGCCCAGGGTGCATGCATTGATTTACACGGCCATTGACGTGGAGGGTACCGGCATGGGCCCCTTAATCAACAGGAAAATTGTGGAACTACTAAGGAGTAAGGCTGATGAGGTGTTTTACGCAGGTGGAATCTCAACGTGCGGGCACATTGAGCAATTGAGGGATTTAGGGATCGACGGGGGGGTTATCATAGGCTATGCATTGTATGTAAGGGGGGGTGTTGATTGTGCAGGGCGCTGGGGGGGTTAGGAGGGCTGAGGTTAGACGTGAGACGAGGGAGACGAGGATCTACGTAAACCTGGCACTGGCCCCCGGCAGTATTAAGGTGTTGACGCCAATTAAATTCCTTAATCACATGCTTGAGACGCTCATATTCTACATGAACGCGTCGGGTGAGGTCGTGGCTGAGGATTTAAGGGGGGGCTTCGATGACCATCATGTGGTTGAGGACATCTTCATAGCCCTGGGCATGGCAATTGATAAGGCACTGGGTGATAGGGTTGGTATTAGGAGGTTTGGCTGGTCCATGGTCCCCATGGATGACGCCCTCGCGGTGACTTCCGTGGACCTTGGTGGTAGGGCTTATTGGGTCTTCAGGGGGGGCTCATTCATTGGTGAGAGGATCGGCGATTTAACATCTCAGATGATTCCGCACATCGTTAGGACTCTAGCCACGTACTCAAGGTCGACAATACACGCGGAAATAAGGTGGGGGGGTGAGAATGATCACCACATGGCCGAGGCACTATTTAAGTCCCTAGGGCTCTCAATGGCCCAAGCCATGGAATACGTTGATGATTCCGTGAGAAGCCTCAAGGGGGGGGTCATGTAATGAGGCCCTTGGGTATTGTTAGGAGGATTATACTGCCTCGACGTGGATGCTGACGTGGTGGTCAAGGGCGTTAATTTCGAGGGTCTCAGGATAGTGGGCGACCCAGTGGAGCTGGCGAGTAGGTATGAGGAGGAGGGTGCTGATGAGATCTTTCTATTGGACATAACCGCGACTATCGAGGGTAGGAAGACGTTTTTTAAAACCGTTAAGGATGTCGCAGGCGCAATAAACATACCGCTGGGTGTTGGTGGTGGCATAAGGAGCCTTGAGGACGCAGACGCGGCATTTAAGGCAGGGGGGGCTGATAAGGTTAGTGTGAACACCGCGGCCGTTAGGAATCCCGAGCTAGTAACAATACTCTCCAGGGAGTACGGCGCTCAATCAGTGGTTGTGGCGATCGATGTTAGGAGGCGCGGTAATTCGTGGAGGGTCTACGTGGAGAGTGGTAAAAGGGAAACTGGGCTTGATGGCATTAAGTGGGCCAGGAGGCTGAGGAGCTTGGCGCCGGTGAGTTGTTAATAACGAGTATTGACGCTGACGGCACTAGGGCAGGTTATGACATAGAACTCTATAAGGCAATTTCCAATGTAATTAACATACCGGTTATTGCTAGCGGTGGTGCTGGCAGGGTCGAGCACTTCGCGGAGGTCCTGAAGTACGCAGACGCAGCCCTTGCCGCGAGCGTTTTCCACATGGGGGGGTTGATAAACATTCAAGGGCTTAAGGCTTATCTAATGGAGTCAGGCATTAGGGTAAGGGTGTGATCTTATGAATGTGGACCGGCGAGGGCGTTGGTTGGTAGAATTATTAAAAGCTAAGGAAGAAAGTGGATAAATGTTGCTGTT
>NZ_BBBJ01000011.1 GCF_001316005.1 Vulcanisaeta distributa JCM 11217
CGGCTTAGATTTCGTTGAATTCCGACGAAGGACTCCTAATATCATTAAACTGCATGCGTAAGTTACTTACGTTGTTTGAGTCGAAGCATGAGCGAGTACCTAGGTGCATGCATTGCCGACTTGGTAAACGAGCAGAAGTACAGCGTCTCTATCGCAGTCAACCCTGAAGCCTATTAAATATTGGTAATGACCACTGGTCTCACCCTTAAGCCAAAGCTTTTTCCTGCTCAATGACCAGTAGTGGACCATGCCTGTGGTTAATGTCTTTATTACGGCATCCCTATTCATGCTCGCGACCATGAGCACATCCTTCGTCTCATAGTCCTGGGCCACGGCTATCACGGTATTATCAGTATGCCTATACCATAGGGAATCAGCTATTCTCCTAGCCTCATCCTCACTGAGCCTAAGCACCTTAATATTGCTTGGTGGACTAATCATCACACTTACCGAGGTATCCTAACTATTTAGTTTTTCTGTATGAGAGCATAATCAATATAAAACATATATAGACTTAAGCAGTGATGGTGTGTCAATTCCTGGATGAATTACAAAGTATAATTGATAATAGGATTAAGCATGGAGACTCCAATAGCTATACCCATAGGCTTGCCAGTGGTGGTGTGGACTTGATTAGTAAGAAGGTTGGTGAGGAGGCTGTGGAGGTCGTGGTGGCCGCCATGAGGGGGGTGACAGGGACTGGGTAGTTAGGGAAACGGCGGATCTGATGTATCACTTGCTCGTACTCCTCAGGTTCATGGGTATTAAATTCGATGATGTGTGTGAGGAGTTAACCAATAGGCACCTGGCGAGGGTTGGTTCCGATGGTTAGGGTCGGCATTATAAACTACGGTGTAGGTAACCTGGGCAGCCTAGTTAATGCATTTAGAAGGGTTGGTTCTGAGCCTATAATTATTAATGAGCCTAGTGAGTTCATGAACGTTGACGCTATAGTGCTTCCCGGCGTTGGTTCCTTTGACGCCGCCATGTCTAGGCTTGATAAATTCAAGGATGCGCTGTCTAAGATTAAGGGTTCAACACCGATACTCGGTATTTGCCTCGGACTACAGGTAATGTTTGAGGGCAGTGATGAGGGTTCACTGGGTGGTCTGTCATGGTACCCAGGACGGGTCAGTAGACTTAGGGGGGGCCTAGGGTACCGCACATTGGTTGGGACCTTGTGAAAGCAGTGAAACCCTGCGAATTACTCAACGATAATGGGTATTTCTACTTCATGCATAGCTACGCCGTAATTAACCCAGGCGATGAAATACCGTACTCGGGGATTACACATTACGGAGACGATAACATACTCAGCGTGTTATGCGATGAGAGGGCCATGACGTTTGGCGTTCAATTCCACCCGGAAAAGAGCTCCAGGAATGGCCTGAGGGTATTACGACGATTTATCGAGATTACCCATAAGTAGCCACTCCATTATCGACTTAGCATGGTTATTAAAGCCCTCCCGCACTGCCAGCAAGGCGCCATGCTTAGCCAAGTTACTTACTGAGTCCTTACTAACGGCTTTAACGTATACCACGGGCTTTAGGAAATCATAAACTGAGAGGGCACCTCTCCACCTGGCTGATGATTCCGTGGGCAATACGTGGCTTGGACCAGCAACGTAATCAATCATCGCGGAAGGCATTGAAATCGACACGGCACCGGCATTCTTAATATTACTAACTAAGTTCTCCAAGCCCCATAACGTAACATGCTCAGGCGCTAACTCATTTATTAAGTCAGCGCAATCCTCAGGTCTATCAACAAGTGTTGATAGGTAATTTAAGTTATTGAGCCTCGACTCGATAGCGCTTAGGTACTTCTCATCCCAGGTAATCACTACGCAATCGCTGAGCTATGCTCAAGCTGGGCCATGATATCCAGAGCGACGATGCCTGGGTCAATTGATGGGTCAGCACAGACCACGAGCTCGGTGGGGGGGCCCTCAATACCGTCAATACCCACGTACTGCGAGACCAGGTATTTAGCTGCCTGCACGTAAGCATTGCCTGGTCCAACGATCTTATCGACCTTGGGTATTGACCTCGTCCCAAAGGCCATGGCAGCAATGGCCTGCGGGCCACCCACCTGAACACCCTGGCATTTAGCTTAAGTGCCACGTAGCTATCTCCGGGCTTATGCCACCGTCCTTATTTGGCGGTGTTGTCACTACCAACTCCTCCACACCCGCCACCCTGGCTATAACGCCTGTCATTATGAGTGTCGAGAAGTAACCTCTAGGCACGTAAATCCCCAACCCTCCTAATCGGCACCCACCTAACCCCCCCCTAATTAATCCGCAACACTCCTCCTCGAAATCACTGGGCATTAACCTACGGTTAAAGTCCTCCACTGACCTGTAAGCCGCGTCTATTGCCTGCGCAACGTCCTTATCAACCTTAGACGCCAACTCCCTTAACTCACTTATGTCAACCTCAATCCTCGTAAGTGCAACACCGTCTAACCTCTCGGTATACGCAATCACGGCCTCGTCACCCCTAACCTTAACGTCATCCACAATAGACCTGACGGCATCTACATACTTATCTAAAGTCTTCATCCTCCTAAACTCATTAAGGAGTAACTCCCTACTTAACCTCAGGGAAGACACCCCCCCACAATCACTTAAATACATGTTTTTAAACATGCCAGTGGTCATGATAATCATCGACGTACCACTTCACATTACGAGTATTTGGTTACCGATGTACGGAGATGACCCAATGAGTACAGGTTCGCTGGGTTGCGGTGTCGTCATAAGGCCTGGGTTGAGACTTACAGTTAAGCCAGCGGCTAGCCCTATTAAGTATGGCATTGATCACGTGGATCTAGCGCTTAAGGAGTTAGGCGTTAATGCGGAGATTAATTACTCATCACCCGTACAGCTGGGCGTTGGTTATGGAATGAGTGCTGCGCTTGCGCTGGGCACTGCATTAGGTGCTGCCGTAATTGCACGTAAGCCATTAATAAAGGCGGCCCAGGTTGCTCATGTAATTGAGGTGAGGCTTAGTACTGGGCTTGGTGATGTAATCGCTGAGTATTACGGAGGGGGGGCATTGAGCTTAGGCTAAGGCTGGCGCCCCCCCTGGTATTGGGGGGGTTGTTGATAGGATCCCATACCCACAGGATTTAACTATTGTCACTGCCGACCTGGGTAAATACTCAACGAGTGAGATGCTTCGTGAATTGAGGGATAGATTGGCAATACTGGGTGATAAATACATAAGTGAATTAATTAATGAGCCGACTTATGAAAAGTTCGTGGGATTAAGCACGGCGTTCTCCAGGGAGGTCGGCTTCCTAACTAGGGACCTTGAGGATAAGGTGAAGCCATGCGTGCGCCATGCCGATGCTTACTACGTTAAGAAGAGGGTTTTGGTATTCCTAACGCATAGGGACGAGACTGAGGCCTTAATTAATTGCTTAAGGATCGTTGGTTATGAGCCGAGGATTTTTGAGCCATCGAATGAGGGCGTTAGGGTGGTGATCGATAAGGGTAATATGTCATAAGGATATATTAAGTAGTGTGGTGAAAGAGTATTGGGATTAACCTATAATGATCGATGAATTACTGATTTCGATACTTGGATTAATAATTACTATAATAGGTATGTTAGGCGCTGCGTTGTATTGACTTGGTGGTAAGTTCAGGGAGATTGGCATGAGATTTCAACAGATTGATAAGAGGTTTGGGGGAAATTGAGAGGGGGGACTTATAAACTTTGCCGACTCCGTTAGGTCGGCCATCGTGGCCATGAACTCCGTGGTCGTCGAGTTCCTAGGCGTTAAGGGATTGATAAGCCTGGTGAGGCGTCATTCTTAATGAACGAGGTTGCTAGGTTATCCCAGTCAATGAGGCTCAACCCAATTACTAAGGAGGAGCTTGAGTACATAAGGTCTGTTTTCTCTAAGGGCGATATTGATAAGATAAGTGTTGAGGAGCTTGAGAGGGTTGCGGAGATTGCGAAGCGTTGGTGGTGGGAAGACGGCTCAGAGGTAGCCTATAAGATATTTCTCTACACATGGATGTTAAGGGCATTCAAACTATATGGGAAGAAGGGTGGATGATGAGTCGGCACTAATTGCCTAAATGACATTTCACAGGCTAAACAGAGCTCCTAAACCCTTAACTACTCAGGTGGTATTTCCATATACGTTAGGGTTAGTGGTATTCCCTCCCTCTTCCTAATGTATGAGACTGCCGCGAATATCGCTAGGCCTATTACGAATATTGCTGATGACTCGGCAAGCAACTGAAGTGAATTACCCGTGATTAATAGGTAGTACTGTGGCTGTGTCAGCCAGTAGTAAGCAAATATTGATAAGACGGCTAGGTATACAACGTCTAGAGTAATTAAGACTCTTCTATTCACGCTCAATTTCGTGATACCTCTCACGTGCATTACCAATGCCAGTAGCATTGATGCCATGAAGGTGAACACCAACAGTACCAGTGCGTCTAGGTTTATTGCGTATAGTAGCGCCGTGCTTAACGGTGTTAGGATAAGTATATACATTAGGGCTACGGTAATTACTAAGTCGACTAAGTGCGCCATGACTGGCGAATGTGTCCTCAGGCTCACGTAGGAAAACGCCCTTGGGAGAACCCTATCCATGGAGAATGCCAGTAAGTACCTAGATACCTGGATTATCACGCCAGTCACTGGGGCTATGTACCAAAGGACTGACGAGTACGCCAAAGCAATGGCTATTGGCGTATGCATCAGGGCCAAGTCAGCGCCGGGATTCACAAGTACGTAGCCGTTATCCACTCCGTAAGCACTCATGTAACTCGCACCGATATAAAACCTCAAGCCAAAGCCCTTGAGAAATGCCGTAATGAATAACGTGAAGAATAAGCCACCAAGCGCGAACATGCCAATAACACCAAGAAGTGCTGTTAACCTATCCCTCCTAATCTCACCACCTATTGTCACTGGGTAATTCACATAGGCCCAGACGGCCGTAGTGAAGGCGGCCATACCGAGTAAACCGTATAATCCACCAGTTACTGACACCTTATTAGCCTCATTCAAGGCCTTTAGGTATTCAATGCCAAGCGAGCTCTCGATTATACCTCGCGGTAATAATAACACATAGACTGCAGATGCTACGAATGTTGCCAGGGCAGCCAGAGACATTGCCGCAAACATGGTTAACCCAGCCCTAGCTGAAACTACATTAATCATAATTAATACGGTGATTAAAATTATGGCCAGTATGAACTCATTCCTCGGGTTAAGTACAGCACTTGCCAATGGGTTATTCAACGCTTGCATTACAGTGCCCAACTGAACTATGGCGAAATATACGAGAACCGCGTCATAGAGCATTTCACCCACGGTGAAGTTAAACCAAGCTGCGAAACCAATGGGTGGGTTTAGCCTTGAGAAGTACACGTAGTCACCTGCAGTCCTTGGGTACTGTCTGGTTATGTAGTACCATATCAATGCCCCGGGTATGAACATTAGCCATGAAATTACTAAGGCTATGTAAGCTATGGCCCCCTGCACCATATAAGTAAAGCCCAGCAAGGTAGACGAATGGTATAGTAAGGAAGCCATTATAACCCATACTCATTAATAATAGCTTAAATGGACCGACCTCCCTAACCAAGCCTGTGCTCTCCCTAACGAAGACGCTCATGCTTAACACCACTCAGGAATGCCTCCACTGCATCACCCACCTTAACTCTGTGACCAAGCTCGTTTAAGGCCTTAGCCAGCGCTATGATGCATTCGCCATTATGTTTAAGGATGCCGTGTACCCCCCCATGTGCCCAATCCTAAGCACCTTGCCCTTCAATGGTCCCCCCCATGAGCCGGCTATGAAGACCCCGTACCTCCTCGCCGTTTCTATAACCTTAATGTCACTTAAGCCGTTGGGTACGTAGAATGCCGTGACAGTTGGACTCGAGAAAACCTCCGACTCAGGGACCAACTTGAGATTCATGGCCTCAACAGCCCTAACTACGCCCTGAGCCACGGCCCTATGTCTCATATAGACGTTGTTTAAGCCCTCCTCACGAATTATCTTAAGCGACTCAAGCAAGCCATTGATCAACGGTTCACTGTGAGTATACGGGAACTCCATCTTCTCCATCACATCCCTCCACAATCTAATGTTTAGGTAGAACCCCCCTGTAATTGACTCTCTCCATGCTTCCCAAGCCTCATCACTAACGGCCAGAATCGTTAGGCCAGACGGCAGGTTAAGCACCTTCTGGCTACCGCCAATGAGTATATCCACGCCCCCCCATTTAACATCAATCTCCACACCGCCAATTGATGAAACCGCATCAACGATTAGGAGCTTACCCTCGGATTTAATGGCCCTCGCCAACTCCTTAAGGCCATTCAACGTTCCGCTCGGCGTTTCGCAGTGAACCATCGTGACAACCCTCGCATCCTTAGCTTCACCCTTGAGGAATGATATGACCTTATCTGGATCAAGTACCTTTGTATACTCAACCCTATGTATTATAGGGTCCCGCCATATGCTGTGACTAAATCCGCAAAGGCATCGCCGAATATGCCATTACTCAGTACGGCGACCTTATCACCACTTCTCACTAGGTTTGCTATGGCTGCCTCAAGACCACTCATTGCCTCGCCAACCCAAATAATAATATTGTTCCTTTTAGTGCCAAGCATTTCCGCAAGCATTGACCTAGCCTCGTCATAACGTCTAAAGAATTCTGGGTCTAGGTCGGGGGGGTTCGTGGTTCGCCTAGCCATGGCGAGCAGTATTCGGTGAGGTATCTCTGTAGGTCCTGGCGTAACTATTAATGTGTCCGTTACGAGCATTATCTAGCCTTGCTTAGGGCAGATTATATACTTAGTTAAACGTTTAATAGTTAATTGGTTCGGAGAGATTAGGAAAGGAGGAAGCTCTTGCATGTTCACTAACTAGGTGTTTCCTAGACCTTGTGGAACTCGAACGTGATACCCTTGTTGACTAATTCCGTGAGCCTATCCCTAATGAACATTAACGCTGCCCTTAGGTTTTCCTCGTTATTGAAGCCCTTAACAATGCTGATTAACTCATCCCTAGACATAGACCTCATTTCCTCGGCGAATCTTATCATGTTTGGTATTGCCCTAACAACGTTGTCAACAATCGTTATGCTCGCAGCCCTGGAGGTCCTCGAGAGTGGGTTCAAATCAATGGCTATCACAGTCTTCCCCATCCTCCTGAGGGCCTCCGTCCTATCACCATCCTCAAGCGGCACCAAAACCACATCGGCAATGTATATGCCCCCCCTGCAGGAAACCCTACGTCTCTCGCTGAATAGCTCAGGTATTACGCAGGATGCGTCGTCACCAACACCGAGGACCTCCTCAGCACCGCTCTCCCTGAGCACCCTAGCTATCAACTCCTCTCTCTCCCTGGTCCTATAGAATAAGTTAACCTCGAGCTTTGCATTGACGAGTTTAGCCAATTCAACGATTTGCCTCGGCACGAGGGCCGCCGTGTTTCCATTGATCGAAATGACCGGGTGCTTGGCCGTAAGTAACGCCGCTACGGCAGCCCTCTCTGCGGTCAATGCGGGAGGTATTGTGGACTCGCCAATGAGGTAATCAAAGCACTCACCACGACCATGCGCGATCAAGCCCTGAAGCGCGACGTAACCCTCCCTAAACCCATCAACTAACCTCTCCCTAATCAGCAATGATTCTCTTCTTGGATGGTTAGGCGGTATCCAAGATGCATGGTTTTCCTTAGCCATTATCGCTCAGTATAAATTTGCATTTCTTAAAGCTTTAATTCAGGGATAAATAAGGACCATTAATATGGAGAGGAGGAAGGTCACGGTACAGACAATAATGGGGGGGATGAAGGGTAAGCAGAGAATCGCCATGATAACGGCCTATGACTACCCAACGGCAAGATTGGTAGACCAGGCGGGCGTTGATGGTATATTGGTTGGCGATTCTCTGGGAATGACCGTATTGGGCTTCGAGAACACCCTAAAAGTCACGCTCAGGGACATGCTCATACATGTGGCTGCCGTGGCCAGGGCAAAGCCCAAGGCCCTATTAATAGCTGACATGCCCTTCATGACATACGAGACCGGCGTCAGGGATGCCATGAGGAATGCCTCGAGACTCATCAGAGCAGGCGCCGAGCTGTAAAGCCCGAGGGTGGCCAGGAAATATTTGATATCGTGAATAACCTGGTCAAGTTCGGGATCCCAGTGATGGGGGCACATCGGACTCAACCCACAGAGGGTTCTCTCGCTCGGCGGGTTCAAAATGATTGGAAAAACCGAGGAACAGGCAAAGAAGTTAATCGAGGATGCCAAGGCGCTTCAGGAGGCTGGGGGGGCCTTCGCTATAGTCATAGAGATGGTCCCAGCTAGTGTGGCTAAGGCGGTGACGGAGAGCGTTAAGATACCGACAATATGCATCGGCGCTGGCCCACACTGTGATGGGCAAATACTCGTCATTCACGACGTCCTCGGTCTCACGGAGAGGCCGCCGAGCTTCGCCAAGAAGTACGTGGACCTAGCCTCCATTATAAGGGATGCTGTGGCTAAGTACGTGAGTGAGGTTAGGAATGGTGAATTCCCGAGCACCGAGTACTATAAAGATATCAAGTCCTGAGGCCATGCGTACTCATCAATGTCTTCAACATTTAAAATTAGCTGATCGCGCCATGACTACTCACGTAGTATTACCCATACTCCTTAGCAATTCCTCATAATCACTAAGTATAGCCCCCTGCAACTGACTGATTGAGTAACCCCTGGAGATTGCCGCAATGGACGCACCACCAGCGCCGACACCCTCCTTCACAAAGCCACTCTCATAAGCCTTTAAGCCCTCATAGGGCATGTTGCCGAAGTCCAGATTCGCGGAGGCCACGGGCACATGCGCAATCTCCCTAACGAGGCCTATCAAGTCCGCCGTCCTATCATTAACTAACCACCTAGTGGTCCCGATAGCTACGTTGCTGAGTGCGTTCTTATCTGCGTGCTTTATGAACGCGAGGACGGCGGCCATTTGAGTACCGCCGGCTAGGAGGACCTTGGCGCCCTGCTTAGCAGCGCCGATAGTTATCGAAGCCATGGCCACTATCACTGGGTCACCAACCCTCGACACGGCCTCAAGCGGGTCCTCCAACGGCTTGTTAATACCCGCGTTCCTCAGCGCCTCCCTAACAACAGCTATCTTCAATTCCCTTGGGTTGACAGGCGATGCGCTGGACATCTTATCCCATGCGTCGTAGCCCATGGCCACTAAGAAGGCCATGGCTGTGGTGGTCCCTGCGGGTATTGACTCGCCAATAACAATTGCCTCGCTTATCCTGGCCAGGTTCTCCCCCCCAAGGATTACGCCGTTCTCAAAAACCCTATCGACAACCTCATGATTAATGGCCAGCCCAGTCCTAATGTCCCTACCAGGCTCACCCTGCAGGTCAATAATGGGTATGTTCGGCCTAACCCTAGCCCCCCCAGCATTGACAACGAGAACGCCCGCGCCCGTTAGTTTGATTGCGGCTCTGGTGATCAATGCCGGTGTTGGCTTGCCATCGGGGGGGTCATGGGTACTGTGGGTATTACACGGCATTTACCAAGCAACAAGTACTCGGCGTCGGCCGCCGGCGTGTAGTGTGTTAGCTCGGGCTTGGCCCCGGCGATGGTTATTCCCGGTATTAGGCTCGTATCCGTGGTGCCTATGACTAGGGTGAAGAGGAAGCCCCTACTTAATTGCTGCATGTGCTGTGAAATATCGCCTAAGTGAACCGTCACCGGTTCCATAACGAGTTAGGATAGGAATCCTACTTATAAGAACTAATCTCCAACGCCTTAACCAACAACCAAAGCACGTAATTAACAGGAGTATTAACACCAACCTCCCTACCCTTAATCACTATGGCCCCCGTTTATGTAATCAACCTCAGTCCTCCGGCGATTCAGCACGTCCTGCAGCATAGATGAGTAATTATTCCTCGTAGTTTCCGCAATCCTTAAAGTCTCGGCCAACGGATCACTGGGTAGCTTAATGCCTAGCCTACTAACGACTTCAACACCCTCCTTAACCACGGCCACCGCCAATGCCTTGGCATTGGAATCCTCGAGAATTACGCCATTCCTAGCCCTCAGAATGGCCGTTACTGGGTTAATGGCTGCGTTAACGATCACCTTCAACCACCTGTAAGGCTCAATGTCATTAACCACCCTGACATTAGCACCTCCGGCCTTTAGGGCATCGGCAACCTCACCCACTGAACTCGGCAGTATTACCTCACCAACGCCCCCCCTGACCTCAGCCACACCACCACTCCTCGTAACGCCATACGTAATGACAGCACCATAACCAACGCCAAGCCTCTCCCTGATCAATTCAACGCCACCAATTCCGTTTTGAAATACCACGGGGATGTTAACCACCTTATCGATTATGGACTCCGTATCGTAAGCCTTAACGGCAATTAGGGTATACTTAACATCACTGGGTAATTTATCGACAAGCCTCACCCTGACCTCATACTCCCCCCCACCGAATTTAATAAGGTAACGACCATAGCGGGTCCTCGTCACGACATACGGCACGTAACCGGCATTGTTGAGGAAGTAGGCGAGGAGCATCCCCACACCGCCAAGTCCAATTATTCCAAACATCAGTGATTCGTGGTTAACCCTTAAAAATAAGCGTTATACACGCGATAGTCCGTGAGGGTTATCGAGATATTTAGGTCATGGCAGGGCGAGGGCCCCAACGCGGGTAAGGAGGCCGTCTTTCTAAGGTTGGCCTTTTGCAACTTAAGGTGTTCGTGGTGTGACACTAAATATTCGTGGTTTGGCGGGACTGAAATGAGTGTTAACGATGTTTATGATGCAATAATGAAGATAGCCGGTAACGTGAGGCACCTGGTGGTGACAGGTGGTGAACCACTTTTATGGCGTCGAGAACTACTCCCACTGTTAAGCCTTGTTAAGGCCCAAGACTTCTTCGTGGAGGTTGAGACGAATAGCACGCTTAAGCCTGGTGAACTCGTTAAATACGTAGATGAATTCAACGTATCGCCCAAGCTATCTAACTCGGGCATTTCAGTAAGGCTTAGGGTTAATGAGTTGGCCATTAGGGATTTCGTGACCAGCGGCAAGGCCATCTTTAAGTTCGTTGTTGATAAGCCTGGGGATATCGATGAGGTCCTTTGGTTTATTAATAAATTCAGTATACCACGTGATAAGGTTTACTTAATGAGCCAGTGCACGACCCGTGAGGAGTGCATTGCCAAGGATGAGGGCATTACCAAGCCCATGGCAATGAAGCTCGGCGTTAATTACACACCGAGGCTCCATATTTTAGCGGGGGGGTTTAGGTGAAGGGCTCTGGTCTACAAACGCAATCAAAACCGTCAAAGACAAACTAAGGCTTAAATACACATGCATAGCCCAGGTCAGGATGTGCACCATCGGTGGAGTGCTAATCTTTGGCGATAAGTTGGATAGGGATAGGGCTAATAGGATTGAGGAGGTCTTAAGGATGATCATTGTTAAGGGCGAGGAGAGGGGGTCGCGACAGCTTCGGCATTGTTGCCCTGGATAAAAACGGTGAATTAAGCGTGTTCAAGAGCAGGGATAGACCGAGCATTGCCGTGAATAAGATGCCCAGCATCATTAATGAGAATACCGTAGCCGCAATATTCAACAACAGGGCCGAGCCAACGACAGAGTATGTAAAGGCTAAGACGGAGGATGACATACAGCCAATGATTAGTGAGCACGTGGTAGTGGCTCATAACGGTACGATAGCCAACGACAAGGACCTGGAGACAAGGTTCAACCTAACCCGTAGGTCCAGGATCGATACGGCAATACTACCGCCATTACTTGAGAGGTTTTGGGATGGATCACTGAATGGACTTAGGGATGTGTTGATTAACTACGTCATTGGTAGTTACGCACTGGCGATAATGGATGCCCGCAGACCTGGCAGGATTTGGCTCGCCACAAACTTCAAGCCGCTTTACATGGCCTGGTACAGTGACCTGAAGGCTCTATTCTTCGCGAGCCTAGATGACTACTTAATTGATAGCCAAAGCAGGCCCATTTGGGACATGCCGGTCATAAGGCGTGTTGAGCCATACACGGCCATGGAGATTGGGGGGGTTGACGGTACCTGGTCCACGGTATCGCTGAGGAGGGAGGAGCAGGGTAGGAGAAGGAGGGTTCTTGTGATAGCCAGCGGAGGCCTTGACTCGACCACGGCGGCGACTCATCTGCTTAAGCAGGGCTACGATGTGACATTACTGCACTTTAACTATGGGCATAGGGCTGAGACCCAGGAGGACAGAGCCATTAAGAGGATTGCTGAGTTCCTCGGTGTTCCGCTGCTCGAGGTGAACATGGACTTCTTCAAGGTGGTTAGGCACTCGCCACTCCTTGGTGATGGTGAGATCAATAGGGTTGATGAGGGCAGGGAGGGCGCGGAATTCGCGCATGAGTGGGTTCCCGCCAGGAACTTCGTGTTTATAGCCCTAGCAACAGCCATTGCGGAGGCCTACGGTTATGACTACATAGCCACGGGCATTAACCTAGAGGAGGCCGGCGCCTATCCTGACAATGAGATGGAGTTCATAAGGCTTCTCAATAAGGTGATGCCCTACGCCGTTGGCCCCCCCAATAAGCACGTGGAATTATTAATGCCCGTGGGGGGGCACTTGGTTAAGCATGAAATCGTTAAGCTAGGCCTCGAGGTCGGCGCACCACTTCACCTGACCTGGAGTTGCTATGACAATGGAGAAAGGCACTGCGGCAGGTGTGGGCCGTGTTACATGAGGAGGTGGGCGTTCAGGATAAATGGTGTTAGAGACCCCCGTGGAGTACGACCTACCAAACGAGGTTGAGGAGGAGTTTTGGAGGGGGGGCACGAAGCCGTACGAAATCCCTAAAAGGCCAAGTGATTAATGCGGCGTCTGGTTTTAAACCCAATGCTGGAAAATTAAGTTAATGAGTGTTAAGGTTGGTAGGATTAAGTATGGGAGTTTCGCCTATGTTGGTAGGATAAGGGTGAGGCTGGATGGCCGTGAGGCTGAGGATAAGGATAAGGGTAAGGAACAAGGCGGTGGAGGAGGTGGCGCTACTCAATAGCGGTTTTGAGGCACCTACGCCACAATTATTAATTCCATTAAGTACTGCGAGGACCCTTGGCCTCTGGCCACCCACTGAGGATGCCAGGGAGGTTAGGGTTGACACGGCTGGCGGGCCATTAAACGTGTGGTTTTACCCGAGAATAGCAACCGTTAAGATAATTGCAGGCGATGCCGAGTCCAGGGAGGTATTAGTCGACGTCTTAGTTTCACCATTAGCTGATGAGCCATTAATAAGCGACTTACTTGCTGATGAGTTAGAGATAGTCGTTGAATCCTTCGGTAAGGGATTGTGGAGGTTCAGAGGCGATCCGCCGGGTAAATTAAGGCCCTCGGAAATAAGGCGGTAATTTCGCTGGCGCCTTTTTATAGTCATGGCTGTAGCCAACCACATCATTGACTACGCGGCTCACCATCCCTGCCCTAAATAATGGAAATTGACTAGGCACGGCGTGGCGGTAGACTCCATATTCCTAGGCATAGTTGCGCTGGTGAATTGATGGAATACTTTTAATCATTATAATATTATGTTAATTGTATTGACGATATCTATTGTATTTTATATGGAGTCCCACGGCGGCACGTACTTATCTATTTCATTACCATACACAATACCCAACACCTCATTAATTCTTCTCCTCAAATCAGTGATGCTGTCAGCCACTATGTTTACGTGGCCCATCTTACGCCTCGGCCTAACCCCGGCTTTACCATACCACCAGACGCTGGTTCCTGGCACCGCCAGTACCCTCTTAATCATCTCCTCACTGTAAGGCACGCCTAGCATGTTTACTATGCCTGACGGCTTTAGCAACGTAGTGGGCCCCCCCAGCGGCATGTCCAGGACTGCCCTCACGTGATTCTCGAATTGACTCACAGCCGCGCCCATTAATGTCCAATGCCCTGAGTTATGGACACGGGGTGCGAATTCATTAATCAACACCTCCCCACCCCCCCTCGTTATGAAGAACTCAACCGTGAGGACCCCCCCAACGTAATTTAAGGCTTCAGCAAGCTTTACGGCTATTTCCCTAATCCTACTTGCAACCTCCTCATTTATCTCCGCAGGGGGGGCTATGCTATATAGGAGGATTCCATTATAGTGGTAATTCTCGGTTACGGGGTATGTGAGGACCTCACCGCCGCTAGATCTAACAAGCACTATCGAAACCTCCTTATGAATATCCACAAACTCCTCGGCCAATAATGGGAACTTCCTGGGCACTTTACTTAAGTCACCCCCCCTACCCATCACGTAATACTGACCCTTACCATCATAGGCGCCCTGGGGCTCCTTGAAAACCACCCTCCCAAACTGCTCAAAGGCCCTATCCACGTCCTCAGGGCTATTAATTATCATGAAATGGGGGGGCACTGGGAATCCGTGATCCCTAAGGAATGTCTTCTCACGAATCTTGTCCTGCTTTAGCCATATCGTTAGCGAACTAGGCCTTAACTTGCCGAGTGATTCAGCAGTACTTACCGCGAGGGGGGGTTCACGTGCTCAAATTCGAAGGTGACTACGTCGGATTTATCCACTAGTTCCTTCCATGAACCACCGAAGTACTTACCATCAGCCACGCCTAGTGCAGGTGCCTCCGGGTTTTCGTCATGTACGAGGAATTTAATGCCTAGTTTTTTGCTCTCTAAAACCATCATCAAGCCCAGTTGCCCACCGCCTAGGATACCTAATACCCTACTCATAGACTAATCACCGTGTTTAGTACTTCGTTCTTCATCGATTCCATTAATTCAATCACCCTAGCTCTGATGCTTGTATTTAATACCAAGTATCCTCGCGGCCAGCAATGCGGCGTTCTTTGCATTACCTATGGCGACAGTAGCCACTGGGGTGCCAAAGGGCATCTGTACTATTGATAGTAATGAGTCAAGACCATTCAAGTGCTTGCTTGGTATTGGTACGCCAATTACGGGTAGGGGCGTCAGTGATGCCGTCATACCCGGTAGGTGAGCCGCGCCGCCAGCGCCGGCTATTATTACCTCTAGGCCCCCCCTGTCGAGCGCCGTCTTTGCGTACTCGAACATGAGTTCCGGCGTTCTATGGGCCGAGACAACCCTGGCCTCGTTGGGTATGCCTAATTTATTGAGCAATTCCACGGCCTCCCTCATCACGTCCCAGTCATTTTTACTGCCCATTATCACTCCAACCAGTGGTTTTGTGCTCATTATGATTAATTGTTTAAAGAAAAATTTAAAAGTCTTTTTTCACTATTAACCTAGTATGTCCGTGTATTGTTTAAATAAAAAATTAAATGGTGATCGACGCCATGCCCCTTAACGATAATGAGAAGTCAATAATTAGGAAATCCCTAGGGAGAGAGCCAACGCAGGCTGAGTGGCTTGTGTTTGAGGCTGAGTGGAGTGAGCATTGCTCGTATAAAAGCAGTAGGAGGTTCCTTAAGTTACTGCCCAGTAAGGCACCGCACGTAATTAGGGGGCCTGGCTTGATGCGCCATTAATACGCGTGGGAAACCTAGTTGTTAGTTTCAAGATAGAGAGTCATAACCACCCATCCGCCGTGGACCCCTACGACGGCGCCGCAACGGGCATTGGCGGCATTGTAAGAGATATATTAACCACAGGCTTAAGGCCCATAGCGTTAATGGACAACCTACACTTCGGCCCATTGAATGATCCCCCCCACCCCCCCCAGTGGTTGATGAGGAATGTTGTTAGGGGGGGCATTTCGGATTATGGGAATAGGATTGGGGGGGTGCCCGTGGTTGCCGGCGAGGTGTGGTTTGATGAGTCGTTCACCACGAACCCGATAGTCCTAGTAACGTGCGTTGGCGTGGGCAGACCGGAGGACGTGATACTCGGTGAGGCAAGCCCTGGCGACTTAGTCCTGGTCATAGGCAATGACGTGGGTAGGGATGGAATGCTTGGCAGCTCTTTCGCATCCAAGGTCCTGGACAGGGATAGAAATGAAATAGGCGCCGTGCAGGTCGGTAATCCATTGCTTGAGAAGCTGCTGATCGACGTTGTGATTGAGTTAAGGAGCCGTAGGTTAATTAAGGCGATAAAGGACGTGGGCGGTGGAGGATTAGCCACAGCACTCAGTGAGCTGGCCGATCAATTCGGACTTGGTATTGAGATTCGCCTGGATAGAATTAGGACTAGGGAGACCATGCCGCCCGAGGAGATCCTGGTCTCAGAATCCCAGGAGAGGATGGTGATCGTAGTGAGTAAAGGCGTCCTTAATGAGGTAGAAGAGGTGTTGAGGAGGTACGGTGTTGGCTATGACGTAATAGGTGCGTTGACGGGCGATGGCAGGTTTACGGCCTATTACGGTAGTGATAAAATCATAGACCTACCCGTTAAGCTCATCACGCACGCACCAGAGACTAATTATGACGTAAAGGAGCCACAGTACCTAAGCAAATTAAGGATAATACCAGAGTTGCCCGAGATACCACTTGATAAGGCATTGACTAAAATATTAAGTAGCCCAAACATTGCGTCTAAGGAGCCCATATTCAGCCTTTATGACTACGAGGTCGGCGTTAGGACCGTGATTAAGCCAGGCAGGGCCGGCGCGGCGGTGCTTAGGTTCCTTGATATTGATGGAGGTGATGGTAAGCTGGGGATTGCGGTGAAGGCCGACGCTAACCCAAGGTATTCATTTCTCGACCCATTCATCGGGGCTGCTAATTCCCTAGCCAAGGCCTATAGGAACGTGGTGGCCGTCGGCGCGGAGCCCCCCCTGGCTGCCGTCGATTCGATAAACGTAGGCAATCCTGAGAAGCCCGATAGGTACTGGTACTTCGTGAACTCGGTGCTGGGGGGGCTTTCCTGGATGGCGCGGGAGCTGAGCGTGCCAATAGTTGGTGGTAAGGTTAGCTTCTATAATGAGGACGTTAATGGCAACGTGATTAAGCCGTGGTAGCCGTTGCCGTGCTGGGCCAAGTGAATGACGTTGATAAGGTCGTCGATGGCGGGCTCATTGGTGGTGGGTCAATAATAATCATAGGTAACACATCGGCCGAGGTGGGAGGGTCTGAGTACCTATACGCGGTTCACGGCATAGTCAGAGGCATACCACCAAGCCAAGGCCGAGGGATGAAGTTAAAAACTCGAGGGCTGTCCTTAGATTAATCCAAGAAGGCTTAGTGACCGCTTCAATGGATATCGGCGTTGGCGGGTTATTAACTACATTAAGTAAGATGGCCCTGATTAATGGGGGGGTCGGCTTCAACATCGACCTATCCAGGGTGCCAACCGATGAATGCGGTATTGACCCAACGGTATTGGCGTTCTCCGAGACCAACGCGAGGTATGTTGTTGAGGTTAGAAATAAGGATATTGATAAGGCAACGAGCATCCTCACTGACTTAGGCGTGCCATTCTCAGTAATAGGCAGTTCAGGCGGTGATTACGTGGTAGTCCGCTGGGGGGGAGGTCGTGAATTAATGACACTAAAATTAAATGACCTGAAGACCGCGTACAACTCATTATGGGGGGGTGCGTTGTGATGTGCGGCATATGGGCATTCTTAGGCCCTAATGCGGGTAATTACGTGGTTAAGATGGCTCCATGGCTAATTCATAGGGGGGGTCAGGAGGGGGTGTCATTTGTATGCCGTATAAATGGATCGCTTATTAAGTTAAGCAATTCTTTAACAACGGATTCAACGCTATGCCTTGGACATGCTAGGTATAGTACGAGCGGTCCCTATGGTGTTGAGCTTCAACCTATCGTGCTTGGTAATGACTTTGCCCTGGTATTTAATGGCACAATAAGTAACTACATCGAATTAATTAAGAGACTAAGGGATCTCGGCGTAAATGTTGGGACGAATTATGATGCCTTGGTTTTGGCCCATTACATGAGGGAATTACTTACTAGGCGGGGGGGTATTGATGGCGGTGTTAATGAGCTTTTCCGCACATTACGTGGTGGCTACTCCATAATAGCTATTTGGAAGGATTCCCTAATAGTGGTTAGGGATCCCTGGGGCATTAGGCCTCTTGCCATTGGTAGTGATGGCAATGGCATAGCCATAGCTTCGGAGACGGCGGTGCTTGAGACATTGGGTATGAGTTGGCGTGAGGTGGAGCTGGGAAGGCCCTTGTGTTACGTGGGTCTGGTAGGGAGTATTGGATTGAGGGTCCCAGGGTTAGGAGAGCTTATTGTGCGCTTGAGTATATCTACTTCCTAAGGCCCGACTCCTACTTCAACGGTATTAACGTCTATGAGGCTAGGCGTAGGCTCGGCATGGCGTTGGCCCGTAAGGAGACCACTCACGACATCGACTTTGTATCGCCAATACCCGAGACCGCTAGGGTTGCAGCGGAGGCCTACGCGAGTGGTATTGGCAAGCCGATCCACGATGTCGTAATTAAGAATAGATACGTTGGGCGCGGCTTCATTAAGCCGCCTAGGGAAAGGTCTGTGGACATGTATAGCGTGGTTAAGGATGCGACCAGGGGGGGCGCATCCATAGCCTTAGTTGACGACTCGATCATAAGGGGGGGTGATACCCTTAGGAAGGTCTTGCCTAAGCTCAGGCTTCAGGTGCGAGGGCCATCCACGTTAGGGTCTCCTCACCGCCAATTAGGTACCCATGCTTCATGGGCATGGACTTCCCAACTAGGCGTGAACTAGTGGCTCACGGTAGGTCAATAGATGAGGTTAGGAAATACCTCGGTGCAGACTCCCTGGTCTACCTAACGGTTGACGAATTAATAAACGCCATTGGAACCACCGAGCTATGTACCGCCTGCTTCACGGGTAATTATCCATTCACGATAAATATTGACGAGGCCGAAAAGGCATTCACAAGTGATAGGTTATGGGAGCCGTAGGGATGGTCGGCGTGACATCCTTCCACGATGGTTGGAATGTGAGTGAATTAATGAAATACGCAGTGCCAGTGCTTAGACATAGGGGTGATGATGGCTGGGCCGCAATATTCAGTAAAGGTAATGGATTAACCACGTTTCAGGTTAAGGAGGGGAACAACGCCTTAAGCGGCGAGGCTGGCCTGTTATGCCTCAGTACAAACAGCGACTCTAGAGGTGTGGTAAGGTGCGGTGATGCAGATGTTGCGTATTGCCTCGAAGGTCTCGTAATAAGGCCTGAGGACGTATGTAGGCTGATTGATAATGAGGTCAAGGCCCTTTCATACACGTCATTGATTGCTCTAACGAGTAACGGCGAATTGATCGCGCATAGGCCCATCACTGGGTTAAGGAACCTAGTTCTCGGTGCATACGGCTTCGACCTGGCCATGATAACCAACGAGAGCTCAGCCATAGGCGCACTGGGCGGTGATGTAAGGACGTTTATAAGGCCTGGATCAACCATTAGAGTCAGTAGGTTGAACCTCTCGATAATAGAGGGTCTCAATAACTCCAGGGGGGGTAGGCTATGTGCCGTGGAGTTTATATACTTATCAAGGCCTGACTCAGAGATTGACGGCTACTCCGTCTATGAATTCAGGAGGGTATTAGCGAGTAAGTTGGCTGGGAGATTAATGGATAGAATGAGCGATTTCGATGTCGTTATTGGCATGCCGGAGACGGGCGTGATCTACGGCATTAAGGTTGCCGAGGCGTTGAGAAAGCCCTTTGAGTACGCCCTCATGAACATCGAGAGGCGTAGGTCGGCTTTGAGGAAGGACCTGATTGATAAGTTATCTTCCATTCATCTAAAGCTCAGCCCAGTCACCAGCGCAGTTAGGGGGGGTAAGAGAGTCCTTTTAATCGATGATTCGCTACTTACTGGACTATCCATTAAGGAGGCATCCCAAGTCCTTAGGCATAGGGCGGGCGTGAGTGAGATCCACGTGGCCATAGCTAGCCCGAGGATAGTTAGGTCATGTCCCTACGGCGTTGACATGCCGCCTAATAATCAATTACTCACCAATACTTTCAATGATGAGGACGCCCAGAGGGTGCTTGAGGTCGATTCGTTAACGTGGTTAAGTCTTGAGGACCTATACGAAGCGGCCGATGAGGTGGGTATTGGCAGGGATTACATATGCACGTACTGCATGGGTGGTGGGCGTGGGCTGGACATATGAAAAGGCTGGAGTAAGCCTAACTAGGCATTGGGAGATGCACTCAATAGCCCGTGAGGTAATCCATGAACTTGCCAATGAACTTGGCATCAAGCTGATAGAGGGCGGTTTTACGAGGTCGATAAATCTGGGCAACTACGAAATAACGCTGCACACGGATGGTGTTGGTACCAAGTCAATGATTGCCTGGTCCACGGGCAGGCTTGAGGTGATTGGCTGGGACTGCGTCGTCGGTAACGTTAACGATATAGCATGCGATGGCTTTGTACCGATTGCGGCCACGGATTATATAGCAATATCCAATAATGATGCCGACGCCGTGGATAAGGTCCTTAAGGGCATTAGGGACGCAGCCGCCAGGGCTGGCGCAATGTTGCTGGGTGGTGAGACGGCTATAATGCCTGACCTGGTCAATGGTATTGACGTCTCTTGTACCGTACTTGGGGGGGTCAGGAGGGTCAGGGTGGTGGGTAAGGCTGGGGGGGTTGGTGATGTGGCCATAGGTGTCGAGTCCAGCGGTCTTCACATGAATGGTTACACCCTAGCCCGTAAAGTCCTGTTAGGTAAGTATGGCTTGAATGCCGAGGTCTGCGGTGATGAATTAGTCAATTGGTTGTTGAAACCAACGGCTTACTACGGGGGACTTATTGATTGAGCTTTATAGCCGTGGGTTAATCAAGGCCGCGGTTCACGTGACGGGTGGGGATTTACTAAGTTGAGGCGTGTTATTGGTGATTTAGGCGTTGAGCTCGAGGTCCCTGAACCGCCATGCATCTTCAAGGTAATTAAAGACTCAGGCAACATTGAGTGGGACGAAATGTATAGAGTATTTAACATGGGCATTGGACTCGTGATCTTGACGAGTGAGGAGTACGTGAAGGAGGTTACCAAGGTGATTAGGGCGCTGGGCCTTAACCATTGGGTCCTTGGTAGGGTCATTAATGGCGGTGGTATTAATATTTTAACGCCAGGCGGCCTTAGGGTGAGGCTTTAGGATATGCCGAGTAGCCTATTCATCTCCTCATAGGCTCTGACCAAGTCTAGGCTGAGGCGCCCCCCCTCCTAAATAATTCCTTATCCAAGTGCCTACCATTGATCAGTATCCTCATGGTATCACCACTCAACTCATCAGCGAGAACCAAGTTGCCTGACTTATCAAAGCCAAACTCAAGTTTAAAATCTACGAGTGTTAATCCCCTACTCACCATGTAGTTACTCAAAATCTCATTAACCCTTAATGCAATACCCGTTATCTCATTCAACTGCTCCTGCTTTGCTAAGCCAGCCTCTATTATATCGTCGGTGGTTATTAATGGGTCGTGAAGCTCGTCACTCTTCAGGTGAAACTCAACGAGGGGCTTGCTGAACCTCGTCATTGGCTTTACTAGAGGCATTCTCTTTAGGAATGAGCCGTAGGCGTAATTCCTTACAATCACCTCTATTGGTATCATCCTGAGACCCCCCCTCACCAATATTTTCCTATCGCCATCCCAATCAACCAGGTGATTCTTAATGCCGTACCTACCTAATAATCTCATGAAGAATGCAGTCTGAGCCGCGGCTAACCTACCCTTACCAGGCGCAAGCTCCTTCCTGGCGCCGTCAAATGCCGTGACCTCATCCTTAAATTCCATGACGAGGAGCTCATCATTAACCCTATAAACCCTCTTGGCCTTACCCTCATATATCAACTCCCCCCCAACCCAATTACTAACCATACTTAATCCAAATCTGGCGCCGGTTATTTAAGGTTTACTTAATTGATTAAATAAATACCTAGGTAATACCGTGATTATACCCCCCCTTTATTGTTTAATTAATTATTTTAACAATATGTTTAATTATTTAATTAAACAATTTAAGGATAACAATTATTAAGGGGTACGCAATTAATTTAATTAATTATGATAAGGAGTAAGGTCCTAATCGTGGGCGACGGTGCGAGGGAGCATGCCCTGGCCGCAAGGCTTAGTTTGAGCGTTCACGAGCCTAGGATAAGCGCGTTGGTGATGCATGAAAATCCTGGGATCAAAAGGATCGTGGAGAAAACGGGCGGTGAATTGATTAAGTCTAGGTTAGATCCAAATGGCTTGATCAACGCTGTTGATAGGGTTAATCCTGACATCGTGGTTATTGGGCCCGAGGAACCGCAGTTCGCCGGCGTTGCCGATAAGGCTATCGAGCTTGGTATACCCACCTTCGGGGGGGTTCCTAAGTTACTAGCCATGATAGAACAGAGTAAGGCCTTCGCGAGGACCCTAATGTGGAAGTATAGGATACCAGGTAGGATAGCCTTTAGGGCGTTTAGGGACATTAACGAGGCATTGCAGTACGTATCCAGTGCAGGTTCCGTCGCGATAAAGCCGGCCAGACAAAGCGGTGGTAAGGGCGTTAGGGTATTCTGGGATAGGCAGGCCTACCTTAGGGACAGTCTTAATAAGGCTAAGGCTACCCAAGTGATCACGGCATCAAGCGATGTTAAGGCATATGGCGACATCGATGATTTAATAGTCATCGAGGAGGCAGTGACTGGAGTTGAGTACACGGTTCAGGTAATCACCGACGGTAAATCTATCATAGCCCTACCACCAATCCAGGATCACCCGCATGTGTTTGACTATGACGTAGGCCCCGAGTGCGGTGGGATGGGGGGGCCATAGTCGGTCCAGGACCCGCACTGCCATTTTTAACCCAGGAAGAGTATGGGGGGGAAAGCGTCGAAATAGTGAGGAGAACCTTGGACGCACTACAACGTGAGGTTGGCCTTAGGTACGTCGGCGTATTAAGCGGTCAATTCATGCTCACGACGTACGGACCAACACTCATCGAGTACTACAGTAGGTTTGGTGACCCAGAGGTCCTCAACGCATTAGCGATGCTGAACGGCGACTTACTTGAAATCATCGAGGCTGCGGTGGAGGGTAGGTTAGCGAGCATTAAGTTCTCATTTAGAGAGGGCGTTGTCGCGATCTCAAAGGCCGTGGCGCCCCCTGGGCTACCCACACAATAGGGAATTGGCACGTGGAAGAACAATAACCATGGACATGGATAAAATAAGGAGGTTGGGTTGTGAGGTTTACTTCGGCTCAGTAGTTGAGGAGGGTGGGCTTTATAAAACCCTGGGCTCCAGGGCCGTCGAGGTACTCGTCGTGGGCAGCACGTATGAGGAGGTCTATGAAAGAATCGAGAATTGCATAGCCAGCATCAAGTCACCTGATTGGCAATTAATACATAGGCGGGATATAGGGGGGGGTAGGGAATTAATTGAGAGGAGGATTAAAGACGCCGAGCGCGTCAGGGCAGTCTATAGATGGAGAAGAGAACATGGGCTGGGCAGGGTAAGGATTGACTGGGTACCTGGTGGTGAAATCACTATATATGATTACGCATAAAACGCGCCATTGTGGCTAAATAACAAGGAGGTGCCAAGCCTTGCGCTTATCAGTAAAGCTCTCAGGAACTATTTAAAAATAATTTTTTAATTAGTTTAGTTTTTAACTTTAAAATATCCAAATATATCCTTTACCTAACCTTAATTAGTGACGCAGCTAACCTAGCCTTCTCCCTGGCCTCCTGTACCGTACTTCCCGTGGCTAACACGATGCCCATCCTCCTATGCCTATACGTGAAGGGCTTCCCGAATAACCTAACCTGGACCCCCCCAGGTATCCTCAGCGCCTCCTCAAGCCCTGTGATCCTAGGCGCCCAGGTCTCGGTATCCGCGAGTATTACGTGGGCTGCTGCCGGCGTTACTAACTTAACCTCAGGCGTTGGTAGCCCAAGGGCGCTTCTCACGTGTATCTGAAACTCGTTTATATCCGTGCTGACTAACGTGACGAGGCCAGTGTCGTGGGGGGGCCTCGGCGCTGCTTCACTAAATAATACCCTGCCATCCCTAGTTATGAGTATTTCCACACCGTATATCCCAAGCCCTCCTAACTCATTGACGAGCCTAATGGCGTAATCCCTGGCCCTCTTCATTATTTCCTCACTCACCGTGGCTGGGTGCCAGGACTCAACGTAGTAATAAACGCCCTCAGGTCTCTGATGCTCTATAGGTAATACCGTGTTGGTCACTACGTTATTGCCCAGCAGGTACCTGTAGGTTAGTACCGTTAATTCTCTGTCAATCTTCACATACTCCTCAACCACAACCTTACTACTACTACCCCCCCTCGCATGGGCAAGGGCCTCCTTGAAGCCTCGCTCGACATCATCATACTTACTGATGAGTACGTGCCCATGCCCGCTGGAACTCATTTCCGGCTTTAGTAGGCATGGGAAGCCCAAGTCCTTGCACGCCCTCTTCACATCCTCAACACTCTCCGCAAAGAAATACCTGGTGGTTGGTAATTGAAGCTTCTCCGCAGCCAGTCTCCTCAGCTCAATCCTATTCATGCAGATCTTAACGGCCCTGGCGTTGGGCACGACTTTGAAGCCCTCCTCCTCCAGCTCCACAAGGGCGTCGGTGTTTATCGCCTCTATCTCGGCAATGATCGCGTCGGGGGGGCCCTCCCTATGCACCAATGCCTTAATGGCATTTTTATCGAGCATATTAATCACGTACCTCCTATGGGCAACATGCATTGCCGGGGGGGCCATGTCATACCTATCGACAGCTATAACCTCGACACCCATTCGCTGCGCCTCAATGGCCATCTCCTTGCCCAACTCACCACTACCCAACAGCATTATCTTCTTGGAACCCACAAGTAGTGGTGAACCAATCTCCATCACCAACCACCCACGAGGCTATCCCTAAGACTAAGCCAAAGCTTTAGCCCACCAGGCACGAAACCCCCCCTTGGGGGGGTTAGTACGGCTTCCGCCGACCTCTCTGGGTGCGGCATGAGACCGAGGACGTTGCCTCGTAATTAACCACACCGGCTATCAAGGCTGCTGAGCCGTTTGGGTTCTCGCCATAGTACGTGAAAGCCACCCTGACCTCGTCGACGCTATCTATGAAATACCTACCTTCGCCATGGGCTATGGGCATTGAAACCACCTCATCAAGCGAATATAACTTAGTAAAGGGCGTCTTAATGTCGTTGACCTTGACCCAAACCCACTTTGCTATGAACCTAGGCGGATCGTTGGGTAGTAATGCCCCCCCAGGTAGTAATCCAGCCTCAACGAGTATTTGAAAGCCATTACATATGCCAAGTACGGGTACACCACCCTCCGCATCCATGATTACCTCCCTCATCACCCTTGACCTGGCGGCGATTGCGCCAGCCCTTAGCCAATCCCCATAGCTAAAGCCTCCAGGTACTATAATGGCATCGTATATGCCGTGCCTAAAATCTTCATGCCAAACCAGCTCGGCGTCGATGTGAACCACATTCTTAAGAACGTGAATTACGTCTAGGTCGCCATTAGTACCTGGAAACCTAATAACAGCTACTTTAGGCATTCTCAACACCAAGTATTAGCAATCTATGGACCGTTGGGTTAAATATCCTAGCCCTCTCGCAGACCTCCCTAACGTAGTTTATGGCCTCCGCATCGTCCTTCGCGTTAACTATGAAGCCGAGGTACTTACCGCTGATGACCTTATTGACATTACTAAAACCACTAATTGAAACAAGGTCCTTAAGTATGGTCTCGCCCTCAGGGTCTCGAACACCCTTAAGTACAATAGCCGTATGGACCAAGTACTTATTCGATACGTTACCCATTGATTAATTAAATGATTAAAAATATTTAAAGGTTTCCCTTGAAGAATACCGGCTATTGTTTAATTAATTATTTAAACAATAATTGAGAGCCGATGCACCATTAAATTTGTTAAAAACATAATTACTAATGAAATTGAAAATTTAGACGATGACGCTTTAATTTTATTACACCGACTCAATGCTTACCCAACGCCAATTCGAGTAAGTACTTATGCACTGCCGTTGTCGTTAGTTCTGGGTGGAAGGCTATCGCCAACATGTGGTCTTCCTGGGCCGCAGCAATGACGCTACCCAGCCTTGGGTGCTTAACGCTAGCCAACGCCCTTGCATTTCCCCCCCAAACCTTCACTATGCTGGCGCCCTAATGAAGACGGCCCTTACCGCGCCAATACCTTCAATAGTTACGTCCACCTCAAAGGAGTCCCTCTGCCTACCGAAGGCGTTCCTAACCACGGCTATATCCATAACACCGAGTATTGGCTGGCCAGTCTCGCCAACCACGGAGTCCCTGACCTCCCTGGCCATGAATATGGCGCCGGCGCACGTGCCCAGCGTCGGTAGTCCATTGATTATTAAGTCCCTAAGCCTATCAAGAAGGCCGTTACGACTGGCCAATGAGCCTATCGTGGTTGACTCACCGCCTGGTATTACTAGGGCGTTTAAACCGTTTAAGTGCTCGGGCTTCTTAACCCTAACGACATCAACGTTGATCTTCAACTCATCCGCCGCCCTCCTAATGGCATACTCGTGCTCCTCAACATCACCCTGCAATGCGAGTACGCCGACCTTCACGTCTAAACACCCCCCCTTACCTGAAGTAATTCCTCAGGCTTCAGGGACTTAATGTCTATACCCATCATTGACGCCTTCTCACTAACCATCCTCTGAGCCTCAACCACCGTCTCCGGGTCGTCCCAATGCGCAGTGGCTATTACTATGGCCTCAGCCCTCTCCCTCGGGTCCTGGCTCTTGAAGATACCGGAACCTACGAAGACTCCGTCGGCGCCGAGCCACATCATTAAGGCAGCATCGGCCGGCGTGGCTATACCGCCTGCGGCGAAGGTGATCACCGGTAACCTACCCATCCTAGCCGTTAAGGTCACCAACTCGACTGGTACCTGGCACTGCCTGGCGAAGTCCCTCAGCCTCTCCTCATCACCATCCCTATAGGCTGCGTATAACTCATTAATTGCCTTGTAAAGAACCTTAAAGTGCTTAACGGCCTCACTGACGTTCCCCGTGCCCGCCTCACCCTTAGACCTTATCATCGACGCACCCTCACTAATCCTCCTAAGTGCCTCGCATAACTCACGGCATCCATTGACGAAGGGCACAGTGAACAACCACTTATTGATGTGGTGCTGCTCATCAACCGGCGTAAGCACCTCAGACTCATCTATTAAATCAACGCCCACCTGCTCAAGGATAAAGGCCTCGTAGTAATGACCAATCCTCACCTTCGCAGAAACCGGTATTGTTACGTGCCTCATCACATCCTCAATAACCTTGACATCAGCCATCCTGCCACGCCACCTGCCTTACGCACATCGTAGGGCAACTTATCAAGGACCATTACGCCAACAGCACCCGCCTCCTCAGCAATTTGAGCCTGCTCCACATTGGTCACGTCCATTATGACCCCATTCCTAAGCATTGATGGGAAGCCAACCTTAACCTTCACCGTGCCGGTAACAACGCCATCCACCTCATAAGGCCTAGGCCAGTTAAATCCCCTCTCCCTAAGCCTATCCCTCAACTCCAGCATGCCGTAGAAGAAGTCCCTGAGCTTCTCGAGGTACTCGAAGGAGGGTGATACCGACATCGGGAATTAGCCTGCTTAGGGATTATTTATGGTTTGTTAAACGTTTAATAACGTAGTAAGTGACGTTTATTATCATTATTTAACGCTTTAATAAACCCCCCCTTAACTTATTTATTAATTTAAGAACGTATTCCCTATGCACCTCATACTCGTCCCTCGTCATGAAATTATGGTAAAAATTTGCGTGTAAACGCTCAGCGGCCCCCCCAAAGTAAAGCGGTAATTCCTTATCATTTGTCTCTTTAAATAATCTATTGATTATTACGTCGTAGTCCCTATGGCTGTAGTGATCCCAACCCCCCCTCAACTCGGCGATCGCATTAAGTAAAGCCGCAACGGCACCCCCCCAAAGTTTTTCGCTCGCTTGAACTAAGTCGCCCTTGGCATACTCATCATCACTATGCTAAGTAATTCCTCATGAATCTTCAGATAAATATCAACCCTATCCTTAGGATCAAGTCTCTGAGCCAGTAAATCGGCCAGGAATAACTCTACGGCAACACCCCCCCTATTCCTACTCTCCTCATTTATCAACCTAAGCAGTTCCTCCACGTGATTAATTATTACGTGGTTCCCTTAAAAAGGGTTTGTAGGCTATGTTCAATAAAAGCTTAATAATAGGATAATAAGTTAGTTATTAATGGCTAAGACAATAATCGAGGAGGTTAGGGAGGGTAGAATTCCAGATGAGGTTAAGGCTGTGGCTAAGCGTGAAGGTGTTGATGAGTATAAACTGGCTAAGAGGATAGCCAGCGGCAGAGCCATAATTATTAGGAACATTAAATTGCCCGACAAGGCTAGCGCGGTTGGCCTAGGGTTAACGACTAAGGTTAACGTTAATATAGGCACGTCAAGCGAGGTCGTGAGTCTGGAGACCGAGCTTGAGAAGGTTAGGATCGCCAATAAGTGGGGGGGCGACACGCTAATGGACCTATCGACCGGCGGCGACCTAGATGAGATACGCAGGGCGATAATTAAGGAGTCTAGGTTGCCGTGGGGGGGACAGTACCGACTTACCAAGCATTCATAGACTCGTTTAAGAGGAAGGGTGGTGGGGGGGCTTATTTCGCTGAGGATGAGCTCTTTGATGTTGTCGAGAAGCATTTAAGGGATGGCGTAGCCTTCATGACCATACATGCAGCCGTCACCAGGGAATTAGCAATTAAGGCTTTGAAGAGCGGTAGGGTTATACCATCGTCTCTAGGGGGGGTGGGGGGGACATGCTCATTGGCTGGATGCTCCATAATAATGCTGAGAACCCATTCTACGCCAGGTGGGACTATGTGCTTGAGCTCTTTAAGGAGTACGACGCCATCATCTCAATAGGCGACGCCCTACGCCCAGGAGCCACGGCAGATAGCCACGACGAGTTCCACGTGGCTGAACTAATCGAAGCAGCGAGACTGGTGAAGAGGGCTAGGAAGGCCGGGGTTCAGGTGATGGTTGAGGGTCCGGGGGGGCATGTACCACTTAACGAGATTGTTTGGGATGTTAAGCTAATGAAGAAGTTAACGGATGGCGCGCCGTACTACGTCCTGGGGGGGCCGCTTCCTACCGATGTGGCTGCCCCCTACGACCACATCGCGGGCGCATCGGCGCCGCAATTGCTGGGGGGGCGGCTGGCGCGGACTTACTATGCTACCTAACGCCTGCTGAGCACCTGGGCTTACCAACGCCAAAGCAGGTTGAGGAGGGCGTGATAGCCTTTAAGGTGGCGGCTCACGTGGCGGATATAATAAAGCTCGGCAGGAGGGCCAGGGCCTGGGATGACGAGGTCAGTAGGTTGAGAGGTAAGCTCATGTGGAGGGAAATGATATCCAAATTAATAGACCCGGATAGGGCCTGGGCCGTGTACACGCAGTACGGGGAGCCCAAGGTTAAGGGTTGTACAATGTGCGGCGGTTACTGCCCAATGCTCATGGTGATGCAGCAAATTAGGAAGGTTAAGGGTGAGACCAATGGATGAGGCTTGGGTCTGGAGCACGTGGGTTAAGGCTAGCAAGTTAAGGGGGGCGCTGACGTTGCGATAGTCGCCGCTTGCCTACCCTTCGTAAACCCGAAACTCTATCAAGAGATTTCGAAGAATAAGGTGGTGCTGCTCGCCTGCCCTGAGCGTGAGCACTCGGCGCTTTACGGTAAAATAGCGAGCATGGTTCGGTCGTCAAGGCCGAGGTCGATAACGGTAGTCTCAATAGATGGCAGTCCGCACTGTGCATTACTTCACGCATCGGTCAACGAGGCCGAGTACATACTCAATGAAGACATACCCAGGAGGCACTACGTGGTACTTGACGGCGAAGAGCTTAGGGAAATATCGCCGAATGCCGTGAGAGTCGCTAGATACTTATCGATTGTTGAGGAGTTGATCAGGAAAAGCCCCGAGGCGCTCGAGGAATTAGCGAGACACAGCCTCGAATATAGAAGTAGCCTCGCCAGAGCCGGTAAAGGCGATGCATCAAGGGCCTAATGGTGCTATTTCACAATACTCCCTGCTTTACTAAGTCCTCCATGTGCCCCACATCCTCCTCAATCTGCCCAGCTTCAACATGGCCTTATGTAATCCCTCCACATGCAGGAACCACGCCCTACCCACCAAGCTTAATCTCCCTATTACTGAGTTTGCTGCTCATTGGATCCACGGCGTTGAACAGCAACGTTGCTATCCATCCTCCCTGGGTCTTAGCAGTCCCTGCCTCGTCTAAACCTAGCTACTACCATGGCTTTGATGGTCTCTTCGGCAGCCTTACAGAGCTTCTCACAGACTTATTCAGGATTCCTATCATGTGATGATAGGGAGGTTGATATGTCCTATTGCCGTGAAGCAGAAGAAAGTTCTGCAGGTAGTGACTATTTACGTAGGTGCTACGTCAGAAGTGGGAGGGCTATGAGGTTTGTTAGGCACCATGATAGTGCTAACACCGTCTTATGGAGGTATTACCTACTTCCCGCCGCTAGATTATAGAATCCATAACAATAACAATGATTAATTTCCACCCCCCCATTGGGGGGGTGGTAGTAACTCAATTTGGTAAATTACTATACTATTTATTATATACATACTATCTATCTATTATTATATTATTTATTATTCACTTCTTAACCATAGTATCGAATGTGTAGAACTTATCATATGCAGCTTATATAAGGTATTAAAGGTTTCATGTTTCTATCATCAAATACCTGATTAACGGAAATACATGATCCATTTAAAGTTCATCATTACCTTAATTTACGACTGATGATTCTTAAATGTATTTTGGACATTAATGCAATATAAAAATAGCTATTATGTTTTAATTGCGTTGTTTTATGGGTTGTTAATATCTTAAGGGCAATCTATTCTGGTGGTATTTCAGCGTATGCCATTGCTATGTCTATTCCGTAAAGCCTCTTATTTAAATGCTGTGATAGTAAAAATACTGTAATGCCCAGTAGCATAGAGCTCATCACCACACTGTATGCCAGCCAGTTACCACCCCCCCATAGGTTCGGGTACTCAATGAACTCATACGTTAAATAGGCCATTACA
The DNA here is from genome assembly GCF_001316005.1 of Vulcanisaeta distributa JCM 11217. Classification (GTDB taxonomy): domain Archaea; phylum Thermoproteota; class Thermoprotei; order Thermoproteales; family Thermocladiaceae; genus Vulcanisaeta; species Vulcanisaeta distributa_B. The sequence goes on from NZ_BBBJ01000011.1 coordinate 31,179, forward strand.
ATTGCCTGCAATATGCCGAAGACCGATAATATAACTCTAGTTGATCCATTGACGCTGAAGGACCCCCCCTTAATGCCTATTATTATCGCCGCTATACTAACAATTAAGAAGTACATCAATGCGCCTATTGTTACGCGTAGAGTGCCGTGAATGTTCCTTAGAATAAATCCGTCAGTGTGATTAATATGGCCGTAATTAATAGGTCGAATAGGTGTGCGCATATTGGTGTTCCAAACCTCGGGCCTAGGTAAGCGAAGGCACACTATCAGCTCATGCAATGAATTGACATAATCCATGAGGATTTTCGGGAAAGGCTAGATCTAAGCCATACTTAATCATGGCATTATCACACTTTATCATTGATATTTTTGATTAAATAATACCTTATAAAAGTTGCGTAAAAATTCACATTGATTTGTTTAATTAAATGATTAATAAATAATCCACGCTACTTCCTTTCGACTCATTTAAGAAACTTTATTTAATTAATTGTTTAAATAATTAACGTATTATATACCGAGGTTTAGTAAGTAACCTTTAAATAAAAATTAATTAATTATTGATAGGTTATGTCGAACATGGAACTTATTAGGGTTTATGGGGGGGGCAGTCGTTTCATGAGGTGGAGGTCTTCGGTCTTAGGCGTAGCTTACCCATAGTGCCCATTGGTGATGGTTTGTGGATTGCCTCGGACGCTGGGCTTGTGCTTGGTGATGTGGAGTTCATTGGTAGGGCTGGTCGTGAGGTTGCCAAAGTGGTGAGGCAATACGACCCGGATATCATTGTTACGGCTGAGGCTAAAGCCATTGCCATGACCTATGAGGCGGCTAGAAACCTCGGCCATGGTAGGTTCGTTATTGTTAGAAAGAGTGTTAAGGGTTACATGAAGGGTTACATTGCTGAGAGAGTGAAATCAATAACGACTAAGGAACCCCCAAACCCTCGTACTTACCGGTGAGGATGCGGAGTTTATCAGGGGGGGTAGGAGGGTGTGCCTATTCGATGATGTTGTTTCGACGGGCAGCACAATGAGGACTCTGGAGAGACTTGTTAATAGGGTTGGTGGTGAGGTTATTTGTAAGGCGTGTATCTGGCGTGAGGGTCCCTGGTACACCTCCAATGATTTGATATTCTTCGATTACCTACCGATCTACGTATCGAGGGAGCTGTACGACAGGTTCATGGAAGTCCCTCATTGGGGGGGTGGTAGGTAATGAGTGAGGTCCTTGCTAGGTATGACCTGGATAGGGTCACCATAGCCACGCTAGCTAGCCACTCATCGCTTCAGATATTCCACGGGGGCCAAGCTCGAGGGTTTCGAGACCGTAGCCATCGTGCCCAGGGATAGGCTTTGGTTCTATGAGCAGTTTAGGCACTTGATTAATCACTTCGTGGTCCTCAATAACTGGAGGGAGCTATGTAGTCCTGAGGTGGTTGGGAGGCTCCAGTCGTTGAATGCCGTGTTGGTGCCTCACGGTAGTTACGTGGAGTACGTGGGCCTTGATTGCGCCGAGGGTATTGAGGTGCCCATCTTTGGGCTTAGGAGACTGTTTAGGGTTGAGAGTGACCAGTGGGCTAAGATGGATCTCCTCAGGAGGGCCGGTATACCAATACCGAGGCTCTTTGGCGTTGGCGATGATGTTGATGGGCCAGTGATAGTCAAGTTGCCGGGTGCGAAGGGTGGTAGAGGCTACTTCATTGCCAGGTCTGGGGGGGGAGGAGGTGGTTAGGGGGGGTGTTGAGGAGAGGGTTAGGGAGGCTTGGTGAAGACGCCCAAGGAAGCCATAGTCCAGGAGTATCTGATAGGCGTACCGATATACATACACTACTTCCACAGCCCAATACTGGGTAGGGTCGAGATACTGGGCGCCGACATTAGGTATGAAACCAACATAGACGGTCTAAGGAGGTTACCACCAGACGTGATAATTGAGATGGGCTTGAAACCAACCTTCGTCGTTGTGGGTAATATACCGCTTGTGCTTAGGGAGAGCCTTTTGCCCAAGGTCCTCGATTACGGCATTAAATTTACCGAGGAGACCAGGAGAAGCCTACCGCCGGGTATAATTGGGCCCTTCTCCCTAGAGGGCGTTATTAATGATGAGACCAATATAAGGATTTTCGAGTTCTCTGGGAGGATTGTTGCTGGGACTAATTTATACGTGTATGGTAGCCCGTACTCATACCTCTACTGGGGGGGCGAGCCTATGAGTATGGGTAGGAGGATTGCTAGGGAGATTAGGATGGCGATTGAGAAGGACTCGCTGGAGAAGGTGGTTACATGAGGTATAGTGCCAGGGAATTACTAAGCAATTATAAGCTTGGCGTGGATTCGGTTCACATAGCCGCCATAGCAAGCCACTCAGCCCTTGATGTTTTTGATGGGGGCTAAGGACGAGGGGTTCAGGACGATAGCCGTCTGCCAGAAGGGTAGGGAGACGGCGTACCTCAGGTTTAGGAGGGTTGTTGATATTCCGTTAATACTTGATAAGTACGCCGACGTGGCTAGGGAGGATGTCGTGGGCAAGTTGAGGGCGTTAAGCACCATATTCGTGCCTAACAGGAGCTTCTCGGTTTACGTGGGTTACGATACTATCGAGAGCCAATTCCCAGTGCCCATATTCGGCAATAGGTACCTGCTTAGGTATGAGGAGAGGGTTGGGGGGGATAAGACGTATTACAAGATCCTCGATAGGGCAGGCATTAGGAGACCTAGGACCTACGTCTCACCCGACGATATTGATAGGCCCGTGATGGTTAAGATGCCCCACGCGAGGAAGAGGGTTGAGAGGGGGGGTTCTTCGTTGCCGTTGATAGGGAGGACTTCTGGAGGAAGTTTAGAAAGCTCGTTAGTGATGGGGGGGTAGTGAGTGAGGGTGACCTTAATAGGGCATCGATTGAGGAGTTGGTCGTTGGGGGGGCTCACTTCAACGTTAATTACTTCAGGAGTGTCGCGAGGGATGAGGTGGAGATCCTAAGCATTGATAGGAGGATTCAGACGAACCTTGATGGGCTACTGAGGCTCACGGCTGATGTGCAGTTGGAGATTAAGGATTACTTTGACGTGGAGATGATTGAGATCGGTCATGAGCCGGCCACCATCAGGGAGAGCGAGCTCAATAGGCTCTTTGAGGTGGGTGATAGGTTCGTTAAGGCCACCGAGGAGGTCGAGCCGCCGGGCGTCATTGGGCCATTCACACTACAGTTAATGGTCACCTCAGACCTCGATATAGTGGTCTTCGACGTGGCCCTCAGGATTGGCGGTGGCACGAACATATACATGGGCATTGGCAGTCAGTATAGCAAGCTGTACTTCGGAAGACCCATTAGCATGGGCAGGAGGATTGCCATGGAAATTAGGGAATGCCTTGAGGGTAATTGCCTAGAAAAGATAATAACCTAACCATAGCCTTATTCCGCAATCATTCACAGCAATAAGTCTCAAATAAGTCTCCATCCCTAACCGCCTAAGTAAGCAGCGCAACCTCCGCGCATTAAATCAATATTTACGTTAAAATAACGAATGGTATTATTAATGCTGAATAATCGATACTTTGCCCCCCTGCATGCACCCACACCATTGGGTCCCGCGGCCCGGTTTTGCCGGGTCGTGGGTGGCCCAATGGTGTGAATGCAAGGCAGGTATGGGCTTTTTTAATTGCTTGTTTGTTCGTGGCTTATATTGATTACTTCATTAATTAGCCTATGAATTACACTTGAATTACGCTTAAATTACTCATGGATTACGCAAGAATTACCTAAGCACTCTCACCACTAATTAACAACTCAACCATGTACTTCATGGATTTACTCAAAATTAATTCTTACTTATTAACCCCCCCATCATTGCGAACATGCCTAACCTTAATTGTCCTCAGCTCGCTTCTCGTTATGATGTACGTGGCTCTCCACCTCAGCTTAACAACGTCATCGCCCATTGCCCTCACCTGCCTGATTACCTTGTAAGTCATTCATAGCGCATATGTACACGAAGAACTTGGCGATTGAAATTATAAGAGTCGCCAAGACAGGTAGTATAACCGCATCATTATCACTAACTGGCCTTAGGGTATTAATATCGTGATGCCTAAGCTATTCGGTGATAATGTGTTCAAGCCCGCGGGATCATTATTAACCAACGGAGTGCTCGAAGAGAGATACCCAGTAATAAGTAATAATCAGTTATGGTAAACCATTAATGGTTAATAACGTGGTCAGGAAAAACCATGTATACATAAGCAATGTGAACCTTAATGAAGGTGACGTGAGTATCATGTGGAGATTAATAGCGATGGATAATAAGGATGAGGTTGAAAATAAAGCTAGGACCGTTGAGAGGGTTCCTAAACTTAATGATGGGGGGGAGTTTTACGTTCCTATTGTTCGCTATATTAGGCGATGGCGACGTTAATGTTAAAAAGAAGGGTATTAAACTTACGATCTTAGAATGCATTGATTAGGGTTTTAGTTGAGGGCTTGGGCTCGCTTATGCTGATGGGCTTAGGCAATCGTCAGCGTTGGCAGGCATGAGGGTTAAGTCCCTGGGTAGGTCTTCAATTAAGGTTATTGGAGGCGTTAGGATGGCTGTGCACGTGAACAATAACGGCTACGTGGAGTTGAGGGTTAAACGCGAGGATTACGATAATGCCGTAGAGGTCTTAACGAGACCGGAGGCGCGGCTATAAGGGATTGGGTTTAAGAGTCTTAAAAGGCTTCGAGGTCTACGTAGGCCAGGTGGAATCAAGAAACACCCAGAGTCAATGGCTAAGGTCTATGGGGGGGTGTAAAGAGGATTCTTGATGAGGTGGTGAGTGAGGGTAAGGAAAGGAGGGTGGAGACAGTAATAAAGGCAATGGCAAGACTAGGCTGTCAATAACCCCCCCGCCCGGAGTCCACAGGTCTTAAACGAAGACAAGGTTTAACAATTCCGAGAACTGGGAAATTAAACTTCTGGCTCGCACGTAGGTTCCGTATGGCCTGGGCAGTACTATGGCTGGGTTGCTCATGGATTATGCGGAATTCTCGTTATCAATGGTGCTGGGAGGCGTCATAGCGTTGCTCGACCCAATACTTTACTACGTATTCTTTAGGTATGGCGGTGAATAAGGTATTGTTTATTAATTTTGGGTGTGTATTTGTAGTGCTTATAAATAGGGTTGTTATCCTACATCGTGTCGGCTCTGGAGAGATTATGGAGAGGTGTGCTTATTGTTTATGCTAGCAATGCCGGTGCTGATACCGCCAATAGGCTATTTAAGTTGTTGAGGAGGGTTGGCGTACCGACGGTGGTGATTAAGTATGACGGTGATTTAAGCAGGTACTGGGGCTGTTTCGACGCCATAGTCCTCGTGATGGCGTTGAGCGGTGCCGTCAGGCTAGTTTGTAAATACGCTAAGTCTAAGGTTGTGGATCCAGCCGTAGTTGCCATTGATGATGGGGGGGGTAGTACGTAATACCAATATTGAGCGCCCATTGGGGTGCCAACGAGGTCGCTGAAGCAATCGCTGAGTTAATGGGGGGCCGAGGCCGTGATAACCACGGCGGCCGAGTACATGGGCATTACGGGCATTGAGGAACTAGCCAGGCTTCTTCACTGTGACATTATCAATACCGAGGAATTACCAAGCTTCTACTCAGCGCTCCTCGGTGGTAAACCAGTATGTATCGTCGGCATAGATAAATTACCAAGTGGTGTCAAGGGTAACTACATGGTTGGGCTTAATACGGAGTGTGAATACGCCGTGGTCGTGGGTGATACACAACAATCATTAGGGGGGGGTATCAGGGTGCTGCGGTGCATGCCGTATAAGGTGATCATTGGGGGGGTTGGGCTTATGAATGAGGCCGGCGTTGATGAGGTAATTAAGGCCATAAGGGCTGTGTTGGATAGGCTCGGCATTGAAGTCAATAGGGTCTTGACCGTGGCCTCGATAAAGCCGAGGGTCGGCGAAGCAGCCAAGGCATTGGGCTTACCCTTTAGGTTAGTAGGTGTTGATGAATTGCGGAGAATCGATTACGGATGCGCCACACCGCCAAGCGATGAGCTAAGAAGGCTAGGCATTAGGGGGTGTTGCTGAGCTTGCGGCATTAGCCGCGGGAGGAACCTCACTATTACTTAGGAAGATCGTTGTTGGGAGGGTCACGGTGGCCGTGGCGAGGGTTTAACGCTTATAAGCTAGGCATTAAGTCACGCCTTAAATGCTGTACATAATCGGCGCTGGACCTGGCGATCCAGGGCTAATAACCGTTAAGGGCCTCAACGTACTACGCTCAGTTGACACGGTGGCCGGTTGGGGTAGTGTGCTTGATAGGTTTGGTGAATACCTCGTTGGTAAGAGGATCATTAGGCTTAGTTATAGGAATGAGGCAGAGGGCCTTAAGGAACTAGTGATCAGCGCCGTCAATGGTGATGCGGCACTGCTAATACATGGGGATCCCTCGGTGTCAGAGTCACAATTAATATCCAAGATAACGCAGCTATGCAGGGAGTACGGGGTTAATTACGAGGTAATACCAGGCGTCTCCTCGGTAAATGCGGTATTGGGGTTACTGGGTATTGACTTAGACTCCTCCGTATTTATATCCCTGCATGTGAGGGGTTCTTTAGACGATAGGCTGAGGGAGCTTAAAACAATATTAAAGGTACTGAGGAGGTTCATCATTGTATTACCACCTCCATACCCACATGGGCCACGGCTGATCGCCAAGACGCTTCTGGATTTGGGTTGCGACCCTGAGGTCATAATAATTGAAAGAGCCACGTATAACGACCAAAGAATTATGAGGGCCAAGGCCTCAAGCGTTATAAACTTAAGTAATGAGTTTAGTGATTTAACAATCATGGTAATACCGCCCTGCAGCTGTGATAGTAATTCTTTTAAATAGGATGTATGTCCAGTTTTTAAGTAGGATATGAATCCTACATCGGTACTCGTAATAACCCATGGATCCCGCAGATCTGAATTCCTAGATTGGTTCAATGATTTAGAACGTTACATTAAGGGCAGGTTGGGTGGCTTGGGTTTGATGGCTCATGTTAGTATTGCTCATAATGAGTATTCAAGCCCTAACTGGAGGGATTCATTAAGGGAGCTTCTTGCTCTGGTACCAAGCGCGTTGTGATCGCCCTAGCGTTTCTAGGCCCTGGTAATCACGTGATTAGGGACATAATGGGGTCCCTGGGTGTTCAGGAGTTTAATAAGTGGGTTAGGGCATCGTGGGGGGTGGTTACGAGTTTGAGGTTTACGTTACAAGGCCGCTAATTGACTCAGCGCTTGTTAAGGAGGCGTTGCTTATGAGGATAGTCAACGCCCTGAACACATCCGTGAACGTGGATAGGTACATCATGGATCCCGAGGAGATTGAAAGAAATAGCTAGATAAGGTGGTTGAGTTGGTCCGTAGAGAGCTTGGTACTAACGATGAATCAATTATTAGGCTTGTGGCCAAGGCCGTGTTTGCCACCGGTAACCCCCCCGCCCTTATTAAGTACATGCATGTGGATCCCGAGGTATTTAATGTATTTAGGGAATTAATTAATGGTAACGCCACGGTAATTACTGATGTTAAGATGGTGGCGGTCGGCGTGAGGTGGGGGGGTAACACCGTGACCCTGATAGACGATGTGGAAGTCACAAAGTTAGCAGTGGAGCTTGGCATCACGAGAGCCGCAGCATCAATGAGGATGGGGGGGCTGAGCAAGTTCAAGCCCGCGATTCCAATTATCGGTAATTCACCCACGGCCCTTATCGAGGTAATTAAGATGATTAGGGAGGGCTTGGAGGTCCCCATGGTAATCGCGACGCCGCCGGGCTTCACCAATGCTGTGGACGCGAAGGAGGAGTTAATCAGGATGGGGGGGATACCTAGCGTGGTCGTGAGGGGGGGTACGTATGGGGGGGGTAGTAACGTGGCTGTGGCCGTATTTAATGAATTACTAAGCATTGTAAGGGAGGGGGGGCATGGCGGGTAGGCTCTACGTAGTTGGCATTGGACCAGGAAGCCCCCGAGTTAAGGACTGTGGCCGCAATTAATGCAATCAGAGACAGTGATGTAATTATTGGCTATAACACGTACATAAATCTAATTAGCGATTTAATTAATGGTAAGGAAGTAATTAGATCAAGAATGCATGAGGAGGTCATGAGGGCTAAGCTTGCCATTGAGAAGGCCCTCGATGGCCATGTAGTCTCGCTGGTGAGCGGTGGCGATCCCCAGGTCTATGGATTGGCGAGTCTCGTCCTCGAGTTAATAAGTAAGGAGGAACTTGACTTGAGACCTACCGTAATACCTGGGGGGGTCACCGCGGCCCTCGCGGCGGCAGCCAGGTTGGGCGCGCCCCTCAACATGGACTTCGCGGTTGTAAATCTGAGCAATCTATTGGTTAGTGATGAGGAGATTATGATGAGGATTAGGGCGGCGGCAAGCGGCGACTTCGTGATTGCCCTGTACAACCCGATCAGTAAAGACGTACTTATCAAAGCCATGAATCTAATATCCATGTTTAGAAATGCATCAACGCCGGTGGGTATAGTCAGGAATGCCTATAGGGATGGCGAGTTCGTGATAACGACAAACTTAGGTAACTGGATGAGGTATTTAGAGGTCATAGATATGAATACGACATTAATAATAGGTAACTCAAGAACCTACGTTTACAGAGGACTCATGATAACGCCAAGGGGTTATAGGGTATGAGCGTGATTGATTATTTCAAACGCTTCGGCATAACCACGGGGGCAGCGGCTGCGGCTGCCGCTAAGGCGGCAACCATCGCATTAATTAGGGGTGTTACGCCCAGTAGCGTCACAATACCAACGCCTGTTGGGCTTAGGCTTGAGGTCTCCATTGATAGGGTCTTTACGATTGGCGATTATGTATGCGCCGATGTGCGTAAAATCGCCGGTGATAACCCAGACAGCCTAAATAACGCGGTGATTAGGGCCTGCGTCCATTCAATAAATGAACAGGTAATAAAAATCAAAGGTGGGCATGGCGTGGGTAAGGTCGTGAGACCAGGTTTAAGCATCCCCCCCATGGGTGAACCGGCCATTAGCCCCCCCACGGCTAAGCTCATGATTGAAAATGCTGTTAGGGAGGTCGTTAATGCCGGTGTTGAGGTCATAATAGAGGTACCCAATGGCGAGGAGTTGGCTAAGGCAACGATGAACGAGGACGTCGGTATAGTCGGCGGCATAGCTATACTTGGGACGACTGGGATTGAATGGCCTATCAGCAATGAGGCCTTTGTCCAACATATCAAGGCCCAATTAACGGCATTAAGGGGGGGTAAGTACGATGGTGTAGTGATTGCCTCAGGGAATAGGGCTGTTAACTACGCTAAGGCAATTTACGAGATGCCCGTGGTTAAGGTAGGCGACTTAATAGGCGCCTCTGTTAAAGAGGCCATTGGGCTAGGCTTCCATAGGGTAGTCATTGCGCTGCTGCCCGGCAAGGCCGTCAAGTTGGCGGCTGGTTTAATGAATACTCATAGCTCAATTGGAGATGCGCGTATTGAGACGATTACCTGGGCAGCAGTAATGGCGGGGATTAATGGAGAATTACTACGGAGGATAGCGGTCTCAAAGACTGTTGGTGAGGCGTTGCATTACCTTGGCGATGCGGCGGGTAAGGTTATGAGGGTGATAGCCGAGAGGGCATTGGGCAGATTAAGGAGGTTTGGCAATGCCTCTCTTGAGGTCGTGATATTTAGTGAGGATGGGGGGGAGGTACTCGCGAGGGTTAATAGCCATGACTAGCCCTGCCTGGCCCTACATAACTCCTGGAATACCTGATGAGCTGTTTGAGCGTGTTGAGGGCATACCAATGACTAAGGAGGAGGTTAGGGCGTTGGTGATTTCTAAGCTTAGGCTAAGGGAGGACTCGAGGGTTCTGGATGTCGGTTCAGGGACTGGCTCAGTGGCTGTGGAGGCTGCCCTAATAGCGAGGAGGGGTCTCGTATATGCTATTGATAGGGATGAAAGAGCCATTGAGTTAACCCGCAGGAATGCCATGAGGTTTGGCGTGGGTGATAGAGTCGTTGTAATACATGGCGAGGCGCCAGAGGCCCTGGACAAAGTACCTAATGAGGTTGACGCGGTATTCATAGGTGGTAGTGGCGGTAAGTTGAGGGACATAATCACTGGTGTATGTGGTAAATTAGCCGTGGGCGGCCGTTTAGTGATTGACGCGATAACCCTAGAGAATGCATCGCTCGCTTTAACTATCATGGCTGAGTTAGGCTTCGTAAACGTGGAGGTTACTGAAGTCGTGATAGCCAAGGGCTTTAGAACAAGCTTAGGCACGGCAATGCTCTCGAGAAACCCAATATTCATAATAGTCGGTGAGAGAGACGAATGCCGGCCAACGCATTCAATGGCGAGCATTAAGGATGCCATTAAACGGTGGTGATCATGACACATGAAAAAGGCGGCAATGGGGGGGTACCTAGGCTATACATCATTGGGCTGGGGGGGCCGGGCGACCCAGGTTTAATCACGGTTATGGGTGCCGAGGTCCTCCGCCAGGTCAAGCTAATTTTCATACCCTATTCCACCGGTAGCAATAGGAGCTTGGCGTATACAATAGTTAGTAGGTACGTGAGTTCCGACGCCAGATGATATTCCTGGGATTCCCAATGGTCAAGGAACCAAGCGCCGAGACTTTAATGGCTAATGCGAGCGTGATATGCGATGGGTTACGCAGGTACGGTAGTGCGGCGTTTGTGGTTCTTGGCGACCCATCACTATACAGCACCTTCTACAGGGTCAAGCCATTCATTAATTGTGACTATGAACCCATAATCATTCCTGGGGTCTCCTCAATAACGGCATGCGCCGCCAAGGCCGGTATTGACCTGGCCATAGGCGGTGAGTCTATAGTCATACTCGTGGGCGATGATACCGAGAGGTTAACGAGGGTTATGGACTTCGCCGACACGATAATAGTGCTTAAGGGCAGCACCGACATGGGCGGTATAGCGGCATTACTTAGGGATCATGGGTATTCCGTGACCTACGCCAGGAGGTGTTACATGGATGGCGAGTTAATAATTAGGGAGCCAAGCGATGAGCTGCCCAGGGACTATTTCTCGCTTATCATTGCTAGAAGGATTTATAAATAGGATTTACATCCTACATCGATGGTTGGGAAGGTAATATTCGTGGGCGCGGGGGGGCCTGGCGACCCTGAACTAATTACTGTGAAGGGAATGAAGTACCTCCAACAGGCTGATGTCATTATCTACGCAGGTTCCCTGGTAAACCCGGAAGTACTGAGGTGGGCTAGGCCAAATGCGGAGATCTATAATAGTGCGTCAATGACGCTTGAGGAAATCGTGAATATAATGATTAGTAGGGCTAGGGAGGGCAAGTTGGTGGTTAGGCTTAAGTCAGGCGATGCAAGCATATATGGCGCATTGCTTGAAGAAGTTGTCGCCCTCAGGGAGGCCGGCATACCGTATGAGGTGGTGCCTGGAGTAACGGCAGCGCTGGCCGCAGCCGCAGTCCTAGGCATTGAGTTAACCCTACCCAAGATAGCCCAGACGGTGATCATAACCAGGGCATCGGCTAGGGTGCCGATGCAGGGCTCGATAAAGGACTTCGCTAAGGCACTACTCATAGGCGCCACAATGGCCATATACACCGGTGTCCACTTAATTGATAAGGTTGTTAAGGAGTTAAGGGAGGCCGGCGTACCTGATGATACGCCGGTTGTGGTGGTTTACAAGGCGACATGGCCCGACCAATTAATAATCAGGGGGCACGCTGGCCGACATTGCCGAGAAGGTTAAGAGGGCTAGGATAACCAAGGACTCCGTGATAATAGTGGGCAAGGCCGCGGACCCCCTCCATCCTAGACCTGCCACTAAGATCGAGCGTCTACGACCCAAGGCACACCCACAGCTTTAGGCCGAAGCTAGGATCAGTAGCACAGATGTTGAGTAAAACGATTAATTAGGACGTGAAAAGCTTAATACATTAACCTCAGTGAATAAGAACGTGGGTATAGCATTCGCCGAAGCCGAGATAAATGGAGTTAAGTTCAGGGCTCTCGTGGACACGGGCTTTAATGGGGGGGACGTATTAGTTAGGCGCGAAATCGCTAAGAACCTGGGGGGGCTCCAGGTAATTGGCAGGACCAAGCGGAAAACCGCGGACAACAGAGTCGTGGAGCTCGACGTATCATACGCCAGGTTAAGGCTTTATGGTGAGGAGGGTTACGTGATCGTAGAGATAATCGATGACTCGCCAGTCGACGTACTAATAGGTGTTAGGGCCCTTGAGGCCCTAGGCTTCATAATTGACCCAGCAACCGGGACATTAAGGAAGATAGGCCTAATAGCGGTATAACGGCTAATTATTTTACGTTTACTGCATTGGTTATTTTAAACATTAACGACTCATTCAATCCATAAATACTTAGTAATGCCCATGGGATTAAAGCCCTAGCCTCAACTGCCGTAAATGATCGTAATAATTGAAAGGTATATTTACTGTAATAATCCTCGATGTATTTTCGTAAATGAAAAAGCTTTTAAATAGGATGCTTATCCTACCACGTGATGCCGAGCGATAAATCGAAAAACGGTAAGGTCACTTCCGCATTAATCACGATAATAGTGGTGGCAATAGCCTAGCAGTAACGATAGCAATATATGAGTGGAATATACATAGGTCACTGGTCAAAACCCCCCCCTCTTACACTTATTATTTATCGCCTAATTTTGAAATCGTTAGTTATAATGGTACTTCCGTTACTGTTGAGAATTACGGATCTAACGTGACCATAGGCATACCCGTTAAGAGAATCGTGGCTGATAACACGGTTGCCATGCAAGTATTAATTGACATAGGGCGGGTAACACAATAGTTGGGATTGAGGGCTATGCCATAGAGCTCCCTTGGCTCTTTGGGAATCTAACGGCGTTACCAGCGTGAGCCAGGGAATGTGGTCGTGGAATTATGAGGAGATGGTTAACTTAAGGCCTGACCTAGTCATAGAGTGGAGTTACGGTGTCCAGACAGTGAGGAGTAAGCTGGCTCCATTCGGCATCCCGGTGATTGGTTATGGCCCCCAGGACAACTTGACGTCATTCATCTACCTCCTCGGACTAATCACTGACCATACCAGCAATGCCGTGAGGCTCATAAACTTCATCAATAATGTGCACCACGTATTAAGTGAGGGTTTAAGCAAGGTCTCCACTAGGTATAAGGCTTACGTAATCTTTGACTACGAGTATAGCCTATGGTTCACGTCAGGTCCTCTGGGGGGGATCCATATTGGGCTGCCGTAAATGCCGGCCTACAGCCATGCTTCAATAAGTCCATGCAGGTTGAGCCCGGCGCAGTGCTTCAGTGTAACCCAGACGTCATTATTGCGGTTACGTGGAATTTAAACCCGCACTCACCAAATGCCACGGCCTATTGCGAATCAATAATCGAGACTATTAAGGACAACCCAGTGCTTAATGCGACAAACGCCGTTAGGTACGACAGAGTCATCATCATACCCGGCTACCTAACCGAGGGACCTCCGCAGGTGATAGTCTCGCTATACATAGCGAGTCAGGTGTACCCAAGCGCCTTCAGTGGCGTTAACGCCACGCAGTACCTCAATCAGTACTTTGAGGAGTTCCTGAGAACCGCCGAGCCAGGTGGTGTCTGGTGGTGCAGTGGGTGAGGTGGGGGGGGATAGTGGCGGTTAGTGGTTTGGCGCTCCTCCCGTTGGTCGTCCTTGACATCATGATTGGAGCCTATGGAATTGGGCCAATGACCGTCTTAAAGGCTGTTATTGACGGCATAGACCCAATATTCAACGTGCCACGCGACGTATACCTAGTGGTTTGGCAGATAAGGCTACCGGAGGCCCTGGCATCGCTAATACTCGGCGCATCGCTTGCATCAGCCGGCGCCGTGTTGCAGGGCATACTGAGGAATCCACTGGCGTCAACCTACACGCTCGGCGTCTCCGCCGCAGCGGGCTTTGGAGCGCCGTGGCCATACTCCTAGGCGCTGGTTATGTTATTAGGTACTACCTGCCTGTGATAACAGAGCCGTACCTGGTGATCATTGGCGCATTTATAGCGGCTTCACTCGCAGCATTGCTCGTTTACTTCCTATCCTTCATTAGGGGTGCGTCGCCGGTCACGATAATACTGGCGGGCGTGGCCGTGATGTTTGTATTTAGCACGGGGACCTCGCTCATCCAGTACTTCTCTGGCAATCCTGATGTGAGCCACGCCATCGTCATGTGGATGTTGGGTAGTGTAACTAACGTGACCCTCAACTACATACCATACATGGCCCTATCCCTACTTGCAATACCATACTACGTCTTAATATCTTGGAGATTAAATGCACTTAACCTTGGCGATGATGTTGCCCACAGCCTCGGAATTAATGTTAGGAATACGAGACTGGCTGCAATGCTTGTGGCGGCATTCCAGCTGCGGCCACGATAAGCTTCGTTGGTCTAGTGGGCTTTATCGACTTGGTGATACCGAACATAGCGAGGGTCTTGGTGGGCAGTGACAATAGGTACTTGATACCGGCATCGGCGTTGATGGGCGCCGACATCGCGGTACTCGCCGACGTGGTTTCAAAGACCTTAATACCGCCATACGTGATACCCATAGGCGTTGTACTCTCAATGATTGGCGCCCCATACCTACTCGCAATAATAATATCGAGGGGGGGGCTAGGTATGGTTATGAGTAAGGCCGTACTCGAGGTTAGGGACCTCGAATGCGGCTATGATAGGCCTGTGATTAGGGACGTCAACATTAACGTTGATGGTGGGGGGGAGTTGGTGGTGCTAATGGGGGGGCCTAACGGTGCTGGCAAATCCACACTAATTAAATGCATCCTAGGCATGGCGAGGGTTTTCGGCGGCTCCATTAGGGTTAATGGTGAGGATGTGTTGAGGATGGGAAGGCGTGAGATTGCTAAGCTCGTCTCCTACGTGCCGCAGAATCACGCAGTTGCATACCCAGTTAGGGTTTTTGACGCGGTTTTGCTGGGTAGGTTACCACACATGGCTTTAGGCCGAGTAAGCTGGATATTGACACGGCCCTCAATGCCATGAGGAGGCTCGGCATTGAGCACCTAGCCAATAAGTTGGTCACTAGATTAAGC
Organism: Vulcanisaeta distributa JCM 11217; assembly: GCF_001316005.1. GTDB lineage: Archaea > Thermoproteota > Thermoprotei > Thermoproteales > Thermocladiaceae > Vulcanisaeta > Vulcanisaeta distributa_B. The sequence continues at coordinate 46,315 of NZ_BBBJ01000011.1, forward strand.
GGCGGTGAGGCGCAGCTCGTCCATATCGCTAGGGCAATTGCGCAGGGAGGGGGGGTCCTAATGCTCCTTGACGAGCCTACGAGCAACCTAGACCTAAAACACCAGGTGGCGGTCATGGAGACCTTGATTAGGATTGCACGTGAAGACGGAATTGCAGTGCTGGCGACAATGCATGACATAAACCTAGCCCTTAAGTATGCGGATAGAATTTACGTAATGCGCGAGGGCAGGATAGTCGCTGAACTAAGCCCAGGCGATATTAGCCCGAGTATTATCGAGGAGGTGTATGGGGGGGTTAAAACCACGGTGATCGAGCACAATGGGAGGCCCGTGGTAATCGTATGAACCGCCGTGTCGTTTTCCCATTTCCAGCCATTGTCGGTATGGAGAAGGCTAAGTTGGCCCTCCTCGCCGTTGCCGTGAACCCATCAATAGGCGGCGTCCTGCTTAGGGGGGGTGATAAGGGTACTGGGAAGACGACGCTCGTTAGGTCCTTCGCGGATGTATTGCCTGAGATCGAGGTCGTGGCCGACTGTCCATTTAACTGTGATCCACATGACCCGCAGCTCATGTGTGATTCGTGCTATGCAAGGTACCAGCGTGGCGAGAAGTTGCCGGTGGCTGTTAGGAAGATGAGGGTTGTTGACATGCCACTCTCGATAACCGTTGATAGGCTCATCGGCACGCTGGACATTAGGAGGGCCATAACGGAGGGCGTGAGGGCGTTACAGCCAGGTCTCCTTGCTGAGGCGAATAGGAATATTCTATACATCGATGAGGTTAACCTACTCGATGACTACATAGTTGATGTAATCCTAGACGCGGCGGCCTACGGCTGGAATATCGTGGAGAGGGAGGGCGTGTCTGTAAGGCACCCCCGCCAGGTTCATACTAATAGCCTCCATGAACCGGAGGAGGGTGAGCTTAGGCCGCAGCTCCTCGATAGGTTTGGCCTAGTGGTGGATGTGGAGACTCCTCAGGACCCAGGGGGGGTTAGGGCTGAGATTGTTAGGAGGGTTGAGGAGTTCAATAGGGACCCAGAGGGATTCTACAGGAGGTGGGAGCGAGATCGAGAGGATTAGGGAGAGGATCAAGATGGCTAGGGAGTTGGTTAGGGATGTTGAGGTGCCGGAGGACCTACTTAAGCTCTTAGCCGAGACCGTGGTTAAGCTGGGCATTAGGACAAGCCGTGCAGAGATAGTCACCATCAGGACTGCGAAGGCGTTGGCCGCCTTAAATGGTAGGGCTAGGGTGGCGATGGAGGATCTGCAGAAGGCCATGGAGCTGGCACTACCCCCCCACAGGCTCAAGGCTAGGCCCTTCGAGAGGCCCAGGATGCCGATACCCCCCCCACAGCCAATGCTCAACGAAGGTAATTCCCAAGGTGGGCGGCAAATGCCTAGCTCAATGCACAACCAACAGGGCGGTGCAGTGCGAGGTGGTGAGGGTAATGAGCAGGGTGGACTTAATGGCGGGAGTAGTGTAGGTGATGAGGCTAATGCTTATGGTGATACCAGGAGGTATGGAGTATCCAGCGTGGATATTCCTGTGGAGTTTAGGAGGGAGCTAATACGTACTGGGGGGGACCGCGGCCTTAAGTCGAGGTCCTCCTTCAGGAGAGTTGTTGGTCAGCCCCACGGTATCCCGTACATGTACCTACCGCCGAGGAATGGGGGGGATTTAAGGGACATAGACCTCACCGCATCTATCGTCCACGCATCGCTCAGGGGGGGCTCAGGCCTACCCATTAGGGTTAGCTTGGGAGACCTGATGGTCAGGGTTAGGAGGTCTAGGACCCCCCCTAGGGTCTCGCTCATAATACTTGACGCCAGCGGTAGTATGAATTTCATGAGGAGGATTGAGGTTGCGAAGGGGGGGCTCGTGAGGAGGATAACCGAGGAGTCCTACGTGAGGAGGAGCTATGTGGGGGGGCTAATAAGCTTCAGGGGGGGCCGTGGTGTTGATGTGGTCATAGAGCCCACGAGGAATTATTGGCAGGTCCTAAACGCCCTAGATGAGTTACCAAGCGGTGGGGGGGCAACGCCAATGCCCGCGGCGCTGGCCTACGCAGTTGATTTAATCAAGAGATTAAACCTCAAGCTAAAGGGTGATTACTGGGTTTACCTAATAACTGATGGTAAGGCAAACGTGCCCCTCACGGGTGATGTTAGGGAGGAGGTTGAGAGGTTCATGGGTGAGTTGAGTAGGTTGGCTAGGGTCGTCGTTTACGACACAAGGCCGCGGCTCCTCTACGACCCATCAATAAGCCACATGGACATACTAAGCAGGTACGCAATTGACGTTGTTAGGGTTGGTGAGTAACATGCCCAGGTGCCGCATACTACTAATCACAAGGTCAGTCCTCACTGAGGGGGGGTTTTATGAAGCGTTAAGTGAGGCGTTAGGCGGAGTTGGCGATGTAGACCTTGAAGTCATATACCTGGAGAGTTACGAAGTTAATGAGGTCTCTAGGCAATTGAAGGCCGTGAGGAGACCTGACATTGCCTTGCTAAGCTTAATGGGGGACCACCCAGAACTACTAAACTACCTAAGGAATTGGTTACGCGAGACTCCCATTGTCTTTACACTAAGTACGGGTTTAGAGACTATAATGCTTACGAAGGTTCGTAATTACGAGTTAGGCGGATTCTTAATTAATTCAGTATCTACGTATAATGACACTATTAAAACTACGAATTACTTTGACCCAAAGACCCTTTCTCACGTTCTTCATGAGGCATCCAAGGCCCTTTCAGACCCCATATCCCATTACGTTAAGGATTGGGCATTATTAATTGATTATTGGAGGAATTGGCGTAAAGAAAACATAGTCAATATGATACGCCTAGTGCTGAGGAATTACTGCGGCATAGCCGTACCAGCGCCAGAGCCTCCCATCGAGTTAGGGGATTACTGGATTGAGGATTATGAGGGGGGGTACGTATACTATAGCGCTGACGAACTTCTGAAGCAGAGAGATCTCAAGTCGCCGCTCATAGTGTTAATGGCCTACTCTGGCCAGTCCTATGATAAGGCTAAGAAGGTAATTACCCATATAATGAAGAGGAGAGTCGACACGATCTCGCTTCTTTCTAACTATGGCTATACATTGAGGGGGGGCTTAAGGAGCTGTTTAATAATGCTGATGTGGGGGGGCATACTCGACCTTCAGTGGTTCAGGTTCGTTAGGAACCGAGAAGATGAGGGCGTTCTGCTAAAGTTCAATGTTCCTGTCATGAACCGGTGGTCATGTACGGCAGGGACATAGATGCGTGGATTAAGGATCCAACGGGGGGGCTTAGCCCCGTTGAGGTTATATATGCCGTGGCCATGCCCGAGGTTGATGGCGCCATAGAGCCCATACCAATAGCGGGCCTCGTTGATAAAAATGGCGTGAAGGCTATGGAGGTAATTCAGGATAGAGTTGATAGGGTCCTCAATAGGGTTGATAAGTGGTTGGCCCTTAGACATAAGTCTAACGCGAGTAAGAGGATTGCCATTGTGATGTATAATTATCCACCCGGTGAGGAGAATATTGGTAGAGCCTCATACCTCGACACGCTTAAGTCGGTCGAGGTACTGTTGAGGAGATTAAGAGAGGAGGGCTATGGTGTTAAGGCCATTACCGCTGAAGCCATTAAGGAATTCTTCGTGAAAAACCCAAACTCCGGTAGGTGGTCGGCCGGCACCGACTATGTGCTGGTTGATCAAACAACGTATATGGACTTATTCAATAGGTTAAGGCCGGAGCTTAGAGATAAAGTCATTAAGCAGTGGGGTGAACCCCCCCTGGCAATATAATGGTTAAAAACGGATACCTCACACTGCCCGTGCTTGATCTAGGCAATGCAATTATCGTATTGCAACCAAGTAGGGGCTGGCATGAGGATCCTAACAAGATTTACCATGACTCGGAATTATACCCGCATCACCAATATGTCGCACTTTATAGGTGGCTTGAGGAGGTTTGGCGCGCCGATGCCGTTATTCACGTGGGGGGGACCCACGGTACACTCGAGTTCCTCCCAGGTAAGCAGGTCGGCCTATCCTCCAGCTGTCCCCCCCAGATGCGCTCCTCGGCAATTTACCAAACATTTATATCTACCATGTGGTTGTCGTCGGTGAAGGTACAATCGCCAAGAGGAGGTCATACGCCGTATTGATTAGTCACCTCTCACCCAGGATGACCGAGGCGGGCCTCAGTGATGATCTCAAGAGGATACGTGATTTAATCGATGAGTACAGAGAAGCAAACGTTGTTGATCCACCTAGGGCAAGCGCTGTGCTCAAGACCATAGAGGGCATTGCAGGTAAGTATGGGCTAGAGGTTAAGGACCTCGATGTGCTTTACGACGAGCTTATGAGGATGGAGCACTCGGCAATGCCGTATGGGTTGAGGGTACTCGGCATGGAATTAAGTGATGATGAGATCGTTGATTACTTAACGCTGGCGTTAAGGCGTGATAGGGGTGTCGTTAAATCGCTGCATAGGCTCCTGGCCGAGGCAATGGGGGGGTATAACTATGATGACTTACTCGAGCGCCCAGGTAAGTATGCGAATATCCTAAGGTTAATAGACGAGGGGGGGTTAAAAGGATTGTCAGGGCGTTAATTACGAACGGCATTGATTTGGCAATTAAGGTAGCTGAGGAATATGGGATTAGGAGTGATGACGCGAAGACCGTGCTGAATTATGCACGTGACATAGCAGAGAGGTTAAGGCTATCGCCTAAACTTGAGCTTGAGAACGTAATTAGGGCTTTGAGTGGGGGGGAGTACATACCGGCCGGCGTTGGCGGCGACTACGTAATGGACCCCCCCGATGTCTTACCTGCAGGGAGGAACTTCTACGCGCTCGACCCACTTAAGATACCCAGCGATTCGGCATTGGAGTTGGGGGGGCTAGGATTGCGGAGGATAGTATTAGGAAATACTTGGAGCAGTATGGTAAGTACCCCCCCGAGACTGTGGGCGTCGTTGTTTGGGGCGGTCAGGAATCAAGGACTAGGGGCGTCACTATTGGGCAGGCGCTGCGGTATCTTGGCGTTAAGCTTATTCATAGGCCAGGTAGTTGGGATCCAAGACTTGAGGTAATACCACTTAAGGACCTCGGTAGGCCTAGGATAGATGTCGTTGTTACGATGAGCGGGGGGGTGTTTAGGGACATGTTCCCGCACTTAATATCATTGATTAATAAGGCCGTCAAGCTCGTTGCCGAGTTGGATGAGCCGTTGGATATGAATTACGTCCGTAAGCACTACCTCGAATTGAGGAGTAGGTATGGTGAGGCTTCCTTAATAAGGACTTTCAGTGAGAGGCCCGGTGACTATGGGAATAAGGTTAATCACTTGATAGAGACATCGAGTTGGAGGGCGGGTACGGACATCGCCAGTGTTTATACCATGTATATGGGCTATGGCTATGATGGAGACATGCGTGGGATAAGCTCAAGCGAGCTTAAGGACCTATTCAAGGCATTGCTCAGCAAGGTGGACATCACAAGCCAGGTCCAGTCGAGTGTTGACTACTCAATAATCGACATAGATGATTACTACGCATACCTGGGCGGCCTATCCAAGGCGGTTGAGGTATACTCAGGCAGGAAGCCCCTTATCCTATACACGGACCTAACGCAGGATAGGCCTAGGATGATGACTGCGAAGGATGCCGTTGGGTTCTACGTGAGGACTAGATTACTCAATCCTAAGTGGATCGAAGGCATGAGAAAGCACGGTTACATGGGCGCCAGAACATTTCGAAGCGCGTTGAGTATGTTCTCGGGGGGGTTGCCGTGACTATGAATGCCGTGGATGACTGGGTTTGGGACAGGATTGCGGAGACGTACGTGTTTAATGAGGAGATGAGGAGGTGGTTTACTGAAGTTAATCCCTACGCATTGGAACAAATCATTAAGAGACTATATGAGGCGCATGAAAGGGGGGGCTTATGGCATACATCAGAGGACGTCATACGTAAATTAAGGGAGATATACACAGAGTTAGAAAATGCGCTGGAGGGAATCGGCCAATGGGGGGGCAGGTAACTAACTTAGTTATTTACGAGCTCCACTACCTAGCATTCGCCATACTGGGCATAGTACTGGGTGTCCTTACGATGTACTACATAATGAGTAAAGAAGCGGTAATAAGGGCCATAGGTAGGCTGGGGGGGCGGTGGATAACGGCGTTGTCTGGGTTACCCAGCTATTGTTCCTTACCCTTCATTGTCTCCCTCGTTAGTCCATCCACCGCATCCTCAATGCTCATAGCCATGTATAAGGACGGTAGATTGACGCGTAGGGAATTGTACATATCATCACTCATTAATTCCTTCCCAGCCCTACTCTCGCATTTAAGGACCCTCATGCCGGTGCTACTGAGTACCATGGGGGTCTACGGTCTACTATACCTCCTAATCCTTATGACCCTCGGCTTAATGCAGATGATCATATTCGCAATCCTTGGGAGAAGAGGTTCAAGTAGGGATAGAGACGAGGACGGTATAGCCGAACTTACAGAACAGGCAGTGAACGGTTCGTTTAATTTAGGAAGGGTCTTGAAATTGATTGTAAGGATAGTACTGGTTACGTCAATAACGAGTGTTGCGTTAACGGTCATTGAGCTTTTAGGACTCAATAACTACCTCAGTGATTATCTATCGCATATGTTCGGTACCCTAAGTCCATACGCAGTAAGCCTAATAGTGGCTTATGTAATTAGTGACAATGCAGCCTTCGCCGTCGCGGGCACACTCATTAATGAGGGACTCAGCGGCATCCTAATAATTAAGTGGTTGCTGATTGGCTACGTGGCCTTATCACTAACACGTGGAATTAGGCACAACGCGCCCTACTACCTCGGCATTTACGGGCTTAAGGATGGCGTTACCATAATGCTCATCTCCATACTAACCAGGGCACTCCTGGCGTTACTTGTCTTGGGAATTCTCTACCTTATCTAGGACTTTTCATAATGTGATAGTGCTTATTAATAGGATTTGCATCCTATCACGTAATGAATGTAGCGTTTAGGGAGGTCTGGTCCCGTGATGGCGTGACTGCCCGAATATACTATCAAAGCTATGGCGGTATCAACGTTAAGACACTCCTCATAGACCTGGCACAGAGGAGACGAGTGCTCAGTACAATGCATGGCATGGTTAACGTACGCTTTGTATGCAATAACTACGCACCGCCAGACCTATGGTGCGCACTACACAGCCAGGGCTTCCGTGAGAAGTACCTAGACACATTAATGGGTCAGCTTGGGGGGGTACCCCCTCATGACCATGCATGCCTGGGCACGGGCGTTGACATGGATGACTTAGCGGTGGCGAGTGATGAGTATAGGGATGTGTGGGTTACAGCCCTCACCACTGCGGGTGTTGAGTCGAACGCATTAAGGACGGGTATTGACAAGGCATCTACGTACGAGGTTGATGGCGTGTTTGAGAGGGTGGGCACGATAAATATCATATTGATAACCAATGCCTTATTAACCGAGGCCGCCATGCTAGGGCCTTAATTACGATAACCGAGACTAAGTGCGCGGCACTTCAGGACTTAGGCATAGAGAGCAGTTACTCACCGGGCTTAATAGCCACGGGTACGGGCACAGATAACGTAATCGTGGTCCCCCCCGGCAATGGGATACGCATAACGTACGCTGGCGGTCACTCTAAGGCCGGCGAGCTAATTGGAAGAGTAGTCTACGAATCTGTTAAGGAGGCCGTGACCAGGCATAGGGCCAATGTTAGGTCCAAGACTATCCAGTAGACCTTAATCATTAAATTATTAATTAATACATGTGGGCTAAGTCCTCTCTGAGTATTTTTGTGAGGGCGTAGTTAGATAGGGTAATGCCAATCACTATGTATGCAAGGGCTAGGATAACCAACGGCCATAGGTAATTAAGTAGTTGCGGATGCCATAGCCACCGAGCATAGCACCTCTAAGCCCCGATAACTAGGCTCAAGGCCCTCTGACTAACAATACTCATAAAAACAATGTGCCCTAATGCCTAACTTATTTCTCCTTGGGCGAATAAGCGATTAAATAAATTATGTGCACATTCAAGCATGCATAGTAAATTAGTAAATTAATACAATTAATACCGTATATTTAAGTTTAGGAGAGCAATGTTTGATAGTGGCTAGGTCTATGAACCTTGAGGATGAACCAAGATAGTTATTTTAAGCGTGATGGTTTCATCATGTCCGTGGGCCCTAGGCAGGGCAGTTTGGATCCCCGTTACATATTTTAAAAATTATGTCATTATACTACTTATTTATTATTATATAAGTACTACACCGGGTATAAAGGAATTTGATTTAGTGCTGTGGTTTCGGGGAAGCCTAGGGCCACATTCATTGCCTGCACGGCCTGTCCCGACGCGCCCTTCATTAGGTTGTCTATTGCGGCTAGGACAACAAGCCTGTTCAGCCTGGTGTCTATTTCGAAGCCTATGTCAACTAGGTTTGACCCTATCACGTACTTGACGTCTGGATACCTCTGGAAGCCCGCCCTGTCCTTAACAATCCTGATAAATGGCTCATTACTATACATGGCCCTAATTGCCTTCCACACGTCTGGCTCCTGCACGGATTTCGTTAACCACGTATGTGACGTAGTTAATATCCCCCTGACAAGGTCCACGGCGTGTGGGGGGGTAAATGCCACGTGTACCTGCTTATTAATTAATAAGCTCAACTCCTGCTCTATCTCCGCCGTATGTCTATGGTGAACAACCTCGTAGGGCCTAATCACGTACGTCCTAAAGGGATGTAGGTCGAGCCTGGGCGCGTGCGCGCCGGCGCCTGAGCTCGATATCTTCGCATCAACAACAATCCTCTCAGTATCCACGAGACCTGCCTTTACCACAGGGGGGGCTAGGGATATTATGGCTGCGGTTGCATGCACCCAGGCACGGCTATTAGCTTGGCGTTTCTCAACTCCTCCCTATGTAACTCGGGAAGTCCATAAACGGCCTTCTTAAGTAGGTCTGGGTATGGGTGTGGCTTCTCCCACCCGTACCACTCGACGTAGGCGTTTGGGTCCTTAAGCCTGAAGTCCGCGGATAGGTCAATCACGGTTAGTCCAGCCTCGTAGAGCTTTGGAACCCACTCAATACTCTGCCCATGGGGGGGTAGCGCCAGGAATACCACGTCAACCTCCTTTTTGAGTATGGCGTCAATCGTGGAGTCACTGAAAGTTAGGTTTGTCCTGCCCCTAAGGTTTGGGTGAACCCTAAATATGTACTCGCCCTTAAACTCCCTCGAGGTTGCGCAGGCAAGTTCGATACCTGGGTGATTAAGTAATAGCCTAAGTAACTCACCGCCAGTGACGCCGCTGGCCCCTACGACGCATGCCCTATACTTACCACTCGCCATTGTACCACCTCACTATCGTATTTACCACCTTATCCGCCAAGTCCATTGTTAATTCGACCTTAGGCTCTATACCGAGGACCAGGTGTTCATTGCCGTAAGTACCTATTACGTATGTGCACATGAGGCACTTAATATCCCTTGAAATCTTTAAGACCCAGGGCTTCAAATCGCCGCAGTTAAGGCACTCATCACCAATGACCTGGGCATTGATTATCCTATCAGGCGCCTTAATAATCATGTTTATCCTAACCAGTGGGTTGGCCATGTACATCCTATGCTCGGCCACTGATTTACCGCCCTCCCACGTAGTTACGTTGCCATCAAGGCCAAGTGACGGCGCTGGCGTCGCTAGGTATGCCCTACCGAGACCCTTAATTACCTTACCAACTACGTTGGGATTTAACGCAATAATTAAGTCAGGGGGGGTTGGGTAGCCCAGCCCTGAGAGTTCCCTGAATAGGAGGGCCCTGTTGATTGCTAATATGTATGTATCACGTGGGTTCAACGTATCATCGAATAACCCAGATATTACGAATGCCTCAAAGACATCGTCAAGGAGTAAGACGGCTTTACCGCCCTTATGCCTTACCTCATCATCCCTGGTATTTATTATGGCTACCCTGAAACCCCCCCTATTAACTAATTCGCTGTGTATTTTCTGTTCCACTGGGCCGTACTTACTGAGTATGAGTACGAGGTCTTGATTAGCCGTGGCCCCCCCCGCTTCAATGACGACTCACCAGCGCTTACCGTAATGACGAGGCTTTTAAATATTTTCTTTATTATTCCGGGAGTTATAAGCATGTTATTGTTGATTAGGGAAATATTTATATAATGTATTTAGGATTGTGGGTTGGTAGTATGGAACGGTTTCCATGCTATACGACACAATGAGAGTTGAGGAGAGGTTAATATTGAAGGAGCTTAGGGACCTCGGCGCCAATGTCGCTTTAATAAACATTGATAATGTCTCCCTGAGCCTTAATAATAGTGGTGACTTCGGCGTAGTCCTCGTTAGGCCCATGAGCCATTCAAAGGCCGGCTTGGTGGCTCGTATCTTGAATATACATGGTGTGATGACTATAAATAAGGGGCTCGCCATAGAGAACTCGTGGAATAAGGCCATCGCAATATCAACGTTGGCTAAGGCAGGCATACCCACGGTACCCACTAAACTACTATTCTCAATTAATGCCCAGGGTGATGGCGTTAGTTACCCGGCCATTGTTAAGCCGATCCATGGTTCTTGGGGGGGTAGGCTCGTGAGTTTAGTGGGCAATGCGGAGGACCTGGCAATGATACTGAGACATAAGGCCGTGGGTGATTCCTATTCGAGGATTGCGATGATACAGCCATTCATTGGTGATGGGACAGACTATAGGGTGTTCGTCATTGGCGATGAGGTGGTTGCGTCAATGGTTAGGAAGCCAAGCCCAGGTGATTGGAGGAGTAATGTTGCCAGGGGTGGGATTGCCCACGCAATTAGGCTTAGTGCTGACGCCTATGAAATCGCCATTAAGGCTGTGAAGGCCCTTGACCTTGACTACGCGGGTGTTGATCTGCTGTTTAGTGGGGGGGAGGGTGGTTACATGGTTAATGAGGTCAACGCAATACCTGAGTTCAAGGGCCTCATGAGTGTCTCGGGCATTAATATTGCGCGTAAAATAGCTGAGTATGTGATAAATACTGTCAGGAGGTGATTGTGCAATGAGTAATGACTTGCTTAGGTTCGAGGATGAGTACCTGGCTAGGTACTATAGTAAGAAGCAGGTAAACATAGTTAGGGGGGGTTACATGCAGTATGTTTGGGACTCAAACAATAATAAGTACCTGGACATGCACACGGGCTTTGGCGTTGCATTCCTCGGTCATAGGAATCCGAGGATAATAAATGCCATTAAGGATCAACTCGATAAAATAATCACAGTACACTGACCTTCTATAACGAGGCGAGGGCTGAGTTTATTAGGGAGTTCATGAAGGTCGTACCTAGCAGCTTCGGCAAGGTATTTCTACAGAATAGCGGTACTGAGGCCGTGGAGGTCGCCCTTAAGATAGCGAGGAAAATTAGTAAGAAGGCTGAGTTCCTGGCGTTCCTGAACTCATTCCATGGCAGGACGATGGGTTCTCTCTCAGTAACTGGTAATGAGAAGTATAGGAGGGCTTTCGAACCAATGCCGTATAAGGTCAGGTTCGCACCATTCAACGCGGTTGACCAGGTAGATAAGTTGGTGACTGAGGATTTAGCGGCTGTGATCGTTGAGCCAATACAGGGCGAGGGCGGTGTTAACCCAGCGAAGCCTGAGTTCCTAAGGGCCCTTAGGCAGGTGACGAGGGAGAGGAATGTGTTGCTTATATTTGATGAGGTCCAGACGGGGTTTGGCAGGACTGGGCGTGTTTGGGCCTTTGAGAATTACGGTGTGGAGCCCGATATATTCACGGCAGGTAAGTCAATAGCCGGTGGTTTACCAATTGGAGTGGCAGTTGTTAGGAGGGAGTTCGGTGACATCTTCGAACCTGGAGAGCACGGCAGTACCTTCGCGGGTAACCCGCTTGTCATGGCCGCGGCTAAGGCGGGGGTTGAGGTTTTGATTAATGATAATGTGCCCGAAAGGGCGAGGGCTATGGGTGATAGTTCATGAGGATACTTGAGGATGAGTTCAATGGCTTAAAGACTGTCCTAAGGGTTAAGGGTATGGGTTGATGCTCGGTGTTGAGCTTAGGAAGAGGGCTGATCCATACGTTGACAAGTTAATAGGCATGGGGCTACTGACCAGCGTTGCCGGTGGGACCACAGTGAGGCTATTACCACCCTACTGCATAACTGATGAGGACCTGGAAATGGCCATTAGGGCGCTTAAGAACGCATTGTCTGACTCATCATAACGTCGTTGAGTATTTTATTCAATTCTTCATCACTTAACGGCTCCCTCTTTAAACCATCATCGTAGATGCGCATAACCCTCTCATAAACAGCATTAATAAGCTTGGGCGTGGGCTCCACACCACGCCTCCTCAGCCAGTAAGCTATTGATGACCTACCTGAGTACGGCCCAATAAGTATCCTAGCCTCACGACCAACTATGGATGGGTCCATCGACAGGTAAGTCATTGGATTCCTCAATTGCGCATCAACGTGTATGCCAGCTGCTGTCGTAAAGGCATTCTCGCCAACAAATGGTTGATACCTGGGCACTTGGTAATTGAGGTTCCTGAACTCCTCAGCTATTTTACCGATCACCCTGGGGGTTCATGCCATCAAAGGAACCCTTGATCCTAGCATACCAAATTACTAAGGCCTCTATAGGCACGTTACCAGCCCTTTCCCCCCCAATCCCAAGCAACGTCCCATTGTTTATGGACGCCCCCCCATAAAGCCAGGCGGCAACCGCGTTGGGTACGGCCATGTAGTAATCGCCATGGCCATGGAACTCCAGGGACTCGCTGGGTATTCCCAACACCTTCCTAAGGACCCACACGAGCTTTGGTATGCTATAGGGCAGTGGCGCGAATGGGTAGGGTACGCCAACGCCCGTCGTGTCTGGTAGCTTTATCGTGATCTCAATGCCATACCTCTCCCCAAGCTTAAGCAGTCTCTCTACAAAGGGTATTACGAAGCCAACCACGTCAGACCTGGTAACATCCTCAAGGGAACACCTAAGCCTAATACCCTCCCTCAACGCGTACTCCGCGGCCTCTAGGTACTTAGCCACGACTCTATCTCTCGTGGAATTGAACTTATACTTAATGTGTATGTCGGATATCGACATTAACATAACCATTTCATCAAGACCAGCCTCCTTAACGAGCCTCACATCCTCAACCCTAGCCCTACCCCCCCCAACCAATAACCCTAGGCCACTCAAGGCCTAAGTCCCTAACAGCCCTTACAAGCTCCCTATCCCTACCAGTGTATAGGAAGAATTCGCTCCTAATTATCCTACCGCTCCCATTATCTAAATCAGCCAATAACCTAAACAACCTAACGGCATCACTTATTGAGTAGTAGATATAGAAGGCTTGTTGCCCATCCCTAAAGGTTGTATCCGTTATGAATAATTGACTAGGGAGCTCTGGGTCAATATTAATACCGTCAGTCATTAATCTCGGTGGTAAGGGCCACTGCCTTAAGATGGGATCCTCCAACTCCTCATAATCAATGCTTTCACGCCTTAATAAACGCATTAGTAGTTCATCCTTACCCTGAAACGGAGGGTTTTGATTTGCAGGCACTTCAATGGGAACCACCCAGGTCTTCATGAAATAAATAATTTATAAATTTTACCCTTAATAATAAATAATCATTTATTCACTATCTATTTATAAATATTCATAAATTCGACTATCGCCTGCTTATATATATCTATGGCCCTGAGATAATCGTCAATAAGTATGTACTCCTCAAGTGAGTGTGAAAATGCGCCGTCACCAGGGCCGTAGGCAACTATGTTCTTGGTTAATGAGGCTAGGTCGTTCATATCGCTTGTGCCCCCCCACTTCCTGGCGAGGGTGGGTCCCTTACCCAGCACCTTGATTATCGCCCTGGACACAGCCCTGGCGCTGGTATTGCTTACAGGGACTTCAACGGCTCAGTGCACCACCTCATGTTAATGGTAACCAACTCGCCATACTTTGCCCGTAGCTGATTAATCGCGTTCTCAACATCCTTACATGACCTGCCAGGGGGTATTCTTACGTCGAGGATCAATCTGCAATTGCTTGGTATCATGTTTTCCGCCTCACCGCAATTCATGATTGTTGGTGTTACCAGGAAGTTTTCATAAGACGTCCCAGCCATCAATGCATTCCATAGGTCTCTATACACGTTCATGGCGATAAGTATTGAGTTTGATTCAAGGTCAGGATTCGACGCGTGCCCTCCCCCCCTGGTCCTCACGTTTACTTCAAGCTTTGTACCACCCCCCCTATACTTGGTCACCACCCTATCAATCCCGGTCGGCTCACCAACGATTATGCCCGTCGGCCTCGGCACGTGATTATTAACCATTAAATGCCTAGTGCCTAGGCTATCACCCTCCTCATGCACGACGCGGCGAGCACAAGTGTTCCTTTACTTAACTCACTCTCCATGAAGGCTATCACCATCGCCATTAGCGGGCCCTTATCATCGCTGGCCCCCCCCTACCAATTACCTTGTTGCCCTCACGCTTAACCTCTATGAAGCCGGGCACTGTGTCCATGTGGGCATGAAGCCAAAGAACAGGTTCGCCACCGCCTTTAATGGCAACCACATTGCCTACCTCATCAATCCTAGCCTCAAAGCCATTCATTGTCATTAATTCCACTAGGAACTCCGCAAGCTCATGCTCACCACCCGTGGGTGAGTAAATGTTCAGGGCCTCCATGAGTAATTTTAACTTAGCTTCGTCACTGAACATTATCAACCCTCTTAACAATGTCCATTACCAACTCCGCTATTCGCCTAGCCACATTAACACCCGTCACCCTCTGCACATTCTTGAACTCAGGGACTGTGTTAACCTCAAGCACCTTGTAACCTCCGTCAGACTCAACAACATCGACACCTGCGTAATAAGCACCAATTGCTCTTGTGGCCTTGACGCTTATGTCCTCAAGCTCCGGGTCAATCCTCACGGCCTCGGCCTTACCACCCCCCCTCGCGGTGTTCGTCCTCCAATCATCGCCGACGGCGTACCTATATATGGCCGCCACAGCCTCATTGCCGACAACGGTGACCCTAATATCCCTACCCGGCTTCCTAATGAATTCCTGAACTAGGTACGTCTCGTACTGGGGATTCTCCATGGATCCCCCCCTATGCCTAGTCAGGAGGATTAAGTCCTCATTACTACCCACCAGGCTAACCAACCTGCCCCATGAGCCATGTATCGGCTTAATAATTGCGGGATAACCAACAATGCCCAGGGCCTTGATTGCCGACTCGCTGGATAGGGCAACTACGGTGTTTGGTATTGGGATTCCAAGGCGATTGAGTATCGCCAGGGTAATGGCTTTATTATTGCCAATCATTATCGATGCGTATGGATTTATTGACCTACCACCAATGACCTCATACATCTGAGCCAGTAACTGAGTCCTGTGTTGGCTGACGGTCCTTATGAATGCCGTGGCAACCTCATTAGTTCCAGGGAATTCGAAGGCCAGGTTCTCGGCATTCACAAGCCTATAATTAATGCCCAGGTTATCAAACTCCCTAATGAGCAGTTTCTCATCAAGCCTTATGGCATCGTAGAGGAAGTGTACGACTTCAATCAGAACCACCCCCCCTCAGCAATTATTCGCCCCCCCAATCCTCCTCCTCAACCTTAATCAGCTTCAGCTGTATTAAGCCATTCTGAATAACTACCTGGTACTTCTGACCACAGCTTGGGCAACTGACTAATTCACCATCGAGCACATCATCTGGTATTTCTATGTCCGCCCCCCACAGACCTGGCAGGAAACCTTTGTTGGCATCGCGTTATTACGTAAATATAGCCTATTTAAGCATTGCGGTTAATAGCGGAGATTTTATAAATTAACGATTAAGGTATATATCTAATAAACATCACTTCTGCGGTGACACGTGCGTACCAAAGCCATTAATTGCTGATGTTATTGGTCTATCAATCACTCCGTTAGAGATTATCGTGTATATACCCTTACCAGCCAACTGGGCTGCCGTATAGACCTTCCTCTTCATACCACCCCCCCCTAACCTCCGGATTCTTAAACAACTCCTGTGCCTCAGCGGCGCTTACCCTGTTGATGACCTTCCCGTTTATGAGTACGCCATCGACGTCCGTGAGAATCACGGCATAGTTGGGCGTTAGGGATGTTGATAATACCTCGAGTGCCTGATCACCATCAACATTTAGCGCCCCCCCGCCTGTCTTGACATCCATGGCTATTGGCGCTATCACAGGCGTGAAACCATCATTGAGTAGTCTCATTATGAAGTCCTTATTAGCACTCTCTATCTTACCCGTATAGCCACCATCAACAATCCTCTCCCTACCCCCCCTCTCATCAATTATAATCATTGACTCTCTCCTCCTAGCTCTCAGTAAGCCGCCATCAACTCCAGAAAGCCCAATGGCATTAACCCCCCCAACACCCTGCAACCTACTCACCAACTCCTTATTTAGGAACATCATGCCCATCACGTAGACCCTCAGGGTCTCCAGGTCCGTGTACCTGCTCGTGACACCGCTGGGGGGGCTAGTTACGAACTTGGGCTTAAGCCCCATTCTTTCCATTAGCTCATTTATGAAGTAACCACCACCATGTATTAGCACCACCCTATGACCATTATTGAGCAATTCAGGTATCTCCCTAATGAGATTATCAACTCCCTTCCTAATCACGGATCCGCCTACCTTCACTATTACGAGCATCACTGAGGAACAGCATATCAATATTATAAATATTGCCATGCCGTAGTAAACATAATATAATTTTAACGCCAGAGACCGAGTTATAATGAGCTCCTTAGATCATTAATGGCATTGCCTATTCTCTCAATCCCCCCCATGCGTATCCTCTCGATGCTTTCCACCACGAAGGAGATCCTAATTGCCGACTTATAAATATCGCTGAAGTACGTACCAGGTATCACGGTCACACCATACCTCTCAAGGAGCGCCTCGGCGAACTTCTCGGAATCCCTTATGTAACGTGATAAGTCGACGAATATGAACATTGAACCCTTTGGAACAACGAACCTGGACTCAGTAGGTACTCCCTCAATGCCTTAACTGCGGCATCCCTCCTTGACCTATACTCCTCAATTATGTACCTAAGGTGTTTCAACCTGACCTCAGACCTTAGGTACGCGGCCACGAACTTCTGGGCAATAACGGGTGGGCAGTACGTCATTTCCTCAGCGGCTAGCTTCAACTTAGGTATTGCATCGCTTGGCCCGTAGATGAAGCCCAACCTCCAACCTGGTATTCCAGGGTCCTTAGAGAATGTGTTTATTGAGATTACGTGGTCAGGCGCGTACCTATAAATATATGTGTGCTCCCCCCCCTCGTAAATCAACGTCCTATAAGCCTCATCAGATACTATCCAGAAGTCCTTATCCACCGCTAGGTCGGCTATCGCCTTCGCGGTGTCCCTATCAATTATATTGCCCGTTGGATTATCCGGAGACACTAAAACCAGTGCCTTAGTCTTGTCCGTTATTAACTCCTTAAGCTTCTCAACGTTGATCTTGAACTCATCCTCCATGCTCAGGCCAAGTCTCCTTATCCTACCGCCAAAGTACTCAATAATGGCTTATAACCAAAGTATGTTGGGTCCAGTAGTATGACCTCATCGCCAGGGTTTAGTATGGTCATGAACGTGGCGAACATCCCCCTCCTGACCGCCCGTTATAATCACTATATTGTCCGGGTCAACATCAATACCGCCAAGTCTCTTCAAATCCTCGGAGACCGCCTCCCTTAACTCAATAATTCCCTGGCTGGGTGTATATCCGTAAAGTTCCATACTATTATCCTCCACCAATTGCTTAGCCAGTAATGACCTAATCTCAATCGGTGGCGGTATCCCAGGTTGTCCAGCCGATAGGTTAATGATATCCCTCTTCTCACGTTTTAACCTCTCCCTTATCGCATCAATCCTCCTGGTTGGGCTTTCCCTGAGGAAGGCTATTGATTGGGAAAAGCCGCGCATTGGTGGCTTTTATTTTAAACAAATATATATACATTATGTATCTAGCACAGCCATGTAAGTGCCTTAAAGGCAAAGCTTATAAAATATTTATAACAAGCCCACCTGAATGATTCGGCTTAAGGAGGAGGTACCTGGTTCTTCAGGATGGAAGTGTATATCGTGGTTACGCCTTTGGCGCTAATAATGAGGCTGTTGGCGAGGTAGTCTTCACAACAGCTAATGTTGGTTATCCCGAGTCTCTAACGGACCCATCATACAGGGGGCAAATACTGGTGTTTACAAGTCCATTGATAGGTAATTACGGAACGTCGCCGGATCAGTGGGAGAGTGATGCGATTCAGGTAAGTGGTGCCGTGATTTTTGACCTAACAACACCAAGCCACTACACATCGGTTATGAGCCTTGATGAGTGGTTTAGGAGGGAGGGTGTCCCGGGTATTTACAGGGTTGATACTAGAGCGTTAACGGTTAAGTTGAGGGAGGTTGGCGTGATGATGGGCGCCATAGCCGATGACGTGGACAGGGCCTTGAAGTTAATCAGGGATGCGCTAGGTATGATGATATTGACTTCACAAGGCTTGTATCACCAAGTGCGCCCATTTACTATGGTGATGATGATAAGCCTGTATTGGAATTATTGATTGCGGTGTTAAGATGAGCATTGTGAGAAACCTGCTAAGCAGGGGCTTTAGGGTCGTTAGGTACCCATGCCATATGTGGAGGAATGCCCTAAATGATTGCGACGGGGTCCTCCTCAGTAATGGTCCAGGTAATCCAAACCTACTGACGTACTTAAGTGATGTCGTCACTGATGTAATTAGGGATAGAAAACCAACCCTAGGGATATGCCTAGGACACCAGGTAATCGCCCTAGGCATTGGGGCTAGGATCTACAAGATGAGGTATGGACACAGGGCGATCAATAAGCCGGTGCTCGATCTCATTAGGAATAGAGTGTACATAACCACCCACAACCATGGCTATGCCGTCGATCCACAGAGCATTAGGGGGGGCACTGGGTTTAGGGTGTGGGCGATACAACCTGACGATAACACGGTGGAGGGTTTAATCCATGAGAGACTACCAATACTAACGACGCAGTTCCACCCGGAGTCTAAGCCCGGCCCCTTAGACGCTAATTGGGTCTTTGATGAGTTTGCGAGGATGGTGATCAACTATGGACGTTAGGAAAGTCCTGGTAATCGGTAGTGGGCCAATTAAGATTGCGGAGGCCGCGGAATTTGATTACTCGGGAATACAGGCACTTAAGGCGTATAAGGAGGAGGGGGTTAACGACAGTCTTAGTCAACCCAAACGTAGCTACCGTACAAACTACGCGCGTGTTTGCGGATAGGGTTTACCTGGTTCCCATAAAGCCTGAGTTCCTGGAGATGGTTATTGAGAGGGAGAGACCTGACGCAATTGCCTGTGGCTTTGGTGGTCAGACCGCATTATCCGCATGCATAAACCTCAATGACTTGGGCATTCTCAGTAAGTACGGCATTAAGGTCCTTGGAACGCCAATAGAGGGCATTAGGTCAGCCCTGAGTAGGCAGCTGTTTAAGGACCTAATGAATAAGCACGGCATCCCGGTGTTACCGTCCAAGACCACGTACTCACTAAATGAGGCCTTATCGGCGGCTAGGGAATTGGGCTACCCAGTGCTTGCCAGGGTGTCCTTTAACCTCGGTGGTGCAGGTGCCTTTGTTGCCCATAATGACGATGAGTTGATCAGTAAGTACCACAAGGCATTGGCCATGAGCGAGATTAAGGAGGTGCTAATTGAGAAGTACATCGGTGGTTGGAAGGAGATTGAGTTCGAGGTTATGAGGGATAAGTACGGGGGGGAGTCGGTGGCCGTGGTCTGCATGGAGAATATAGACCCCCCCATGGGCGTGCACACGGGCGACTCAGTGGTTGTTGCGCCCTGCCTAACATTAACAAATGATGAGTACCAGAGGGCTAGGTTAATCTCCATTGGCGTCGCAAACGCGATAAACCTAATTGGCGAGTGCAACGTGCAGGTTGCTATTAATCCCAGGGGGGGCCCGAGATGTACGTCATAGAGACGAATCCAAGGATGAGTAGGTCAAGCGCCTGGCCAGCAAGGCCTCGGGGGGGTACCCACTGGCGTATATAGCGGCTAAGCTGACGCTTGGTTATAGGCTGAGTGAGTTGATTAATAGGGTGACGGGTAAGACGGTAGCGTCCTTTGAGCCAGCCTCGATTATGTGGTGGTTAAGATACCGAGGTGGGAGAGCGATAGGTTTGGCATTGATGAGTCCCTGGGCCCCGAAATGATGAGTATCGGCGAGGTCATGGGCATTGGGAGGACACTTGAGGAGGCTTGGCAGAAGGCTGTGAGAATGCTTGACATTGGCGAGCCAGGCCTCGTGGGTGGTAGGATATACCATGAGGCAAGCATTGAAGAGGCTATGAAAATGGTTAAGGAGAGGAAGCCCTACTGGTTCCTGTACGCGGCTGTGCTTCTTAGGGAGGGTTTCTCCGTCGATGATATTAATGAGTGGACCGGCGTTGATAAGTTCTTCCTTTACGCGATTAAGAGGGTTGTGGACTTCTACGAGGGATTAAGGAGGGGTGAGCCATTACCACTTGAGGAGGCTTACGTGCTTGGCTTCAGTGAGGAGCAATTGAGGAGGGCCCTTGGTAATGACCCACTGAGGAGGTTGCCCGTGGTTAAGCAAATCGATACATTGGCCGGTGAGTGGCCTGCCGCCACGAATTACCTATACCTAACGCACGGTGGTGAGGTTGATGATTATACAGGGCCTGGCGTTGATGCCGTGGTTACGGGCGCTGGGGGGGTCTTTAGGATAGGCGTTAGTGTCGAGTTCGATTGGTCGGTGGTTAATACCGTCCTCATGCTTAAGAGACTTGGCTATAGGATTGGCGTGCTGAACTATAACCCAGAGACCGTGTCCACGGATTGGGACTTCGCGGATAAACTCTTCTTCGATCAATTAACCCCAGAAACCCTAAGGAACATACTAATTAAGGAGAGGCCCAAGTTCGTGGTGCTATGGGCAGGTGGTCAAATTGGGCAGAGGCTCTATGGTAAGGCTAGGTCCTGGCTAATTGAGAATGTTAGGATACTGGGCACGAGACCGGAATCCGTGGATCTGGCTGAGGATAGGTCTAAGTTCTCGAAATTACTCGATGAGTTAGGACTTGATCAACCACCCTGGGCCTATGCATCAACTATTGAGGAGTTGATAGGACTCGTGGAGAGGTGGCTTGATTACCCAGTAATCGTTAGGCCAGTTATGTGCTTGGTGGTACGTACATGGGCATTGCCAGGAATAGGCAGGAACTACTCAATTATGTTAACAAGGCGACTAGGATAAGCCCTGAGCACCCTGTAGTTGTGTCCAAGTTCATTGGTAACGGTGTTGAGGTTGAGGTTGATGGTGTTGGTGATGGTAATTCCGTGATCGTGGTGCCCGTGGAGCACATAGAACCACCTGGCGTGCACTCCGGCGATAGTACCATGGTCATACCACCAAGGGGGGGCATTGACTATAGGTTAAATGATGGTTGGAGGATTAAGATGGCAGAGGCTTCATTGAGAATTGCCAAGGCATTAGGCATTGTTGGGCCATTCAACATACAGTTCATTGCTGGGGGGGATAAGCTATACGTAATCGAGGCTAACGTGAGAGCGAGCAGGTCAATGCCATTCACAAGTAAGGCAACTGGAGTTAACCTAATGAATTTATCCGTTAAGGCTGCATTAAACGGCTTGGGTATGGATAGGGAGTTCATGGTGCTTAGGCCAAGGCGCTGGTGGGTTAAGGCGAGTCAATTCTCCTGGAGTAGGGTTAGGGGGGGTTCATACCCAAGGCTTGGGCCTGTGATGTATAGTACGGGTGAGGTGGCATCGAGTGGTAAGGCCTTTGAGGAGGCATTACTTAAGGCCTGGTTATCAACCACGCCATCGAGGATCCCAAGGAAAAACGCCCTGGTTTACACATACGATGAGCAATACATTAAGGCAATCGACGAAATAAGAAATCGCCTCAGTAAGTGGCTCGTGATTCTTGACGATACCGAGGAGGTTAGGGCCATGCTTAAGCAGGGCTCCGTGGATATACTCATGACGGGAGGCGACACGGTGGATAAGGACTACGTTACGCGTAGGTTGGCCGCGGACACGGCAACACCAATAATATTACACCCAAGCCTCGGGCTTGAGCTGACGAGGGCCTTTGAGTGGTTGAGGGGCGGTGGTAAATACGTCATTGAGGAGTTACTTGAGGCCGAGCTTAGTTAGGTGGTGAGTAGTTTATTCTCAATTTCATTAAGCCTACTCACCATTGAATTAACCCTACTCATTAACTCCCTAACCTCATTAAGCCTGGACTTGGCGTTATCAATTACTTGGCGTGGATTTGACGAGCCGCGCACGGGCTTCATTAATGCATCATTAACATCAAGGCCGACTTTAATGCCGCTCCTTAGTTCTCTAGCAACCTCATTATACACATCTCTAAACGGTCTTCCTTCCCTCATCGATACGGTCTCTGCATACTCAGCGGCGGTAACTACGTACTTACTCAGCGACTCCTTAATACTATCCTCATTAACCTTAACACCGTTGATGAAGTCCATGAGTATCGAGAGACCCTCAAGGGCAATCTTAACTATTGACCACATATGCCTAGTTAATTCCTGTAGGTCCAGTTGATAGCCGGATTCCACCGGCCTTAGTATCGAGTACATAGCCATTAAGTGGCCCACGGCCTCCCCCCCAATCCTAGCCCTAAAAACCTCCAGGGTGGCTGGGTTCCTCTTATGCGGCATGATGCTACTCGTGGCGAGGTGACTCGGATCCGCGCTCAAATAATTTAGCTGGGGCATTAACCACATCTCGAGATTATTAATGAACCTGCCAACCTCCACCAGGTAATTAACTATTGTTGATGCTGTGGATATTATGAAGTACCTAGAACCGGTTGCGTATATTGTATTATCAACAACACCGTCAAAGCCCAGCTCGGTGGCCTCCCTAAACCTATCAATACCAACCATAGTGCCAGTGAGCGGTCCAGAACCCAATGGTGACTTATTGACTAATTCATAGACGTGCATTAATTCACCGAGGAAGTCCCTGGATAGGTCATCCAGGTAAAGCATGTAATGACCAAGCGTTGTTACCTGGGCTGGCTGCCTATGGGTTGAGCCTATTATCACCTTATCATATCCCTCAACGGCCTTGTTTAGGATGACCTCCCTGAGCTTAAGCGTGATGAGTATTAAGTCGAGTAGAGCCCTCCTAAGCTTAAGCCTAATTGCCGTTGCCACGTGGTCATTCCTAGACCTACCAATGCCGATCCAACCACCTATGCCACCCAATCTCCTGATTAATTCTGCCTCAATGTACTCATGCACATCCTCATAGCTACCTAATTTACCTGGTTCATAACCACCACGCCAAATATCCCTAAGGACATCCCTAATCCTCCCAGCCACATTGCCATTAATGACGCCAATCCTCTCAAGCTCATTGACGTGAACGATGAGCGTGATTATCACGTACTTAAAGATCTCGGCGTCATCAACGACCGACGAAATATAGCTTATCTTATCAACACTCCCAGCCCCCCCGAGTAATTCCCTGCGGTACACACTGATAAGCTAGGGGGGGTTATGTTTTAAGGATTTCATTAACTACCCATACTACGTAGGATTTCCTCAGCCTCCTTAATCAATGTCTCGATATCCTTCCTGGCAGTCTCATCATCCTTATAAGGACTAAGGACCCTCTCAGGATCAGGCCCGTTATACTGATATTGATCAATCCATAACGCCTTATCCGTGAGTAAGTCAACCCTGCCGCCAATAATCATAGCCACATCCTTCAAGTAACTCGTCGGCATAACCGCTATTACCCAATCAACCCTATCAACACGCTCCCTCTTACCCCCCCTCAACCTAACCTTACCGCTAAAGACCTTGCTTAACTCATCCCTTTTATCAACCGCCAATGCAGCTACGAGGGCTTTCCACGCCTGAAACGCCTTGCCGGCAGCGTTTCTAATCAATCCCTCGCTAAGGAATCTCTTAGCAAGTTCTAACTCGATCTTAGCCTCATCAATCCTAATCCTTTTGTACTCCTTAGGGTCGTACCACGGCTTTGCCAATTGCATATGAAATTCCCTCCTAGATAATGGAAATCTAGGCAGGTATTTAATATTTTAAATGTAGAATATGGTAAGTTTATCTTGAGAATATTAAGTCATTGGGAACCCTTTACCGCGAGCACCATGTTCCTCAACTTTCGCCTTGCGGATTCAAGGGTTTGCACGGGGGTTTGTGGCACTTGAGGCAAAACCACATCCTGGAGCCACGATTAGCTTACTCGGGTCGCCATTGACCACCTCCAGCGCTGCTTCGTACCTCCTCCTAATGACCTCCACTGGCTCCACATTCCTTGACTTGACACTGACGATTCCCAACGCCAACTTCTTATCCCTTGGCACCGCATATTGTTTGAAGTACTTCAGTTCCTCGAAATCCCTAATACCATCAAATACCTCGAAGGGTCCAAGAACACCCACCTTCAAGTCGTAGAGCTCAGGCAGTGCATCATCGTAATGACCAAGCGTGTTGAACTGGGAGTTATTGAAATTCCCCCAGCAAGAATGGATCTCGAGATGCTCAGCAGGTAATTTGGAGAGAACCTCGTTGTTTAGCTCCACAGCCCTCCTAACACGTTCCTTAGCCTTACTCTTATCAGGGTTATACTCACCATACACATCAAACTGGAGTATGTCTGGTGCATCGAATTGAACAACGTCAGCGCCAGCGTTAAGCGCCGCCCTAGCTTCGTTAATTATTATCCTCTTAACATCATCCAGGTAATCATCAATTGATGGGTAGTATTGCCTAACCTGCTGGCGATACTTATTAATTAACTCCCTAGGCCTCGCGGGCATCCAGTCTGGGTCTGGGTAAAGCCTGGCCATGAAGCTTGGTGCGAGTATTGTTACCTTAATTCTCTTCTTAATTCCCAGTTTCTCCAGGGCCCTTTTAATGCCCTCAACCCCCCTTGCCAGTATTGGTTTGCTTGGGTCATACTCCATCGTCCTCAGTACAATGGGTATGAATCTCTTATCACCTGCTGAGTTTTCCCAATATAATTCCGTGACTTCGAATCCAGGTAATTCGGTCAAATCACTAATAAATGATTGGCGCCTGTACTCCCCCCCATCATTGACCTCGTCAAGCCCAATCTCAACCTGCATCCTAACGACATTCTCAATTGCCTTATCTAGGTTTTGAGGAGATAGGTTAGGTGGTCTTGGTAAACTACCCACGTGCGTCGTCCTAACCTCCTCCAAACCCATATATTACTTTTTAATGGGTATACTTTTAACAGTAGTCTCTCTATGCCTTGTGCCTGGCTCTATAGGCCATTAGCGAGTGTAGTACGTGCATCCTTATGAAGCCCCTCGCCTCCTCCTCGCTTGGGTACCAACCACTCACGTAATCTACGAGGTCCTTACTATAGCTTGCGTATGGGCTCTCCCTACCAAGTATTGTTAATCCACCGAATACCTTAACCTTAACAACACCGCTAACCCACCTATTCATTGACTTAATTAGGGAATCAAGTTCCTCACGCAGTGGCTCATGCCATAGGCCACCATAGACAAGGTCTGCCCAGGTCTGGTCAACCATCCTCTTAAACCTATACTCAAGTGGTGTGTAAACTAGCTTCTCCAGGTCTTTGTGGGTCTCGATCAACGTTAACGCGGCTGGGGGGCCTCATAGACCTCCCTAGACTTAAAACCAACAATCCTATTCTCGATGTGGTCAACCCTACCAAAGCCATGCAATCCAACCACCTTATTGAGCAATGATATTAGGCTGACTAGGTCCATCTTCTCACCATTAATCGCCACGGGTAGCCCCCCCTCCCTAAACTCAATCTCTAGCATGAGTGGTTCATTGACCTTTTCAGGTGGGACGGTCCACTTAAAGGCATCCTCAGGAACCTCAACGCCAGGGTCATCTATTTCACGGCCCTCTATACTCCTCGACCACAGATTATCATCAATACTAAACCTACTGTGTACGCTGGGTATTGGTATACCATGCTTCTTAGCATACTCAACCTCCTCGGCCCTATTCATGCCCCAGATCTTCGCTGGCTCAATAATCATGAGGTCTGGCGCCAACGCCATTAACGCCTCGTTAAACCTAACCTGGTCATTACCCTTAGAGGTCGATCCATGGGCGATCGCGTCACAGCCCTCCTTCCTAGCCACCTCAATAACCTTCTCAGCAATTAACGGCCTAGCCAATGCCGTACCCAGCGGGTACCTATCCTCATAGAGCGCATTGGCCATTATTGCCATCGCCACAGGGCCCTCGGCAAAATCCCTCTTGGCATCTATCGTGTAGTGCTTAGCGGCGCCAGCCTATATGCCCTTTCCTCAATATCCCTGAAGTCATCATCCTGCCCAACATCCACTGTGACCGTTATAACCTCCGCATCGAACTTCTCCCTGAGCCAATGAATGGCTACTGTTGTGTCGAGACCCCCTGAGTAGGCAAGTGCGATTTTACTGGGCTTCCTATGTACCGGTTTAAGGAACCCACGTCTTCCCCCAGGTTCTATGTATTAATAAGCCTTACCTTCAATAACCTATATAACCACGGTTAGAGAATCGATGGTTCATGGTTTCATAATGATAAATTAAACATTAGTGCCGTAAAATATGGCCGTCGTAGCGTGGCGTATGGCTTAATTATTGGTTTTAAGCGTTACAGAGTCCTGAATGCTTATATAGGTTAAATAGTACGTTGCTTTTAATGGGTAGTGTCTTTGGACGCGTGTTTAGGGTTGTGACCTTTGGGGGGGAGTCTCATGGACCTGCCATTGGGGGGTTGTTGTTGATGGAGTCCCTGCCGGCGTGGCTATCGACGAATCAATCATCAAGAAGGAACTGGAGAGGAGGCGATTTTGCCATTTGCCAATCCTTAACCCTAGGTGTGAGGATGAGGAGTTCCAAATACTGTCCGGTGTTAAAGATGGGTTTACCGAGGGTACGCCGGTAGCAATTGTTGTTTGGAATAAGAGGGCTATTTCGGATTACTACGGTGAGCTTTGGATGAGGCCTAGGCCCGGCCATGCCGATTTAGCCTACTACCTGAAGTTTGGTAGGTTTTATGACCATAGGGGCGGTGGTAGGGCCAGCGGTAGGGAGACTGTGGCTAGGATAGTGGCTGGGGCCATTGCGAAGGCCGTGCTTAAACAGACAATAGGTGTTGAGGTCTCGAGTCACCTAGTCGAGCTTGGCGGCGTGGCCATATCCAGGGAGGACTACACCTTTGAGGATGTTGTCAAGTCCTGGGAGAAGCCCCCCCTTCCCATGGTTGATAACGAAGCCATGAAGAGGGCTATAGACGTGCTGATTAGTGCCGCTAAGGATGGGGGGGATAGCATTGGCGGTATTGGTGAGGTATTAACTACCGAGGTTCCGCCGGGGGGGCTTGGTGAACCCGTCTTTGATAAGTTGAAGGCTGACCTGGCTAAGGCGGTCATGTCGATAGGTAGTGCCGTTGGTGTTGAGTTTGGGCTTGGGTTTAGGCTTGCCAGGATGAGGGGTAGTGAGGCCAACGACCAAATAGTGCTTAGGGATGGTAAACCAAGGCTTGAGACCAACAGGATTGGTGGGACTCTTGGAGGCATGAGTATTGGTGAGCCCATTAGGTTCAGGATTGCCTTTAAGCCAACGCCGAGCATCAGGAAGCCCCAGAGAACGGTGGATTTGGAAAAGATGGTAGAGACGACAATAACCTTCAGAGGCCGTTATGATGTGTCCACCGCGCCAAAGGCGATACTCGCGGCGGAGGCTATGACGGCCATAGTGCTCGTAGACCACGCGATTAGGGCTGGTTTAATACCGAGGGTTATTAAGAGGTAGGGTTAAAAGGTTAGGTGGGGGGGGTAACCTAGTTGGGTGGGGGGGGTAACTGCTCTTTGACGTAAGAGTTAAGGAAAGGCTCGAGGATTTGTTTAACAGGGAGGAGGAGGTCAATAGACTTAAGGGCAGTTTAGATGAGCCGTTGATAATAGTGTTCGGCCTTAGGAGGATGGGTAAGTCATCACTAATTAGGGCTGTTCTCAATGAGTATGTACCAAATAATTACTTCTACGTTGATTTAAGGCGGTTTGAGGAGCAGGGTTACGTGAGTTATAGGGATTTCGTGAAGGTGCTTGAGGATGCAATTAATGAAAGGGTTAGGTCAAGGAAGCTATTGAGAGCTTTCGAGAATTAGGGGAGTGAGTATTAGTGGTTTTAAAGTGAACTTCTCCTGGGGGGGTAAGAATAGGGTTATGTTTGCCGACGTTCTTGATGCATTGAATGATTGGGCTAGTGATGAGGGGGGGTTGAAGGCCATTATCGTGCTTGACGAAGCTCAAGAGCTCATTAAGGCGAAAGGCTTCAATATATTGCCTGTATTGGCCTACGCATATGATAATTTAAGGAACCTATCATTAATAATAACGGGTTCTGAGTTCAGGGTCTTCACTAAATTCCTTAAGTTAACCGACCCCCCCGAATCACCATTGTTTGGTAGGGCTTACGTAGGTATCACGCTTAAGCCCTTCAGTAGGGATCAAGCCATTGAGTTCCTTAAACGAGGTTTTGCGGAGCATGGCGTTAAGTTCGAGAAGGCCGAGCAGGTGTATGAGGAGCTTGGTGGGAACCCTGGTTGGTTAACGCTTTTTGGTTATAGGGCTTTGAAGATGGGGTTTAACGAGGCTTTAAGCGAAACCAGGAAGGAGGCTGTTGAATTAATTCGTAGGGAGATTTGTAATTTCATTGGCGAAGGTAGGTACCTAGCTGAAAGAAGATATTTAAGAATACTTGAGACTTGCATTGACGGTTGTCGTTGGTCAATTATTAAGAGGGCGCTTGAGGCTATGGAGGGTAGGGAATTGAATAATTCCACCATAGACTCCCTAATTAAGGCATTACTTGATTATTCATTGCTCGTTAAAGAGGGAGACACCTACGTATTGCCCGATAAATTGATGAGAGACGCCGTGGTAGGTCTTAGGTGTTTTATCAGTGTAGGTAAATAGTGATAATGCTTAAAAATATAGTTTCTTAATAGCCATGGGACCTCTATGGAATATCTAGATTCGTAAGGTGCAAGGTCAAACTTAGTGGTTGTCTTAACCCAGCTGTGAATAATTACCGTTTAATTGGTGGTTATTATGCTTTCTGAATTGAGGCATAGCATTGATAATATTGATGAGGAGTTGATAAGGTTAATTGGGGGGGAAAGGATTAGGCTTGCTGCCGAGATTGGTAGGGTTAAGAGGAACCTTGGGTTACCCATCATCGATAGGGACAGGGAGGGCGAGGTCATTGCCAAGTGGGTTGAGGGATTGAGTAAGTTTGGTGTTGATGCCGAGACCGCTATTGGGATCGCCCAATCAATAATTAGGGTTTCGACAAGAGCTCAGTTGGTAAGTAGGCTTGATATTGGTGTGACAATAATTGGCAGCGGTAGGGTTGGTAGGACCCTCGCCAGGGCGCTTGGTAGGGTCGCCGACGTAATACTCCAAAGGCATGATGAGGAGTTGGTGCCTAATGACGTCATCATATTGGCCACGAAACCCACGGATGAGTCAATAAGCATATTGAGTAAGTACTCAGGCAGGCTTAGGGGGGGCTCCATAGTCATGGACTCATTCTCAGTCAAGATACCCATGTTTAGGCTAATTGAGAATGAATCGCTGAGGACGGGCTTTCACTACATAAGTGCCCACCCACTCTTTGGTGAGTTGAGTAATCCAATTGGCGAGACAGTGGTCCTAATACCATCAAAGACCGGCGATGATAAGCTCGAAATAGCTAAGGACCTATTTACAAGTGCCGGCCTCAACGTAGTTGTCCTAAGCAGCCCTGAGGAGCATGATAGGCTTATGGCCTACCTGCAGGTTGCTCATCACGTATTACTACTCACGCTTTACGCGGCATTGAGGAGGATTGGTCTCGACCTGAATACTCAACTCGTTACCCACAGCCTTAGGTATACGTTTAAGGCCTTGGAGAGGATTCTAGAGCAGGTTGAGGTTAGTAATGAGTTGTTTAGGCTTAATCCATACTCGAGGAGTGTGGTTGGTGAGTTGGGTGATTTATTAAAGGAGGTTGTTGAGGGGGGGCTTGATAAAGGCAGTATAGCGGGGGGGGTGTTGGGTCATGATAATCAAGGCATCCAGGGCAAGTTGGATGACATAGCCAGCCTACTGGATAAGGCTGGGGGTTAAATTCAACGTTGTCAAGGTCTATGGGGAGGACCTAGTGGTTACTTGGCCCGACTCAAAGGTAGACGCCAACGCCATTAAGTCAGTAGACCCTGGCGCCGTTATAGTGGAGGTTAAGGCCAAGTATCAATTGGCGAGTAATGCCTGGAGAGATAGAACCATCGTTGACGTCAGCGGTGTTAAGATTGGTGGTGATGATGTAGTGGTGGCTGCGGGGCCATGCGCGGTGGAGAGCTATGAGCAGGTTAGGGATACGGCTATTGCCGTTAAGGAGGCTGGGGCCAGGTTGCTCAGGTGGTGCGTTTAAGCCTAGGACGAGTCCGTATAGTTTTCAGGGGCTTGGTGTTGATGGGTTGAAAATACTTAGGAGGGTTGGTGACGAGGTTGGTTTACCTATTGTCTCCGAGGTCATGGATACGAGGATGGTGAAGACCGTGGCTGAGTACGTGGACATGCTGCAAATAGGCGCGAGGAATGCCCAAAACTTCGACTTGCTCAGGGAGGTCGGTAAGTCCGGCAAGCCCGTGCTCCTTAAACGGGGACTTGGTAACACGGTTGAGGAGTGGTTACAGGCCGCTGAGTACATACTCCTTGAGGGTAATGGCAACGTGGTATCTGCGAGAGGGGGGGTATAAGGACCTTTGAGCACGCCACTAGGTTCACGCTGGACCTAGGCGCCGTGGTTGCCGTTAAGAGACTAACACACTTACCGGTTTGCGTTGATCCATCACACCCAGCGGGTAGGAGGGACCTGGTAATACCGCTGGCGCTGGCAGCCATAGCCGCAGGCGCCGATATGCTCCTCGTGGAGGTTCACCCAAGGCCCTGGGAAGCCCTTTCGGATGCTGAGCAGCAATTAACATTTGAGATGTTTAGGGAGTTGATGGTTAAGGGTAGGGAGGTGGCTAGGGCGATTGGTAGGTCGTTATGAGGGAATTCACGTATAGGTCGCGGGATGGTGACGTTAAGGTATTAATCAATGTTAATCATG
>NZ_BBBJ01000012.1 GCF_001316005.1 Vulcanisaeta distributa JCM 11217
CGAGGCCCTGGAAAGGATTACTAGGGATTACACGGGATGCGTTGCGTATGCTTCAAGGAGTATTGCTAATATGGTTAAGATTGCTTGCCCAGTGATTCCGATAGTAGATGGTGAGGAGGGTAAGAGCATCGAGACAGCGCTAAGTATCGTGAGGAGTGCGCATGAGATGGGTATTGATAGGGACGGCCTATTCATAGGCATTGGGGGGGGTGGGAGCGTCCTCGATGTCGTCGGCTTCTCCGCATCAATATACCTGAGGGGGGGTGTTGACTATGTTAATGTACCAACAACCATGCTGTCCATGGTTGACGCATCCCTCGGCGGTAAAACGGGCGTTAACGCCCTGGGTCTCAAGAATGTGATTGGGGTCATTAGGCAACCTAGGTATATAATAATTGACTTATCCTTCCTAGACTCACTGCCAATGCCTAATTACCTCGATGGCTTTGCAGAGGTTATTAAGTATGGCGTGACGATGGATAAGGAATTACTTAATAGGGTGATGGGTAATGCCGATGGATTGATTAATAGGGACCGCACACTCCTTGAGTATGTTATCCACAAATCGTTGAGGGATAAGGCAAGCATTGTTGAGGCTGATGAACTGGATAAGGGCGGTGTAAGGGCTATTCTTAATTATGGACATACCGTGGGCCACGCCATAGAGTCTGCGACAAACTTCTCAATTAGCCACGGCAGGGCGGTGGCGCTTGGCATGGTGTGCGAGGCCCGCGTTGGCGTTAAGCTGGGCTACACGCCTAGGGACGTGCCTAACCTACTAATAAATGCATTATCCATGTTTAACCTAATTAATGAGGCCAACATTGACGTGAATAGGCTCGTAAGTGCGATGTTGAGGGATAAGAAGAGGAGTGGTGATTTCATAAAACTTCCCGTGGTTACGGACGTGGGTAGGTGGGATGTGGTTAGGGTAAGTATTAAGGAGTTGACTGAGTTGGTGATTAGCGAATGCAGATCTATGCCGTAATTGGTTACCCACTCGACTACACATTATCACCCAATATACATAATTACGTGTTCAGGGCATTGGGGGGGGTGGATGCGGTTTACGTACCATTTAGGGTATCGCCGGTTAGGTTGAGGAGTTTTGTTGAGTTCGCTAGGGATTCACTAAGTGGGTTTAACGTAACCACACCGCATAAGGTAGCCATTGTGGAGTTGATAGATGATACCGTAGGGCCGGTTAGGGAGCTCGGTAGTGTTAATACGGTGGTTAATAGAGATGGTGAGTTGTTGGGATACAACACTGACTACATGGCCATTAAGCAGGCGCTGAGTGATAGGGGGGGTTACTCGGGTGGTGATGCCTTAATCGTTGGCGCAGGTGGTGTTGCCAGGGCGGTAGCGCTAGCTCTTAGGGACCTTGGGTGTTCTAAGGTCTACGTTATGAATAGGACAGCGGAGAGAGGCCGTGAATTATGCTCATTAATTAACTCCTGGGGTGTTGATTGCGTGGTTCTCGATTTCCAACGGAATACTAGCATTAAGGTGCAGTTGCTTGTTAATGCCACGCCATTGGGTATTAACGGAGACTTTCCAATAGACCCAGGGAATACTGGTGCTGGGCTTGTGCTTGACCTGGCGTATAAGCCGGGCGGTGTTACGGGCTTAATAAGGCTGGCTAGTGAAAGGTCCATACCGTATATTGATGGCCTTGAGATACTGGTTAGGCAGGCAATTGAGGCTGATAAGATTTGGCTCGGCCCATTTAGAGAGCCAACCTGGTATGACGTGCTTGAGAAATTGCGTAATGGCTCGATTTAATTCTCGATTCACTCCTTATTGAACATCGATAACGAGTTCTTAAGCAACTTAACCTTATTACATAGGCCAATACTTAATTGACCAGGCCCTGTCTTTCCGCGTACTGAGCAGTACATGAGGCTGAACCCATCATTATCGAGATAGCCCTATACGTTGGGTTTCTCGGTATCACGGCAACATTAACATCACCTACATCAAGCAGCCTTAGTAGGTTTAGGAAGTCATTATCATTTATTGAGAAGACCTTGTATATTAATGCCTTAAACCTTCTCGCAGTATCGAGATCCTTAACCGCCAATTCATACGCATTCACATCCCTACTAAATACGTGCCTCGAGAGTATCGAGCCCTCGGCAATATCACCATACATGTTGGGGGGGTATTTAATCAGTAAATCAACCTCGATATCAGGCACTGCACCAACACCCTTACTAAACTCGAGAATTCCATACTTAACCTCAGGACTCACCGCGCGTCCACCACCCTCCTCACGCTCCCTCACGGTAATTATTGTTGGGTAATGTGATACGTAATCCTCAATGACCTTCTTAACCTCCGGGGGGGTCAGGCCTAGATTCTCCATGTAATCAAGCCTAAGCTCCACGGCTTCGCAGGATGTGGGTAGGTAATAAAAGGCCGGCTTTTTTAGAGGCACGGCGCACACGAGCACGGGCTTACTCGTTAGTAGTTTGTCCCATGTAGACATTACTAGGTATTAATACTTAGAAATTTAAAAATATTGTTACTAAATGCCAATACTAAATAGATCATGGGATTTACGGGCATGGAATACATAACTTATGGAGGTATATCTATAATTAACGCAGTACCAGCGTGGCTCGGGGGGGCACAGCCGCCGTAGACCTCAAGGTTAGGGTTAGGGTTAAGGAGGGTCACTGCGGGATGAGTGATTTTGTCGGCTTCGTTA
This sequence comes from Vulcanisaeta distributa JCM 11217, assembly GCF_001316005.1. Classification (GTDB taxonomy): domain Archaea; phylum Thermoproteota; class Thermoprotei; order Thermoproteales; family Thermocladiaceae; genus Vulcanisaeta; species Vulcanisaeta distributa_B. The sequence continues at coordinate 2,714 of NZ_BBBJ01000012.1, forward strand.
TTAATTACCTGAGGAGTAAACTTGGGCTGGGGGGTATGACGTATGTGTCGAGGTTAATAGTGAGGTTCCGCCGGGCAGCGGCCTTAAGAGCAATAGTGCCGTTGCCGTGGGTATAATATACGGCTTACTAAGTTCACTTAGGGGGGGAAGTGCCGATCCCGTGGAGGCTGCTAAATTAACTGCCGAGACTACCAGCTCATGGTTCATCAATAACTGGCGCCTTTGATGATGCATCAGCGGCGGTGCTTGGGGGCATTGTGCTCACTGATAATAAGTCATTAAGAATAATTAAGCAGTTAAGCCCGGATCCACTTACGGTAGTCATAACTGGTTACAAGGTTAGAAAGAACCTGCAGGGCATTGATAGGTTGAGGGCTTTATCGGGGGGGCTTTATCAGGCATTGTTTAATATGGCGCTCGATGGTGATCTATGGAGGCAGCCACAATAAATGGGATCCTCGTTGCTGAGTCCTTGGGTTATTACAATGCCCTAGAGACCATAGGCGCTGCACTGAGGCTTGGTGCCGTGGCATCGGGTGTGAGTGGTAATGGGCCCGCAATATATGCAGTGTTTAAGCCGGGTGAGGAGGGGGGGCCATTTATAGATTATATAAGGAATACCTGGGGTTACTACATAGTTACTAGGTTGGTTGAGACTCGGTATTTAGTTTCGTGAGTTCCTACGGAGTACGTTATTGAGAATATAGAGAATATAGGTTAGGATAATCCTTAAATATTTGTTAAATGTCCCGTAATCCGTATGGAATACCAGGACTTCCAATGGTGATTAATGGATCGAGGACATTAATTGATGTGAATAGGCTTGCGGAGGTTAGGGATAGGGCTAGGGACCTGCTGATTAGGTTGGATAGGGAGTTTCCGTACATTCACCTGGGTTCCTCGCTGGCTGCGTTAGATATAATTAATGTCCTCATCAGGATTATGAGGAGGGATGGTGATTGTAGGGATTGGTTCATACTTAGTATTGGTCATGTAGCACCGGCTCTGTATGCTATATTGACTGTTGAGGGATTAATCCTGCGGAGAGGTTCATGGAAATTAATCAACTATCTTCAAGCATATCAACGCATGCGGATAATATGGACCTGCCATACATAGACGCCACAACTGGTTCGCTAGGTCAGGGGGGGCTTAGCATGGGCGTGGGGGGGTTAGCCCTGGCAAATAGAGTCAGGGGGGGTTGCCATGACGGCATTGTTTATGTGCTGATGGGTGATGGTGAATTGAATGAGGGTCAGTCCTGGGAGGCGGCAATGACGGCTGTTAAGTACGGCCTAGATAATCTGGTGGTAATCATTAGTTTAAATGGTTATCAATTAGATGGTCCTGTGGGTACGATAAAACCCATTAATTATGCCAAGGTCTTTGAGGCAATCGGTTGGAATGTGCTTTATGGTAATGGTCATGATTATGAGGATATTGTTAGGCTCATCACTAAGGCACGTGAGGTTAAGGGCAAGCCGACGGTAGTATTCCTAAGCACCATTAGGGGGGGTAGGGGTGTAAGGAACCTCGAGAACACGGGCAAGCAGACGCTAAATCCACCGCCAAGACCGCAGTTCTCAATGAGGGAAGCCCTGGGAATGACATTAGCTAGGCTTGGTGAGGATAATGATAGGCTCGTTATTGTTACAGCTGACGTTGGCGAGTCAACTAGGGCTAGGTACTTCGGCGAGAGATTCCCAGATAGGTACTTCAACGTTGGCATCTCTGAGCAGGACTTGATTGGGGTCACCGTTGGGCTCGCCCTGGGGGGTTACGTGCCGGTTGCCATGGCCTACGCAATGTTCATGATGAGGGGGGGTTGGGAACAGATTAGGAATTCATTGGGAGGATGAACCTTAATGTGAAGCTCATAGCGACGCACGCTGGTTTGAGCGACTTTGCTGATGGGCCAAGTCACCAGGCGCTTGAGGATGTAGCGTTAATGAGGACGCTTAGTAACATGGTCGTTGTGGCGCCCGCGGATGCGTGGGATGTGGAGAGGATAATACCCAAGGTCATTGAGTATAAGGGCCCTGTCTACGTTAGGGTTGGCCGTGATTACTCACCGCCGATAACCATGGATATGGATTACGAATTCAGGATTGGCGAGATCTACGAGCTAATCGATGGCGATGACATAGTCGTCATGGGTTATGGACCGCCACTTTATAATGCCGTGAGAGCCGCCCTAGAGTTAAGGAGGATGGGCATTAAGATGGGCGTTTATAACGTACCGACGATCAAGCCCATCAATATCGACGCTGTGGTTAAAATAGCCCGTAGGGTTGGGAATATAATCGTCGTTGAGGAACACTCACCAAGGGGCGGCCTTGGTTCAGCAATTACTGAGTTAGTGAGTGGTTTTGCTAGGGTTAAGATACTCGGTGTTGATGGTTATGGACATTGGGGGGGTAGATCTGAGGAGGAGTTGCTTAGGTTTTATGGGCTTGATGAGGAGTCAATAATGGATGCTGCTCTGAAGCTCATTAATTCGTGAGGGTACACAAAACTTTTTACCTCAGGGTACTAGTGGTGATGAATGGGCAAGTTAATCATTAATGGCTTTAAGGCTCGGGAAGGCATTGTCGAGGCTCCGCCATCTAAGGCGTTAACGCTTAGGTACCTTCTCGCCTCATCCCTCTCGAGGACTTGGGTATCGCTCAGGAAGTTGAATTGGGGTGATGATACATGGTCTATGATTAGGGGGGGGTCAAGCCCATCTCAGAGATTGAGGTTAAGGATGACTACGTGAGGACTCGGCGTGGGATAACGATGGAGAGGTTTAGGGTGATTGATGTTGGTGAAAGTGGATTCACGCTTAGGGTACTAACAGGAGTTTACTCAGGCATTGATGGAACGACACTATTAATGCCGAGGGGCTCACTCATTGGTAGACCAATGGACGAGTTACTAAGTGCACTCAAGAACCTAGGTGCCAAGTTGATAGGTTAGGGAGTATAATCAGGGTTGTTGGTGGTAAGTTAGTTGGTGGCTATGTAATGATTAGTGGCTCAGTGAGTTCACAGTACATATCGGCTCTCCTTTACCTCGCACCACTCACCGAGGGCGGCATTGAGGTAAGTATTAAGCCACCCATAAAGTCACGCCCATACATAGATACGACGATAAGCGTACTTAAGGACTTCGGCATAAATGCGGAGAGGAGTGACGATACGATATACGTAAGTGGATCCCAAGAGTTTAGGGCTGTTAATGAGGAGTTCGTAATACCTGGTGACTACTCATTGGCCGCGTACTACATAGCCCTCTCCGTACTAACCGGCATTGACTTAAGGATAACAAACCTACGTAGAGATAGGGCCGTTGAGAGCGAGTACTCATTCATTAGGTATGCCAGGGAGATTGGCGTGGAGATTGAGGAGTATGAGGACTCGGTAATGGTTAAGGGCTCCTCTATTAAAGCGCTAAAGCCATTAAATGCCGACTTAAGTGATTCGCCGGACATTGTAATGCCTCTAGCACTCCTACTCGCGAGGGTTCAGGGTAAGTCGAGGATATCCGGTGTCAGTCACTTAATGTATAAGGAGAGCAATAGACTTAGGGGCATTGCCGCAGTCCTTAAGTGCCTTGGCGCTGGCGTGAATATTAATGAGACTAATGGCGTTATCGAGGTAGAGGGTGCTCATGAGATTAAGGGTGGTTGTGAAATCGATGCTCTAAACGATCATAGGATAGCGATGATGGGCGTTATCGGTGCTTTATCCGCTAGGGAACCTGTGACGATCATTAATTGGGAGGGTGTCAGTAAGTCCTGGCCAACATTCATTTGGGACCTGGAGAGGTTGGGTGCTGATATTAAGTTGGTTTAGTAATTAACGGATTATTAATTAGGCCTTCTGCTATTGACGAAATTCTTAATTATAATTCCTTAAGAATTCATACAAATCTTTTTATTAAAATTAGAATATCAAGAGAATGGTATGCCCGAGGTACGTGAAATAATATTTTACGGTAAAAGTGGGGATGGAGTACACGCGGTGGCTGATCAATTGGTTCAAAGGTTGATTAGGCAGGGATTCTACGTGATTTCATACCCTGAGTATGATCCCGAGCGTAGAGAGACTCTGGCAAAGATTCACGTGAGGGTTTCCAAGGAGCCTATTCACGTGAGGGGTCCCGTAATGAATCCGGAGATCGCCGTATTCCTTGATGTTAGGTTGCTCAGGGATAACCAGGAGGCATTGAGTGCCAGGAAGATTATTGTTAATGCCCCCCCAAGTAGAGAACTTGTAACTAAATACGCAGGTAATGTTAATGGTGAGGTGATTAGCATTAACCTAAATGAACTAAGGAGGGCTGGTACCGATTATACTGCGCAAGTCGTCAATTTAATAATTGATACACTATTTAATAGCTACACTTGATAAGTCCTTAGCAAGTTCCGCATCTCTCATTAATGCCGTACCAACAAGCACGGCGTTAGCACCCTCCTTAGCAAGTTTCAAAGCGTCATTAACGGTCTTAACGCCGCTTTCCGCGACTACTATATTGGCCTTACCCCCCCTAACGGCTCTAATTATCGAGACAGCCCTATCCAGGGACACCGATAGATCGCCTAAATCCCTAGAGTTTATTCCAAGCATTACACCTGTCCTTATTAACCACGTCTAATGCATCAACCTCATTATCAACCTCAATGAGTGGCTCAAGCCCAAGGCTAATTGCGTAATCCACCAGGTCCCAAAGTGCATCGCCCAGGAGTCTCTTAATGAGCAGTACTGAGCTCACGCCTAACCTCCTAGCCTCCTTAATCTGCTCCCTACTAATTACGAAGTCCTTATACAGCACCGGCTTACCGTAGGTAAGGGCCACCTTGATGAACTCAGGCGAACCAAGGAAGTATATCGGCTCCACTAAGACGCTGAATCCAGTGGCGTATTTGCCAACGGTGTTGAAGTAAGTCCATGGGTCAAGGTCAAGCCTAATGACACCACTTGGGCTAGCCCTCTTATACTCGGCTATTAGGGCTAGGTAACCCTCAGAATTACGTTTCTCAATTGCCTTAATCATACTTGGAGCCTTAATACTAGCCGTAAGCGCCTCTACGCGCCTCCTGGTTAATTCGCTAATGGTGCTTAGGAAGTCCACAGCAACGAATCCATGGGATTAAAATATAAGCATTTCCTGATCTACATATCATATGTATGAGTAAATACTTCTTGGTCGATAATAATTACTTACGAACAAGGCATACATAAAGCTTTTAAACACCCACCCAGCAAGTGCGTTGGTGGGTTCCATGCCCCCCAATGGTCATAAGGAAACCGGGCCTGGGCGCGTACGTAACAGCCACATACCCAAGCAAAGAAACATTCCTAAATGCGGTTAAGTGCCTATCGAATGTCTCGGACTTCCTTGAAATAGGAATACCAACACAAAACCCGAAGTACGATGGCCCCGTTATAAGAAAGACCCACTTCGCCTCTGAGCTCAAGGGCTTGGATGCAGTTAAGGTTGCCAGATATGGTGACGTACCAACAATACTCATGGGCTATGTTGAGGACTACGTGAGTAATATGGAGCTCGTGGCTGAAATAGCCAATGAGGTTGGCGCATCCTCCGTATTATTCCCAGACCTGTTATTCGAGCATATAGACCTTCTTGAGAGCTACGTAGATGCAATGAGGAATTACTCACTAAGGCCCACATTCTTCGTCTCAAGCAATACGCCGCATAGGTTAATTTCCATGCTAGTTAAGTACGAACCGCTATTCATATACCTAGGCCTATATGCGGCTACAGGGATAAAGCTACCGCTTTATATTGAGAGGAATGTTAGGGAGGTCAGGAAGCTCGTTGACGATGTTACGCTCATCGCGGGCTTCGCAATAAACACCCCCCCTGAGATGGTTAGGCTCGTTATTAACGCAGGTGCCGATGCCGTTGTCGTTGGAACAGCACTTGTTGATAAGTTAAATGATCAGAGGGCCTGCACGGAATTCATGGCGAAGCTTAGGGGTGGTCTGCCGTGATGATACCGCATTATTGGTATAATATAAACGTGGACCTGCCAAAGCCACTGCCGCCACCCATTGATCCCTATGAGGCTGATTCAAGGATTGCCCTGCTCATGAGGATACTACCCAGTGAGTTAATTGATCAGGAATTCACGCCGCTTAGGTACGTGCCGATACCCGACGAGGTTAGGGAACTTTACGAGAGAATGGGTAGGCCAACACCGTTTAGGAGGGCCTATGGGCTTGAGAGGGCGTTGGGTAATGGCGTTAGGATTTACTATAAATTCGAGGGTGCGTTACCGACTGGTTCCCATAAATTAAATACGGCAATACCTCAGGTATACTACGCACTTAAGGATGGGGCTAAGGAGGTCGTCACAGAGACTGGCGCGGGTCAGTGGGGGCTTGGCGGTGTCGTTGGCTGCGGCGTTGCTGGGTGTTAAGGCCACGGTATTCATGACAAGGAACTCCTACTTCAACAAGACTCAGAGGGTTCTCTTCATGAGGACCTATGGCGCGGAGGTTTACCCAAGTCCAGTGAATTAACGAAGTATGGCAGGGAGGCACTAAGGGCTAGGCCTGATCACCCAGGTAGTCTGGGCCTAGCAATCACAGAGGCGATTGAATTCACGTTAATGGGTGAGGGTAGGAAGTACATACCAGGTAGTGTTCTTGGCTTCGTAATACTCCATCAAACGGTGATTGGGCAGGAAGTGCTGCAACAAATGCCTGAGGAACCAGACCTGGTAATTGGATGCGTTGGCGGTGGTAGCAACTTCAGTGGTTTCTCATTCCCAATGATAGGTGCAAAACTCAGGGGGGGTGAGGGCTTTGAAAGGACTAGGTTCCTCGCGGTGGAGTCAAAGGCGGCGCCCAAGTTAACCAGTGGCAGATATATGTACGACTTCCCTGACACTGGCGGATTACTACCAATGGTTAAGATGCTCACCCTAGGCCACGACTACGTACACCACCAACACACGCAGCAGGACTTAGATATCACGGAGCGGCGCCAGCACTATCATTGTTAGTTAGGGAGGGCCTTGTTGAGGCGAGGGCTTATGGGCAGGAGGAGGTCATGGAGGCGGCTAGGCTGTTCGCTAGGACTGAGGGCATAATACCAGCTCCAGAGTCTGCCCATGCAATAAGGGCTGTGATTGACGAGGCTAAGAGAATGCCCAAGGGCTCGGTCATATTCTTCAACTTATCGGGACATGGCCTCCTCGACGTTGATGCTTATGGTAATGTGAAGTGATGGCTATGAAGGAGGTACTCGAGAAAATAGCCAGGGGGGGATTAGCCTAAGTGTGGATGAGGCTTATGAGGTCGCCAAGGGCATGCTAACGAGCATTGATGAGGCGTTATCAGCGGCAATACTAATGGGCCTGAGGGTGAGGGGGGGTGAAGCGTCTAGTGAAATTGCCGGCTTTGCAAAGGCGCTCAGGGACTTCTGCGTCAGGATACCAATAGATGATAGGGGGGGTAAGTACGTGGATACCGCCGGCACTGGAGGTGATGGGTTTGGAACGCTCAATGTGTCCACGGCAGCCGCGTTGGTGGCTGCTTACCTGGGAGCCCACGTGATTAAGCACGGCAATAGAAGCGTTTCATCAACCTCAGGCAGTGCAGACTTCCTTGAGGCGTTGGGCTTCAACATAAACCTACCACCCAATAAGGCAGCTGAGATGGCGATTAAGTATCGATTCGCCTTCGCCTTCGCCCCAGCCTATCACCCAGCAATGAAAAACGTTATGCCCGTAAGGAAGAAGTTGGGCATTAGGACAATATTCAACCTAATAGGGCCGCTGGCAAACCCAGCCCTACTCACTAGGCAGTTAATTGGTGTTGCGGATAGTTCGTTAATGGATAGAATGGCTGAGGCGGCGCTAATGCTTGGTTATGAGCATGCGGTGCTCGTTCACGGTGAGCCCGGGATTGACGAGGTTTCGGTTTTCGGCAAGACCATGGTTATCGAGATTAAGGGGGGTAATGTGGATAAGTACTTCATTGAGCCCAGGGACTTAGGGCTAGGCATTCATAGGATTGATGAGGTTAGGGTTTCAAGTCCATTGAGTAGCATTGAGAAGGTTAGGCGGGCTATATCCGGTGAGGATGAGGCGGCCAGGGACTTCATAGTGCTAATGCCGCGTTTACACTATATGTCGCAGGCATGGTTAGGGATCCCAGGGATGGTGTTGAGTACGTGAGGTCACACCTAGACGATGGTTTTTGGAACTACGTGAGTGAGCTCGCCAGGGTGAGTAGGTCATGACGCTGCTTAAGATTTGTGGGGGGGTTACTAACGCTAGGGATGCTGTAATGGTTAGTAACTATGCTGATTACGTTGGCGTAATAGTGCATTCAAGGATACCAACACCGAGGCTTGTTAACAATGAGGTGGCCAGAGAAATAATAAAAACGGTTAAGGGGGGGGTCAGGGTAGTCGGTGTCGTGGAGGGCTTGAGCCTATTGATGCCGTTAAATTGATTAATGACCTTGGGTTTGACGTCCTTCAGTACCATGGCGACTTTGAGCCAAGTGGCGAGGTTATGGACCTGGTTCATGATCTTGGTATTAAGTTGGCACCGGTATTGACATACATGGGTGATAACTCAATAATTAATAAGGCCGCCAAGCTTGCGTTGATTAATTACGTGGAGTACGTACTCATTGATGCACCGAAAACGAACTTCATTAGATATGAACATGGCCTCAAACTGCCATTAGACGTGATAAGGGAGGTCAGTGCCATACCTAAAGTTGGTGTTGCTGGTGGTATAAACCCAGATAATGTGTCCCTGGTGATGAGTTATAGGCCGTTCTTAATCGATGTTAGCTCGGGGGGGGTTGAGAAAAGCCCTGGAATTAAGGATGAGGCGTTAGTGAGGAAGGTCGCGGAGGTGGTTAGGGGGGGTGTCCGTTAGGAAGATACCTATTCAATACCTGCCAAAACCCAGGGAACTCACTAATCACCTGCTTAAGTCTGGTGAGGACTTTGTGACGCTACTCGAGAGTGGACCAGGCTTTCCAGAGAGGTCTAGGTACACAATAGTTGCGTGGGGGGGAATTACCGAGCACCTGGTGGTTGATTGGGATGGTGATTTATACGGCGAATTAAAGGGATTGGTTAAGAGACTTGGTAGGTTTGAGAGTGGTGATATGGCCCTTGGCTATCTATCCTATGAGGCCGTGGCTTACATGGAGCCATACTTAAGGAGTTACCTAAGGAGCCGCAGTGGCCGATTGCCGAATTCGTGATACCGAGCAACGTGGTTATTTACGATAACCTACTGGGTAGGGGGGGCTATGTTAAGGGCGAACTACCTAGTAATGTCTCTGCGGACTTAGACGACTTTGAGGTAGTTGGTAAGGTTGGTGGTACCAGGAGGGAGGACTTCATCAGGTGGGTTGAGTCCTCGCTTGAGGATATTAGGAATGGTGAGATTTTCCAAATAGTCCTGTCTAGGTACGAGGATTACTCAGTGAGGGGTGATGTGATGAGCCTATACATGAGATTGGCCGATTTAAATCCATCACCGTACATGTACATAACCAAGTTCGGGGGGGATAAGTACATAGTTGGTACGAGCCTGAGCTGCTGGTTAAGGTTGATGGTGATAGGGTGGAGACGCATCCAATAGCCGGGACTCGACCAAGGGGGGGTAAGGACCCAATTGATGACTTGAGGCTTGAGGAGGAATTGATTAATAGTATTAAGGATAGGGCGGAGCACGTGATGCTCGTCGATCTCGCCAGGAATGACATTGGCAGGGTGTGTAGGTTTGGTACGGTTAGAGTTAAGGAGTTATACGCCATTGAGAAGTACCAAAGTGTTCAACACCTGGTTTCTAGGGTTGAGGGTGTCCTAGAGCGCGGTAATGATATTGTTGATGCTCTATTTGCGACGTTTCCTGCCGGTACGGTTAGTGGGGGGGCGCCTAAGCCAAGGGCTATGGAGTTGATCGCGAAGTACGAGGGCGTGGCTAGGGGGGGACCCTATGCAGGAGCCATTGGTTTGATGCATGGCGGTGGCGGTGAATTCGCAATAATAATAAGGACCTTATTCCTAATGAGTGGCATAGCCAGGATACAGGCGGGGGGGCTGGAATAGTCTATGACTCAGTACCTGAGCTTGAGTTTCAGGAGACCGAGCATAAGCTGGGTAGTTTGAAGATTGCCATGGGGGGGGTGGTGTGATGGAGCTCGTGGTGATCATAGACAATTATGACTCCTTCACCTATAACATAGCCCAGTACGTGGGTGAGCTTGGGGGGGCCAAGCCACTGGTCTTTAGGAATGATGAGGTCACTGTTAAGGTAATCGAGAGACTTAGGCCCAATGGCATAATAATATCGCCAGGCCCTGGCAGCCCACTTAACCCCCAGGGATATAGGCATATCCAGGGATGTAATACAGCACTTCAGAGGTAGGGTACCCATACTGGGTATTTGCCTTGGTCATCAAGTGATTGGCGTCACCTTTGGAGCCAGGATTAGGAGGGCTAGGACGATAAAGCATGGTAAAACCAGTATTATCAGGTTGATAAGGCCATCGCCAATATTCCAGGGGGGGTTGCCGGACAGGATTGAGGGCATGAGGTATCACAGCCTCGTAATAGATGATATACCCAGCGAATTAATAGTCACCGCAGTTTCTGAGGATGATAATGAAGTCATGGCCGTACAGCATAGGGATTACCCAATATTTGGTGTTCAATTCCACCAGAAAGCGTTGGCACACCAATGGGCAAGGAGATACTGAAGAACTTCCTCTCCCTGGGCTAATTTAAATTCGTTAATTGCGCAGAATACTATTTAGCAATAGTCGATTTTTGAAATTATAGTAATTATCTACCTTACCAAATTATTTAAGCAATCAGGACATGGCTAGGCCGTGGCGGATTATAAATTCATAGTTTGGCTCAATGAGGAGGTTAAGGACCCATCAATACTTGGCGGTAAGGGTGCCAATCTGAATAAATTAATTCTCATGGGTATACCCGTACCACCCGGCTTTGTGATAACGACTGAGGCATTTAATTACTTCATGACGGTAAATGGACTTAGGGATAGAGTACTCAATATAATCAATGAAGTTGTTAAGGAGGGAAGGCCTGAGGAGTATGAGGAGGCTGAGAGGAGGATTAAGGAGTTGATACTAAATACCGACATTCCCAAGGACCTTTATGACGAGATATCTAGGGCATACATGGAGTTAAGTAAGTCCTTTAATACGGATGCTATTGCGGTTGCGGTCAGGTCGAGCGCCAGTGCCGAAGACCTGTGGACAGCTAGTTTCGCGGGTCAGCAGGATACGTACCTCAACGTGAGGGGGGGTACCGAGGATTTAATCAGGTATGTTAAGTACGTGTGGGCTAGTACGTATAATGCAAGGGCGTTGGCGTATAGGGATGAGAAGGATATACCGCATGACGTGGCCTACATGGCCGTTATCGTGCAGAAGTTAGTTAATAGCAAGGCGGCAGGTGTTATGTTCACGATAAACCCAGTAACCGGTGATAATAACGAGGTTGTTATTGAGGCTTCCTGGGGGGGCCTTGGGGGGAGGCGGTGGTTGGTGGTATGGTGACTCCAGATAGGTGGGTTGTAGATAAGAGTAAGTTAGTAATTAAGGATAGGGTTGTGGCGAGGAAGGGCGTAATGATTACGAGAGATGAGTCCGGGTTAACGAAGATCGTTGAGGTGCCAAGCGACTTGGCAGAAAAACCATCATTAAGCGATGCGAGGCAATCGCACTAGCTAAGTTGGGTATTGAGCTTGAGAACCGCGTTGGCTATCCATTGGACATTGAGTGGGTCATTGATTCAGACTCGGGTAACATATACGTGGTTCAGATGAGGCCTGAAACCGTATACAGTAGCGGTAAGGCCAAGGCAATTAGCGAGGGTAGGGCAACCACGGGTAAGGCCGTGATTAAGGGAATAGCCGCAAGCCCGGGTATAGCCGTGGGTCGAGTAAGGATTTGCTTAACCCCCCCCGAGGAGGCCAGGGCTAAGATGAGTAAGGGCGACATATTAGTGACGAAAATGACAAACCCTGACTGGGTGCCGTACATGAAGATGGCATCGGCAATAATAACTGATGAGGGCGGCATGACGAGTCACGCAGCCATAGTGTCCAGAGAGCTGGGCATACCGGCTATAGTAGGTACTGGTAACGCAACATCGGTACTTAAGGATGGTGAGGTCTACACAGTAGACGCTGTGCACGGCGTGGTCTATGAGGGTGAGGTCGAGGAATTAGTAAGTAAGGCGAAGGCCACTAGGGAGGTGCAAGCCGCCGCGGCGCCCAGCACCAACGAGATAATACTTCACATCTACAAGTCAATAAGGACTGCGACCGGCGTCTACATGAATCTTGGAGTCCCCGAGAAAATCGATGAGTATAAGGACCTGCCCTTTGACGGTATTGGCTTAATGAGGATAGAATTCGTGCTTTCCAGCTACATCGGTGACCACCCACTTTACTTAATAAGCATTGGTAATGAGGAGAAGTTCGTCAATAAATTGGCCGAGGGCGTTGCGTACGTGGCCAAGGCCATATACCCAAGGCCGGTCATTGTTAGGTTTAGTGACTTTAAGAGTAATGAGTATAGGCAATTAACTGGTGGTGAGAAGTTCGAGCCTGAGGAGAGAAATCCAATGCTTGGTTGGAGGGGGGGTGTTTCGAGGTACATAAGTAGGGAGTATGAGAAGGCCTTTAGGCTTGAGGTTAGGGCTATCAAGAGGGTTAGGGAGGAAATGAACCTGAACAACGTGCATGTAATGGCGCCATTCGTAAGAGCTCCCTGGGAACTTGAGAAATTCATGGAGATACTAAATGATGAGGGACTCGGGAGAGATAGGGATTTCAAGGTATACGCAATGGCTGAAATACCCAGTATAGCCCTGCTCGTCGAGGATTTCGCAAAGTACGTTGATGGCTTCTCAATAGGCAGTAATGACCTAACGCAACTCATCATGGGTGTTGATAGGGATAACGACATATTAGTTAGGCAAAACCCGAGGTACTTCGACGAGAGGGAACCAGCGGTACTCAGGGCCATGTATGAGATAATAAGGAGGGCTCACGCAATGAATAAGAGCGTTGGCATATGTGGGCAGGCGCCATCGGTTTACCCAGAAATCACGGAGTTCCTGGTGAGGGCTGGTATCGACTACGTATCGGTGAATCCAGACGCCGTTATATCGACTAGACTCCTCATAGACTCAATAGAAAGGAAGATAATCCTTGAGGAATTACGTGAGTTAAGGAGGAAGTTAATGCCCACGGAACCAGATGGCGAATTCCACGAAATACTCAACAAGGTCTTTAAGGGATGAGTATAGGGCGAATAGATACTAAATACTTAAAAACAAGGAACTACCTAATCTAATTAGTGCTTGGTCCTGACTTTATAATTAAGGTAATCGTGATAAGCGCCTCAGGAGCCTTAGCACCAGGTCCATTAACCGCCTCAGCGGCCAGCCTCGGTGCACGCATGGGTTGGAAAGCCGGCCTTAACGAGGCAGTTGGGCACATGACTGTGGAGCTACCGCTTGTCCTGGCAATAGCCTACGGACTTCATTACGTATTCCAAATACCAATTGTTAGTACCGCTTTTGGGTTAATTGGTGGAGCATTTTTATTATTCTTCGCATATCTAACGTTAAGGGACGCGTTGAGGGGGGGTGGCTTTAATGTAAGTGATGCGCCGAGGTATAGCTCGGCAGTGGTAACGGGTGCTACGTTATCACTGTTTAATCCGTATTTCATTGCTTGGTGGATTGGGGGGGTTGGCACGCCCCTGATAATGGAGGCCTTCCAATCAATGTACTTAATCGGCATAGGCATACTGTATGTTTCTCACGTGTGGCTTGACTATGCATGGCTAACATTAATAGCGTCCCTAGGCTCCGTGAGCAGGTTAAAGGTTTCGGCATATAAGGCTTTACTAATAGTGCTTGCAGTAGCCATAGCCTATTTCGGAATATCGATGGTAATCTCCATGGTTAAATCCCTATAGTAATGCTTAAACGTAAAATTGAATAAAAATCTCAATGAATGACCACGATGGTTAATGCTGGTTACTTTGGTCCGTTTTTTGAGGATTTTGTTGTTGGTTCTGTGGTTAGGCATAGGCCCTGTAGGTCTGTTGATTTCTACGACAACATCCTCTGGTCCTCATTAACTTTAGACTACACACCGCTTTACCTAGACCGTGAGTACGCATCGCACACGGATTTTGGCAATGTTGTCATAAACCCGAGGTTCCTACTATCCCTCGTGATTGGCATCGCCACTAGGGATACGAGCATAAACACCATGGCCTTCCTGGGCATTGACTATGAGAAGTTGATTAGGCCTGTTTACCCAAGCGATACCATTTGCGTTGAGTCTGAGGTTGTCAATAAGCGTGAGTCCAGGAGTAGGCCTGGCATGGGGGGGATCGTGACCTGGGTTCACAGGGCGTATAATCAGAGGGGGGGTGACTTGGTCTATGAGGTTAGGAGGAGCAACCTAATCTATAAACGCGATGAGTCACCGTGGATCAAGTTCCTAAGGGGGGGTGAGTCCGTGGGTGCGGTTGAGGAGAAGCCAACCGCCGGTTCGAGACCCATCGACTACTCAGCCATGCAGTTTACGCAGTTGGGTCATGATCCATGGCTCGGCAGGTTTTTCGAAGACTTCAGGCCTGGTGAGGTGATTGTTCATAGGCTTGGTAGGACTGTCTATGAATTCGATAATGTACTAAGCACCGTACTATCAATGAACACGGCGACGCTACACTTCGATGAGGAGTACATGCTTTATCATGATTATGGGAGGCCCGTCGTCCAGGGGCCATTCATTGTTGGTCTTGCCTCCGGCCTATCATCAATTGACCTAACAATGAACATTGCCGCCGACCTGGGTATCACGGAGCTTAGGTTAAGGGCGCCCGTATTCCACGGAGACACACTGCACGCGGTGAGTGAGGTACTAAGTGTTGAGGGATCTGGCAACGCGAGGTTTGGGGTAGTCACGGTGAGGACAAGGCTGTATAAGGGTATGATGAGGACCGAGACCGCAGAAATAACAAGAAAAATAGCAATATACAGAAGGGAACACACACCATGGAGATTTATATGGAGGTAATTATGTGCCTAAAAATTGATGTTATACATAGTTTTATTTTCAGCGCCTTAACTTAAAACATTGATGTCTCTTTGTTGACTCTAGCGAAAGTCTTTTATTTAGGGATTGAACTTAGAAATTAAATGCCGAGTCCAAAACCAGTCAATGGGCTTCCATACAGAACAAAGATATACATCAATAATCAAGTCCTATTACCGGCGAGGCTCGTTAGAATCCTCGGAATTGAGTGGGCTAAGTATGCAGACATAACGATTAAACATAATGATGATGTGATTACATTAAGGCGTGTAGCCTCCTCAGGACTAGGCATACGGCGAGTAGGCAGTTCACAATACCGAAGGAAATAAGGGAGAAGTACGGGATAATGCCGTTAGATGATGTTGAGGTCATTAATATAAGGCCTATAAAAATTAAGGAGGTTGAGATTAATACGAAGCAAGTTATTCTAGATGAGTAATAGGTGTAAGGAGATCTCTGAAATTAATGTGGTAGTGAATTCTCCAGTAACTTCCTGGTCGCGCCATCCACATACTCCTCATTGAGGTATGCCAACTTACCGTGAAGTATTGTTGCGACTACGGCAACATCAACCTCAAAGCCCTTAAATGGCGAGAACTTAGCCTTAGACCTAAACTTCTCGGGTTCTATCCTATGCCTAGCCTTGGTATTTATTATGGTTAAATCGGCGCAAGAGCCCTGCTTAATCCCCACATTAAGCCCAAGGAATTTAGCCGGCCTCTCCTGAATAGCCCTTATTACCGTACCCAAGTCGGCAAATCCACGGCGCCATAACGTGAGCAATAATGGTGCGGTTGTCTCAAGGCCAACGATGCCCGGTGGCGCCTCATCGTATGGTTTATCCTTCTCCCAATCCGCATGTGGTGCGTGGTCGCTAGCCACAATGGGCACCTCGCCCCTAATGAACATTGCCAATAACTCCCTCCTCGTGGTTTCATCCCTAAGCGGTGGATTCACCTTACAGTAGGCCGGCTTATCAGCCCTTGCGAGGCACTCTTCCTGGCTTAGTAACATGTGGTGTGGTGTTACGTCAAAGGTAATGTCAAGTCCACTTAGCCTAATCATGCTTATTGACTGAGGAAGCGTTAAGTGGGTCATGTGGACCTTGGTGCCATACCTATATACTAACTTAATGATGTTATGAACACAGGCTAACTCAGCCCTTGGGCCCCTAATCACATTGTGATGCTCAAAATCCCTAGGCCCACTGTACTGACTAATAATTACTGGGTCCTCACAATGCATCACTATTGGTATCCCAACCTAGCCGCCTCCCGGAATAGGGCCTCTAGGTATTGATCACCGCCATACTCAGAAACCTCCTCAGGAAGTACCTCACCAACAGCGTAAGCACCATTACTTAGTGCGTCCTTAAGCATTGATGGGTCCTGGGGGGGAGCGCCGAAGTAATGCCTAATGTGCAGATTCGTTTTCCTGCCAAATTCCTCGATTTTTCTCCTCAATAATTCAACGGTTTTTATTGGAGGTTTTGTGTTGGGCATGTCGCCAACAGCCACGTAGCCGCCAGCCAACGCGGCCTGGGTCCCACTGACCGCGTCCTCTTTGTAGGATAGGTCGAAGTCCCTAAAATGGACGTGAATATCCACGAAACCAGGAAGTAAAAGGTATTGATTCGGCAATTCCAACTTACTACCTGCCTCAATGGGTTCATTACCAACGTACGTAATCTCACTACCCGTAATACCCACATAAACCTCCTTAACACTACCCCTCACGTAAGCCCTAGCCCTAATTAATACGTCAGGCCTGGAAATACCCATTAATGAGCAATTATTAATCCTAAATTAAAGTTCTTCATTGTGTTTATAAATTCGGTTTCGCTATTTCCTTAAAGAACCTCTCATAGCCCATTGACTCAATCATCTTAACAACCTCTTCTCCACCAACGTGAACCACGGAGCCCCCCCTGGCCATCACAATAACCCTAGTGGGTTTAACGTAGTGGAGTATCTCCGCGTGATGTGTGGTGACGAGGATTGCCGTACCCTCCTGGGCAAGTCTCGCAATTGACCTGCCTATTATCGCTATACCGTCCACGTCAAGTCCAGAGTCGGGTTCGTCAAGCATGGCCACCTTGGTTTGTACATTAGGAGTTGAAGCATCTCAGCCCTCTTAGACTCACCACCGCTGAATCCTGCATGAACACCCCCCCTCGATAAGTGCTCAGGCTTTAGGCCAAGCTCAGTTGTTAACTTAGTCATCTCGGCGATGACCTGTGGTGGCGGTGGATCTGTTATTCGTTTACCAGCCTTCTTATTGATCATTGCGGTTATTAGGGTCGAGAGCCTAACCTCAGGTACAGGGGGGGTCGGATTTTGCAGGGCAAGTAGTATTCCCTTCTGAACCCTCTCCTCAGGGTATAGCTTCACTATGGACTCACCGTCAAGCCTAATATCACCACCGACCACGTTGTACCTGGGATGACCGGCAATTGTTAGGAAGAGTGTGGTCTTACCGCTACCGTTTGGTCCCATGATCGCTACAACCTCGCCCGACTCAACGGTTAAGTTAACATTATTTAGTATTCTCTTACCATCAACCTCAACACTTAGATTAATTACCTCAAGCTTCGTCATTATTGGTCACGTAGCTTCTGTGACACTGATTAAAAACTTTTCGGCAGTGTCTATGTAGGCTTATCATTAGAAAACTTAATAATGAATAATATGATCAGTATTCTAAAGAATAGTTATGAGCAGGGATGGCGTGAAGCTCGAGATTGCGAAGACAGAGGAGTACTCAAGCATACTCGGTCGTGCAAAGCCCATTAAGTGGGAGGTGGAAATCAGAGGTAAAATTACGAGAGACGTTATTGAGGAGATCAGTAAGGTCAGAGGCGAGCCTGACTGGATGAGGAGATTGAGATTGAGGGCGCTAGAGATGTTCGAGAGACAGCCCTGGCCTAACTGGCTTCCTCTTGAGGGTAACATCGACCTTGAATCATTGGTTTTATATGCAAAGCCTAGTGTTGAGAGGGCTAGGTCATGGGATGAGTTACCAAAGGAATTAAGGGAATATTACGAAGCGCTAAAGATTCCTGAGCTTGAGGCTAGGGTTTTATCTGGGGGTTATTGGGCAGGTGGATGGCGGCGTTGTTTATGAAAATACTAAAAAGGATCTTGAGAAGGCGGGGGGGGTCATTGCGATGAGCATGGACGAGGCGATTAAGAGGTATCCCGACCTGGTTAAGCAGTACTTCGCTAGGGTGTTCCCACCAGAGTATAAGTTTGCGTCATTGAACATAGCCCTTTGGGGTGGTGGCGTGTTTGTATACGTACCACCTGGTGTTCATGTTAAGATGCCCATTGAGCTAGTCATTCTAATCAGTAGTGCTGGTGTTGGGCAGTTTGAGCATTCGTTAATCGTTGTTGACGAGAATGCGAGTGCCGAATTCATAGTTGCCTGTGCAGCACCGGTATTCACTGGGCTTAGCCTACATGATGGTATGACTGAGGCATACATACATAGGGGGGGTGCCAGGGTTAGGCTTGTTGATCTTAAGAATTGGAGTAGGGATGTTATTTACTTCGGTAATAATAGGGCGGTTATTGAGGAAAATGCAAATGTTGATTGGTTGAGTGGTTCCCTGGGTGGTAAGGTGACGATTGTATACCCAATGAGCGTGCTTAAGGGGGGGTTAATTCGAGGACCACGGTGACGAGCGTGGCCCTAGCCAACGGACCGACATGGAAGGAGGAGGGCGCCAAGGTATTCCATAGTGCTCCACATACGTATAGTAAGGTCGTGAGTAAGGGCGTTAGTCTGAACGGCGGTACATCTGTATATAGGGGGGGCTTGTCTATGTTAGGGAGGGCGCCAAGTATGCTAAGTCCTCCGTGAGTTGTGAGTCCCTTATTCTGGACGATAAGTCTAGGGCCTACACAATACCTCATGAGCAGGTTTTTGAGGAGACGGCCACAGTCACGCATGAAGCCTACACCGGTAGGATTGGTGAGGATAAGCTGTTCTATCTGCGCAGTCGTGGTCTTAGTGAGGAGGAGGCCCGTAGCCTCATAGTCCTTGGTTACTTCCACGACATCATGGTTAATTTACCCGTTGAGTATGTGTCCATATTCAATAAGGCCATTGAGCTGGAGCTATCGAGGATGGGCGGTGTTGGGTAGTTCATTATAAGTTATTTCCGGGAACTGGTTTTTAAATAACCACAGTAGAGAGGCTCGGTGACACTGATGAGCAATAATTCGGCAGAGTCTTTGAAGACTGTTATTGAAAGGAGCTCCGTCGAGGAATTGCTCGGTCCAGAAATGGAGTTTGCTCCTTGGGAAGCCGTGATTAAGGGCAGGATAACGAAGGACATGGTTGAGGAACTGAGTAGGATTAAGGGCGAGCCTGATTGGATGAGGAGGCTTAGGCTTAGGGCCCTGGAAATGTTTGAGAAATTGCCAGAGCCTAAGTGGTTACCAATTAAGGAGGAGATAGACCTGGAATCCTTAGTTTTATATGCAAAACCCAGTGTTGAGAGGGCAAGGTCATGGGATGACGTGCCCAAGGAGATTAGGAGATACTATGAGGCGTTGGGCATGCCCGAGCTTGAGGCCAAGGTGTTAGCTGGATTGCTTGGTCAGTTTGATTCTGAGGTTGTTTATTTGCATGTTAAGAAGTATCTTGAGGAGAAGGGCGCTGTGGTGACTACGATGGATGAGGCCGTTAAGAAGTACCCGGACATTGTTAAGCAGTACTTCGCGAGGATATTCCCACCCGGTGAGCATAAGTTCGCCGCATTACATGTGGCGTTGTGGAGCGGCGGTACCTTCGTCTATGTACCGCCAGGTGTTAAACTCGACATGCCAATAGAATCCTTCTTCCTAATAGGTAGTTCTGGCGAGGGTCAATTTGAGCATTCATTAATTATTGCTGATGAGGGCGCAAGCGTTGAGTGGCTTGAGGGTTGTGCGGCTCCTGTGTATAAGGGATTTAGTTTCCATGATGGTATGGTGGAGGGTTACGCGGCGAGGAATGCCCACCTGAGAATCAATACAATACAGAACTGGAGTAGGAACATAATCAACTTCAATAATAAGAGGGCTGTGGCCATGGAGAACTCGACGGTTGAGTGGGTTGAGGGTAGCTCGGTAGTAAGGTTAGCTATACATACCCAAGCACTGTGCTTAAGGGCGAGGGTGCTAAGACAAGTATCATAGGCGTGACCATAGCCAATGGACCATTCTGGAAGGAGAATGGGGGCTAAGGCATACCACGACGCGCCAAGGACGTCGAGCAAGATCGTTAATAAAAGCGTAAGTATAAATGGAGGTACCGTAGTGTATAGGGGGCTTGTCTATGTTAGGGAGGGCGCCAAGTATGCTAAATCATCCGTATCATGTGACTCACTAATCCTTGATGATAAGTCTAGGGCCTACACAATACCCCACGACCAAGTGTTTGAGGAGACAGCCACGGTAACTCATGAGGCATATACAGGGAGGATTAGTGAGGACAAACTATTCTACCTGCGTAGTAGGGGGGGTTTTGATGAGGGAACGGCTAGGAGCCTAATCGTTCTTGGTTTTATACAGGACATAACCGTTCGCTTACCCACGGAGTATGCAATGACGCTAAATAGGGTCATAGAGCTCGAATTTGGTAAGTTATCTAAGGTAGGATGACTTTAAAGACCTTGTTAATACCTAGGTGGTCTTAAATGAGTAAGTGGCTTGTTGAATTAAAGTTGAGGGCTCGGGAGCTTGCTCAGAAAATACCATACCAACAAATTAAGGATTCACCGTCAGTTAAGTACTACACAGATTGGAACGCCTTTGAGAAGTGCGTCGACCCAAGCATTGAAGAACTATCTAAATACTCTACTACGATGAATATACCCTATGAATTAAACATAGCTTCTGTAAACGGTAATATGAGTATCGTGAAGGTTCCCAACGGCGTTAATGCAATGAACATTAATGAATTAGGTGATGAATTCGGTAAGCTGCTGTTTAAGTCAATAGATATTTCAGAATCAAGGGCTCTGGCTCGGCACGTGGCTAACTTAATCAATGGGGGGGTTTACGTTGAAGTAAATGATGACTTAAGGGAACCGCTTAGAATAGGTGTCATGGCATCGATACCAAGGCCAGTATTACTACCGACTCATTACACGGTTTTAATAAATGACGGAATCACGCATCACTCAGCATCTTCATAAATGGCTTTGACGGTTGTCCATCAACTACGGTGGAGATTTACCTGGGCAGAGGCTCTAAGCTGAATGCATTATTCGTGAGTACCCATGAACAGGTGCCCGCTTACTCATTGATTAAGGTAATAGCTGGTGATGACTCGTCAGTAACTGCTAGAACACTAATCATGGGGGGGGTTCCATGAATCACCATAGAGAGGACTACCTACTACAGGGCAGGAAGAGCGGCCTAAATCACCTGGGCCTTGAGATTGGTTATGGCATATCAAGGATTGATTATCAAGTAAATGCGATCCATACCGGTGAGCACGGTACAAGCTATTCGAAGGTCTTGGGCATAGCCAGGGATAAGTCCTTCATAATACACAGAGCCCTGGGCAGGATAACGGAGGGCGCCAAGTGGAGTGATACGAACGTTGAGGGTAAGGTCTTTGTAATGAATGAGGGTGCCTACGCAGCCTCAGTACCGATAATAATGGTTGATACCGGCGATGTTAATGGCGCGAGGCACAGCGCAGCAGATGCATCGCCAGATGAGGACCAAGTCAATTACCTTAGACTCAGGGGTATTAGTAAGGATGAGGTCACTGACTTAATAATACATGAAATCGTTTCTCAATTCATGGATTCACTACCAAGTGAGTTCGTTCATGATGCCGATATCATAAAAACGCTGGTGATGAATAAGTTGTTGAGGTAGTAACGGTTTACCTACGCACAGCCTCAATGCATACAAAACCAAATTTCTCGGCTGCATGTAGCTCGACGATCTGCGGTTCCTCTAAATAATCACCAACACCCCTGGATAGCACGGCCACGGCCTTACTACTCACCGTGAACCCTAGAGACTCTAGTATTTCCCTTACCTCATTCACGGTATAGAAATGCGCCACTGAGTAAAACCTGTGGCCCTTCCTGCCTAGTTCTATGTAAAACCTACCGTGCTCACTATCCCTAGGTACTATGCAGGTAATGAGCTTACCAGTGGGTTTAAGGATTCTATATACCTCAGCAAGGGTCTTTCTCGGGTCGTCCAGGAAACATATTGTCACTATTATAACGGCATAGTCAAATGAGGAATTTCTAAGAGGCATGGCCTCTCCAACGCCAATCACTACATCAATACCCCCCCTATTCCTAGCCAGCTCGGCCATCGCCATGGCGGGCTCTAGACCCATGGGTATGCCAACCCTACCTGCGAAAAAGCCGCTGCCAACGCCAATCTCAATTCCGAGGCCCCCCTGGGTATGAGCATAGACACGGCCTTAACCTCGGACTCCGCAGTATCTGCATGCTTTACATACCAATTATCGTAGTCCCTGGCATACCTATTAAATATTGGTATTGATGACGTAGTAATCACCCATATGTGTCGAGGGTTATCTCGGCAATGTCATAGCTATACTCAGAAATCCTCCTAATACTCTCTACTATCATCATTAACCTACCGCCTACATCAACGTGGAGGCTACTACCGTATATCGACTTAATAACTTCAAGGCTCTTGCTCCTCATGGTAACCCTCCTATCCAGGACCTCCATGGCATCTTCAACATCACCATTAATAAACGCCATAGCCGCCTCCCTAAGTATATCGGCTGAGTTGAGCCCAAGATCAATGATGCTCTCCACAATCGATAACTCACTGAGCTTACAACACATGTGGCTAGCCTCACCGATTATTTGAGCGATCCTCCAGCGTGGTCACCAGCCCTCTCTATGGACTTAGATACCATTAGGGAGTTTACCAACTCCCTGGAACTACTTGCTCCAAGCTTAGAGAGCACTGATTGATCGGTAATCCCCCATCATAACAAGCCTCTCAATGAGTAAATACAACCTATCAACCTCATTATCCCTATCAATTATGTCTGAAGGCTCTATAGTTGTTTCATGAAGCATGTCCAACGAGTCCTTGAGCATGCCGAGTACCGTGAGAACCATTCTATTCAACAACCTCTTAATTGGTACCTCGGGTATTGGTGTTACAAACCTAAAGACCACGTAATCACTACCCTCCTCAATAACCTCAGCTCCTGAAATCCTCTCCCTAACCAACTCCTTAACCTCACCCTTAATGTTCACGAACTCGTTAAACCTAACCTTTATCTCATCAACACCCCCCCTAAGGTACTGGGTAATCACCCTCCTAAGGACATAATCAGGGCTATCCCTATCAACCTCAATAACATTACTAATGCCAGAACCACGTATTGAACGACCAAGCGGAACAACAGCCACGTGGTCGCCCATGAACCTCAGAAGTACATACGAACCAGCCTCAATACCCAACGCCGAAACCCACTTCTTGGGTATTGTAATGGCTATTGAAGACCTACCCGAAGCCACGACCTTCCTAACCTCCTCCTCAACCACATGCTTCAAACGCAAACACTTAATTAATCTTATCAGCAATTAGGGAGAGGATGCTTAGGGTTCTAATAACGGGACCACCGGGTGTGGGTAAGACCACCCTCATTAAGCGGTTGGTTGAGCACGCAAGGTCAATGGGCATTGGAGTTTTCGGCTTCATAACCACCGAGGTTAGGGAGCGCGGTTCTAGGGTGGGCTTTAAGATAGTGGATATTAATAGCGGTAGTGAGGCCTGGCTGGCGCACGTGAGCCTATTCGCAGGCGGGCCAACGGTTGGTAAGTACAATGTCAATCTAAAGGCCATGGAAGATGTCGGAATACCGGCAATAAGGTCTGCCCGGCCAAACTCATTGCTCGTTGTTGATGAGATTGGTAAGATGGAACTAATGCATGAGGGCTTCCTGAGAGCTCTTGAGGAGGTTGTGAATAGTGTTCACTTCCTCGGTACGATATACATGGCCTATAGGACCAATAGGCCCGTGGCATCCTTCGTGAGTAAGTACGGGTTTAGAATCATCGAGTTGACGAGGACTAATAGGGATCAGACACTTAATGAGTTAATTAGGGAGTTAGATAAGGTAATTAAGTCAGGGCATTAGTATGGGTAGTAATAAATAATTTAATGACATTGTGGTAAAGCGCCATGTGGGCTGGGTGGAGGGTTAAGTTGTTGAAGAAATTAGACATCGTACTGATAATATTTGAGTTAATAGTTAATATTAAGTGTGATGTTTCTCTTAATATCTTATGTATTATCAAAAGCCCATACCTTAGGGGTGTTAGTGTTGAGTTAATGATTGCCTGGGTAACAAGTGCAATAGCATACGCGGTCAAGGCCTGGAATTAAATTAAGGCCTTAATAATAGATACGCCGTAATTAAATGCCGTACTCATGGACCAGCCTAGCCATGTATTCATCGATAACCTCGTAAATACCTCGCTCAACCTCCCTAGCCATGTACATATTAACTAAGGTCTTTAAGCTCGTTGTGAAGGTCTTATCATCTATTGAGTGTCCAATTAGGGATTCAGCAAGTCTCTTAATCTCAACCCACCTAGCCCTACCTAACGTGCTAACGCCTTATAAATGGCAAGCTCATATCTCCCCAATCTACTGAGCTCGTCCTTAATAACCTCCCTGGCAATATCCCTTAGGGCATTCATGGTCTCTAAATGGTTCTTACCACTTGATCTGAGGCTTCCATAGTATGTTAGCCAACCAACAATACCGTCGAACTCACCCACTGCATCCTCAATCTCAGCATCGCTAATGTTTATACCACAATCCCTCGAACCAACCCTCAGAAACTCCATGGACTGCTCCCTGGTGAAGGGCTTAAGTTCAAACCTAATCAATGGCCTACCCAGGGACTCGGGACTCCTCATTATTAATCGTGTGGTACCAATGAGTGAACCACTAAATACAAACCTAACCCTAGACTCGTTATAGGCTACGGAAAGAAGTGCAGGGAGTTTTGGACTAATTATGTTCTGAACCTCATCAATACCAATAACTACATCACCTAACTCCTTAATTAATCTCTCGATAGTTGCCGTGGGCTTTCTTTCAATATCTAATTGAAGCACTGCTAAGTTAAGCTTAACCTTAACGTTTAATCTTCTAACCTCATCAATAAGCCTAAGTCCAAGTCCTTTAAGTCCCGTTATTGTTGACGCATCGATGTATATACCACCAAGTTCGTTAATTACGACCCTCATAATCGTGGTTTTGCCAACCCTCTTGGGACCGAGAATAACAGGCCAAAAGCCGCTATTCAATAACCGTTCAATTTCATCAATCACATCATCCCTACCAAACACGGAATCCCTACTAACCTTAGGCCTGGTATCGAAGAATTTACAGAAAACTGGTGGCATACCAGTAACTGGTGCTTCACCAGTTCTATATACTTTACGCAACCGCCATTACACTATTCATGATACACCGTAAACCATATCGTGACCAATCAGTATGGTCACGGTATTACCTGTAACGTAGATCTACAACGACAACATGAGTATATTTAGGCCCAGCATCCTTAACCTCTAAACCCCATCAATAACTAACATAACCTTTACGTCTAAGTCCTCGATCCTAGATCAAGATTTTAATTGCAGTGACTACTTATCGAAAAACCTGGGTAAGGTTAATGAAATACACTGTGAATTATACATACCTGGTCTGGTATAGTCCTAATATTATTAGTTACTCTGTAACAATGCTGTCATTATCGTGTAGTATTTCGATTATTGTTTTCATTTAATTATTTGTTTAAATAATATGGTTTGTATTTCCCCTGTTTTGATGGGTTAGGTTTAAATATTGTTTAAAACGGGCGTCTTCGTGGGTAGATTAAGAATTTTGCTTGTCTCGGACTTGCATGGCTCGAGTGTGGCGTATGGTAAGTTGTCTAATGCCATTAAGTTCTATAAGGCTGATGTGGTGGTTTTCGCGGGTGACTTAACGGGTAAGGCGTTAGTGCCTATTATTCGGGACGATGGTTCCTTCAGCCTTGGTTCCGGCGTTAGTAAGTATGTGGTTAATGTCTTTGGTGATGTTAAGGCTGTGGATGGTAAGGATCTCGATAAGGTAATCAAGGAGTTGAGGGGGGGTAGGGGGGGCTATTACCCATTCGTTACGGATAAGGCTGGTTACGAGGAACTAGCCAGCAATAGGGATAGGGTTAGGGAGACCTTTGTTAAGCTAATGATCAATGCCCTGGAGGAGGACCTGGGTAAGGTCGTTACTAGGTACAGGGAGGCCGGTGTCAAGCTATTAATAATGCCTGGCAATGATGATTATCCCGAAATTGCGGATTACGTGAGGAAGCAAGCCTCCGACGTGCTGGTGCCTATTGATGAGGACGTTGTTGAGCTCAACGGTTATTACTTCCTAGGCTTCGGATACTCAACACCAACACCCTGGAACACGCCCAGGGAAGTCAGTGAGGAGGAGCTTAGGGCGAGGGTTGAGAGACTAATTAGGAATGTTGATCAATCTAGGCTCAGCAAGTTAATAATG
Source organism: Vulcanisaeta distributa JCM 11217 (assembly GCF_001316005.1). Lineage (GTDB taxonomy): Archaea > Thermoproteota > Thermoprotei > Thermoproteales > Thermocladiaceae > Vulcanisaeta > Vulcanisaeta distributa_B. The sequence goes on from NZ_BBBJ01000012.1 coordinate 29,426, forward strand.
GTTATTCATGATCCACCATATAATACGCTCATTGATCAAGCCTATCAATTAAGCAAGGACTTTAAGCCCGTGATCAGAGGTGGCGAGGTTTTGAGGACGCACGTTGGTAGTAAGTCTGTGAGGGCTTTAATTGAGGAGTACTCACCGTTAATGGGCATGCATGGACACATACATGAGGCGCCAGGCATTGACTACGTCAAGAGTAATGCCGGTGCCAAGGTGCCCGTCATAAATGCAGGTAGTGAGTATTCAGAGGGTGTGCTTAGGATGGCTTACCTATCATTGAGGATAATAAATTGAAGAATTACTTCCTAATCAGGGGGGGTTAGGTAGGATTTTTAAATAGAGTAATCGAGAGTGACCCAACGTGGAAATCAACCTGGAATCCCTGATTAAGGACCTAGCCATTAGGGCTGGTTCATTCGTTAGATCCAAGGTTAATGACATGGGTTATAGACAAATATTAAAGAGGGGGGGGTCTACAGACGTTTCCCGGCGAATTGACCTTGAGGTTGAGGACTTAATAATAAAGGGGGGGATTGAGGAGGAGGGCTTAAGGGCAGTGATAAGCACGGAGGAGAGGGGGGGTGTCATAAAGGTTGGTGATGGCGAACCTGAATATGCATTCGTAATCGATCCGCTGGATGGTTCGTTGAATTTCGTGTTAGGCATACCGTTCTACTCCATATCAATTGCCGCTGGTAAGTACGGTAATCCATTAAGATTCAGTGACTTGACAGACGGCGTTGTTTATTATGTCGCTAAGGACGTGCTTTACTACGGTGGCTCAGGGGGGGGTGTTGAGTTTAGGGGGGGTGATGATCTTGGAGATCTTAGTGAGGATATTGATAGACCAGTGATATCGCTTTACCTTGAGCCCGATGCTGATGAGAGGTTGCTGCAGGGGCTTAGGGCCATTTATGATAAGTTTAGTAGGTTTAAGATTAGGAGCCTTGGTGCGGCGAGTCTCGAGATGGTGATGGCATCATTGGTAGGTTCCTCGCCTTCATGGACCTCAGGAACAGGCTTAGGATATTTGATGTCGCCGGTGCTTACGTGATTTCCAGGGCAATGAAGGTTAATGCGTACACGCTTAATGGTAGTGAGTTGGGCAATGAGTTGGTGAGTAGTGATAGGAGGTTTAGCCTAGTGGTTAGTAGGAATGGTGATTTCGTTAGGAGCTTCCTTGGTTTACTGGGGGGGGTTAGGTGAAAGTTTTGTTGTTCTAATTAGCTAATTAGTTAGGAGGGGGGGTTAAATAGGCGTTTACTTAACGTGAAGTTAATGAGGATTAGATTAAACCTGGATTGCCCAAGGTGTGGTGGTGCATTATTCCTGGAGGAGGATGATAAAAGCGTCAGTGTTTACTGCATTAGGTGTGGTCTTAGGGTTAGTTGGAAGTTGCGTGATGCGGCTAGGAGGGCCCTTAGGAACATCGATGGCTCGTTAATATTTGATTGGAATTCAGTAATTGATGAGTTATACCTTGAACTCGCCATTAATCATTGAATGAGTAATACCTATTCATGGGCCAGAAAGATTAATTTAAGTTAGTTCGAGTTCACTATGGGATTTCTGGTGATTTATTTTGGCGGAGGAATTAACGCCCCCCCAGCTGAGTAAGAGGTTGAAGGAGTGGCTGCTGGAATTAGCCAGTAAACTTAATTGGAGGATTGATAAGGTCCTAGACTCGTATAGGCTAGCCCAACGCTCGGAGATAATCGATGTTAGGGATGACGGCAAGTCAATAAATGGCATTAGGCTTAAGGTTCCCTCAGAGACTAGAGACGATACGTATTACTACGTATCCGTTGGTCCATACGGCGCAAAGTGCACCTGCGAAGCGTCAGTAATTAGGGGTGAGGTTTGCAAGCACATAGTCGCCGGTCTCGTAATGTGGAATATGCTTAGCGTTATTAAGTATGGTAAGTGGCTCGACCTTAACGAGTTGGAATGGCTGAGGCAATCCCAGGATAATGAATGACTAGGTTTGCCATTTATTGAGGGTAGATACCCAGTGTAAAAGCTTAGCATTTAAATAATAACATGGAAATACTCATTAAGAGATTAATGAATTACATCGCTGGTCATAAGTACTAATTAGTCTTTAAAAAGATACCTTAGGAAATATATTGATTGAATATGGCCTGGAAGAAATACTTATTACTGGTAATAATTCTTTCTATTACAATACTAGTAACTCATTATGCCCTATCCATAAGCATGTACGTAACCCCCCCAACGACCTCACAAACGCCACCACCCTCTGCATACTTATTCATAAACATCACAGCGCCCAACTACGCCACCTGGACTGTATATGCAAATGCATCTAATGGTTGGTATGCATATTACCAGGGAAGTGGTTCCCAGGTCTTTGGACCTGCGTATGTTGGTGAGCCCGGCACCGTGGTTACGTTTAATGTTACATCATTATCAGGCTGTGAATATCCATCAATTACCTATGAACCATCAAGCAACATAACATTATCGGAGGGCGCTAATTACGAGTACATAACCATTGAATGCGTTCCCTACATTAACGCCACAATAAACGTGACAAGCGGAGGAGGCATTATAGCAATACTCAGCACGCCAGGCTTCATAACGAGCCAATCGCTAATTATTAATGGACCAACCACACAATCATTAATCCTACCCATGAACACCACATTATTTATAGTGGCATGGCCATTCTACGGATACACCCTAGAGGCATCTACGTCAATGGTACAGCCATAAACTACACAGAGACTCCATACGGCTCATTCCATGCCGAGGTATTGCTATCATCAAACCTAACAATTACCGTGGAGTTCGCAAGCACGACTAACAGCTCATAATGCGTCTTATCACGTCAAATAAATGCAATCAAATGTTCGATTTGCTTAATACCTTATTTACGTTATTAATTATTAATAGTATGTCCTCCCTCGCTTCATCATCAGTCCTATACTGGCTCAAAACGCCCTCCCTATCAGGCCCATTATACTGATACTGATGAAGGTGCAGGGCTATTGATGCCAGGTAATGTATCTCCTCGCTGATCAATGCTGATAAGCCAAGCATGTAGTTCATTGGCATTACGGCTATGATCCAGTAAACCCTATCAATGGTTTTACCGCCCTTGATCCTCACCTTACCTGGATATCTCTCGATTAGTTTATCCATATTATCCACGGCCAAGGCAGCCAGTAAAGCCTTAACGGCTTGAAACGCCTTGCCAGCAGCATTCCTAATTAGGCCCTCATCCAGGAATCTCTTGGCTAACTCAATCTCATACTTAGCCTCGAGTAATCTCGTCCTTTTATAACCATCAATGTCAAACCAGGGTTTAGGCAACTCATGCATTGCCATGAATATACCTCATAACACTAAAATATTTTTTACTTGCATTATGCACGTGTGATTTGTCAGTACGCCACATTAACCGTAATATCGCTCCCTTTAGCAGCCTCATAAATAGCCGTCTCTAACATGTTCCTTACCTTACCTGACCTACTATGTATTGTTAAGTCCATAGAACCATCATCGCCCTCACTTGGTGGAAATATGGCGCCTGTTATCACCCACGTTGCTTTCTCAATGTTGTGGTATATTCCGTAATTATCGGAGCCTCCATTGATTAATCTGCCATCAGTGAATATCAGGTATATCTTAGTATCATCAGTATACATCTGCTCTGCATTACCGCCTAAGGATATTATGTGAGTAAACCTAGGCGTTTCTTTCACGAAGTCCACGAGTATGGACTTAACGCGGTTCTCATTAACGAGCCTCCTTAGTTCATTTACGAGGGTTATCACGCTCATTTTATCCTTGGTCAGTATCATCGATAATAATGCCCAACTGGCTTAATAAGGGGGGGCTATCATGTATTACCTGGTTTCAATGGAGAGGTTGAGGGACGTTATGGAGGCTTATGAGGCCATCTCCAGGGTTTACCGTGAGACTCGGGAGGGTGGAGCCTTAGCTAAGGCGTTACTCAATGAGGTTGGTAGCGTCATTAGGGGGGGATTAGCACCACGCCTAGTGTTAGACATAGGTCCTGGGGGGGCTGGGGGGGATAACTTGGAGGTTTTAAGGTCGTTCTTTAGCAAATCCCTCTACATTGGTTGTGAGTTGAGCATGGGCATGATAAGGTCCTCTAAAGAAGATATTGAGTGGATTAATTGCTCTGGTACTCACGCACCAATCAAGCCAAGGTCTGTGATCTGGTGATTTCAATAGCTGCGCTGCATCATGTACCAAGGTCGCTAATGGGTAATGTCCTACGTGGAGTCCACGATGTATTAAGCCCTGGAGGTTTATTCGTAGCCACAGTGTGGGGTTGTAATGAGACCACGCTTAGGAGGTTGAGACCCATTGGTGATTGTGAGGGCTACATCACCTGGAGTTACGGAATTAATAAGAGTGTTGCTAGGTACTACAGGCTTTATAGGGAGGGTGAGCTGGAGAGCGAGGTTTTAAGCGCAGGGTTTACGGTTGTTAAGAGTGGGGCTATTAGAATTGGTGGCTTTATTAATTATTACGTAGTCTCACGTAAGTAAGTATATAGTCAATATATGAGCAATACTTTATTCTGCTCGGCCCAACTCTATATGATTTAATCATGAGTTATCAATACTATGACTATCAATTAACACTGGATAAAATAATACGTAGAGCCGCACAGCTATACCCAGACACAGAGGTTGTTTATGCGCCACCTAACGGCCAGGTAATAAGGTCGAACTACGCCAATGAGTGGGATAGAATACAGAGGCTTGGTTCGGTACTTGAGGAGCTGGGAATAAAGCCTGGCGAACCCGGTAAGTTCGGTAGCAAGGTTGCAGTGCTTGATTGGAACACAATTAGGCATTACGAACTTTACTTCGGCATACCCATGTATGGTGCCGTACTACACACAGTGAATGTGCTATTGGCGCCTGAGGACATCATATACACATTGCTCCAGGCGCAGGACGAGGTTTTATTCATAAATGAGGACTTCATATCTCTCGCCCGGGTTGCGGCATCTCTCGTGAAGACCATAAGGAAGATCGTGATAATGAGTGACAAGGCGGAGCACGGCGAGGTGAGCTTTGATGGAGTTGAGGTTTATTGGTACGAGGACCTAATTAAAAATGCGAGGCCCTATAACTTCCCAGAGCTTAATGAGAATACCGTAGCCACCATGATGTTTACATCAGGAACAACGGGTAGGCCGAAGGGTACGTACTTCACCCATAGGCAATTAGTGCTTCATGCAATGTCTGTAGCCCTATCAATAACTGCGCCGCCAATAAATGCGAGTATTTACGATGTAGCAATGCCCCCCCTAGTGCCCATGTTCCACGTTCACGCATGGGGGGGTTTACCCTACATAGCCACACTCACTGGTATTAAGCAGGTCTATCCAGGGAGGTTTGAGTGGGGGGGTTGGATATTGAAGGTGATGAGGGATGAGGGTGTGACTATTGTTAATGGAGTGCCCACAATCCTATACAACCTACTCTATCACCCAGACTCGACTAAGTATGACCTTAGGGGGACTGAAGTTCATAGTTGGTGGTGCAGCATTACCAAGGGGCTTACTTGAGGAGGCGAGTAGGAGGGGTATACACGTGGTTCAGGGCTTTGGCTTAACGGAGACGGCCCCCCCCGTAATACTCCTATCAATGGAGAAGCCAAAGATGAGGAATTGGCCTGAAGATAGAAAGAAGGAGTTAGTGCTTAGTGCCGGTTTGCCAATACCGTTAGTGGATATTAGAATTGTTGATGAGCATGGTAAGGATGTTCCGAGGGATGGTAAGACGATGGGCGAATTAGTGGTTAGGGCGCCATGGATAACCAGGGAGTATTTAAATGATCCTGAGAAGACGAGGAATGCATGGCGCGATGGTTGGTTCCACACGGATGACATAGCCGTTTGGGATAGCGAAGGCTATGTATGGATTATGGACAGGGCTAAGGACGTGATCAAAAGCGGTGGTGAGTGGATATCAAGCACGAGACTCGAGGACCTAATAAGCACGCACCCTGCGGTTTACGAAGTAGCGGTTATTGGAGTTCCTCATCCTAAGTGGGGGGGTGAGAGGCCTGTGGCTATTGTAGTACCAAAGCCGGGCCAGAAAGTTACCGAGGATGAGATTAAGAACTACCTAATGGGTCTGGTTAATGAGGGTAAAATGCCCAAGTGGTGGATACCAGACAAGGTAATAATTGTTGAGTCCGAATTACCAAAAACAAGCACAGGGAAGGTGGATAAGAAGGTGCTTAAGGAGAGGTTTCAGATAACTCTCGGCTCCTAATCCTTAAAATAATATTAAGTATTTAAATTAGCGTGGAGGTTTACGTAATAAGAGGTATATCGAATAGTTACTTGACGAGCGATGGCATATTAATAGATGCTGGCGTGAAGGTTAATGACGTAATTAGAGTGGCTAGGGAACACGGCATTGACATTAAGTACTTATTCATAACGCATTACCACTTCGATCACGTGAGGTATGCCTACGACATAGTTAAGGCATTCAACTGTAGGGTGGTTGCATCATTACCTGAGTCAGCGATTATCGAGGGTAAGGAGAGGCCCAGGACCGCCGGTTTCCTTCAGTTAGTCGTCTCGACATTCATGAAGGTTAAGCCTGTAAGTGTTGATGTTAAAGTTAATGATGGCGATGTTATTGAAGGATATAGGGTCATATACGCGCCCGGTCACACGCCCGGTAGCACCGCCTACTTCAAGGATGGCGTACTATTCAGTGGGGGGGATGCCATTGTTGAGCACGGTGGTAAGCCGGCGTTACCGCCGAGGGGGGGTTTCACGTTAGATATGGATGAGGCGGAAAGGAGTTTTAACAAGTTACTTAGTCTTAAGCCCAGGATTATCTATCCTGGTCATGGAAATCCGATAAGTTTAGGTACTTAAGTTTTCATTGATTCTAAATCCATGGTACTTAAATAACTCGAGTGCGTTATTCATCATTATCATCTCCTTATCGACACCACCAACCCCCCCATCACTACCCTCAACGCACTTAATATCGCCAACTAAATCCCTAAACCTCCTATACGGATAACCACTCCCAAATAATATCCTGTCGGAGCCCAGGGTATTCAATATCGGCTTTGCCGACTCATCACTAAATAGGTAGCAATTAATTCCGGAGGTGCTTAAGTATGTATTGTCGTACTTCCTCATCACCCTGAGAACCTCCCTAATCCACAAGCTGAACCTCTCTGGCGGTGTTCCAAGCCCATTAATAACCATGTAAGGCCTAAACTCATCAAGGACCTCGGCAAGGTTCTTAGGCATTACGTGAGTTATGATCCTCTCATCAACATCCTTAGGCATGCCCAGATGCATCACAATCAAAACATTATTCTTCTCAGCATACTCCATCAACTGCCTAAAGGCTGGACTTGTGGCTGGGTTGAAGAACTGAAGTGTTGGGGGGGAGACAAATACGCCCCCTAAGGCCGAGGTGCTCCATCTCCCTAATCTTCTGCTTAACATACTTGCTACCAAAGCTTGGGTTTATGCTCGAGAATGGTATGAAGAAATCACTAACGCCTTCCTTAAAGACTTCATACCAAAGCTTCATGTTATCAATCATGTACTCAGGCCACTTACTAATTAGGTCATAAACCTCCCTAATCACTGACTTAACATCAACATACATACCCAAGTCCCTAGCCAACCTATACAGGCCATTAAGGGTCAGGCTAAGTGTTGGGTCAATATCAATGGGATAAAGCGCTGAGGCGACGGCACCAGCACCATGAAGCTTATTCCTCAATAGCTTAAGTTCTGCGGCTGGATGTACGTGAAAATCAATGAAGTAATAACCTGGCATTAATAGAGATAAAATTAACAGCTATTTAAAAATAATATACCGCATTTTAACTTATGAACACCGAATTAAATATTTAATGAGTATCATTTTACGTTAATAAAATAATTAATAGCCAACGAACTTAGGTTTCCTCTTCTCGAGAAATGCTGAGACTCCCTCCACGAAGTCATGAGTATTACCCAGCTCACCCTGTAACTTTGCCTCAGTAACCAGGAATTGATCAAGATCCTTAAACAAGGCCTCATTAATTAATCTCTTACCGTATGAATAAGCCTTAAATGGTCCCTGGACAATCTCATTGGCGAACTTAATAGCCTCTCCCAATGGATCATCAACGACCTTAACGAGGCCCATGGACTCGGCCTCCTCAGCCGTGAATTCACCACCAATGAGCAAGTACCTAAGTGCCTTGGCACCGGCTAATCTAGCCATCATGAGCGTTAACCCAGTGTCAGGAACTAAACCTATGTTTTGGAATGCCGTAACAAACCTCGCATTCCTTGAGGCAAAGGCGAAGTCGCATGCGATGGCGAGACTAATCCCGGCCCCCCCGGCAGCTACGCCATTTATCGCAGCAATGAATAACTTATCACTAAACCTTATTTCCTTTAGTATTAGGTGGAAGGAGTTCCTAAGTTCATCCTCAAGATTAACAGACCCCCCCGGACCGCTTGGCTTAACGGATATGTCGGCGCCCGCTGAAAAGGCCCTACCAGCACCCGTCAATATACCAACCCTCTTACCTGGATCATTATTAAATTTACGTAGCGCATCCAGCAACTCGGCCCTAAGTTCTGGACCCAAGGCATTGAGTCTCTCTGGCCTATTAAGTGTGAAGATTGTTATGGGCCCCCCCTATCATCAACAATTACGTACCTATACATATCAATCACTCATTGCTCTGCGGGCACGAACTCATACGTTAAGTAGCCCTCGGGCTCTCTCTTAACAACCTGGAGCCTCACCTTCATACCAACCCTAACCTTCTTGGGGTCATCAACCCTTAACCAAGCCAGCACGTTAAAGCCCTCCCTCATCCTAGCAATAGCCACTATATAATCGGGGTAGTGCGAGTATGTTAGTGGTTTCGTATTTATTATGGTGTATGTTAGCAGCTCACCATCACCACTGATCTCAACCCAATCCATATCGCTGGCCTTGCAATACGGGCAATCAGCCTGGGGGGGCGGGAAGTAGTACCTACCACACCTCCTGCACTTCGTTGCATACACCTTACCCTCCCTCAAGCCCTCGAAGAACTTCTTAATCCTCTCAACACTGATTGAATACCTAAGTCTCAACTCTCTAACATCATACCACAGGCTATACTGACCCTTTTCATCAGGGGGGGCTATGGGCAGCCCCCCCGTGGCCTTGACGACATCATTCAACTGCTTAATGGATTGCCTCCAAAACTCCTCATACTTAGCCTCCAGGGACATCACCATCACCTCTTTGGCTTCGCCTTAGGTGAGCCATCCTTATCAAGTGAGTATATTGTGATGTATGCATAGTGACCAGTACCACCAACATTGTGAGATAAAGCCCAACCAACGTAGATATCGGCCTGCCTATCCTTAGGCTCAACAACCTGCCTCAACTGCTTAGTCATCTCAACAGCCATACTAACGCCCGTAGCCCCCCAATAGGATGGCCCTTGGCCTTAAGACCACCATCCAGGTTAACAGGTATTAAACCACCCTTGTAGGTCTGCTCGCTCCTAACCAGTTGTATGCCCATGCCTCTCTCCACGAATCCCAGGTCTTCGTAAGCCATGACCTCGGCTATTGTGAAGCAGTCATGAACGTCGGCTACATCGAAGTATTTCCACGTATCCCTATGCTCAATACCCACCCTCTTAAAGGCCTGCTCAGCGGCTTGATACGCAGCATCAAGCCCTATGAAGTCCGGTCTCTTGCTTAGATTTGCTGTTCCGGTGGCCACACCTACGGATCTAATCCACACGGGAGTATCCGTTATTTTCCTAGCCAACTCCTCGCTGGCGAGTATTACCGCAGCAGCCCCATCAGTTATTGGGCTTGAGTCATAGAGTTTAATGGGCCATGCGACGTACCTCGACTTAAGGCATTGATCAACGGTTATCCTCAAGCCGTAGAACTGGGCCTTTGGGTTCATTGAGCCGTAGTAATGATTCTTAACAGCGACCTTGCAAAAGTCCTCCTCAGTAGCTCCAAATCTATTCATGTACGCTGTCATGTAAAGTGCGTAATAGCCTGGGAACGTCAACCCGAAATTCTCAAACTCCCAGAAGTAGTTACCAGCCCTGCCTATGAATTCAACGACTGTTGGTGTTGGTGACTCGTACATCTTCTCCACGCCGATAGCCATGGCTATGTCAGCCATTCCCGACGCCACGGCCAGGTAAGCATTATATAGTGCCGCACTACCCGATGCACAAGCAGCCTCAACTCTCATGGCGCCCCCCCTGGGATTTAAGCCGCAGTATTCGCCAACAATTACGGCGGGTAAGGACTCGGCACTCCAACCACCGGCGTTACCAACGACGAAGTACTGTATATCCTTTTGATCAAGCCTTGCATCCTCTAGAGCCTCCTTAACAGCTTCCCAAGCCAATTCACCCAGGGTTGCATCAGTTCTACGTCCAAACTTCGCGTGGCCAACCCCCCCAACAATAGCTACTCCCCCCCTCATAATCCTATAATATTCGGAAAACGCCTTAAATAATAATGCCCCCCTCTGTTCACTATTGCTTGATCATTATCACTATATTCATTATATATGGCCTTGACACAAATAATTTGAGTAAATTGAGGTCGCACTTAATAACTTAGTAAAGTGTTGAGTATGCGATGAGCACGCAGATCAGGAAGGTGGCGGTTATAGGAGCAGGTACAATGGGCCACGGCATAGCCGAGGTATCTGCCCTGGCGGGTTACGAGGTCGTTATGGTCGATGTATCACAGGACCTACTAAATAAGGCTTTAGAAAGAATCAAGTGGAGTCTCGATAAATTTGCTGAGAGAGGTACAATAAGTAAGGAGAAGGTGAATGAGGTTATGAATAGAATAAAGACATCATTATCTATCGCGGAGGCTGTTAAGAACGCTGACATAATGATTGAGGCGGTTCCGGAAAAGCTTGACCTTAAAAAGCAGGTATTTGCTGAGGCCGATGCAAACGCACCTCCGCATGCTATCCTAGCCACAAACACGAGTAGTTTACCAATAACAGAGATTGCCAGCGCCACGAAGAGACCCGAGAGAGTCGTTGGCATCCACTTCTTCAATCCACCAGCCTTAATGCCCCCCCTTGTCGAGGTTATTAAGGGCGCACAAACAAGTGATGACATTGCTAAGAGGGCTTACGACTTCGTTAAGAGCCTTGGTAAGGAGCCAATAATGGTTAATAAGGACGTGCCCGGCTTCGTGGTGAATAGAATATTAATAGCGTTGAACTCCGCTGCGTGCTTATTAGCGGCTAACAATGTATATTCCGTAGTCGAGATAGACTCAGCCACTAAGTATAGGGCTGGTTTGCCCATGGGTATTTTCGAGCTTCAGGACTTCACAGGTATAGACGTGGGTTACCTAGTCGGTCTAGCGGTTGCTGAGAGGGATCCAATGCTTAGGGTTCCATGCCCATTAATTGAGGACCTATATAAGAAGGGCTGGCTTGGTCAGAAGAGTGGTCGTGGCTTCTATGAATATAAGGGTGGCCCGTATGAGAGAGCCAACATACCCAGGGAGGCTGGTGAGAAGGTTGACTTGGTGCAAATATTTGCTCCAGCAATAAACATGGCGGCTTGGTTGCTTAGGCAGGGTATTGCCTCGAGGGATGATATTGAGAAGGGCGTTAAGTTAGGTCTTGGCTGGCCAAAGGGTGTCTTTGAGTATGCCGATGAGTTTGGCATTGATAAGGTTGTTGAGGCGCTGAACCAATTATACTCTAAGTATGGCTATGAGTTATTCAAACCAGACCCGTTACTCACGCAGATGGTTCAGGAGGGTAGGCTCGGTCAGAAGAGTGGTAGGGGGTTCTATGAGTACGGTGCTGTTGGTGTGACTGAGTTTAAGGAAATAATACTGAGGAGAGAGCCACCGCTTGCCTGGATAATACTCAACAGACCACAGAGGCTCAATGCCTTAACACTGACAATGCTTGAGGAGATAAGTAGGGCTCTCGACATGCTTTGGGATGATAAGGAGGTTAGGGTAGTAATAATTAGGGGGGGCGCGGGTGACAGGGCATTCTCCGCAGGTGCCGACGTTACATCATTCCAAGGCCCATTACACACTTACTACTTCTTCATTTATAATAGGAAGTTCCAGGATGCCGTTAATAAGATTGAAAGGTTCCCCAAGCCCGTAATAGCCGCAATAGATGGTTACGCCCTTGGTGGTGGCTTGGAAATCGCCATGGCCTGCGACTTCAGGATAGCCACGGATAGGTCCGAGCTTGGTCAGCCTGAGATAAACCTGGGCATAATACCGGGTGCAGGAGGAACGCAGAAGTTAATTAGGTATGTTGGCTTGGTAGGGCTAAGGAGTTGATAATGCTTGGCGATAGAATAAAGGCTGATGAGGCATATAGGATTGGCTTAGTCAACAGGGTTGTGCCTAAGGAGAAGTTTGAGGATGAGGTTAGGTCATTCGCAATGAGATTAGCCCAGGGCCCACCAATAGCACTGACCTATGCAAAGTACGCGATAAACTTTGGAACGCAGGTGCCGGTTGACATAGGCATGATGCTTGAGGCAGCGTTCTTCAGCATGGCTGTAAACACCAAGGATGCGCAGGAAGGTGTAATGGCCTTTGCAATGCGTAGGAGGCCCGAGTTCAAGGGCGAGTGAGGGTATTATATAATATAAATAGTAACATTACTTAAAATCCTAATGAACTAAATCAATTCTTGATTAACATGTCTGAGGATCCCTTCGAACTTCTAAAGTCAATGACTGAGAAGGCCCTGCCAAAACTAACCAGTAAGGTTAGTGGGCCGGTCAAGGTGTTTCAATTCACTGGGGGGGAGGGCTACGAACCATTCTACGTCGAGGTTGGCGGTGGCACTGTGAAGCTTAATAAGGGTACCCATAGGTCGCCAACAGCTACAATACAGGTGAATAAGGATAACCTGCTGAAGTTAATTAAGGGGCAGCTCGATGCAATGCAGGCTTATTTCTCAGGCATCATTAAGGTAACGGGTAACATAATGGATGCCGCAACACTCATTGATATAATGAATACGGCGCGTAGTGCGTAGTAATACAATATATAGGCTTATACATACCAATCAAAACCAATCATTTTTCTCACTTACTATAAATAATAGGTATGCTTATTACATTATGAGTTTATTGATTTAGTATATGAGGATTTTGGTCACAGTACCGCTTGTGGACCCGGACGTTGGTCCACAGGCGATGAAAATGCTTAGTGAGGTTGGTGAGGTTGATGTTAAGCCAATGACCACCGAGCAGTTGAGGGATGTAATACGCGATTACGACGCGGTAATAGTCAGTGTCTGGCATAGGGTGACTAGGGACATTATAGATGCAGGTAGGAACCTTAAGGTAATCGGTACCGCATCCGTAGGTACTGACCATATTGATGTCGAGTATGCCGAGAGTAAGGGAATTAAAGTCGTCAGCGCCGCCGGTGCCTCGACATACAGCGTAGCGGAGTTCACCTTCGGCTTATTACTAATGATGGTTAAGAGGATTCCCGAGAATATGGGCAGGGTTAGGAATGGTGAGTGGGGGGTTCGTTATTAACACCAGGTATTGAGTTGTTCGGTAAGACCCTGGGCATAATAGGTCTTGGTAGGATTGGCTCCTACGTGGCATCAATAGCCAATGCCTTTAGGATGAGGGTTCTCGCCTATGATCCGTTCGTGGATAGGGAGAGATTCATTGAGGTTAATGCGATTAGGGTTGAAAACCTCGATGACCTGCTTAGGCAGTCGGACTTCATAACGATACACACGTCGTTGACTAAAGAGAGTAGGGGGGGCTTGATTAGTAGGAGGGAGGTTGGGCTTATGAAGGATGGTGTCTACATCATTAACACTGCCAGGGGGGGTGAGGTTGTTGATGAGAATGCAATTCTCGAGGGCTTAAAGAGCGGCAAAATAGCTGGTTATGCGGCGGATGTGCTCACAGGTGAGCCACCGACTGAGGACACATCGCCATTACTAAGGGCATTCAAGAGAGGCGAGGTCCCGAACCTATTCATTACGAGCCACATAGCTGGAGTCACGCGAGAGTCCGTGAAAAGGTACACGCTATACGTGGCTAAGGGCGTTAGGGATGCGTTAATGGCGCTTAAGAGGTGAGGGATGGCCATGGTGACTGGTGGTGAGGCAATTGTTAAGTCCCTGATTGAGGAGGGCGTGGATACAGTATTTGGCTTACCTGGGACACACGTACTGGCCTATACGCGGCGCTTCATGATTACCGTGATAAGATAAAGCACGTGCTTGGACGCTTTGAACCAAGCATGGGTTTCATGGCTGATGGCTATGCAAGGGCCAGTGTAAGGTCGGTGTTGTAATCGCCACTGCAGGCCCGGGTGCAACCGGCCTAGTTACACCACTTGCCCAGGCATCGGTTGAGGGAGTTCCAATCGTGGCGCTTGCTGGATTAACGCCAATAAGGACGGCAGGTAGGGGTTATTACCACGAATTTAGGGATGTGAATGCCCAATTGAATATTTTCAAGTCATTCGCTAAGTGGGCTGTTAGGGTTGAGGATCCTAAGGAGATATCCAGGGTAATGGCTAAGGCCTTTAGGATGGCCAGGGAGGGTAGGCCAGGCCCTGTCTATGTGGAGTTGCCTAGGGACGTGATTGAGAGTGAGACCGAGTGGGTAGGCTACACTAAGGAGGAACCCACGAGGGTCAAGCCTGACCCAGGTCTGGTGGATTTAGCCGCCAAGGAATTACTTAATGCTGAGAGGCCTGTTATCTACGTCGGTGGTGGTGTAATAGCGGCAGACGCAAGTGAAGCCTTATCAGGGTTGCTGAGGAGTTGGGTGCTCCCGTTGTTACCTCTGTCATGGGTAAGGGTGCAATACCATTTGATCATCCATTACATGGAGGCTTAGCCGCGGGTTACTTTGGGGATACTGTGGCTGTTAAGCTTGTTGAGAATGCCGATGTAGTGCTCGCAGTGGGTACGAGGTTTAGCGAGCTGGGCACGGGCATGTGGTCGCTACCAATAAGGGGGAGGCTTATTCACGTTAATGTTGATCCAAACGATATTGGCAGGAACTATAAGACTGACTTAGCAATAATCTCAGATGCCCTGGAATTCCTTAACACATTGTATGATAGGGTTAAGGGTAAAGGACCTGGCAGGGATAGAGGTATCAAGCTAATTAATGAGGTTAAGGCTTCTGTAGGTAATCAACAACTGAGGGAGCTTGGTTATGACGAATCCAGGATAAACCCAAGCGATTTAGTGAGGGCTCTCTCCCACGTTATTGACAGCGACATGCGTGAGGGAAAGGCGATAGTCACCTGCGATGCCGGTGGTAATCAAGTCGCCATGTTTGAGTTACCAGTCTATAAACCAAGGACTTACTTTAACCCGGCGGGCTTTACATCGCTGGGTTTCGCAATACCTGCGGCTATTGGCGCTAAGGTGGCTAGGCCTGATGCGACTGTGGTTGCCACGACTGGTGATGCGGCATTCTTCATGACTGGCATGGAGATAGCCACGGCGGCTGAGTTAAACCTTAAGGTTGCATTTGTGATATTTAATGATAGGGCTCAGGGAGTACTGAAGCTACAGCAGAGGCTTCTCTATGGTGGTAAGGTCTATGCGTCACATACATACCCTATGGACTTCTGCAAGTTCGCTGAATCACTAAACATAGATTGCGTTAGAATCAGTGATAAGAAGGAGTTGGAGGATGGACTGGATAAGTGCATATATGGAACTAATAAGCCGTGCATCGCCGACGTCCTCGTTAACCCAGATGCAGTGCCAACGCCAATAACTAGGCAGTTAATGGCTATATTCGGTAAAAGATAATCATGAGTGATTTAACGGATACCCCCCCTTAAAAAGGCGATTTAACCCCACTTAACAATGGCCCTTGCATGGAGCCCCCCCTTCTCCAGGTTATCGTATGCTTCATTTATCTGCTCAGGAGCGTATACGTGACTAACCAACTTCTTGATATCCACCTTACCCGAAGCCACAAGCCTAATTATCTCCGGTAGGTCAAGCCTGGGCCTATAGCCTAAACTACCTATTATCCTAATGCCATTAATTACGAAAGGCAGTATGTTCACGCTGAAGTAGGACTTTGGACCACCAAGTCCGGTCACCACTATCGTGCCGGCCCTGGCCACCACCTCCATGGATAACTTGAGGTCAGGCTCTGGCCTGGCTTCGTGAACTACGTCGGCACCGTCTGGGAGTATATCCCTTATCCTGCTTATTGGGTCCTCCTTGCTCGAGTTTATCACGTGGGTGGCGCCGAGCTCCTTAGCCTTATCGAGCGCGTAGTCCCTAATGTCCACGGCAATTATTGGGTACGCGCCCATGGCGCTGGCTAATTGAACGGCCGATAAACCAACACCGCCAACGCCAATAACCACTAGGCTTGTGCCTGGCCCAACACCGGCCTCCCTCAATGCGTGGTATGCAGTGCCGTAGGCGCAGGCAATTGGTGCTGCGTAGTAAACATCAACACCCTTCTCAAGGGGGGGTATAACCGCTATTTCGGGGACTGTTAGGTACTCAGCATGGCCACCGTTAAGCCAACCAAGCCCGGCATCCTACCTGCGGCCGCTGGGCAGTAGTTCTCCTTGCCGCTGGCACAGTACTTACAGATACCGTCTGGGACGATCCAGGAAACAATGACCGGATCGCCCTTCCTTAAGCCCCCCCATGGATTCTTAACATCGGGCCCAAAATCCTCAACCCAACCGGAAATCTCATGCCCAGGTATGAAACCTTGCCTAACCGGCCCAAAATCACCCTTAAATAGGTGCAGGTCACTGTGGCATATGCCAGTCGCGGCAACCTTAACAAGTATCTCGCCGGGTCCCGGCTTCGGTGCGGGTACCTCCTTGATTTCTAGGTATGGTTTGCTTGGTCCCCCCCTGTAGGTTGCGGCCTTCATGAGTATTAATGTATATCAATGGCTTTTAACAAATCACTGTAAGATTAATATTTTGACATAAAGTAAATATATAACCATATATATTTAATACTTTAAGGGAGAAACGCCGTGGATTAGGCCACGAACTTCGTTGGAACTCTCATGGCTGTATTCGTCATTTTAATGGCTGCTGATGAGAATTGAATAAGGGTTAGGAAGCTACCCTTCTTCACCCTAATCTTCCTCGAGAGTATTGCCGCGACTGGATCAACCTTACCCTGTATTAAGTCCTTCCAGAGGGTGTAGTCTGCCTCTAATACGTAGTCAGCATCTGCCTTACTCGCATCTATGTAGAACTCAGAGCCCTGGCAAGTACCATTCCTAAGCTTAAACTTCATGGCGCCAGCGTTAGAAGTCACGTTGCTAAGCCCCATTAATTGAGCCACAGCACTAACAACGGCATTAGGCACGTTAGACGCCACAAAGACCACATCCCAAACCCAATCCTTAGCCGCCTCCCTATACTCCTGATTCTCATTTAAGGCCTTGCAAAAGGCCTCAGCCACTGTGGGCTGGGAAATATAAAACCCTCACTTGACATACATAGTTAATTATTTCCTACGAATTTAAAGAATTATTGATATAAATGTTATATATTAACTCGAATATATCGATATATTATATATGGTAATTACGTTTAAAATATCTACATATAATTAGTTACAATGAGTTACCTGGATCTTGATAGATTGAGTAGTGAGGATGATGCAATAAGGAGGGATATTCATAAGCTTGCTGAGGAGGTCCTTAGGCCATTATCAATTAAGGTTGATAAGATGGACCCAGGGGGGGATAGAATTGCGCCTGGTTCACCATTGTATGACGCTATTAGGGAGATGAAGAGGATGGGGGGGTTGCACAGGATTCACCTGCCCAAGGATCGTGGTGGCATTGAGCTAACGAACCTACAGAGGTACATAATCGATGAGGAGCTTGGTTGGGCTAGCTTGGGCTTTGCAACGCTTATTGGTGTTGACGCGATACCATTCACAATAGCTGCGTTGTTTGGTTCAGAAAGAATTAGGGAGGAACTTGTTAGGCCATGGCTTGAGGACACTGAGGGTAGGTACATCGGTTGTTGGGGTGTCACGGAGCCTGAGCATGGTAGCGATTACATACTGGCGTTTAGGGATAAGGAGGTTGAATCCTTTGGTAGGGGGGGTAATGTGATTATTGAGCGTGATGGTGATGAGTGGGTCATAAATGGGCAGAAGTCTGCCTGGGTATCGGCGGCGCCAATATGCACTCACATGGGTCTTCATGCTCAATTAAAGGATGGCAAGAGCCTTAGGGACGGCGCATTCGTAATAGTGCCGCTCAACCTAAAGGGCGTTAGAAAGGGTGAGCCGGTTGATATGCTTGGTAATAGGGATTGTCCACAGGGACCTGTATACTTTGATAATGTACGTGTACCTGATGATTACGTAATTGTTCAACCACCATTCTACGAAGTTTTCTCAGACCAATTACTTAACTTGACAAGCGTGAACATGGGCGCGTACTCAGTGGGTCTCGCCAGGGCGGCCTTTGAGGAGGCCTTGAAATACGCAAAGTCTCGTGTGCAGGGTGGTAAACCGTTAGTTGAACATAAGAACATTAAGTTGAAGATTTATGAGATGTTCGAGAAGGTCGAGACGGCTAGGTACTACGTTAGGAGGGCCATGGATTACGTATACACGAAGTTCTTTGTTGAGCAGTCATTCACAATACCACCCAGGTACGCAAGGGCTGCTCAGATATACGCGAAGAAGATAGCCTTTGAGGTAGCCCATGATGCATTGCAAATATTTGGTGCTTATGGTCTCAGCAAGGAGTTCATTATTGAGAAGTTATTTAGAGACGCTAGAGCATTGCTCATTGAGGATGGTACCGTGGAGGCCTTAAGCCTTGACGCTGCTGATGACATTATTCAGGGTTATGGTTTGTAAAAGTAAATAATATAAATAGTACTAATACTTAAATTTAAATAGACATATTTCAAGTATATGGTCCTTAAGGGCGGTGATAAGGGTTTTGGAATACCATTAAATGCCCCCCCGTTATATCCCCCCCGCTCATCAGTCATAAATTATAGTAAAGTTAGAGTAGTTATGGCGCTGGCAAACATTGATCCAAAGAGCGTGGAGCCACTACTACCTGAGGGTGTTGACTTAGCCCTTGAGATGGCTGCCTTCTGGGTTGGCGATTACGGAATATCGACGGTTGGAGTCTACAGGGAAGCATTGGTGGCGCTACCCGTGAAGACCGAGGGTATTGAACTCGCTTATTACATACCGTATATTTACGTAACCAATGACGCAGCCATGGCAGCAGGCAGGGAATTGGCTGGCGCACCTAAGAAGCTTGGTGACATTAGGCTTACTGTCAATGATTATGGTTTAGCAATAGGTACGTTAGATAGGGGGGGCGGTGAATTAATGAGGATTGAGGTTGCAATAAGTGGTAAGTTAGGACTTGAGCAGTTAGACACTTTTAAGGCATTAATGCCCAGGGTGGAGAATACCGTGACTTTCCCACTACTATCATTAAGGACATTACCACCCTTACCTGACGGCACTCCCGGCATTGCTCAATTAATACACTGGTATGCCAAGTTCACATTCACGCCAAGGGAAAGCCCGCAAATATGGGCTGGTGATGCTAGAATTAAACTTGGCGGTACACCGTATGACCCACTTGACGATATTAGGGTGACCCAGGTAATTACAGGTTTTTACATTGAGGGCGATATGGAGCTTGGAATCATTAAGAGGGTTAAGGAGTGGGGGGGATTAACCTGGAGTTAGGGTATATAGAGTAATAAATATTATATGTATTAAAAATATTTTAATTCAACATTAAGAATTAATTCAATGAATTATGAATAGGAAATATTCACATATCATATTCTTGGGAACATTACTAATCTTACTAAGTATTAATGGCTTATTCCATGGCGATCCGAAGGGAATGATTGCGCATGACCCAGTGATGTATATATATGCACCGGTGATTAAGGCTTCGGGTTATGTTTCATTTAGTGCGGGTAACTATGATGGTGTTCCAGTGGTCATTTATCAAGCGAGTACTCTTTACATGCCCTCAGGGCAGGTAATAATTGGTATTGGCTCTAGCTATAACATTACAATAAGCATGGGCGGCGCCACTGTACAAAATATCACTGTGTATGCCGCGAATATTACAGCCACCGTATTGGGAATAACCGTGACAATAACTCCGCAAAACGTTGGGACATTATCAATAATATCTGAGGTTATCTCAGAACTACTGCCGCTCTATAACGTGGAGATATACGCATACTACGTTAATGCATCATCAATAACTTACTCATCAGTCGAAATTAACGCTTGACTTATGTAAAGAAACTAATTAGAAATTGACCCTTTTACTTAGTTAATTTTTGTCACTACAGATATATGTTATATTTATGGACTAAACTTTAGAGCTAAATCGAGGATAAATACCTAGTATGAATTGGAAACTAACGGTAATAGGTCTAGGTCTCGTGATAGCCCTACTAATTGCGGCGTCTGTCATGGGCATTGCAATTAACGCAGACATACCAGGCCCCCCCGTCGAGATATACCTACCAACGGCCGATATAAGTAACGTTCTAATGTATGGCTGGGTCTACTCAACATCAACGCAGCCAGGTGAGTATGCGCCGGTGATTGCTCAGTCAATAGGCACGCTTAGTGCTCCTAATGGTCAGGTCATTAATAAGACAGTCACGGTGTCGTTACCTAATCCACTAATGCCAAGTTGCCCAACAGCCACTGTTCAAATCACGGCATCGCTAGGCATGAGCTCAGCGGACATGAGTAACGTATTCATGTACGCGGTCAACCTAACATCAACATCAGGTAGCTTAAGCGGCATTAATATAATAGCGGCTGGTCTGCCATACGTCGTTAATCAAACAATTAGTAGTGGTACAATGTATGGCTTAACGACCTACGCATACTACGTAAGCGTCGGTAGCTTAACCTACACTGGGTTGAACGTTACGGTAACGCCAGCGGTAATAGTCTGCAACACAACCACCGGTACGGTAACTACGTACAATAGTATATCGGGTAATGGGCTAGGTTAGGGCTGCGGCATTAGCGCTTTATTTATGTCAAAATTATTATTTATTTTTCCTTCACTTCTTTCTAATAACCTATAAAGGTTATATATGGATTAACCTTAAAGGATATGCCTTATATTAGTTAATTTGTGGATTTCCTCACTAGGTTTGGTCTTGGTCTCGTTAGTATGTGGAGGCGTAAGGTCATAATACTACCTATCCTATTTGCCGTGAACCTACTTACCTGGGTTTACTTCTGGATTAGGCCGTCACTAATCGGTTTCGCGTTGATTATCCTTACCATCGCCATTTTCCTAACCGTGATCTTCATTGGCGTAATACCCGTGGCTATTATGGAGGAGAATAACTATGATCCAGGTGTGGTTAGAAGAATGGGTCTCGGTACACTCATATCATTAATAATCGTGTATGCGGTGTTCATATATGTCAGTTCAATACTCCTTGCCTTAATCAAGCCACCTTCATACCTCTTTGTAATGATGGCACTACTCTTCGCGCTACCCCCCCTAACACCTATCGTAGTATTAGCCGTATTAATACCACCACTCATTGGCTACTTCATTAGGGATAAATGGCGCTCGCTCAGGGGTAGGATACCCTTTTGGGGAGTTTACCTGGGCTTACTATCGGCCGTAATACTCCTCCTAATGCCAATAATGTACTTCAGGGTATTATTTGTGAGTACGTCATTGGTAAATGCCTTCATACTTGGTGGAATAACCCTAATACTCTCGCTTGTGCCCCCCCTTCTCTATCCAAGGCCTGAGGCTTGCAGGGTATTGGGCTTGGTAATGGTCTTCCTAGGCATACTAATGTGGATACTCGCCGCCGGAGGCCTAACCTGGGGGGGCTCAGTCCTCGCGATAGTAAGTGGTGGGTATCTCTATGATTGGAGACCGCGGAGTAAATAGATTAAATATAATCCATGTATTTATGTATATGAGTAAGTATTGTCAATGCTTAAATAATAATGAGTAAATTGTCAATATAATGCTAATTAATAAGTATGGTTTACAGTTCACTATAATAATTATTGTAGCGATTACCCTATCCCTAATATTACTTGGGCTTTTTATCTATGGCGCATACCAAGGCAGTGCTTTGGTCTTCACAATACCGCAATGCCAAACCCTGCCGGCGTCCCAATTAAGTACTAAGACGCCCATTAAGCACGTAATTATCATACTCCTGGAGAACCACAGCTTTGATAACTTCTTTGGCGTATACCCAACCAACGGCACACTTAATAGTCCATTAATTGACCAATTAACAACACCTAACAACCTACTTACTCTAGGTGAAATACCTAGTTATTTACGGCCCGTACCAATAGGCACTTACTACACGAAAGACCCTAATGAGGGATACATACCGTATCATGCTGATTGGAATTATGGGAAAATGAATGGGTGGTTATGGGGGGGCTCAGGCCC
Source organism: Vulcanisaeta distributa JCM 11217 (assembly GCF_001316005.1). Taxonomy (GTDB): domain Archaea; phylum Thermoproteota; class Thermoprotei; order Thermoproteales; family Thermocladiaceae; genus Vulcanisaeta; species Vulcanisaeta distributa_B. The sequence continues at coordinate 51,941 of NZ_BBBJ01000012.1, forward strand.
TCCATCACTTTACTACTACACCGTAGATCAGGTAGCGCCACTTTGGGATTTGGCTGAGGAGTATGGGCTTGCTGATAATTACTTCACGCCATACCTCTCAGAGAGCGCGCCTAACCACCTCTTTCTATACGCGGCCTATGCACCGGTCATTGATGATTATGGTCCACCACCCTACATACCGGTCCAGGAGAGTATATTCGCAGAGTTATGTCAATACCACGTGAGTTGGGGGTTATTACGTGGATCCTAGGGAACCTCAAAGCCTACTTGACATTAAGTACTTCTACGGCATTAATAAGTACTCATCACACATACAGACTTGGAGCGATTTCATAAGCGAGGTTATGAATGGTTCATTACCCGCAGTTTCCTGGGTGTTGCCAAACCCGATAAATGACATGGGTCCACCGAATAATATATTATATGGCGAGGCTTGGCTTCTTTACATAATAAATACGGTTGAGGAAAGCCCAATATGGAATTCAACGGTGATCTTTATAACGTGGGATGAGTTTGGAGGCTATTACGACCACGTACCACCACCAATTATAAATGGTGAACCACTGGGTGTTAGAGTTCCATTAATAGTAATATCGCCCTATGCCAAGGAGGATTATGTATCGCATACTCTGTTAACCCACGCATCATTAATAGCATTTATTGATTATAACTGGGGGGGATTGCCTGCCCTAAATGAGTATGTGCTAAATAGTGACATACCTCTCGATTTCTTCTACTTCAACATGAGTAGGAGACCGATAATATTTAATGAGTCGCAGGGCTTTCCGTTGATAAGCAACGTATACTCAATACCTAATACATCCAATTACAGAGACCTGTCAAGCCTATTCCCATTAAAGCCGCAGATACCACTTAATGAGCTTCCATACTCAAGGTATGCTTCAGCAACATAACGCTTATGGAACTTGGCTCGCAGGTATACGTGAGTAGGGACTTCATGTACACGCCCGTAATTTACACGCCATTATTCCTATGGTTAGTCATAGCCCTAATAATAGATTTAATGTCAATATCATTACTACCCATAAGTAAGGGAATTCCTAAGTCATTACCCATGATTACGTTAAGCATAGTTGGTGGCTCTGTGGTCACCGCGTCGATTATTGGATTGATAACCCTGACAACAGGCTTTCTCAATTACCTGGGGAATACTGGGGAGGCGCCACCATTACTCATGGGTTACCTAATCGGTCTAATACTATTCTCAATAATTGGTTCAGTAATTATGCGGATCAGGCATGGTTCTTACGCATTAATTACTCTTTCAATAATAATTCCAATACTCCTATACGTACTTATTTACGTACAGGCAATTCAATCATTCTTAATGAGTGATGAGCCATTGCTATTTTACGGCTTACTATCCACAGCACCAATAATGCTGATCACGTTATTAATAGTCAGGCCATATATGGATGGCAATACGTGGATTAAGGGCTTCGGCTATGCAATTTCACTGGCTCTGCTTTCTTACGTAATAATACTCATTATTGCCTTCATGTACATAAGGCTTTATCAACCTGGGTTATCAACATTATTACTGCCAACGGAATTCATAGGACTCATATTGGTTACTTCCTGGTTTTTAATGGTAATGAGGGGCCTCAGGCTGGGTGTTGGTCATGAGTTATGACGTTGTTATAATAGGTTCTGGGGGGGTTGTTGGCTTGTTCATCGCGTATGAGCTTGCCCACTATAGAGTTAGGGTTCTGGTTATCGATAAGGAGGTTGAGCCGGGCTTTGGTGTTTCAAAGGGCCATGCAGGTGTTATTCATGTTGTTCAACCACCATTTAATTCATTAAGGAGTAAATTAGCCGTTGAGGGTAATAGGCTGTATGATGGCATTGCAAGGAGGCTCCATGTCAGGATTAGGAGATTGAATGCGCTATTAGTGGCTAAGAACCCGGCTCAATTAATTGCGCTACCCGCCGTGTGGTTGATCTTAAATCACGTGTATGGTAAACGGGGCTTTAGGATTAGGATTCTCGGTCCGCGGAGCTTGCGCAGGGTTGAACCAAACGTTAGCGGCTTAGGCGCAATTGAGGTTGAGGGCTATGGGATTATAAATTCCTTTGAGTTAATATCACAATTATACAACTTCTGCAGGTTAAACGGTATTGACTTCGCCCTAAACACCGAGGTTAAAGATGCTAAGATACTGGGCGATGAGGTCGCCCTAATTACGAGCAGGGGGGGTGAGTACAGGGCTAAGTACGTGGTTAATGCCGCAGGGCTTTACTCGGCGGATATTGCGAGACTATTTGGCGATGAGTATAAGCTTGAATTTGGTAAGGGCGCCATGCTCGTGTTCTGGGGGGGAGAGCAGGTAAGGAATATTGTAGCACCGCTGCAGCTAATACCGAATCCAAAGACTAAGGGTGGTGCCATCATACCCACGGTGTTCGGTACAACGATATGGGGGGGACCAAGCCTATCAATGAGCGATAGAGGTGATAGGTCGGTCAATGAAGATGACATTGATGTACTGAATGAGAAGTTCAGTGGGTTATTGAGGAATAGGAATTTCACGCCAATAAAGGCCTACGCAGGCGTTAGACCAATACCTGAGGGTGATGACTTCGTAATAACGTACAGTAGGTCAAGCAAACATGTAATTCATTTAATAGGTATTGAATCACCTGGACTAACATCGGCGCCAGCAATAGCCAGGAGGGTCGTGGAGATGCTTAGGGAGGCAGGCGTAGTGCTCACGCCCAAGGATGATGTTAAGGAGGTAGACCCAATGATTATGACGAGGGACATTATTGAGGGTGGTGGGTCAATTAATGATGATCAGGGCGAGGTAATATGCCCATGCATGGGGGTTACCAGGGCTGATATTCGTGAGGCAATTAAGCGTGGCGCAACGACTCTCGATGGTGTGGTCTTTAGGACTGGACTTGGCATGGGTATCTGCCAGGGAATGTGCCTCGGCAAGGCAATTAAGGTTATCTCTGAGGAACTTGGTATCGACCCAAGGAAGTTAACCAAGTTAGGTGATGATTCATGGTTGGTTACACGATAATTGGTGCCGGGTTAGCCGGTTTATCACTGGCGCTTGAGCTGCGTAGGTTGGGGGGGGTTGAAGCTGAGGTCATTGAGTATAGGGACTACGTTGGTGGTATTCACTCAATAATGCCTGAAACTAAAGGTTTCATTAATGAAGCATTGAAGGAGGTCAGTACTCGGTTAATTACGACAGCCGTTAGGATTAATGATGCAATATACGCAATTTGGAGAGGAGGTTATAGGAGGCTTACTAGTAATGTCATTGTGGCTACGGGGGGGTTCAGGGTAATGACATTGCCCGAGTTGGGCATCTATGGTGAGAGACCTGCGGGGATTTACCCACATCATGCAGTATTAGATATGCTGCATTACGACTTACTACCTGGTAAAGATGTGGTGGTATACGGTGATAATCAATACGCATTATCGTTGGCTAGGGAATTAATGAGGCGTGGCGTTACCGTCCGCGTAATATCACCGACGAAGCTTGATACTAGGGATATGGATGGAGGTATTGATATCATTGTCGGTAGGGTAAGGTATGTTAAGGGCATGGGGGGGAGGGTTGAGAAAATCCTAGTAAATAGTGAGTGGGTAGCCGCAGATACCCTGGTGATATCTATGTTTAAACCATTTAATCCATTTCCTGAGTTCAGGGCTGTTGGTCAAGCGGTCATTGAGACGTACGACCCAGGCATTGTCATCGAAAGTGGTAAGATAATGGCTGGGGAATTGGTAAATAGGTCCGGCGAGTTCATGGTCATAGATAGTGACCTGCCGATTTACCCAGGTAATAGGGTTAGTAGGGATGTGCGTAGAGTGATAATTCCCTGTAGGGATGTAGAGTCATGGTTAATGGTAGGGAGTACATCATTAGTAATGATGCTGCAGTTATTGAATTACCGGACACCGATAAGGTAATTATTAGGAGGGTGGTTTCATGAGTCTTGGGGTAATTGATGTTGGTACTACGAATGTCAAGCTCATAATATATGATGAGGAACTTAACCAGAGATATTCGGAAACCGTAAATGTACCGATGACATTCCCTGGCAATTACCGTGTTGAGCAAGACGCAAACGCGCTCAGATCCGCCTTCAATCACTTAATTAGCACGGCTAGGGATAAGGGCGTTAAGTACCTCGGCATCTCAACCTATAGAGCGTCAATACTTGCATGGGATAGGTCCGGTAATCCCCTAGTAAATATAATCACGTGGTTGGACAGGAGGGGGGCTTGGAAATCGTTAATAAGTTCCCATACTCAATCATGAGGCGTTTACCACTGCTGAGCAATGTCTTAATACCGACATCGCCCGTAGTGCAAATACTCTGGTTGTTAAGGAATAGGCGGGACTTAATTGAGCGTGTAAGGAGGGGTGAGGCATTTATTGGTACGTTAAGTTCATACCTAGCATACCTCATTGGTAATAAATATGTTAATGACGCCAGTAATGAGGCGTTGACTGGATTGTGGCATCCAGGTAATTTAAGGAGGATTGATATGGTGTATGAATTATTGGGAATACCTAGGGAGGTTGGGCCTGATGTTGTTGATAATGTTCACGAGTTC
>NZ_BBBJ01000013.1 GCF_001316005.1 Vulcanisaeta distributa JCM 11217
TCATGCTCATAACCAATCACGGACTTAGAGACCTCCCTCAATAGTTTATCCACAATCTGCTTAGTATCAATCGCCTTCATTATTATTTACCTAAAATCAATGAAAATGCGCGCATATTTTAAACTCAACGCGCCCTCACATGGCTTATTAACACGTATATTAAGTAACCAATTATCCAGGGTAAAACAAGCACTAATCCGATGATCACCGAAGACCCTATGTTTGCCAAGCCCATGTTAATTGCTGGCTTACCAGGGATTGGGTATGGCGTGAACATAACCCATCCATTAACAAATGATTCATCCCATAAAATATTCGTTCCCGAACTAAAGACATAGATGTTACCGCCATAGCTAACACCATAAAAGCCAAGAACTACCCTGGTCGGTATACCGTAGCTTCTCAATACTGTCATCGCAAGCACGGTAAAGTCAATAATCGAACCCTTACCAGTACTAGGTAGGTTGTTGGGACCCACGGAATACGCGACAACCCTGTATCTACCACTTGTTAATACGTAGAATACCCTGTTAACTACTGTAATTGGATTACTCGATTCCTCAACGCCGAATATCTTTGCGATTATTGAATTCGGTAAAGTAATTCCTGCAGGCCCCCCCAAATACTCAATTGCATACAGAAGGTTGGGATTATAAACGCTCATAATCTTCCTGCAAACATATACGGTGTAATTTGCCTCAGTGATTGGGGATTCAGCAACAACCACATCTCCTGGCTCAAGCAATGTTAATTCTGTTTGTGGGTATACGCTTATTATTGATACGTTACTTACGAAATACGATACTGGCGGCTGCGTATTAACAATGATGGGGGGATTGGCACAACACTCATAGGCTCATAAAATGTCACATTAACTGAATACTGGGTACAGTCATAACCATCGCTAAACCATATGGTTAAAGGTGGCTTTGTACTATTAATGCTTACTAATGTCAATGTATTCACCAGAGTCCCATTGTTATACTCATTAAATACTAAGTACCTTAGATAAATGGGTACTTCAGACTGAGCAACAGCCTCAAAGGCCGTGTAATTACCTGGCATCAATACCGTGGGTATTGACACGGATTCATAGGCAATAATTGGTATGAAGTAGCCCATGAATAACGAGTGACTTATTAGACCATGATACGTACCAATATACGTCAGATTACCTACCTAAGCAAGCCCGCGAAAACACCCTCATAAGCATTCTGTGGAGCCATTAAATAACCCGTGGCATTGCTAAAGGATACTTGATAAACCGTGATTGAGAATGCACTACCAATATACGTTATTGATGCGTTGATGGGTATGGATGAGGAATTTCCCTGTAACAACTCAAGCAGCAAAAGCATTATTAACAAACCCATCTCATTAATATTGCTAATAATGCTAATTAATAAATCATTAGCACTCAGGATAATAGTTCTTACATTCACCTTATTATCTATCTTCTTATTTTCATCAATCAATGCGTTAGGAAATACGTACGTTGGCTTCTATACGGTCATTAATTGGCCCGTAATAAGCATATCGTTAATTAACGGCACATACACAAACAATGGCATAGTCATAGTGATAGCGCCAGGAACGCCAGGTAGGGGTTACACGGTATTTACGGGCGTAGGCCTAATAGGCGGTAATTACCTACTAATTAATGGTGTTATGTATGCCAATGGTACGATAGCCATTGCCGAGTCAATACCGATAAACGCGTCAATAAACCTAAGCACCGTCAATAATAAGGCCATTACGCAATTAGGCATTAACGTTACCACATATCCCTCGGATTACGAAGTAATTGGTCAACGAACATACCACATAGGTCAATTAGAGAGGGAATATTCAATTAATACTGTGATAAATAGTAGCGCGTTGGTGGCCCATGGTAAGCAATTGGGCGGTGTAGTATCTAATTCTGGTAAAGTAAGTAATACGAGTAAGGAGACGCAGGGTAATTACGTAATTACTTATGCTGTGATTGATTCCTCATTGATCGCGACGACGGCCCTAATCACATTGCTAATTATATCGCCATTACTCAAGTATCAGGTATTTGATGATAGGGAGTGCATCGATGATTTATTTACGAAGCTCGTAAGAAGGCTTGGTGTTGAGGACCCATCATTAACCCATAGGGATATTCGCAATTACCTAACGAGAAGCTTTAGGGTTAATAATGACTACGTTGATAGGCTGATTAATTACTATGAAGTTGCCATCTATGGAAATAGGCCCATTAAATGTGAGGAATTTAAGAAGGTGATTAGGGAAATTCTTAATGCAGGTGCTCGTGGGAGGGATTGATGAGGCTGGTAGGGGGGGGCCCGTCATTGGCCCATGGTTATGGCAATAGCCGTTACAAACGACATGAATAAGTTAAAGGCGATTGGTGTTAGGGATTCCAAGGAACTGAGTCCGGCAGGTAGGGCTCGCCTATTTTCAATTCTTAAATCAACGCTAAACTACATCGACTATGAGATAATAGAACCCAGGATTATCGACGATTATGTATACATGAACGCCCTAAACATACTTGAGGCTGAAATAGCCATTAAATTAATCAACAGGGCATTGAGCAATGCAGCACTTCAGATAGTGTATATTGACTCACCCGACCCAAGACCCGAGAGGTTTAGGGACATGGTCAAGAGAGGCATTACGGGCAATGTCGAGGTTGTGGCTATGAATAATGCCGACAAGTTAATACCTGTGGTATCTGCCGCGAGTATAGTGGCTAAGGTAATTAGGGACTCAATAATTAAGGAATTACATAGGGAATATGGAGACTTCGGCAGTGGTTATCCAAGTGATCCGAGGACCACGGCATTTCTCAGGGATTGGGTTAGAAATCACGGTGATTTACCGCCTATCGTTAGGAGGAGTTGGTCCACGGTAAGGAGGTTACTTAGTAATGACTTGGATAGGTACTTATCATGACCGTAACTCATTAAGTATAAATACCCAGGGGGGGATTATTAACTAACCAATGAGGACAAGCTTAATGGTTGCGATAATTGGATTGGTGTTTATGATTATTGGGTTCGCCTTATCCGCAATAGCCAATAACGTATTACTCTCATCATCATTATTCATAATAGGCTTCCTACTCAATATTCTGGGCATACTAATGATAAATAGGGATATTGAGAACCTACTCGTTAAGCTGGAGATGGAGAGTAATAAGCCAAGTCCAGACGACATTAAAAGAAGGCCTCTTAGAAAACCAAGGAGGTGATTGGCCTAACGTTAGGCTTTACATACGTCTTTTGATCATCAACTTTTGGTAATTTTTATTTACTAACTTAATAGACATTTATGTAGTTGGTGATTCTGTGAAAACGATACTAATAACGAGCGGCACGAAGGGTGGCACGGGTAAGACCACGATAGCCGTTAACATGGCCGTAATACTAGCCTATGAATTAAGGAGTAAGGCTCAATACCCCGTCGTACTCATTGACCTCGGCCTAGATAGTGGCACAGCGACCTTGTTAATGCTCGGCAACGTTGAGGAAAGAATGCCCTATACATTGGCCGACTACTTCATGGGTAAGATACCTGACCCACTCTCCACATTCTACGTGAAGACTTGGCAAATCGATAGCGACACATTCAAGCTAGTATTCACTGCATCCCTCAGTCAATATCCAAGCCAGGTCAGAATTGATAGGTACCTCCTCCGAGGCTTATTAAATGCTGTGGAGGCTATTTCACCACTATACGTTATAATCGATACACCAGCCCTTGGGCTTTCCTACGATACATTAATAACATTGCTTGAGGTCAGCACCAACGCCATACTAATTGCAATACCTGACCACAGTAGTTTAAGGGCCGTTGGTAATGTGGTTAATTTAATGCGTGATTTAAAGGCAAGTAATAAGTTACTAAAGCCAATATTGAATATGCTGAATATCAAGTACCCAGTGGATGCACTGAGTGGTTATCCATGGACGAAACTCCTCAGGGATATAGTTGGTATTGAGCCCCCCCACGTGATTCCATACGACGACCTATTCCCAATAGTTAGGCAGGCACTGGAGATAGAGAGCCTTAAGTTATCATTCTATGAGTCGCCAGCCCTAGACTCAATTTTCAAGTACATAGATTATTTAATGGAGACAGCACCACCAGGCTAGGCTTAGTATGGCACACTCGTTGATGGCGTCGACATTGCTCCAAACAACGCATTTGCTAGGAATGGCGACATCGCATAGACGAGAACCACCATCAACGTCAACACCACAGCATGCCTAAACCCAAGGGATAACTCACCCTCACCGAGTTTCCCAGCTATCAATCCCATTATGAATGAGTCAATAGTTATTGTGAAGGAGAATGAGGTAGCTAATAAATTGATTAATGGGTTGGACGCGGGTCCGCCAGCAGCAACGCCTCCTGGACCTACCCTGGTGACTATGGCAACCACGGAGAATATCAAAACCACCAATGTAACTATTAAAATGACGGCGCCAATGTAAGGGACGTACCTCAGAGGCCTCAACCTAGCTCTCATGTTCTCCTGGACACTCACTATTGATGATGCGAAGCTTGCGAGCATATCGAGGACCTGCGGTGATGCACCACCAAGGTCTATAGTCTCAGTAAGTAGGAATGTGAAGACCTTTGAGTAGTAACTGTGTAGTTTGGGCATTATTGACGATAAAACCTCCCTAATTGGTACACCATACCTAATCTGCCTAACCATGGTATCCAAGTACTTATCAAAGGCGCCATACCTCCTGGTATACCTCAGGGTCTCAAAGGTCTTCTCAGGCGTGAAACCGCTCTTCCTTAATTCAGTCACATCCCTAAGGAACTCGGCATACTCCCTATCAATCTCCCACCTCTCACCAACAACCTTCATTGAGTAAATGGCAGTTGGTACAAAGGATAGGGCAAGGGTTATTCCAAAAATTACCGTGAAGTCCAGGGGTATTGGCAAGCCATGAATGTAAATTCTATTACTTAAATCCCTATGGAAGAGCATTACGTATTCGAGGACGCCTAGCACAGCGGCTACGGCCATTGACGCGCCAGCCCACTTATAAGGCCTGTAATCAGTGTATGGTGATCTAAAGGCCGATACCTCACCTAGGTATATGAATGCTATGGATATTGCAGGCACGACGAATAGACCGAACATGTAGTTAGAGTTTATCGCCTGCATGAAGGCTGCATACCTATTACCGAAGGGCGTCACGGCTTGTGCCAGGTAAAGCACGTCTAAGCCGATCAGGAGTATTGCCGCCGAGCCTATGTAGCTCTCCATAAGCATTCCAAGGAACTCGGCGGCCCTATTCATGCGCTCAATGGCATTACTAACAATGTCATGAAGCCTAGTGTTTATGTAATGAACAACATCACCACCGGTCCTAACCGTGGTTATGTAACCACTGATGAACTCCCTAAGCGTCCTACTCTCTATCACTGACGATACGTTTGATAAAGCCGTCAATGGATCCTCACCAAAGACCTTAAACCTAATGTAAGCCCACCTGGCCACCTTACCCATAACCTCAAGTATCTTCGCCTCAGCAATCCTCTCCACAGCCCTGAACACTGAAAGCCCTGAGTTCGTTATCGCGGAGACGTAAGCCACAAAAAACGGCAATTCGGTGTCAACCTTAAAGGCAAGGTCGCTCGCCGTTATCCTCGGCATTCCAATCATCATTTCATACACGATTAAGGGCATGAATATGAGAACGACACCCATTATTATCAAGACAAGGTCCCTAATACCATATTGTGTTGAGAATAGGAGTTTCATTTTAAGTAGTATCAGTGCGTTGTTCAGGTTAAGCATTATAAGAAGGACGCCCAGTGGAGCAGTTATTGCAAGCATTATTGTTGTTATGAATAAAACCCTCGCCAGGTAACGTTCAGGGCTTGTGAATGATAATGATGATGCAAGGCTTTTCTCAATCCTCTCGTAAACTTTCGTGTTCCTCAACCTTAGTATTAATGGTCCCATCACTGATAATGCAAGTTCGTCTAGGTCCACATTCTATTCTATAATTTCAACTTTATAAACTTACCTCTACATGAAATGCGTCAACGCGTGAATAATTATGTAAACCGCGAAGGCCATTATGCCCAACGCCGAGACAAGCTTAACCGCAAAATCAACCCTGGAACCACCATAAACCTTACCAACATAAACAGCGTATGGAAAAACAAAGACCCAAATAAGTATCGCCGTGAACAAGCCAGCTATGCTGAAAATGCCGAAGATACTCATGAATGATAGACCCGCCGTGAGCCACCAAAAGACTTGATACGGATTCGTCAAACCCATGGAAACACCCATGAAGTAATTAAGGAACACAGACCTATTACCACCGGAACTCCTAGGAGAGAATGTGGACTTGAGAATCGACACGGCTAGGTAAATCATCACAGCAAAGCCAATGAAGTATAGGTAATACACGTAATGACCCAAAACCCTGGAGAAGAAGTACGTAATAACCATGAGAATGCCATCGGCAGACATAGCCCCCCCAAGACCAACACTTGTGCCATGAATCGGCGAACGCGTAGCTCAGCAGCAATTAATGCATTCATAGGGCCAGGGGGGGAACAGCAAGGAGAAATCCAAATACCATCCCAAGCACAAAATCATAAAACTGCTGAAACATTGCAAAAGCCATTAGCGCCTAAAATTAAAAATTGCGCATGAATTCTAAGTTAAGATGATGAGGATAGACCCGGCAGACCATGAAGAATACTTGACCGACTGACCCTAATAGCATTATGAATTAATTCACCTATAAGAATCCTTTCTTTTCTAACTAATCAAAATCCCTACTCCCATTAAATTCGGTACAAAGAACATAAAGGAGGAAAACGAAATATTAGCGGGCCCGGTGGGATTCGAACCCACGACCTACGGGTTAAGAGCCCGCCGCTCTACCTGGCTGAGCTACGGGCCCAGTTTCGACTGATTTTCTCTGATTTAAAAGCATTTTTCTAGGGTCTTCGTAGTTATTGCGTATTTTTAGTGCTTTGCTTAAATGATTAAACTGGGGGGGATTATGGCTTTGATGAGGCTTGTCTTAATACTCGTATTGATTATCGTCGCAGCCTTATCTATGAGCTCGTATGCGCAGGATTGGTACGTAGCTATAAATTCGAGTCAGGTCTCTGTCGTTGTTTCACCAACGAACTCAACCTACATCCTCAATGTGATTGGTGAGGCTAGGTGTTGTGTATATGCCGAGGTTTATGAATTAACCTATCAACCTCTTATTAATGAGCTGGCGAGCTTGGCTCAGAGGGGGGGTGTTGAGGTTTACGTGGTTTTGTCAGGCAATGTATATGGCGGGGGGGTACCTGAGGAGGAGTACTCAGCCGTTAATGAGTTAATTAGTTCTGGCGTCCATGTTTCGTTTAATTATGGCTATGACTATGTACATAGTAAGGTCTTCGTTATTGATAATGAGACAGTGATAATAGGCTCAATAAACCCAACCTACTACGGCTTTGAGAGGGACCTGGCATTGACCTTGTGATTGATAACTCAAGCATTGCCCAGGTCTTCGCCAGGATAATACTCACTGATTACCATAATGAATCAATTACGCAAATTAATTACCCAGGCATTGTGGTATCACCAATAAACTCAGGGGGGGAGTACCTAAAGGACTTACTTAGCCAGCCGGGAGCGCTTTACATGGCTATGGAGGAGCTCTACCCATCCTCAGGTATGTACAGCCTAATCCTGGCACACAATGATAGACTTATACTCGTTGGACAACACGCAGAGAATGAGGAGGCAGTCAATGAGTTAGGCGCGGTGATGGTTAGTGACCTAACGGCTAAGGCAATAGTCATTGGCAATTACGTGTATGTGGGCAGTGTGAACCTTGATTACAACTCAATAAATAGCAATAGGGAACTCGGAATAATAATCGAGAACCCACAGGTAGCCCAGGAAATAACCACAATAATACAGCAATGGTATGGCGAAACCAATACGCAAAAACAACAATCAACGCCACAAACAAACTACACAGCACCGACACAAACCCTACTCCTACTAATACTAATTATATTAGTAATATACATGCTAAGATACGCAACAAGACCAAGAAGACGAAGAAGAACACCAAGGCTATAAGTCAATTAGCATAAGTCTAATATATCGGTTATACTCAGTGATTTATTAATTATTCTGAGGAATTTTATAGTGATATGCGTCTTGTTAAAAGTACGTGGATAGCTGACGCTAATATAAGTGCGGAGCTAATAAAGAAAAATTACTTCTGTCATGGCAAGAGAAGTGGCTTTAAATATCAATGTGGTGATGAAATTTATGATTTAGAGACTATTAATGAGTCTATTAATTTATTAATGGAGTCCCTTAAACGAATACAGAGGTGGAATGTTTGGGAAACATGGTGGATAGATAAACATAAGCAGGAATTGTTAAGAATCAGAGAAAATGTAAAAATGTTCAGAAAGAAATATGGTAAATCAATTGATAAGTTAATAAAGTTAATAGATGAGATCATAAATTATATCGATAAATTTCAGAGATATTGGATTGAAAAGGACATTAGCTATGAAATTAAAAATCTTGTAGATAGTTTAATTAATGGAAAGTCTAAAGTCATTGTTAGAAAGACGAGTAATTCCTTAATAGTTAGTGTGCGCAGTAACCATATAACATTAACAATCATTAAACTTAAAAGAAGAGGCTTAATCGTTGAATTAACACTTAATGGATTTAATGGCAAAACGATGGTTATACCCGATATATTCAAAAGATTAATGAGCAAAAAAGAATACGAGGGATTCGTTAAAGAATTACTTAAAGCATTAAGAGGTGGCTTTGCAGAAACGGATGAAGGTGTAGATAAGGGCAAGCTAGAATGAGCACTACACATATTTGGCAAGTGATACTCTGGTCGTTACTTTATCCTGGTGAGATTCACGTGTATATACGTGGTATAAATATAAATGAAGATGATGTATCAATATCGTGGTTTTTAAGAGCTAACGATTATACATCAATCAAGGGTAAGATACTTAATGATACTGATAAACTTCATAATAAAGCAGTATTAGCCTTCATTTTTACGGCAATACTTGGCGACGGCGCTGTCTTCATAAGTTCAAGCAATAAGTATAACGAAGCTAAAATACAAATTACTATGTCAGTCCATGAGCTTGAAAGATGGAAATTAATACTTGATAAATTAGGCTTTAAATGGAGCCTACAGCCTCAATTAGACGGTATAATACACGTAAGATTTCACGGCTCTAAAGCTATTGACTTAGCTAGAGCAATCATTAATATCATACCGCCAATATTGAGAGACATATTAGACGTCCTTAACATTGAGAAATGGTCAAACCTAAAGCAAATAGCCAATATGGAATTAAAGTTTAGGAAGGGTGAATCTCAGATCGATGTTGCTGGTGAAAAATTCTCTGTTGTTATTGATAATAATAAAATAAAATTAATGCGAACTATTAAAGACTGGACAAAAGTTGAGAAAATTCTTGAAAAAATAAAAATTATTTATGGCGAGGATTTTGTTAAGCAGGTAAAGGTTCATAAAAGCAATAAGTACATCATCATAAAGATACCGATGAAATTAATTAAGGAACATGATGACATAAAAGTACAAGTAATTCAAGCATTACGTAGGAAATATGAAAGAATTAATGACAATAAAAGGAAAAGAGTAATAATCAAGCATCTAAGAAAACTCATAGAAGGACAATCATAAGTACATATTTAATGAGACTTAAATAGTAACACCGGAAACAGCGGAAAATTTAAAATCCCTTGGATGAGAAGGTTATGGCGCGGGGGGGGTAGCTTAGCCCGGCACAGAGCGCCCTGGGGGGGCGACAGCCCCCGCGTAAGGCTCATAACCGGGAGGTCCCGGGTTCAAATCCCGGCCCCCGCACCAGTTTTATTAATAATTCAATCGTTTGTTGGTTGTAATGTAGTATTTTACCTACCTTCTTCTTGGTTACTGTTCTTAAAGGGAGTTTATTGTTGGTGACTTTGATATGAATTTGAGATTGAATTGTAGTGCTTGGGGGGGCCTTATTTCAACACTATGTTGTCTTTGTTATTGTTTGTATTATTTCCTTTGTTTGTTCTATGCTTTTTTGTATTCCTTGCCATGTTTCGGGCGGGACTCTTATTTTTACGTTCTTCCACTTATTGAGTACTTCATCTACGTATTTTTCAGCTCTTCTTAGACAGTCTGGGCATAGGTAGTACTTACCAAGTGGTATTACGTCGACTACCTCCCTATTGCTGTGGTTATTCATGTGGCACTCAAGCTCTATCTTCCTGACGCCATCCTCAAGCTCCTTGATAATATTTAACTCACTTAATTTCGAGTGCACGGTCTCCACAAAGTCGCTGATATACCTCAGTTCTGAGTAATCCTCCGGTATGAATACGTTGGCTATATTAGCGATACTCCTGACATCATCCTCAATGAACCAATCCACAATACTAAGTAGAAATGCCGCGTTTAACATGCTGTCTAACCTACTTATTAATTCCTCATTAACCCTAACCCTAGCTGCAACACCACCATCGGGATTTAAAAATTCAATGTAAGACTCCTTACCAGGTATGATCCTATAATCACCATCACCACCCTTACCACTTAATGACCCCCCCTCAATGCTTGACCACCAAACCCTGTACTCACGCTGACCAACCCTAAAGGAAACAATAAAGCCGTCAGTAAACATTGGCCTAGCTAAAACATCAACATCACCAACGACGTAGTCCCTAGGAACTTTAATAGTGATTCTATTCCTAATCAAATCCCTAAGTAGCCTTAACTCCCCTAATAATCCCTACGATGTCCCCAAGACCAACCTCAACAAAATCCATACGATGATTAGTTACCGAGAGTGCATTTAAATCTTTTTTGTATGTTCTAGATAAAGATTTTATAGATCTCTATATTATATTGCAATTATTTCCTTATAGAAAGTAAAATAATATTACTATTTTAAGAAAATGGCATGGTTCATCAGTTATTTAGGAGGAAAAAGAAAGATAGATGTTTGGTTTTAGCCCACGATAGTGGGCCTACCTTATATTCCTCTGATTTCTTCCTAATTTTGCTTTTATTTAAAGATTTCTCCAGTGTTTTCTTTGGAATAACCTTGTTTTATTGACGTGAGTTTATTTGCTATTTGTAAAGTATCGTGTGGGTAATTAATGCTTAAATAGTGAGTTAAGGATTACCGTTTTAACGTGGGTGTTAGGGATTGTATCTCAGGTGGAATTAAGTGCTCAAGGTATTTGGGCGTGTTTGATTGTTTGATTGTTCATTTTTGGTTTCATGAGCTTGAGCTGACCGTTGAGTTCATAGTTAATGATGATGGGTTGCTTGACTCGTTAATAGTTGAGGGGCCGATTTTCCGAAGCCCGGGTAATTATGTCCAGGTTAGGTTTGAGGTTTATACGAAGTACTCACCCATATATGGTAACGTTATTCGTGGTGTGAAGGGTAATAATGTCCTCATGCGGGTAATATGCGGAGGGGGGGTTAGGAGGGAGTTATTGATGGGTTATGGTAATGAGGATTTCATAGATAACCCATGCAGGTATGCCATTGAGATGAGAGGTAGGGCTGGTAATCCCAGTGATGATTTAACGCTAAGAATAATAACTAACATGATGGACGACCTCAAAGTAGCATCTACGGAGCAAGTCCTCAATTTATTAACATCCTGCTGATTAAACCCTAACCCTCAATAGCCTTCCTAATCCTTTCTATGCCCTCCCTAATCAGCTTCTCATCGAGTGCAAAGCTAAGTCTCACGTATTCCCTGCCCATATTGGTTTCCGAGAATGCTGTTCCGGGCAGTACGACGACTCCGTAATTCTCAAGCAGCCAATCGGCGAATTTCTCGACATCCATGCCCAATTTATCGAGTATTTTCTTAACCCTTGGATACATGTAGAAGGCGCCCGCGCTCCTCCAAACCTCAATGCCCGGTATCCTACTTAATTCCTCATACATCACGTCCCTCCTCCTCCTGAATAACTCGATCATAGCCCTGGAGCTCCTCCAAGATGTCTCATTCCTGAGGGCTTCAACACCGGCCTTCTGCGCAATGCTCGGTGGGCAACTATAGGTGTTCGCCGCCAATTTCTTTATTGGTTCAATAACCTCCCTACTGGCCACTAGGTAGCCAAGTCTCCAACCAGTCATTGAGAAGGTCTTACTGAAACCATTGGTATAGAGTATGTAATTCCTCCACTCAGGTTCAAGCTCTAAAACGCTTCTGAAGATCCCTGGCTCATAAACGAAGTTGTCATATATCTCATCGACAATGACGAGTAACTTATAATCCTTAGCAATCTCAAGGAGCTTAGTAACTTCCTCAGGCCTGAATATGGCGCCCGTTGGATTGTGTGGGTTATTTACTACAATGGCCTTCGTCCTAGGGGGTCACCGAGTTCTCTATGGCATCCAAGTCTAGCCTAAATCCATTCTCCTGGTCGAACTTCATGGATACGTAGATAGGCTTACCACCGAAGAACTTCGTGAGCTCTGGATAGGCTGGGTATGTTGGATCTGGTATTATCACCTCATCACCCGGCCTTACATAGGATGCTATTGCTAGGAAAATTGCCGTCTTAGTGCCTGTGGTCACAATGACCTCATCAGGCCTAACACCTGCATGGTACCTATAATTGAGGTAATCAGCAATGGCCTCCCTAAGCTCCCTTATACCCTCAGTCTCTGTATACCCTGTGAACCTATCATCAAGCGCCCTCTTTGCCGCATTAACTATATTTTCGAATGTCGGTATGTCAGGCTGACCAATGCCAAATGATATAACCTTAATACCCTTCCTCTCGGCGACCTCATGAGCCTTAGCTAGGTATGTGAAGGCCTTCTCACCCTGTAATTCCCTAACTACGTCCTTTAGGTAATCAGTAATTGGATTCATTAATTGGGCGCTATAATAACCTCTTAATAACTATTTTTCAACAAATAATCTACATCACACTAATTATCACTATATAACTTGCGGATTTAAACACAGGTAATAAAATAAAATTCAAATTGTTCAATCACTCCAAAGGCTTTAATGACATGTCATCCTCATAGGAAATCACGCATATAAACTCGGCCTCGCCATCACCGATATTTTCAATTGCATGAGGCTCGTACGGACCCGTGAAGAAGAAGTCGCCTGGTCCAAGTTCATAGACCTTGCCATCAGCTCTAACTCTGAGCCTACCCTTAAGTATTACGACAGCCTCGGTATACTTATGATTATGCAATGGCATAATGCCGCCAGGCTTAACGATGAATCTCCTGACCGCGTACTTAGAGCCATGCTCTTTAGTTATTAACCACTGAACATAGAAGCCCTTCGTTCCCCCTGAGTAGTTTTGAAACGTCCTCAAGTGGTACATCATTTATATTGCCAACAATCACGAGTATTTATTTAACGATAGGGTAATTAAACAGTACTATTACATTGGAACACGCCGTATAAATGCATAATACCTACCATATTCTTGAACATTGTCTGTATACATATATCCATTGGAATTCTCGTTCGAATTACTCCTTCTTAAGCTACCTTTATTAAACTTTATTCTAATCATACGAGTATCGTGTAATGGAGCTCTTTAAAAACCTTTCTACGAAAAATACCCTTAACAACTCATTCCCGTTTTATGAATTTAAATCTCTCATAAATGAGAACCACCCTATCACTCCCTATAAAGAACTCGGCGGGTATTTTGGCCCCCATTCACTAGGGTGTAGAATCTGGCGTAGTCCCTTCTTACCTCATCAGGCACGAGTATTGTCGTCTCCTCGGTATACTTCGTTGTACTCTTCATTACTAGGTAGTCTCCTTGCCTTTGTATTGAGATCTTTACAGTACCACCATACGCTTCGTATGTTCCTCGAGCCTTTTATTCACCTCCTCAACAATAAATGCCCCTAATTCATTTGGGTCCTGACCAAGCAACTTGCTTAGTACGTAAATTCCCATCTTTGATAGTGGATAACCATCGCATTCGCCATTATAATAACACCAATTCTATCGCTTGGTATGTACGCCATATCCGCCGTGTAAACACCCACATTGCCGCTGTGCTCAACTAACCTCCTACCGTAGAAGTTCTGGCTCACTATTAACCCATAGCCATACTTCTCATCACCGATGATCTTCCAGGGCACGTCTATGTAACCCCCTCTCGCAGTCTCAATCAACTCCCTACCCACTATCCTAACGCCATTAAGCTCACCCCTATTGATTAGCATTGACACGTACCTTGCCATGTCGACGACATTGCTAAGTAATCCACCATCAGAGGTTATGCCGAATGGAAACTTACTCGGTATGTGCTTACCCTCCCTATCAATTATGTACGGTGTCGCAACCTCAGGGTCCTTGAGAACCTCCTCAGCCATGAAGTAGGTCCTAGCCATGCCAAGTGGCTTCAGTATTTTCTCCCTAACGAAGTCCTCATAGGGCATACCACCAACCCTCTTGATTATTAAGCCCAGTATTACATAACCCTCATTAAGGTAGAAGAACCTCTCGCCAGGCTTAGCCACAGCCCAATCCGCGGCACTCCTCATGAATGCCAGTACATCCTCGGGTGTAGCCAGCGGCAACCAATTACTGTCAAGACCAAGCACACCATTTATGTAAGCCTCCGCATAGCCAAGCGCGGGTAATCCACTACTGTGCGTTAATAAGTGGTGTATCGTGACCGTACCCATCGGGTTTAACTTAATCGGTACGTACTTATCGACTGGATCCTCAAGGCTCAGCCTGCCCTCCTCAACAAGCCTAAGTATTGCCAATGCGGTGAAGGACTTCGTTATTGAACCGATACCATAGATAGTCCGTGGTGTCGCAGGTAAGCCCTTATCAATATCCCTAAAGCCAAAGCCCCTGGCATAAACCAACTCGCCATTCCTAACAACACCAATGCTTAGGCCGGGCAGCCTTGACTCCCTAATTTTACTGAGAATAAACTCCTCAATTTCCCCCCCGAAATCCATTGATACATCAATAACACTGGATTAATTAACCTAATTGCGGTATTAATTCCCTGACATTGCAGGAGATCTCCCTCGTGATTCCATACTTATGGTCATTACCTGCCTTAACAATGCCCATTGATTCCAGGTACTTAACGAGGGCTGCCGTCTCTGTTAATGCCATGTACCTATTCATTGGGTTGAGATCCACATACCTCTTATTATCCATCCACTTAAGCCTATTCGTTATTTCAAATATTGTTAATTCACCATTACTCAATGCATTTAACACCTCACATAGCCTCGAGACCCTATGCCTGATAAGTTCGTTTATCCTATCATTAACATTACATATCTCGCCCTCATGACCTGGGTATAAACAATTAAGGCTCATATTCCTAATCTTAATCAGCGAGTTTAAGTAATCACGAAGTGGATTACCTGGGTTTATTGGGGGGGTTAGGCCAACGTGAGTTGTTATTGTTGGCAGTATTAAGTCGCCAGTAAACGCTAGCCCATACTCATCAAGTACTATTGATATGTGGCCGGGTGAATGGCCAGGCGTTAATAACACGTGCAACCCACCAATACGATTCTCCTCATTATCAATGAGGACGTCTGGGTTTAACGCACTTAATCTTCTTCTGCTTGATAGGCCACTAACTACGTTTTTATAAAGTTCCATTTCGGTATTGGGGACTCCGTAATGCCCTGATAATTCTAGGAATTCCTTAATGAATAAGTCCTTATCAAGCATCTTCAAGACCTGCTCATAATCCCTCCTATGCATGACCACGCTTAGACCAAGCCTATTACGCAATTCATTAGCTAAACCAGTGTGGTCGATGTGCATGTGCGTAATGAATAAGGAGCTCAATCTACAATTCGGTATTTTACTCAATTCGTTAATTAATGGATTAAGGAGCTCAGTGTTTGGGTATCCGGCATCAATCATTACGCACTCATTGTCTCTTCTCACCACGTATGAGAATACGTAACCAGGTTCCATGGGCATGAATATCTTTAATTGATAGATGAGACCATTAACCCTCTCAGTGAGTTCTATCATCGCCTTATGGGAAATTAATTTATTGGTTTTAAGTTATTCGTTGGCAATAAACGTAGCCATAATCCTCATATGCGCGCCCAATAAAGTCGCACTTAAAGTCCCTGCTTAATACTCTGAGAAGTTCCTTAACCGGTATACCTGTAACCCACCTGTGGTACTCAAATACTAATTCCCTAAATAACCTAACGTGTTCGTAATCATTAAGTATCACGTCATACTCACAACCCTCGCAATTCATCTTAAGAACATCCGTACGTACCCTAGTCTCATTAATAACCTCGCCTAGCGTAATTAACCTGATCTTAACATCACTAGTGCATGTCGTGTCGTCGGTTACGGGCCCGAAGTACGTAGCCATTATACTCCCCAGGTCAAGGTCCATGGAGACGCAGGTAGATCCAGTGATACTACTGAGTGCTGCATTGATGGGTATCACCCTATCGTTTAATCCATTCAACTTAATATTCCTAACAAGCTCCCTGAACGCCTTAGGGTGCGGTTCAATAGCCACAACCCTGTTCGCACCTCTCATTATGAAGTAAATCGTTGTATCACCAATGAATGCGCCAGCGTCGATCACGTCCTTATTCCTAAAATTAATCACTCCATACCTATCATCGTAAATCGAGAGGTAATCTGCGTAATAGTTCATTACAGCATTATAATGAAGAGATAATTTGGCATTTTCTGCCCAGCTCACTTAGTTAAGCCGTACTGAGGCACCGCAATTTTTGCCGTATAACACTTACTTTCCTCATTTGCTCTTCTCTGTCCAATGACATCAATAATAGAAAGGCTCGGCATAGAGCACATACCAGACTCAATGAGGCATGGTAGGACCATGTACCAATTCACGCTGTGGTTCGCAAGCAACTTGACAGTAGCCGATTATGCCTCGGCCCAATACTATACATGCTTGGCCTACCAATACCCTGGCTGGTACTCGCCCTCGTACTTGGTAACGTATTCGGTGGTTTATTGGTTGGGTTATTGGCGGCTATGGGGGGGCCAACCTATGGTTATCCACAGATAATGATTTCAAGGGCTGCCTATGGCAGGTAGGCAACCTACCCTTCGCAATAGCGAATTGGATTAGCACGCTTGGTTGGTTCTCCGTGAATGCAATAATCGGTGGTTACATAATAAATTACATAGACCCAGCAATACCACTTTATGCGGCGATTCTCATAACCGTGCTAACCCAATTCATAATCGCACTCTTTGGGTATGACATAATACATAGGTCTGAGTACGTACTATCAATAATACTGGGCATAATGTTCGCAGTATCCCTAGCCCTAGCACTAACAAAGCCACACCTACTAAGCACTTATGTAAGGACTGCCTCCTTCAACCCATTCAACTTCGCAATAGCGTTGGCGACGGTGTTTAGCTACATAATGTCGTGGGGGGCCCATACGCCAGCGACTACTCACGCTATCTACCAGAGAACACGAGCAGGCTAAAGATAATAACCTACGCAGCCCTCGGCGGCCTACTGGCCAGCCTATGGAGTGAGGTCGTGGGCTTTGCCGTCAGCGCGGCGACTGGAAACACAAGTGGCTTACCAACCGTGCTTGTGCAGTTCATGGGTAGTTACGGGATGGCTTACGCAATAATAGCCGTGATAGCCCTATTCCTGGGTGCGTTGGCCGCCAACGTCCTCAACATATACACCAACTCACTATCCGCCCTGGCGGTATACAACAGGGCGAAGAGGTGGCAGGCTTTAGTGGCTGGCGCGGTGGTTGGTACATTGATGGCTGTACTCGGTGGGTTAAACTTCGTGGGTTACTACGAGGGATTCCTACTATTCCTAGATTATTGGATAACGCCTTGGATTGGAATACTGCTGGTGATGTTCTACGTGAATAGGACCAGGGATTGGAAACTCGTGGAGAGTGGGCCGAAGGTAATTTGGAAGGCACTGCTCGCTACATAATCGGCCTATTAATCTCGGTACCATTCATGAACCTAGACGCAGCCACAGGAGGTTTAATACCCTTCATAGGCCCAGTAGCCAACGCCCTCGGCGGCGCCGACATAAGCTACTTCATATCATTTATAGTAGCATCAATGATATATTTAATTATTACATAAAAATAAAAATATATTTAATTTTAATTTAACTATTTTAAGCTAAATGACTTACCTTCTTCTCCTTCTTACGGCTAGCCATGCTACAATCGCTATTATTATGACTATAACAACCACAATAATTATTATCGTCATAAGTAATGATGAACTAATGGAAACAGCAGGCTTTGGCTTAACGGCAGATACAGGCTTCAGCCCAAGCACAACCCACACCTCACCAGAGCCAGACCAGGGTGACGGCCACGCAACTCCTGGGTTGTTCTGATTAGGCCAACCGACCCAGTACTTAGTTGAGTATCCGTACCATGCCGAACCATATACCAATGGTATAACGGGAACAGTTTGTAGGAATATCTCCTCAAGCCTTGAGTAAAGTGGTAATACGGCGCTTAAGTTACTTGGGTTGGTATACATTAATTGCTGAACCAACAGGTTGTATGTTAAGTTATTAAATCTCTCGAAGTCACACCAAGCAATGGTTGGCGAAACGCAGCCCCAGTAGTATCCCCAGTTATTAAAGTATGTCACTGGTAAAAGACCTGATGGGTTCCATAGAGCTGCTTGGAATTGACCGGTCTGAAGATCTGACCAGAATGTTGACCAACTAGGCGTAACAACGGTTGCGTCAATACCAACGGCCTGTAGCATCTCGGCTATTAACTCTGCCTGTTCATCCCAATCAGTCCAACCTGCCGGTGCCATTATTGTTAATGAAAGTACCGTACCATTTGGCGTCACCCAATAACCTTGCGCATTCTTATGGAATCCTAAGCTCTCAAATATCGCTATAGATTCATTTGGGTCATAGTACCAACCATATTCCTTAAGTATTGTTGTATTAATGACCTCCTGGAAGTATGGACCGAAGGCGTTGAATAACTCCGTGGTTGGGCCTGGCCATGCGCCATCAGGAGCCTCTTGGTTATTCTCAGCAATAACGGCTAATTCTGTCGTGTTTATTGCAAATGCGACTGCCCTTCTAACTGCTGGTATGTCCCATGGATACTGCTGGTAATTAATCCATAGGGCAACCACATTTATTGGTACTTGATACGGCGGGTGCGTATAGAATGTATAGAAGCTCTCATTATAATACTGCCAAACATTCATTATAAAGAAGCCATTCCAATCAAGCATTCCCTGGGCAATTAATGAAGGCGCTTGAACGTTGCTTGTCGCAACCATACTGACTACGTACTCAGGTGGGTAATCCGGGTTTATACCAAAGACACTCCAACCCCACCAATTCGGATTCTTTATGTAGACCTGCTCAGTATCGCTATAGTAATAGCCTTCGTATGGCCCATCGCTTATTGTGTATGGTGGCGAGGTTGCTGGTGGGTTTGTCCACGTACATGGATTAGAAACACTCGACCAGACACTGGCTGGTACCACCTGCATATCCGTTAATATCTCCTGGTAAAGGGCATACCAATTAATTTTGCCAACGAACACCAACATGACTGATGTCTGATTAAGGGCAACGGCATTTTTCAATGCACCAGTCCAGGTACCCCATACCCAACTCCACCTTGTGCATGTATAATTCTTACCTAATTCAAGTGTAAATACTACGTCTTGAGCCGTAACTGGTTGTCCATTTGACCACGTGGCTTGCGGCCTAAGGTTAATTATAACTGCCGTTGAATTGTACACACTCATTGATTGAGCGAGCAAGGGAATCAATGAATCGTTGAATGGATCGTAAGTAAACAGCGTTAAATAGACGAGATATAACTCCTCACTTGTTGGCGGGTAAACTATTGGATTAAAGCCATTACTTGGTGGCGACCACATCGCACCACCTATGTATAATGTCTCATTTCTTGGAAAGGTCAATGTTTGTTGGGCATAGCTCCTTGGTATTGAGATAAGTACTAATACGAGCGCTATAACTAAGGTGATTGTTGCTATTAGTACGTATTTACGAGACACTTTGCTTAGCATCGGAGAATTTGTACATATAGTAAAGGCATTTAAATATTAGGGGGGGTACTATGGGTATACCCATAGTACCTCTAATACCCTTAATTACTAATTTTACTAACTAAAGCTTAAAAGCGTTTAATGAACTAATTATTGATTATGGTTGCTACTTATGTTCGATATTTAGTTAGGAGATTTTTTGTCTACGTATTAATTTGGTTCGTGGCTAATAGTCTCGTGTTTTTACTACCTAGGTTATTGCCAATAAATGTTGCTAATATAATAGTTGGTAGGTTAGAAAGCGCTGCCATTGGTTCAGCGGGAACCTACTCGCCCCCCCAGGCTCTTCAGAAGCTATATAATTTTGTTTATCAATATTTTGGGTTGAACCAATCCTTATATATTCAATTCATTGATTATTGGAAGGGTATTTTTCAGGGCAATTTCGGTATTTCTGCATGGCTGTTTCCTGAACCAGTTATTAAAATAATAAGTGGTATCGTATTTTACGACCTTGCGCTGCTTATTCCAGCAATATTCCTTGGATTTTGGGCTGGTAATAAGCTTGGCGCCATAGCCGCCTTCAATAGGCATGTTGATAGAATATTAATGCCCATCCTATACTTCATTGCATATTCGCCATACTATTGGTTCGCAATGCTGTTGATAACGGTCTTTACATTCTATCTAAAATTACTTCCATCAACATTCACGTCAGAATACACATTCGTAATGCCGACACTTACATGGAGCTTTATATCAACATTCCTTAAGGAGTGGATATTACCATTCTTATCGGTATTTCTGGTATCCATTGGACAGTGGGCCATTGGCATGAGGGCCAACATAGTTAGTGAGCTTGGTAGTAATTATATAACCTATGCTGAGTCCTTGGGCATTAGGTACGATATTATTAGGAATTATGCCTATAGAAATGCGTCATTACCTCAATATTCAGGCCTAGCTATTAACCTGGGCTTAATTTTCGTCAGCGCCGGCGCTGTGGAGTTCATATTTATGTATCCAGGGATGGGTTGGATCATTTGGAATGCCATAACAAACCTTGATTACTTCTTAATGGAGGGTGCCTTGTTCTACGTGATAACCATGGTAGTAATTGCAAACTTTCTAATTGAGATTGTCTATGTTATTATTGATCCAAGGGTGAGGTAGGTACATATGCCTGAGGCCAGTGAGATTAAGTCATTATTTAGATCAATATTTAGTGATAGGTCGTTTTTAACAGGCTTTATAATGTTCCTTCCAGTGATTATACTAGCGATAATAGGCCCAATAATCGCGCCATACAAACACCCAGATGCCGTTGTTGGTCCGCCTGGTGTTCCACCAAGTTCGCATTATCTCCTTGGCACGACACTCTACGGGCAGGATGTATGGAGTCAGTTATTATTCGCTACGCCGGCGACGTTGATTATCGCTGCTATGGCTGGTGCGATAGCGACCGCAATAGGCGTAGTCCTGGGGGGGTTATAGCTGGTTATTTCGGCAGAACGATTAATGACATCATTAATTTCTTCACGAACTTATTCATTGCAATACCCGTTACTTTATTCGTTATGATACTTTCGCTCGTCATTGGACCTAAAATATCGAATTTATTAGTAGCTATACTCACAGGATTATTTAGTTGGAGCTGGACTGTCAGGGCTGTTGATCCTATGACGAGGAGTATAAAAGCTCGTGACTTCATAAATGTGGCTAGGCTTAATGGTAGTGATTCATTCGAGATAGCCTTTGGCGAGATTTTACCTGTTATACTACCGTATGTCGTCATCGTATATATAATCCAATTTAATGCCGCAATAATGACCATAGTAACGCTTAACTTATTTGGTATTGGATCCCTCTCAATAGCGACATGGGGGGGCACCATGCTTTATTGGTCCGTCATTGCGACAGCATTCGCTTACGGTATTTGGTGGTGGTATGTACCGCCTGGTTTCTTAACTGCTTGGACAACATTAGCATTAATATTAATGGTTAGAGGGTTAAACAAAATATTTAATCCAAGATTAAGGGGGGGTGATTTAATGTCTGAGAACATATTAAGTGTTGATGGGTTAAAAGCTTATTACTTTCTTGAAAACGGTCTTTCCGTCAAAGCCGTCGATGATGTCTCATTTACCGTTAATGAGAATGATGTTTTAGGAATTGTTGGCGAAAGTGGTTCAGGAAAGAGCACACTCGCCATAGCCATTTCAGCATTAACTAAACCACCCCCCCTCAGGATTGTGAATGGTAAGGTATTGTTTAAGGGCACGGACATACTTAAACTGGATAATGAGGAACTGAGAAGAATACGCATGAAGCACATATCATTAATTCCTCAGTTTGCAATGGATGCCCTTAATCCAACCATAACGATTAAGCGGTTACTTAGGGATGCCCTTAAATCCCATATTGATAGTGATGAAAAGATTGAGGAAATAATGAATTCCAGAGTTCCTGAGCGATTATCAATGATAGGCCTTCCAAAGTGGGTCCTTGATAGATACCCCTTCGAGTTATCAGGTGGTATGAGACAGAGGGTCAGTATCATGATAAGCACGATACTTGACCCGGATCTCTTAATTGCTGACGAACCAACTTCATCGCTTGATGTAGTCACGCAAAGATTAGTTATTCAATTCCTAAATGAATTAGTTGAATCACGTAGAGTCAAGTCAATGCTCTTCATAACACATGATATTGGTGTAATCGCACAACTAGCTAATAGAATTGGAGTAATGTATGCCGGTAAGCTTATTGAAGTTGGTAATGCCAACGACATACTTAAGGAGCCGCTACATCCATATACCAAGGCACTGATCATGTCAATACCCAAATACGGCACTAACATAAATAAGATTAGATTGAAAGGACTTAAGGGCGAACCGCCAAGCTTGGTGAACCCGCCTAAGGGTTGCCGCTTCTACGATAGATGCCCTTACAGGATGGATATTTGCAGGGAGAAGGAACCACCATTTGTTAAGGTGGGTTCTACCATGGTTGCATGCTGGTTATTCGCTAAGGGTGGTGATCAATGACTGAACTCATATATGAAGTTAAGAATTTAACAAAGGTGTTTGAGACTGGTTTCTTCCGTACTAGTAAGATCGTGGCTCTTAATGACGTTACATTTAATGTTAGTAAGGGCGATGTATTATCGATCGTTGGCGAGAGCGGTTCTGGAAAGTCAACATTAGCTAAAATATTACTTAAGCTAGAGAAGCCGACAAGTGGTAAGATACTTTATAAGGGGGGGGTTGATTTAAGTGAAATAGATAATAGAAGGTATTGGAGAGAAGTACAGGCCGTATTTCAGGATCCATACGCATCATTTAATCCTGTTCATAAGGTGGACCACGTACTTAAGGCACCACTTAAGAACTACTTTGATCATCTTAGTGAACGTGATATCTATAACCGTATTAAAGAAACCCTTGAATTTGTTGGATTAAGGGCAAGCGAGACTCTTGGTAAGTATCCACATCAATTCTCTGGTGGTCAATTACAAAGAATAATGATTGCGAGGGCGCTTTTAGTTGATCCTGAGGTTTTAATAGCGGATGAGCCCGTCTCCATGATAGATGCGTCGCTTAGGATTGAGATTCTGAATTTACTTCATGATATAAATGTTAAGAAGGGAATAACAATTCTGTTTATTACTCATGACCTATCGCTTGCATCCTACATAAGTAATAAGATACTTGTGCTTTATAGAGGGGGGAAATCATGGAGTATGGTGATTCTGAGGAGATTATCGAGAATTCATTGCATCCATATACTCAATTATTAATGTCCTCAATACCCCCCCAGGTTGATAGGAAGTTTGATAGGAAATTGGAAATTGAATTAGAAAAGATAGAGGAGGTAAACCTCGTTGGTTGTGTATTTCAGCCTAGATGCCCATATGCACGTGACGTATGCATTAACGTAAAGCCGAAGATAGTCAATGTAAAGCCGAATCATTTAGTGCGTTGCCACTTATATGGAGAAAGCCCCAGGGTTAACGGCGATTAAATGACACCCATAAATCGTAAGTACATAATTATTTCTTCAATATTCACAATCATTATTGTCCTTACTGTAATACTTATATTTTTCCTCACCGGCGAATTGGCATTAATGAATTCGAGAACAGTTAATTATAGGTGTATTTGTAGAGGGGGGCTATACATGCTTAACTCTGAACTCTTCGCTGGAATTACCTGGGCCGTCTACGTATATAATGGCATGGGGTAATAACAAATATGAGATATACATAAACATGTGGAACCTAGCAAACTTTAATAAGGGCTATGCAAAGATGACATATAATCCTAATAAGGGTGTACTTTGCTTTTATGCATTATTAAGTAATGTTTTATTGAAAAACCCAGAGAGCCAGGTCTGGGGGGGTTACCCAGAGATATTCCTCATTGGTAGAAGTCCGTGGCTTAAGTCTCCGATAAATGAGATAATTAATTTACCGCAGAGGATAAATGATTTATTAAGTTCATACCCTAACCTAGGTATTTATGTAAACTATACATTAATGCATAGCCCATCAACACCTATGGATTGGGCATACGATATTTGGTTTCTTAAGAACCCAAACATAACTGGTGTTGGGCCAGGCGATGCTGAGATGATGATTTGGCTCTACTATAGTGGTTATAATACTCAATGGGCTTATACGGGTATTAACGTTAATATACCGATTTACGTGAATGGAACCCTAATTAATGAAACCTTCATGGTACTGATAAACTGCAATCATGGAGCTGGTTGGACCTACATAGCCTTTGTCCCAGTCAATAATGGGTATAAAAGTGGTAATATTGGTGTGTGGTTGGCTCCGTTCCTTAACTACATGGTGACATTATTACCGCAGAAATGCCCATCAATATGGCAAAGCCAGATAATGTTTCCAATCTATGGCTCATGGATATAGAGTTAGGCAGTGAGTTTGGTAATATGTACATTAATAGTGGCGAGATTTATTGGAGGATATACAATATCAGCATAGTTAAATGATGATTCACGAATTTTTGTCCTCTAAGCTTCAATTAATTCCTCGATTCTCCTGATTGGCACTACGTTTTGGGCTAATAAACATATGCCCCCCCATAATGCATTTATTAATGATGGATAGGCATTTAATGAAGCATATATAATGCCTATTAAACTACCCAGTGACATTTCATCGGTTCGTACCCTATAAATGCCTAAGCTGGATAGTAGTAAAGGTGTAACATATGCATACGCCAATGCTGACGACCAATACACCCTATCCCACTTTATTTGATTAGATATTCCGTTAATCCATTTACGTAATGAACCTCGGACCAAATTAACGTTGTTAGTGTCTCCCCCCCTGAGAAATTCCTCAACCCTATGTATGGACTCGCTATACGCACTTCTCTCAATTTGTCTGGCGTTCTCCACACCCCCCCTGACATAAGGCTCGATAATCAACACCGACAGAGGTACAATAACTAATGCAATACCTCCAATCAATGGGTCTAACTGCATTATTGTTATTATCGATGTCAACGCGGTAAGTATATTCGGCATAAAAGTATTATACATATTACCAATGTTCCACATCACAAAGTCGATATCATTTACAATCCTACCAATTATATCATTAATATCAACATTATTTAACCTTCCAACATCATTATTACTAACCCTATTTATTATCAATTCTTTAATATTAACAATAGCCTTAGCTATACTATTCCAAAAAGGCCTAAATAACCATTCAGATGATGCGTATAATAAGGATACAATCGTCATGGTAATTATAAAATAAATAACGGAATTGGTGAGGAAGAATGAGGAATTTTCCTTAACCATTGAGTTAGTAAGTCTAGCCAATGCAATCGGTATTAAGTATCCAGAGGCGATCGCTCTTAATATATAAGATATTAGGGCTAAGGCAAAACCCATGTCGATTTCAGGCCTATGTACGTACAGAATATAAAAGCGGGCCGTACTTAGTAGTGCATTTATTAGTCCTGACCTTGATTTGTTAACCATACTTAATCACTTAACCCTTAATACTAACCCTGATTTACGTTCAACGTTCACATTAATAAGGTTATCGTTCAGTTTCGCATCTCCAAGGCCTCCAACTCTTTCAATTCTACTCACATTATCATTTAGCTTAATGTTATCCATTACGTTATTTATGGAATGATTAATTATGAATAGTAAATATTCATTATCTCCGTAAAATGTCTGAACCTCCAACTCAGGCAATGAGGAATAAGCTATTTGCCGAGCCCTCATCAAATCAACAAGTGCTTTATAAAATGGTAGAATCTCCATGTATTTTCCTGTGACGGTGATTATGTATTCAAAGGGTATTACCGATAAAATGACAACGCCGTTACCTCTCCTGGTCATGAATACCACAGGTAAACCATCATTAAGCGTGGCTATTACAGTAGCGTCCGTAGGCCTAACCTCATATAGGTAAATGGGATTACCTATAGTTATTGATATAGAGTCACCAGCCCTTAGTGACCCAAAGTCCTGCATAATGCTTATTTTAACGTTACCACTTATTACTCTGCCTTTACTTCCAGCCCACGATGATGGCTTAACGCCAAATAATTCATCCCATAAGTGAGTTGGTGATTCGTGAAATGACTGTCTAAGTAACGATACATATAAATTGTTACCTGACTTAACATTACTTAAGAGGTAATCCCATGTACTTGTTAATGCAAGAGGAATTGAAGGCATTATGATAAGACCATCACCAATCCTCTCCTGATCTAATTCATAAATAACCCTTACCTGTGTACCAACCATTGTTAATAAAATGTCTGATATAAGTACACTGCTATAGTCCTTATAGTTTACAAATTCATAATCTCTATACGCATAAAATGGAATTATTACCGTCACCTTTGGCATTCGTCTAAACCTATTATGTAATCCTAATTCTTCAAGATTAATAATAGTTTTTGAAAACTCCGATATAACGCTTGCGGCGGGTTTAGGTTTACCGAACTTATCAATTATCCCGAAGCCAAGTTCTAAAGGTCTCCATTCATATGGTGGATCCTTATCATTTATAAAATCTGTGAAGCACCATATGAAGGCGCCTGAAGATTCATGTGCAATAGCCGTATATAGGACTTCGTTTATAAAATAAGCCTGCCATTCCTCGGGATACTGTAACGTGCTAAAGCCAAATTCCTCAAGGAGCACAGGTGATGAACCACCGTTAGACGCTAGGTCTAGGTGAGCGCCATATAAGTAACCATGCATTACTGGGTCATCATGATAAAAGTATAGGTGAGGACCTATGTAATCAACAATACCTCTAACATTTGGTTCCTCCTGCATGGGACCATAGAATACGTCACCAGACGATACTACATGATTGGGATCAATTCTCTTTATTACGCCTGTTACGGCAGATAAAAATGCTAAGGCTCTATCTCTGGTTTCTGGCCTTTTGAATAGGCTTATTTCATTCGTTAATATCCAGCCACCCAATGCCTCATGATCTTTTAACACACTCACTACATTTATCACAAACTGTATGAACCTAGTAATTGATTCTTCATCGTAAGGATCTCCATTCACGAGGAAAGGCACCTTCCAATTTCTACCACTCATGTGGCCCACGAATAATGTTGGAAATCCAATTATACCATATTCCTTAAGTAAATCCATGAACTCCTTAAGCTTTCTCACCGAGTCTTCATTGATGTTTCCATAATTGTCTACGAAATCCTCAGCAATAATAAAGAACCTTACTGCACGAATGCCAAGGCTCCTCATCATATCTAATTCATTACGGATATCATCTACATTCCACTTACTCCACATCTTTATATTTGACCTTCTTGGAAAATAATTAACGCCAAGCAAGAATTTAATATCGTTATTATTTAAGCAAATAAACTTACCGCACTTCGAAGTCTTCGGCATTTTGAATAAGTTTAATTAACACATTATTAAGCTTTATTACTTTATTACCTTAAATTGAACGTTAACAATATGGACATACTGTCACCTTTATCCTCCTTATCCTGGGGGTTTAGAGCGTATGATACTATTACTGTTAGTATTATTGACGCTATTAATATAATCAGGTACCAAGTACTTACTATTGAGTAGTAGAAGGTTATTGCTAGTATGGCTATCCCAATGGCTATGGCTATCCTGCCACCCAGGTGGTTAGTCTCAGGCTCCCGCCGCCACGAGTATTAGGCTTAATACGTAGTATAGGGAGTCGATGGCGTAGGCGTCCTCCATGGCGTTATAGGTTAACTCCAAGGGCTTTACGTAACCACTCAGGTAAGCCGCTACGTAGGCGAGTATTATCGTTAGTACTGCCACGGCAGTGCTTAGATAAAGGGCCTTATGCGGGCTCTTATACCTTGGGTGCGTTTCGGCGAGCCATGCAGGTAACAACCTGTCCCTGGCCATCCCATAGAGCATCCTCGCGGTCGCATTTAATGTGGCCAGGTAGCACCCGAATACGCTAAGCATAACACTTATTGCGAACAGTATTAGCCCCCCCACCGTACCCAGGTAATGCCCTATCAACGTGTATACTGGGTTCGGGCCCATGCCCTCGGCCATGTTAACGAAGTTGTTAATGGCGCTTTGTGTGTAGCCTATGTTGAGTAGTATTGCGTATGTGACTAGTATGTATAGTATTCCCATGAATACCGTAGCCCACAGCGTGCTTGTCGGCACACTCCTCCTCGGGTCCCTAACCTCCTCGGATATTTGCGTACTAACCTCGAAGCCCATGAAGTAAGTTATTGCGAAGATTAGGCCTCCAGACAGTGCCGTTAATATTCCAGTGGGTGTTGCTGCGAAGGTTCCCTGCGCCGTGAATGGGAATACCGAGAGCCTATTGATGTTTGCTATGAACGATAGTACCACGAATATTAATAGGATTGCTATTTCAATGCTCGTTAACGTCATTTCAGTCCTAACGCTAGGCCTTATCCCAAGGACCGCGGGTATTAGGGCCAGGACTATGGGTATTGGCAGTAGGATTAATGGGTTTATCACGTGCCCCCCCGTTACTGCGTATATGCCCTCCGTGCCCAGGTATGCGAAGGCTATTGCCACCGAACCGACGCCAACGATGCTATAAAACACCGCGTAGATTATTCCGTTTATGAAGCCTGTTCTGGCATTTATCGTGTTTGTCACGTAGGCGTAGAAGCTCGCCGCATGTGGGTATTTGCGGGCCAGTACGAATATTGAGTAGACAATAGCTAGGACACCCAGTAATGTGAGCAACATTGCCAATGGCGCAGCGGCGTATGCACTACCCATTATTAGAGCTGCACCACCTGCAATGCTATAGGCTGGTGCTTGACCTGCCAGTGAGTTATACAATGAACCGAGGAATCCCGTGGCATTCCTCATTAACTCACTACTTCTCTGTTTCGACATCGTTAATTACGACAACACCGCACCTTTTTATACTTAGTTAAACGTTTAATAACGCGAATCAATGCAAAAACTAAATTAACTAAGTTGCACTTAGTTACTAAATGCTCTTTTCTCCAGAGCCTAAAGTTAGTGAGGAGGATTTATTTGACTTTAGAATTGAACTTAACCAATTGATTAATGCAGTTAGGATGTCAAGGCTTACAGTAATCACGGGCATTAGGAGGAGCGGCAAAACTTCATTAATGAATGTGGCAATTAGGAAATCAGGCCTACCCTACATATACCTTGACGTTAGGCTTAGCGCATACCCGAACTATGCGACTTAGCCGTCATATGGGCTAGGGCTATTGAGGATTTCATAAGGCGCGAGTCCGGGCTTAGGGAGAAGATACTAAGCGTGCTTAAGGATGTCGCTGGGCTTGCCATAGGGATTAACCCCCCCATTAAGGTTGAGGCTAGGTTCAGAGGTCCAGGTAAGTTAGATATTGCTCAATTACTAATTAAGCTCAATGACCTAGCAGGAGAGATTGGAGGTAAGGTGGTCATTGCAATAGATGAGGCTCAGGAGTTGAGGAGGGTTAATTGGCTTAGATTCGATAGGTTGATTGCTTACGCCTATGATAACCTCAGAAACATAAACTTTGTACTTACTGGATCGCAGGTCGGTCTTTTATATGACCTGCTTGGGCTTCGTAATCCCAAGGCACCACTCTTCGGTAGGGCTTATGTCGAGGTTAAGACTAGGAGGTTAAGTCCCGATGAATCCTATGAATTCCTGAATAAGGGGGTTCAATGAGGTTGGTATCAAACCAAGCGAGGACGTGTTGGTAAGGGCTATTAATGAGTTTGATGGGATTATTGGTTGGTTGACGTACTTCGGTTATAACTACGCAATTAGGGGCGTTGCGGATTTCGATGCTATAAGGAGCATGGCGGTGAGCATGGCTCGTGACGAGCTAATAAACCTGTTAGGCGTAATGAGGAGTACGAGGTATAGAATAATCCTTAAAATCCTTGGTGAAGGACCCGCCAGGTGGAGTTTTATTAAGAGTAGGTTGGAGATTATTGAGGGTAGGTACGTGAGTGATACTGCGTTGAGTAACTTATTGAGTACGCTTGTTAATATGAGCATTGTTGAGAAGAGGGATGATGAGTACACAATGATAGATCCAATCTACGCCGCTGCCGCACGAACACTTTAAGGGAAATGACATAAATAGGTTAGGATTCAATACATATGCTGGAGCATGAGGGTTAGGGACATATACGTGGTGGGGGCTGCGTCGGCTTCCTTCTTCATGAGCTACTTCTCCAGGCTTGCCTGGAGTATTGTATCAACATACTCATCGTTGAGACCCACCATTGTCGAAGATAGTATTGTCTTCTCGTTGTTCTTCATAGGTTACGTGGTTGTCCAGGTACCCGCCGGAATTATTTCGGATAGAGTTGGTCCAAAGTACGTGATCATAGCATCACTAATCGGTTTGGCCGCATCATCCTTCGTGTCTGGTATAGCCAATACCATGTGGGTTGAGTACGTGGCCAGCCTCTTCATGGGATTGAGCGCTGGGTGGATTTACCCAGCCACAGTGAAGTTACTGACCATTAACTTCAGCGGCCCTGAACTGCCGGTGGCCATGGGCTATTACAGCATTGCTTGGCCGTTATCCATAGTGCTCGCCGGTGCTACCCTACCTGGGATCTGCATAGCCCTTGGTTGGAGGTGGAGTTACTACATTATTGCCCTCACTTCAATAATCATAGCATCACTATACGTGCCAATAAATATTAGGGACTATGGCGGTAATGCACGTGGCTCATTA
The DNA here is from genome assembly GCF_001316005.1 of Vulcanisaeta distributa JCM 11217. Taxonomy (GTDB): domain Archaea; phylum Thermoproteota; class Thermoprotei; order Thermoproteales; family Thermocladiaceae; genus Vulcanisaeta; species Vulcanisaeta distributa_B. Next base: position 31,362 of record NZ_BBBJ01000013.1, read on the forward strand.
AACCTTAAGTTATTGAGGAATAGCGACGTTATAGTCGTTAGTCTCTCTGGTTTTCTATTCTTCATGTCATACTGGACAATAACGCTATACGCCTATAAATACTTCCTATCGATAGGGCTTAACGACTACGTCGCAGGCTTCACCTACTCACTCCTAGCTCTATTGGGTATTCCATCAACATTAATTGCAGGTTACATAATTAGGAGCTTGGGTGTCAGGAACACGTTATCATTGTTTGAGGCATTATATGGTATATCAACGATACTCCTTGCCGTGATCACGAGGGAGTTACCGCTAATGATATTGGCGGCCTCCATGGGCTTTATCAGGTTCATAATAACGCCGGCAAACTCAACCGCCGTATCAAAAATTGGTGGTGAACTAGCCGGTAGCGTGACTGGCATTGCAAACCTCTTCTGGCAGTTGAGTGGTGCTGTTGCGCCAGCGGTGGCATCATTTATATTGATTAGGCTTAACTATCAATCACTGTGGGTTATTATGGGCATTGTGATAATGATATCTGCGCTAATTTATCAATTAGCACTAAGGGTTAAGTAATTAAGGCATTAAATAACAATATTACCTATGATGCAATTAATCACTATGGAAAGACGTTTAAGTATTAATGATGTATTGAGGCTGACCTTAATTATAGTATTTACGACCTTCTTATTAATCGCCACATTAGGCGCTGCTGAAACCAATTACGTAATTAAGATACCGCCAATGAGCATATTTAATGTCACTAGTTTATCAAGTAGCACATCATTTTCGTACACGTACGTTAACATGACAGGCGGTATAGCGTACCTACCACCAATCGAGTATTATTACTATAATTTCAGTGCAACGGCTGGATCATACATAGACTATAGTGTTTGGAGTACATCACCAATAACGCTATACATACTCACTAAACAACAACTCATGAAGTATATTAATGGAAGCAGCATTGAACATCTATACTCAGTGACTGGCAATAACATAACTGGTTATTACTACGTCAATAGAACAGGGACTTATTACGTTATAATACTCAATAATGGAGCAAAATCCGCGCTTGTCGTTTACGCAATATCACTAACGAGAGAGCCAATGCTTGGTCAATGGGGATTCCCTATGGGTATTGCTGATTATGGCATTGCCATTATTAACGGCACATACTTCGCCTATGAGTACGAAACTAATGAATTCATTGGTAAGGCGAGTATTTACAATGTATTTACCCAGGAACCAGGTTCATGCCCAACGGGTTATGTCGAACCGGGCAACAATTGGTTCAGCATTCAACTGAATACTGTTCTTGTGGTGAATACACTTAGTGGCTACACTCAATACTACTGGCTCCAGAATATATTGCTCTTTGATTCCTTGAATCACACAGCCCAGGTGGGTGATAATGTGTGGAATATTACATCAATCAACGCCTCACTAAGTGGTAACCTAGTTAGTGGCAATGGATTGGTTAGTCCCGTAAATACCACGGTAGGTAATGTAACGGCCTACGCATACGACATAGAACTAACACGGCAGGTTAGCCTGCCATTCACGATATATTTAATAACGAGGACTGGGTTAACGAGTAATGACTACCCATGGATCGCCTTCGGCTACTCATACAATGGCAAGTCAATTACCTGGTTTGACAACGTTACAATAAGGGTAAAGTCATCAATAACGTACATGGAAGTATCACCAACAGGTAATAGTGGTGGATTAATGAATGACGCAGAGCTGGTAATTGTAGGCCCGTGGAATAGCGAGTGCACAGTGGCTAGGTCACTAAATACTACATTGTCCCTATACTTCACGTGGCCCTACCCAAGCGATTATTACTTATCACCAGTACCCTCAATGTGGGATTTCGGCACGGACACCGCTGAAATAATATATGATGCCCACGTGTTACCGCTTAGTTATGGGTCCGTCTACGTTATTCAAGGCCCTGAGGAATTGTACTTCCTCAACACGTACTTCATACCATTAATAATTAATAATCCCGTGAACGAGACGAAGACGTTGGATGTATATACCGTAAACTCAACGACTACGTTAATCGAACCATCAATAATCACCGTAGTACCTAACGAGACCAGGTACGTATCATGAATTACGTAATAAACAACTCATACATAGTCACTACGAATACATTGAACTTAACACTTCAGGGACCAACGAGCATTTACGTTAATTACACATTGCAATACATGCTCACGATTAACGACCTGAGTGGATTACTAAACGGAGAAAGCGGGTGGCATAATTATGGCTCCATCGTGACTCTCAATGAGCCAGAAATATACTACCTCAATAATGGAACACGGCTAGTATTCAATGCCTACTACATATACCTCACAGGAACCAGTCTCTACCATACGGTGATGAGTAACGTCACCAATTTACTGGTTAATGGGCCATACACGGTCATTGTCAATTGGACGAAGCAGTACAGGGTTAATGTGAATAGTCCCGTGCCTGTGATAATCTCCTTATCGGGGGGGCTACAAAACATTAGTGGCTATTCAATAGTTACGTGGGCTAACGAGAGCTCTGTATTAATAATTCTCGTGCCAGGTACTATGTATTGAGTAATGGAACTCGCCTAGTCTACCTGGGTAGTAATGAGACGATTATTGTAGATTCGCCATTAAATATAACCCTAAGTGCCTTTAAGCATCAGTACCTCGTTACTGTACATAGCGAATACCCAGTGAGTATTAATGGTACTTACACGACCAACACGACTAAGTGGCTTTATAGTGGTGAGGTGCTCATGATTAAGCCTGGCACGGTATTTAGCGATGGAGTATTCCTAAGCGAGCCTGGCTCGTAATCACCGTTAATAGGCCGATGAGTATAACCGTGGCATGGCACGTTAATTATACGCCCACAGTAATAATGTATGCAGTGATAATAGCGGTAATTTATGCATTAACGATGCTCATAAATAGGAGGAGACACGGTAAGCATTAAGTATTTAGGATTTTGCGAAATTCCTCGAGAAATCATTATCCAAACCCACCATGAGAATAAAGGAGCTAAGGGCAAGGACTAAGTAACGTAGTGAATTAAAGAATGCATCGCTCAAGTTGGGAGTTCGCTAGGACTTCTATTTACAATGCCAGGTGACCCACGTATTTCAATTTACCACTTACCGGGTCAACCTCTAAACCCAGCGTTTCAAGTGCCGTGACACCAAGGACCTCAGCATCGCTAGATTCGCCAAATACCACCTCTACATCACCCTCGTAATCCTCATACTTAATTGTGACCAAACCAACACTCCTCATAACCATCCTACCATCTATAGTCCTGAACTGCCTGACCCTCCTTGGTTTAATGCCGATTGACGCCAAGGTATCCTTATTAATCCAGGTAAAGACACTGCCGGTATCCACTATCAGTTCCACATCTCGACTCGCACCAGTCTCCGGGTTTTTTATTATTATCTTAACCTTCGTAATGCCCATTAATCCCTCTAGAAATAAAAATAATATTATGAACTTAAATGGCTTTTTATCAATTCTCAATCAGTCCTTAATCCTAATAAGCCACTTATGAACGGGTTCATTAACATCCCTGACATTATTTGGGTTCGCATAAACATCTAAGTGCCCATAACTATCAAGTAATACCACATCACTCGTTAACCTCCTTACTAAGTCCATATCAGCCACCTTCATGCCAAATAACCCGCTTATAATGGCGAGTATTGGTACCCTAACCTCCATGTATTTAGTCCTGAATTGATCCATTGGCTCTATGAATAGCCTAGCAGGCCAGTATGGGTCCAGCGTCGCCAATACGGCAAATATAGCTTGGGGGGGATGTGAGTTTGGGTATGAGTATGGGTTTGCAAGTCCCTGGTTATAGACTATACTCATTAAATAATCGCTTAAGGTCTTAAAGCCAGGCTCTGGGCTTGGCAGCGCTGGATTGTATAGTGCCTTAAGCCATACCGTGTTCACCATATTCCCTGGATACCTACCCCCCCCAGTTAGGATTGATGGTACCGCATATAGCTTACTCGCCCTGAGTTCATCAACACTACGCGCAGGCAATGTCTGAATAACGGAGGTCCTTATTGGCGCACCATCTAGTAGTACTACCGCTTTAGCATCCTCCGGGTGAACAGTAACGTAATTCATTGACGCAATCCCACCAAAGCTCTCCCCCCCAATCAATACGACCTTATCCCTACCGCTAACCTCCATAACCTTATTAACGGCCTCCTTAATATCGCCTAGCCACGCCTCCCAGCCCCCCCAATCAAGCATGAATGAGAGGTCCTTAACGTCAGGAAGTACGAAGTGCGTCCTATAATCAATTGTATAGACCAGGTAACCTCGCCTTGCCAGGTATATGGGTATCATGGAGTCCGGTATTGCTGGTTCTATCGGTTGTATTCCATGCCATGAAACATGAATCAACTGCTCTCCATGTGATGTCATACCAGGCAGTATCAGCACTGGGTATGGGTAAGTCACATCCCTGCCCTTAACCTCCCTTAGAGCTATGTAATTGAAGCAACCACCAGGTGGGCGCTCCGTAACCCAAACTCTCTCGGTGAGATCAGGGAATTCCTTAATGCTTCCCTCCCAGGTTAATTTCCAACCTGGCATACTTAATAATGCCTTGATTTTGATTTATTGTTTGTGCTTATATGGAAAATATATTTTATATAGTGCTATAGCATTAATCTATTTTTATCACACACCGATTGTGGAGTTAGTAAAATTCCTTAAAGACGTTGAGGAACTGCTTGGGAAAGATAACGTCATTAGTGAGGGCCACGGATTATCAACGTTTAGGAGGGATTGGTGGTCAATACTCATGCTCAGGGAGTTACTTGGTCATGATATTGATGCACCACCAGCCGTTATTAGGCCTGGAAGTATTGACGAAGTAATTAATATCGTTAGGCTCGCCAATAAGTACGGCGTGTGCCTCACACCATATGGCGGTGGGTCTAGCGTTGTTGGTGGTGCTTATCACAACGGTTGTGTCGTAATTGATATGAGTAGATTAAATAGGATCCTGAAATTTGATGAGGAGGACTTAACATTAACTGTCGAGGCCGGTGCTAAGGTGGTTAATATAGAGAGATGGCTTAATGAGAGAGGTTATACCCTGGATTACCACCCGCAATCATTTCAATTGCTCACAATAGGTGGTGCAATAGCTCATGGGGGTACAGGTTCACATAGTATGAGTAATATTGATGAGCTAGTATTGTCGCTTGACGTAGTATTACCAAATGGTGAGTTGATAACGGTGGGACCTGGTAAATTCGTTAGGACATCCTGGCCTGACCTTAGAGGCCTATTCATAGGTTCTGACGGCGCATTTGGTATAATTGTTAGAGCAATGCTTAGGATTAAACCATTGGCTAACTACTACGTTGACTTGGCCTACGTGTTTAAGGACCTTGAGAACGCTATTCATTTTGCCCGCGACATCGTGATTAATGTGCCAGGGCCTCACAGGGTTGTTATTCATGACAAAGAGAGTAGTAAGTTAATGGTTGGTGAGGATGGGGGGGTCATAGCCTGATAAGGGTTAGGTGGTTTAATGAGGACTTAGTCAATGCTGTAAGTAATGTAATTAATGACTTAGCAATTAAGCACGGTGCAGCCAGTGTGGAGCCTGAATTAGTTAGGATGTGGAGGGATGTCTTTGCTAGGGGGGGTTATGAATCACAATTAATCATGCTTGCCCAGTCAGGTCTTTGGGTTGACACCATTGATATGGCGACAACATGGAGCAGATTAGTTAAGCTTCATAATGAGTTGGTGAGTAGGCTTGGTTCCATTGATGGCGTTAAACACGTATTCTCAAGGATAACCCACCTATATCTAAATGGTGCATCCCTCTACAGTGTTGTCGTGTTTAGGCAGGATGAGGATTTATACTGGAGGGTTTGGAGGGAGGCCTTTAATGTGGCTAATGACATCGGCGCAACTATAAGTCATCACCACGGCACGGGCCTATTAAAGAGGGATTTCGTGAGGATAGAGATGGGCAATCAATGGAAATTACTGAGGAGCATTAAGGGATTGCTCGATGAGAATAATATAATGAATAGGGGGGGTAAGTTGGTTTGGTGAGCTAAATGATGAGTTATAGGAATATCGTTGTTGAGGAGAGGGGGGGTCATATCTTCATAGTCACCATTAATAGGCCTGAACGTAGGAACGCCATTGACGCTAACACGGCTGAGGAGCTTCATAGGGCTTGGACGTATTTCGATAATAACCCTGACCTTTACGTCGGTGTGATAACCGGAGCCGACGGTAACTTTAGCTCTGGGGGGGCTGACCTCTACGACATTGATAGACTAATAAGTAGGGTGACCAATCCTGAGGGGGGGCCTCTTGGCTTCACTAGGCTTAGACTTTCTAAGCCTGTCATAGCTGCAATTAGTGGTTACTGCGTGGCTGGTGGCTTGGAAATCGCCCTGTGGGCCGATATCAGGGTTGCCGATAAAACCGCTAAGTTCGGCTTCCTGGAGAGGAGGTTCGGCGTTCCTCTTGTGGACGGTGGCACACAAAGACTTGCAAAAATTGTTGGGCTTGGCAGAGCCCTTGACTTAATACTGACTGGACGATTGATAAGCGCTGAGGAGGCTTACCAATGGGGGGGCTTGGTTAATTACTTGGTTGATGAGGGTAAGGCCCTTGATAAGGCCATTGAGATTGCAGAATTGATAAGTAAGTATCCCCCAGGAAACCCTTAGGAATGATAGGCTCGCCGTGTACGATGGCTTGGACAAGCCGTTGAGCGAGGGCTTAATCATTGAGATGGAGTATGGATTAAGGTCGATAAGGATGGGTGAAATATACGAGGGTGTGAAACGTTTCAAAGAAGGAGCAGGAAGGCATGGTAATTTATACTAGATGAGAAAAATAGTAGGATTTATTAATTAGTTACTGATTAACTTAGTAATATGAAGATAAAAGTTACTAGGAATTTTCAGATAACAATACCCGTTGAAATAAGGGAGAGGCTTGGTATTAGGGTTGGTGATTATGTGGATATTACCTATGACGAGAAGGAGAAAGTCATTATTATAAGGCCTTACCGTAGGAAATGGACAACTTATGAGTTGGGGAGGAAATTAACGCCTGAGGATATTGAGGAACTAATTGAGGAGATGAACAATGAGATCACAAATAATTATTGATACTAATGTTTTAGTTTATGCAACATTTAAGGATAGCGAGTACTATGCCGAGTCATACGATATACTGCAAAGGAGTGATGTCATAATACCTTATGTTGTCCTCTATGAATACATATGGGTGTTGTTAAAGCTGACTGGGGATTTGGGTATTGTTAAATTGAAATTGAATGAATTGAGGGACTTCGTAATATTTCATGAGGATCTAGATATAATACATGATGGCTTAGTCTTAATGGAACAGGATAAGGCTCCATATACTATGTTAAATGACTACATAATACTATCGGTGGTACTGAGGAGGGGTGCTTATTTAGCTACTTACGATCAAAAACTAAGGAAGATAGCTAATAGGCATGGGGTAGCAGTAATACCATAGACTTTGAATAAACATAACTACATAACTAGTTTCATCTCTAAATTAATGCCTTATTAACATGCGTAAATAATGACCAATCAATCCACCGAGACTTGACAGTGCGAGTGCTACTAATAATGTTATTATTAGGAGTGTTATTGAGCCGATGATGCTGTATGGTAATCCGATTATTGCTGCGGTTACCTCGCCATCATATATCGCGTATGGATTCATGAAAATAACGACTAAGACGCCTATTAACCCGGACACGCCTGTGCAGACTAACGCTGATGATGCCTTATTGGCGTTTAGTACGTAACCAATTATTAACCCTAACACAGCCATTAATAACCAGTAACCCGTATACGCCAATGCGATTGAAATAACTAGGTTAATGATGAATAGGGTCCAGAAACGAGTCGTATAGCTCACGGTCATGTCCATCACCCAGGTAATGACGCATTTGGCATGTATAGATAGTAGAAGTATTGCGGTAAGCCGGGCGGTATTAACGTGTAGTATTGACCAACTAGCCAGTACTCAGTCGTGTCATTATAAAACGGACTCAGTGGATTCTCAGAAATACCGCCTGGATAAACACCAATTCCGGTGAGTGGATTTGCCATGTCGACTATTTGACGCCAACTCGGTCCTTCATTAGACACTAAGCCATAGGCCGCGTTTATTGTGTTGCAATCGCCAGGTGCAGGGAATGGGCCGACAGACAACGCATTTATGCCGAAGAAGCTTGTTAACTCCCTGTAATGCACCCTTCCCCAGTACCAGGTTGATGGGTTTGGACCAAGTTCATGCATTAACTCCGTTATTGTTTGGTTAAATGCCAGTAACATGACGGTTGTGGCGTTCCTCTCTTGGCCCGTTAATGGGTCATCAAACCATTGAATGTTTGGGTAATTATTGGTCCAGTTGGCTAGGTCCAGCACTAATGGCCCGTGGAATGCCGCGTCTGGGCCTAGGAATAGTGAGAACTGGCCTAAGCCGTCGGCTGGCGTTATGTTGTAGTACTGGAACCAGGGCATGAATGTGTCGTTTAGGTAATTCCAAAGCCAGAAGTAGTATATCGTTGCTGCGGCAGAGTTGGTTGTGAAGTCGCCATTCCAATTCCTCAATAGCTCGTATGCCTCAACCTCGATTGGCGTTAGTTGGCTTAGGTGCGTGGATAACGCATTGAGTAGTGGTGGTAGGAATAGGTTGGTGGAGTAATCATGTACATTGAGTTGTATCGCCTCCATGGATGCGTAGGTTATGTTGCCCTCGTCCTCGAACTGCGATAGTAATGTGTAAATCTCGTCAGCCCTAAAGCCGCTTTCGAATACCCAACCCACGTAGTACGGGTAATTGGGTGATACGAGTATTTCATTCGCCGATAATGCGAAGTGCGAAGGCGGGTTTAATACGTAGGGCTGGTATTGGGTTGGTATGAAACCGACCCAGTCGTATGACCCATTACCGAGCATGACAGCCCTTGGGTCACCACCCATGACTATTGGGTATAACCCCCAAGCAAATATTCCGATATTGCCGTACCTATCGGCATACGCAAAGTTCTGGATACCGACCTTGAAGTAAGATAGGGCATTGAGGAAGTCCGATAGGTTCCTCGCAATGTCGAAGTATAGGAATGTTGCAACCTCATCTGTTGGGTACATACCGGTCCAATTCATAACTATAATTACATTACTGTAATTTGCGATTACCACACCATTGCGCGCAAGGTAGACATTATATGGCACATAACCAACACCCTTAACATAAATCTCCTCATGAATAACCTCAAAGGGTAACCAGGAACCATCATAGTAATACTCACCTGGGTGGCTTGGGCTTGTGACCTCCACGTAGTAATAAACCACCTGAGGCTCCGCATCCGTGGCACCCCCCCAGGCGATGTATGGGTTATGGCCGAGTATTACACCGGGCACTCCAGGAAAGTCGACACCAACGACATTCATGCCAGGCCCAACTAGTTGGAACCCGATCCATATTGATGGTACCGTGGTTGTTAAGTGCGGGTCATTCGCCAGAAATGCCTGCCCATTTGGCGATACAGCCACCCAATTATTACTACCTTCATCTGTTAAGCCTACCACCAAATGCTCAAATGGGTTTATGCCAGGTAGGAGCTTACTGACTAATGAGTCCCTGAACGCAGTATCACCCTCTAGGTAAAACCTTATCGCCTCATCAATTGCATTAAGGAACTCCTGCTTCGTAACACCGGGAGGCAGTGGATTTAATGAGTATAGATTTAGGTATTTCATGTTACCCGTGGTATTATAAATACCTGGGTTCCATTCCTCGGGGTATACGGGGTACTGAATTGACGACGGGTACGCGGGATAGAACGCGTAAATAACCTGCGGCGGCATCTTGAGGAGTGCCACTGTGAAGGCTAGTGGATCTGCCGTACCACTTAATGACCATGTAAGCAATTGTTGTATGGCAAAGGTGTCCTCCATGGTCCATGGTGGCGGCCTAAAACCAAGCACCTTAAATATTATTGGCATTCTACGTGGAGTCAGTGAATCAACGTAGGCATTCACACCAAGTGTATAGTAATATAGCGCTTCGTAGATAAAGCTTGACCTATTTAACGAATTCACTATTTCCTCAGTAACCTGCGGCGTTAATAGGGTTCTGAAGAACTCGTCACTAGGTAATGCCGAGGGACCTATTATTGATGATAGATTACCCATACTCATCATAGCCATGAAGTACATTTGAGCAAGCCTATACTCAGCCGTTAGGTAACCCTCCTCATAAAACACAGCCCAAGTCTCATTGGAGCAATCCTAATGAAGCCATCGGGAGTAATGCATACAACAACAGCCGCGGAACTACCGTTAAGCGTTATAACACCGCTATGACAACCAACACTAGATGGGGGGGAGGAACACTACTCCAAACACCAGTGCCCGGATTAAGAACTTGCCCAAGCGGCGCCATAATACTAATAGGAACACTCAAAAGCACGATAAGCAAAACCAAACCAACCAAAGCCAAACCAAACTTTATATAAATCGAAACAGCCATACAACCCTAATAAACAAGGCAAACTTATAAAAATAGAAACCTTATAAAATATGTAAATCTAGTTATAGGGTAAAAAGAAAATATTTAAAAATAAATATTTATTTACAATCGAAACAATAAAATATATTCAAAATATTCAATAGTAATTGAATAAAAAGATAAGTTAATATTCATTTTCTTCGAATATTTTATTTATAATTTATTAAAAAATAATTTAAATTATTTGCTATAATAAACCTGACAGGTGGGTCAAGTGTCAGATAAAGAACTTAAGCTTGGCGAGCTTCGAGCTAGAATAGATAGACTCCCCATAAGGCCTTACCCAGTTTCTTGGATGGTTATTATTGGGCTTGGTTATTTCTTTGCGTTCTATGATATACTCACATTATCATTCGCTATAGTTTCGCCTATGGTTCAACAATTAAAAATGACTAGACTAGAAATAAGCGAAGCAGTCTCTGTTTCTCTATTTGGTTATATAATTGGTGCTTATTTCGTGGCAACAATAAGCGATTATTGGGGGCGTAGGTGGGGGGGATTAATAACCAATGCCATATTAATTGCTGTTGGTTCACTTGGTAGTGCCTTATCAACTAATGCCATAGTTTTGATCGCAAGTAGGTTGATAACGGGTATGGGCATTGGAGCCGAAATAGCCATAATAAATACATACATATCAGAGATAACGCCTGCTCACATTAGAGGCAAGATGGTTCAATTCACATACCTAGCAGGTGCCCTGGGCTTCGCAGTAACACCATTTATAGCATTTGCATTAATACCAATATCACCAATAGGCTGGAGGTGGCTATTTGGGCTTGGCGCACTTGTTGCCGCGGCAATAGTCCCATTAAGATACTTAATGCCGGAAAGCCCCAGGTGGCTTACAATAAAGGGTAAGATCGATGAGGCAGAGAGAGTCGTTAAGATGCTCGAAGATTTTGTTGAGAGAAGGATTAAGCCATTACCGCCAGTTCCACCGCCACTTCCTGAAAAGGTATTAACGAAGTTTCCAACTGCCGAATTATTCAATAGAAAGTATGGGCCTAGGCTCATAATGGCTATTCTATTCTGGTTCTTTGATTATATGCTTGCGTACGGAGTAATTGGATTCGCACCATACATCTTTGTGGCTGCAGGTTTTACGTTCACGACAGCTACTTGGTACATAGCGCTAGGCAGCATTGGTTATATAGTTGGTGCCTTATCCATGGCGCCTATAGCCGATAAGTGGGAGAGGAAATACCTTGTTGCATCAGCCTTTAGTATAGCCACGCTTGCGGTGTTCCTATATGCTGTTGCGGTTGCTATACGTTCACCAATAGTACTAACAATAGGCGCATTCCTAGGCGCCTTCGCAACAGCATTTGCCGTACCTGCCTATACATATACCGCTGAATTATTCCCAACAAGGGCTAGAGCAAGCGGATTTGCCTTAGCCGATGGGGGGGTCGGTCACCTTGGTGGTGCCGTTGTTCCCTTCATAATTTACCTCGTCTTTAATCCATTAAAACCGCTTAGCACTGGTGTGTGGACCTTCGTATTACTTGGTATATTTGAGATCATCGCAACATCGATAGTACTCACCGGTCCGAGAACAACTAAATTAAGGCTTGAGCAAGTTTCTGACTGAGGAGAGTAATATGAGGAGTGGTTATGTAATTACAAGAGATGGAACGTCAATATACTACGAAGTTGATGGAGAGGGGGGGAACCATTAATATTAATCGAGGGTTTAGGCTACGCTAATTGGATGTGGGTTAAACAAAGAACACTTGCTAACTATGTGAAGTTAATAATATATGATAATAGAGGAGTTGGATTATCCTCAAGACCTGATAAACCATATACCATGGATGATTTTTCAAATGATCTTGAGGATCTCATGAATTATTTATCAATAGACAAGGCGTTTATATGGGGTGTCTCAATGGGTGGTATGATAGCTATGTACTTCACATATAAAAACCCAGGTAGAGTTAGAGGTCTAATTCTTGGTGAGACAAATTTTGGCGTTAAATCATTACCGCCAAGTAAGGAGGCCCTTGAAGTATTATTGCAACCTCCTAATCCTAACCTTGATAGAAGGCAGATGCTTATTGAGAGGATGAAGGTGGCATTTTCTAGAAGCTTCTTTGAGAGGCATAGGGATGAGATTGAACATATTGTGGATATGAGAATGAGGTTTGAGGAGGATCCGAAGGCATATAATAATCAATTAGCTGCAGTATTAACATTTGACTTTAAGGATAAGTTATCGGCAATAACTGTTCCAACATTGATAGTGACTGGAGATGAGGATTACGTGGTTAATCCCGAGAATTCCCGCATAATGAATCAATTAATACCTAATAGCAAACTCGTTATACTAAGGGGGGGGCAGGACATTTAGCGATCATCGAGCGTGCCGACGACTATAATAGGTTAGTTCTTAACTTCATAAATGAGGTTATTAACGGCACATTTAAACCATCAAAGGAGCCCATGGTGATCTAAAATGCTTGAGAGCCTACTTAAGCATAGGGCTAGAATTGAGGATTCGATAGCCATTAAGGTAGGAGATAAATCCTACACATACTCCCAGCTTGAGTCCTTATCGAATAAGGTTGCCTTTGCGCTGCATAGGCTAGGTGTTAAACCTAGTGATAGGGTGGTCACTCTCGTAAAATCGCCATTATACCATGTGGCATTATTTTTTGCGTTAAGGAAAATAGGCGCGGTATTAGTGCCCGTAAATCCAAGGCTTGGGCGAGACTTCCTAAAATTTGTAATTAATGATGTTAATCCATCGCTCGTAATAGATGATTACTTCAATGAGGGCGTAAGAATGGATGAAGTGCTTAAGGAGGCGTACGATGAGTATGGGTATGAGTATAGAATGAACCTTGATGAAATCGCTATGATATTATACACGGGTGGAACCACGGGACCTCCTAAGGGCGCGATGATCCATGAAGGATCCATATTATGGAACGCCATAATAACAGTACTGTCATGGGGGGGATTAACAAAAAATGATTGTACTCTCGTTTCACTACCTCTTTATCATACCGGTGGGTGGAATGTATTAATGATGCCCCTACTATTAGTTGGTGGACGTGTCGTTTTACCTGAGACCGATAAATTCGATGCCGATTGGACAATAGAGACCTTAGCCAGGGAAAAGTGCACAGTATACATGGGTGTGCCAACAATGCTTGATTCCATAAGTAAGTCGCCTCTCTTTGATAGGGTTGACCTTTCTCATGTGCTATTTATAAGTGGTGGTGGACCATTACTGCCAAATGTAGCTAAACGCTTTATTGATAAGGGCTATAGGCTATTTCAGGGCTATGGGTTGACGGAGGCGGGTCCCAATAACTTTTACATATCGCCGGAACGCTATAAGGATAAATTAATGTCAGTGGGAAAACCCCCCCTTCTCTTTATTGAGATGAAACTGTCAAGTGATGGAGAACTATTAATAAAGGGACCCCCCCACGTATTCAAGGGTTATTGGAATAGACCCGGTGAAAATCCATTCACGAGCGATGGTTATCTAATGACTGGCGACTTATTCACCGTCGATAATGAAGGCGACTTCTCATTCCTCGATAGAAAGAAAGACATGATTAAGACCGGAGGTGAGAATGTATATTCAACAGAGGTTGAGGTGGCGCTAAAGCAACTACCGTATATAGATGATGCGGCCGTGTTTGGAGTTCCAGATGAACATTGGGGGGTGAGGCTGTTGTTGCAATTGCGGTTAAAAAGCCTGGTTTTAAAGTTACTGAGGATGATGTAAAGAAAGATCTTAAGAAAGTCCTGGCATCATACAAAGTACCAAAGCGTATAATATTTGTTAGAGAGATCCCAAAGACACAGATTGGTAAGATTTCAAAAAGGGAGTTACGTGAGAGATACTTAAGGGATGGCTTTAGAGATATACTTGATACTTCGTGATTATCTATGAGGAAGGCTTATATTGTAGATTATGAATTATATATACCAAGTACATACGTTGATTATAAACAATTGGCATTGGAGACAGGTTTGCCTGATTGGGTTGTGAGAGATAAACTGGGTATTAATAGGAAGCCCATTGAGAGAACATTGTCTGTTTCCGATATGGCAAAACTCGTTGCTAAAAAATTAATGAGCAAATATGGTAACTTAAAGATTGATTTGGTTGTATATGCAGGTTCTGACTTTAAGGATAAGTACGTATGGGATGTGGCGCCTGATGTAATAGGTCATTTAGGTTTAAGTAATGCCTATGGCGTTGACGTATCAATGCAATGCGTTAGCAGTATTGTCGCACTTGACTTATTGAAACCAAGATTAGCCATAAAGGATGAAGACTCTTACATATTACTAGTTAGTGCAACAAAGCAGAGCATGATAGTTAATTATAAGGATAAAGCTTCAACATTCATGTATGATTTCTCAGATGGGGGGGCTGCTGCGGTTTTGTTAAGTAATGTTGATGGAAAATACGAAATTCTTGAAAGTTCAATAATAACTGATGGAAGATTCTCTAATGTTGTGTATCAAAGGCTTGGTGAGAGATTCATTAATGATTATAATCAGGGATATTTACTTCAGGTTAATAGGAGTGAGGAATTTAACAAGAGCTTTGAGGAGATTTCATTAAGGAATTTCTTATATGTTATAAAAAATGCCCTGGAAAGAAGTGGCCTTACTATAAATGATGTTGATTATTTTGCAATACTTCATATGAAGAGATCATTTCATGATAGAATACTAAGAGAGTTAGGCGTGTCTTCTGATAAATCGATTTACCTTGAGAATTACGGGCATATGCAAGCTGTGGATCCATTCTTATCATTATGGTTAGCAGAACAAAGCGGTAAAGTCAGGAAGGGTAGCATCATAGTTTTGGTTGCAGCGGGAACTGGTTGGACATGGGGCGCCACGGTACTTCAACGCATTAAATAATTTCTTATAAAATTTAAATTGCATTATTTTATTAATAAATAAAACATGAAGTATTCTCCGAAAACAAAGAGAGGTGAGGAGTCATTAAATAAAATATTAAATGCTGCCATAGCTGTAATAGCTGAGAAAGGATTTAACGATGCGTCAATTGATGAAATAACATCGAGGGCTGGCGTATCACATGGGCTTTTCTACTTCTACTTTAATAATAAGGATGAGTTATTGGTAGAGCTCATTAAACGAATAAATAAGGATATGAGACATTACTTAACGTTAAGTACCTCAGGACTTTCTGATAGGGTATCAATAGAGAAGAGAGGGTTTGAAGCGTTTTTTGATTGGATGTATAATAATCAGTATCTTTATAAAATATTAATAGAGGCTGAATCGAATAATATTGAAATTTATAAGTGGCATTACATGAAACTTTCTGAAAGATATTCTATGAGATTATTAGATGCCATGAATAAGGGCGAGATAGTAAGATACGATCCAGAGGTACTCTCTTTTGTTCTGATGGGTATTGCTGATTTTATAGCTAAACGATATATTTTATGGGTAAATGATAGAATACCTAAGTATGTAATTAATGAAGTAAATAGGATACTTGAAAGAATACTAAGTCCTAAATGCAACTGCTAGTTGCTTTAACTTATCTATCATCTATATAAAATATATTGTCTGAATATTTATAAAGTATTGAAATAAGCAATAATATATGTCAAAGGATATCGAAAGTAATGTTGATGTGTATGGTTTTCTATCGAATGTCTATGGTATGAATGTTTACGACGTTGATAAGCCGTTACAGAGAATTCTTCAGTATTTCATTGGTAAGATTCCATCATTTAGTGAGTTAGGGGGGGCTTTTGCGGGTCGTGAGTTGCTCGAGATTACAGATTACGTGGATAAGGTTTCAAGGCCTAGGCATATTATGTGGGATGTGAATGGTAATAGGGTTGATAGGGTTTGGTTAAACCTGCCGAGAGATGGGCTATCGAGAGATTGGTGCTCGATTTTGGGATTAATAAGCCTCCGTACCATGGTGGTAAATGGCATGAGCACTATGCGATGGGCTACTTAGTATCAGATCCAGGTCTTTACTGTATAATCACAATAACCATTCAAACAGCATACGCACTTTATAAGTATGGTAATGATGAGTTGAGGGGTTATGTACCAAGGCTCATCGGTGATGAGAGACCAATTAATTTTGGTGCCACGTGGTTCACAGAGGTGCAGGGTGGTAGTGACCTCGGTGCTAATACTACAATGGCGAAGAGGGATGGGGGGGATAGGTGGAGACTTTATGGCGATAAGTACTTCGCCAGTGGGGGGGTTGGGTTGGCCGACATCGCATTGACGTCAGCGAGACCGGAGGGTGGTAAAGCCGGGGCTAAGGGATTGGCGTTATTTGCCGTTCCTCGTTTAAATTCAAAGGGAGACCTTAATTTCATAGTTAGGAGGTTAAAGGATAAGAGTGGTACAAATTCAGTACCCACTGGTGAAGTCGAGTTTCACGGAAGTGAGGCTTACCTGGTTGGCGATTTAAATAATGGCATTTACTACATAATGGAGGATTTAATGGTATCAAGACTCGCTAATGCCATTGGCGCCGTTGGTATTGCCAGAAAGGCCTACCTTGAGGCCTATGAATATGCAAATAAAAGAAGGGCATTTGGTAAGTTACTCATTGAACATCCATTAGTTATTAGGGATTTAATGGATATGGAAATCACGATAGAAGGCGCGACAGCGCTCGTCTTTAAGGCTATAAATGAGTTTGATAAAACATGGCATGATAAGCACCGTACACCGAACACTATCATTATGCCAGATTACTAACTCATATTGCTAAAAATGTCACAGCGGACGCTGCAGCATACGTAACTAGACTTGCCATGGAGCTGCACGGCGGCATTGGGTTCCTGAGCGAATATCCAATTGAGAGGTGGCATAGAGAGGCCTTAATAACGCCCATTTGGGAGGGTACGAGCAATATACAGGCGCTAGACATGCTTGAGGCAATGACTAAGAAGAATGCGCATGTCACAATGCTTAATGACCTTGAAAACACCGTGGCTGAAATCAAGACATACCATAATATTGCTGAATCAGCAATGAATGCTATAAGGAATACATTGCAGATGGCTTCGTCACTAAGCCCATTAGAGGTCGAGTTTAGAGCTAAGGATATACTATCGTCGTTAGGACACGCGATCGCAGTGATAACATTAACGCATATTGCGGAGAAGTTGGGGATAGATAGGTATGCACTAGTGGCTGAGTTATATCTTGAGAAGTATTTGCAAGGTGGTTATAAGGTTGGCTCACATGATTTAGGTAGAAAGATAGTAAATATTGAGGAGGGGTGATGATGAATGAGCGAGCCTGGCATTGGTTTTACGGTACATAATGTCATAAGGAGGGCCGCGACACTATGCCCTGAGACCGAAATAGTTTGGGAAAGTAATAGGGTTAGTTATGGTGAAGTGTATAGGCGCATTATTTCGTTAGCTACTTCATTATTATCGCTAGGTATAGGCAAAGGCACGGTTATTGGTATTGCTGATTGGAATACATTACCGATGTTTGAGCTTCATTACGCAGCAGCCATGATCGGCGCCATCATTTATCCGGTGAATGTAAGGTTGCCACCTGACCAAATAGCGTATACGATCAAGGTGGCCGGTGTAGAGTGGCTATTCTATTCTAATGATTTTAAGGCATTGAGCACATTGGTGAGTAAAGATAAGACCGTAGGGCTAAGCTCTGAGTGTGATGCAAAGTATTGCTATAACGATTTAGTTAATACTAAAGCCACCAAAGAACCTGAGATTGAGATCACCGGAAGGGACTTCTACTCAATACTATTTACATCGGGCACGACAGGTCTTCCAAAGGCTGTTAGGTATACTCATGAGAAGTTCGTACATGGCGCATTGGCTATAGCATACCAACTTAGCATGTACAATACGCCGGCTAGCCTACATCAGGGTGATGTGATAATGCCATTTATACCATTTTATCATATTCACTCATGGGGGGGCAGCTTCATTCATGCGCCATACCTATGCGATAAGTACGTATTAATGGGCAGGTTCATACCTGATAAGGCATTAACACTTATTGAGACTGAAGGAGTTACTTGGGTAAATGCCGTACCGACTATGATGTACATGCTTATTGACACGGCTGAAAAGATGAATAAGGTTAATGTATTACGCGGATTAAAGGCATTGGTTGGTGGTATGCCAATAACTAGCGGTCTCGCTAAGAAAATGCATGAACTCGGTATTAACTTCTCATCCATATACGGAGGAACTGACATGCTCGCTACATCAATCTCAATAGCTCCCAAGAACTATAATTCAATAGATGAATTCCTTGACTACATAAGGTTAACAACACACCCCGTACCCTTTGTTGAGGTAAGGATTGTTGACCCAGCTACAAATAAGGACGTAGCCCAGGCCAAGTTGGTGAGGTTTGGATAAGGGCTCCATGGCTACCGTATGAATACTATAAAGACCCTGAAAAGACAAGGGAAAGTTACGTAGGTAATTGGTTCAGAACTGGCGATGTTGGAATGATACTCAATGATGGCGGATTAAGAATACTCGACAGACTTAAGGACGTAATTAAAAGTGGAGGAGAGTGGATACCAACGAGTATTCTTGAAGCTATTATTTCAAACATACCTGGCGTTGACTTAGTGGCTGTGATTGGAAGGCCACATGAGAAGTGGGGGGGTGAGAGACCTATAGCCGTTGTAAAGCCCAAGGAGGGCTATAGCTTAACGAAGGAGCAAATATATGATGCATTAAATAAAGAGGTTAATGCTGGCAGGATACCCAAGTGGTGGATACCTGATGACGTGATTTTCGTTAAGGAAATTCCGCTAACGAGTACAGGCAAAATTGATAAGAAGGAACTAAAAAGAAATATACTTGGCTAAGTATAAATCTTAAATCATTTATTTTTAATGTATCATTAACTATTATATAATTTTATACCCAAACTCTATTGCCTTAATATTTTTGATTGCCTTAATATTTTTGTTAATTATATCCTCGCTCCGGCCCTTCTACCTATTAGTGCTTCTCTGAAGTACTTAGTAATTACCTGCTTTGCATGTTCTAATGATAATTTGTCCTTTAGTAGCTCGGTGTTGCTTAAGTATTTTATTGATGCGCCTAGGATTTCGTTAATGCAGAGACGTTACCGCTAATTTGTCTCGCGGTTGTTATTATGCCTAATTCACGGCGTCTCTTACCACTACATTGTGTTTTGTCGCCCTTATTAACGTGATTGTCAATGACTATGAGCCCATCATCCTTAACATAACCACAGTACTTATCATATGCTGGTTGTGTGAGTAGGAACGCTAGGTCTAACCTCCTAGCCTTTGGGTAGTCGATCTCCTCATCACTTATTATCACGTCTGACAACGCATCGCCACCACGGGTTTATAAGCCGTATGATGGGCTGTAGACCACGTATAAGTCTGGGTCGGCCTCTATCACGGTTAACGCTAATAACCTGCCGGCCGTAATCACGCCCTGACCACCAAAGCCGGCAAACCTAACCTCGAGCCTCGCTCTCATCACCTCTGATAATCGTTATTGCATAGTCAGGGCAGTAGAGCTCGCAGATTCCGCAGTCAATGCACCTCTCCACGTACTTAGCCACGGGTAGGAATGCCCCGTAATCACCAACGACATTGGATACCTCAAAGACCTTTGTTGGGCATTTATCAACACAGATGTAACAGCCCTTGCATAGGTACTTATCCACGTCAATTCTCACAACAGGTTTACGCCTCGTGCCCGCATAAAATCTAACGCCTGCATAAATGGCACCACGGACCAAGGCCTTACTACCCATCATCAATGAATACTTACCCATTTGGTATCCCGTAGATTACTAATTAGAATTATTAGAATTAAATTAAAATATTATATCAATATTGCCATGGAATGCCTAGTAACATTTTTAATAATCATCAATAGCATTTTTATGGCGATACTCGATGCATACACCGACATACCTAGTTATCTCCTTTAGACGCTCCTCTTCATAGTGATGATATTGCCATGGTATCAATAAGGCCGTTATAACACGTGAAATCGAGACTCTAGCATTAATTGAGCGTAAGTATGGATCTAGGGTAACAACGATAATGCACGGGCAGGAAAAGACTGAGCCGTGAAGTATCTAAGGGATGTGGGCTTAAGGTATTGACTGATGTGTCACCTGAGGTTTTATGAATTAATGACGTTATACCCACAGGCCTGGGATTGAGTACTGCCATACCCAATAGTGCCAAGGTCTATGACAAGGAGGAGTGAGGTGGTATCTTCATAAGTAGTGCCTGGACAGAGAGATTTAAATGAAGAAAATCGATAATTTTAATTTGAATCTTATAGTTATATGTCATTTATCGCCTTGATCTTCTCATTAATATAATTATTATTGCCACCAACACAACAATTATTACTATAATTACGGTTATCAAGAGTGTGCTTTGATTGCCATAATTGGTATTGCCTGTCGAGTTATTTGTTTTAGGCATTGGTATTGTTATGTTTATTTGGTTTGTGAAGTTCTCGTTTGTTAAGTAAAAATTGTATGTTTTGAAGATGGCTTCTCCATTTATTGTTGCGTTAATTGTTATGGTAATTATATCTTCCTTACCTGGTAATGGAGGTGGTGGTTGTGGGATTACGGCAATACCCTCATTATTTGTGGTAGTTGTGCCGTAGGCATGGAGCATCTGGGTCGTATATGACTGGACAAACTCCATGTACGTAATTGAGGCATTGCGTAAAGGACCTATGCCCTGGATTGTCACATTTACCTGTACTGTGTCTTGTGATGCTAGTGACGTTATCGATACTATGATTATCGCCATTAGTATTGTTATAATTACGTATTTAGCGAATTCATTCCTGTTGATCACGATTATGACACGATGGTACTAATGTATATAAGCATTACGTTATGTGCTAAGTCGGCATCCGTAGATTACCTACAGGTATTGTATTCCTTGATTACTCTATTAAATAGTTCGTGGTCTTTAGCGGCCATGTCCATAAGTTCGCCATTTAGGACTTTCCTTGATGTTTGCTCTCCATGAATTCTGTACCTGGTTAGGATAATTGGTTCATGAAGCACGGCATAGCATTGAGTTAGTACCAATATGAAGAATAGGGCATCTGAGTATAGGTTAGTGCTTTCAATGAGTTCAAGCCTACGGGCTAATGCGTCCTTAATCGCTGACAAGCTTGATGTGTTGTAAAATAATGGCCAGTAATTAGCATTTAGCCAATCATTAACACTGGAACGCATGTATAAGTCGGCATTGTCCCTAATAATGACGCTTCTTTTAAGGATCATTGAGCGATAATAGGCAGGTAATTCGTGGTAATCTAGCTCGTTCCCGTTAGTATCAATGAATTGAAATAGGTTATGGTAAAGACCAAGCCCAGCAATTTTACTGAACGTCTCATCTACATGACTAAGCTTATTCTGGAACCACTCATCATCATCGTCAAGGAACGCAATAACGTCACCGCTCGACTCCTCAATGCCCCTAGCCCACATTGGGCCTATTCTGGTGCTTACGTTGTGGATTACAAAACCGTGTGGACTAACTAAGTCCTTAATCTCCCTGTCATCGTATGACATAATAACTATTAATTCATCAGGTTTCCTTGTTTGGTTTATCACTGAAGAAATAGCGTGCTTAAGTAATTGAACCCTAGACCTAGTGGTACTGATAATTAAGGCCGTTATCTCCACACGAAGAACTTACCTGTTAATCATTTTAATAATTACTGCGTTTTTCCCGTAGGCCAACCCACTCATGGTTAAAACCTGAAAATTATCAAGACATTACTGTATAGCAATATAGCAACTCCTAAAAATAATCTAAAATTAAGTTAAATACGTGACGTTATCATTCCCTAAGAACTTCAGGTTTGGCTGGTCTCAAGCCGGTTTTCAACATGAAATGGGTGTCCCAGGTGATGAGGATCAAAACAGCGATTGGTGGGTTTGGGTTCATGATAGGGATAACATAGCGTCCGGCCTCGTTAGTGGTGACCTGCCAGAGAATGGACCTGGTTATTGGAGTCTATACAGGGTTTTTCATGATAATGCCGTTAGGATGGGGGGGCTCGATATTGCCAGGATTAATGTTGAGTGGTCCAGGGTATTCCCAAAACCAATGCCGGAGCCGCCCAGTGGTAATGTTGAGGTTGTTAGCGATAGGGTAATTAAGGTTGATGTTGATGAGCGCGACCTAAGGAGACTTGATGAGGCGGCTAATAAGGCTGCCGTTGAGCATTATAGAGCGATCTTTAATGATTTGAAGAATAGGAACATATTCTTCATACTGAACCTCTATCACTGGCCGTTACCGCTGTGGGTTCATGACCCAATAAGGGTTAGGAGGGGTGATCTTTCTGGACCCATTGGTTGGCTCGATATTAAGACGGTAATTAACTTCGCCAGATTCGCGGCGTACGTGGCTTGGAAGTTTGATGACTTAGTTGATATGTACTCGACAATGAATGAGCCAAATGTGGTTGCTTGGAATGGTTACGTCAATGTTAAGTCTGGCTTCCCGCCAAGTTATTTAAACCCTGACTTAGCGAGAAAGGCGCTGATTAATTTAATTCAGGCCCATGCGAAGGCCTATGATGCAATTAAGATGGTTAGTAAGAAGCCTGTGGGGGGGATTATCTATGCGAATAATGCCTACACGCCATTGACGGAGAGAGACGTTAAGGCGGTGGAGTTAGCTGAACAAGATGCAAGGTGGTCTTTCTTCGACGCGATAATCCATGGGAACTTGCATGGTGAGGTTAGGGAAGACCTTAGGAATAGGCTTGATTGGATTGGGGGGTGAATTACTACTCAAGGCTCGTGGTTAGGCTAGTTGGTGATAACTCATACGCGGTCGTACCAGGTTATGGGCATGCTTGCAAGAGGAACTCCGTAAGCCCTGATAATAGGCCATGCAGCGACTTTGGTTGGGAGTTTTACCCGGAGGGCTTATACGATGTATTAGTAAAGTACTGGAGGAGGTATCACCTGCCCATATACGTTACTGAGAACGGAATTGCCGACTCGGCTGATTATCTAAGGCCGTATTACCTAGTTAGCCATATATACCAGGTGCATAGGGCCTTGAGTGATGGGGGGGGTTGATGTTAGGGGGGG
>NZ_BBBJ01000014.1 GCF_001316005.1 Vulcanisaeta distributa JCM 11217
CATCCCTAACCCTGGGCATGTGCCTCACAATGAAGGACTCAAGATCGAAAGAATCAACGCCGGGTAGCACGGAGTCACCAACATCCACAAAACAACCACTGCCCCAGATGGTGCTGTAAATCGTCACCGTGCTCGGGAAGCCGCGAAACGAAACCCTACGGCTAAAGACAACCTCACCATCAACAGCGCCAATTGAACGGCTATGGAACAAGCCCATAAAAAGCCACAGGCAAACCCCCCCTTAATAAGTTGTGAGGGGTAAAACTAATTAATGAGGACCTCGACTAAAGAATCATGTTCGGACTGGGTAGGAAGAGGAGGTTAACAGGTAATGAGGAGATTGAGGAGGAGCTCGTAATAGATGATGAGGGTAAGGATGAATTCGGGCTAGCCCAAACCCAATCAACCAACCCGCCACAAATTCCCCCCCACCAACAAAATCTAACGGACCTGAGAAGCTACATAGACGAACTTAGCAGGAGGATTGAGGAGGTAATGAGCATTAAGAATGACCTAGACAAGCTCACGCAGATGAGGCCCACGATAGAGAACTACATAAATACGCTAAACGAGATCGTGAAGACGCTGAGCGAAATTGAAAACCTACTGAACAAGCTCGAGGAGCTTAGGAGGAGGCTATGACGGTGATAACGGTAACCAGCGGTAACGTGGGTGGTGTGGGGGGGAAGACGACAATAACGCTAGCCTTAATGATGAATACTAAGAACGTGGCATACATAGACCTAAGCCCAGACAATAGATCCTTATCCTTACTCCTAGGCCTGAACCCCCCCAGGATTGACGTAATAGACAGCGTGCGTGGTGGTAAATACATGATGTATGTGAGGGATGGGAACATAGTCATACCAATAAGGCACAGGGAATACCTGGAGCTCAGGCAGTTGGGCGAGATAGCACCAACTGAGGTGCAGAGGATGCTCAGGGCTCTGGAGAAAACATTGGTTAATAAGTACGGCGTGGAGAACCTCGTGATAGACACGATGAGCACGGTGAACCTGGGGCTGACGATGGGCGCGATAGAGGCTGCGGACAAGCTATTAATACCGCTGGTCAGGGAAAGGGAGGAGTTAATTAGGAGGACGGTACCGAGGGTTGGCACGAAGCACATCATCTACGCGTTGAACATGGTCAAGGAAAACCTGAGGATTGACGGTGTAGCCGCGGTAATACCATACGTGGAGGGTGCCAATAACCAACTTGAGGTTGCGGAGAGGATTAGGAGTTATGCCAGGAATTTGATGAAGGTTGTCCTTGAGTAACGGGCTAGACAAGTGATGATAGGTGGTTCATCACCATGGACATGAAGTTATTAAGTGCTGAAGCCACCGCCGTTAAACCAACCGAGTTGAGCACGGCGGGTAATATACCCATTAATAGAGCGAAGATCACGCCCATGGCGGCCAAGGCACCAATAATACGCCTAATACTGGACCACTCAATGAGTGAGTAGCCAATTAGGGATTGGACAAGAGCCAGAAAACCAATGAGGCCGAGCCCCCCCGCTATCGTTATTAATATTAGTACGGCAGCCACGAAGGCCATGAAATCAACAGTACTACTCACAACGCCCTGTATGGCCGATTCAGCGGCGGCATACGGATTAACAGAGCTTAGTACCACCGCCATGTGGTAACCAACACCCAAGCCCTAATTAGGTTTGTTCAACGTAGAGGCCACGTTGCGCCAGGCCCGGCGCAACTTCAGTGCTTAACTGCCCTGAACAACTTCGCTATCGCATTATCTACAAGACCTAACTTGGATAGGTATGTTGGGCCCAGCATCTGGTGTGCCATGGAGACCAATTCCTCTATTGGCCTCGTGAACGGCATTAGGGCGTAGTACCACTTCTGCGAAACCTCAACGCCTATTATGGCGTAGGGGGTCCCAACGGGCGACGAGCTTAGCCCTAACGCCATTAACCACGAACTGCTACCAACCCTCTCAAACCTACCCTCGCCCAGGAAGCCAAGCTCATTAACCAACTCGCTGAATGTCCTGAAGTTCGTGGGCTCCCCCCCAATCACGAAGAAGGGGGGGACTCGGG
This sequence comes from Vulcanisaeta distributa JCM 11217, assembly GCF_001316005.1. Classification (GTDB taxonomy): domain Archaea; phylum Thermoproteota; class Thermoprotei; order Thermoproteales; family Thermocladiaceae; genus Vulcanisaeta; species Vulcanisaeta distributa_B. The sequence continues at coordinate 2,066 of NZ_BBBJ01000014.1, forward strand.
CGTGACCTTCAGGTAGTGCTTACAACCCTCAGTGGGCATCCTATTGCAAACCCTAACAACCCTACTGCCTGGGTAGGCCTCGAGAACCCTCTCGGCAGAGACCACGGAGTCGGGCTCGTAGGAGCTAACGACAACGAGCACGTCAGCCCTACCCAACAAATCAATGAACTCAGGCTGGGCAATACTCATTGGGGGGGCAGGTCAACGATGGCGAGGCCGTCATAACCCTGAGGAGGCAAGCCCTGCCTAACCCTAACAAGCTTAGACAGCCTATTAACACCATCAACAAAGTCACTGAGGTAGTAATAAACGCCAGTGCACACACCGAGACTACACGAGTAATCAAACAGCTCATGACCAAAACCCCTAAGTGAAAGAATAGCCGATAAGCCAAGGGCAACCGTACTCTTCCCCGTCCCGCCCTTCGAACCACTCGTAACAACTATCAGCATTCCAATTGTGTCCGTCTCAAGACAGTATTTATATTACTTTTGCCAAGCCCCGAGTACTAAATACCGACCAAGCACGGCCTAATAGCTTGGCAATACATCACCTGTAAAACGGGGGTAGACAGACTCATAAAGCCCGGGTAGTGCCAACACCTTGCTGGGCGGGTTAATGAGCGATTTCTGGAGGAGGTACCTACACCCAAGGCTTGCGGATGTGATTGAGGAGTTTGGCTACCTAGAGCCAACGCCAGTCCAGGAGAGGGCCATACCCAGGGTGCTCAACGGCGCCAATGTCCTAATCACCGCGCCCACGGGAAGCGGCAAGACCGAGGCAGCCATGTTCCCAATAATAAGCGAGATACTGAGCGAGGGCTTGACTGGAGGTGTCACGGCGATTTACATAACGCCAGCGAGGGCCCTCAATAGAGACGTGAACGTCAGGCTCAGGGAGATAGCCAGTAGGTTGGGTGTAACCACGGCGGTTAGGCACGGCGACACGCCGGAGAGTGAGCGTAGGAGGCAGGTTAGGGAGCCACCCACGATACTCATAACCACGCCGGAGACTCTCCAGGTTATCCTGGTGATGAGGAGTATGAGGAGGGCTCTCAGGAATGTTAGGTGGGTGGTGGTTGATGAGCTCCATGAGTTGATGAATGACGAGAGGGGGGCGCCCAACTATCCATAGCCCTGGAGAGGCTCGCTAACATAGCCGGTGAGTACCAGAGGATTGGGCTCTCCGCAACCATTGGAAACACCGAGCTAGCCAGCCAATTCCTAGCAGGCGTGGGTAGGCAAGTGGAGGTGGTGAGCGTGGACGTGAGTAGGGAGATGGAGATAAGCGTGGAGTACCCAGAGGCCTCCGAGGAGGACGTGGGCTTGGCTGAGGAGTTGAACACAATGCCAGAAACAGCCGCGAGGCTCAGGAGGATCGCCGAGATAGTTGGTTCTCACAGGGCAACGCTGATCTTCACAAACACGAGGGACGAGGCGGAACTACTGGGGGGGCATAGGCTCAGTAGGGTGCTCGGCGAAAACGCCGTGGGCGTCTACCACGGATCACTGGACAGGGAGGAGAGGGAGGGCCTTGAGGAGGGCCTGAGGAGTGGTAGGGTTAGGGCTGTGGTCACCACGTCAAGCCTCGAGCTGGGAATAGACATTGGGCACGTGGACGCCGTAATACAGTACTCAAGCCCGAGGCAAGTCACAAAGCTAATCCAGAGGGTCGGCAGGAGTGGGCATAGGCTTGGTAGGAGGGCCGTCGGTTACGTAATTGCCAGGGACACCGACGACTACCTCGAATCCCTCGTAATCGCCAGGAAAGCCCTAAACAACGAGTTGGAGGGGGGGGAGGTTGAGTACCACGAGAAGGCCCTCGACGTGCTACACCACCAAATCGCGGGCATGGTGATCGAAGCCAAGATAGAGGGCAGGGCATTAACAATCAATGACATCCTAAACACGGTGAGGAGGGCACACCCATACAGGGAATTAACGCCTGAGGAGCTCATGGAAGTCCTGAGGTTCATGGAGAGCAACAGACTCATTAGAATCAACGAGGACGGAACAATAACACCGAGGAGGGGGCTCCACAGGTACTACTTCGAGAACATCTCCATGATACCAGACCAAAAACACTACAGGGCAAGGGACATGGTCACTAACAAGGCAATAGGCGAGTTAGACGAGGAGTTCGTGGAGACCACGGAGCCAGGCACACAGATAATACTGGCGGGCAGGCCCTGGAGAATAGTCGGCATAGACCACGAGAAGGGGGGGGAGGTAGTCCTAGAACCACTGAATCAAATCCTAAACGCAGTACCCACCTGGATCGGCGAGGAAATACCAGTACCAACCGAGGTAGCCCAGGAGGTGTGCAGGCTGAGGGAGGAGTTGATAAAGGCTGCGGCAAACGGTGCAGACCCAACCACGGCGCTGAGTAACTACCCAACGAGGGAGGTCCCCCCCAACCCACTCATTGAGGAACTGAGGCAGCAGGCGGGTACGGGAGTCACGGAATTCACCAACGCAGTAATCATCGAGTGGAGGGGCAGGGATGCCGTAATACACGCATGCCTAGGCACAAAGGGGAATCAGGCACTGGCCCTATACCTAGCCAGGTACATTGGGCAGAGGTATAGGGTTGCCGTGACCTACGTCACAGACCCATACAGGGTCCTCATAACAACACCAATAAGCATACCACCCCCCCAGGCAATAACCGAGGCCCTAGGCCAAAGCCCGGACTACGTTGATGAGGAGTTGAGAGACGCCATAAGAAACACCAGGCTTTATAGGTACAGGTTCATACACGTGGCGAGGAGGTTCGGGGTACTGCCGAGGGAGTCCGTGGACGTGAACATCGATAGGCTGGCAGCCGCCCTCAGGGACACCGTCGTGGACAGGGAGGTCATCAGGGAGGTACTCACCGAAAAAATAAACCCAACACCCCTCAAGCAATTAATAAGCAAGGTCAGGGAGGGATGCGTGAGCGTAAGGGTCATCAAGGCCGAGCAATACACACTAACAGCCCAACACATAATAAACCAAGCAAGCAAATACGACACAGCAATCCAGGGAATACCAACAACCACAATCCTACAACTACTAAAGAAAAGAATCGAGGAAAGGGAAGTAACACTACTATGCCTAAACTGCGGATGGCACACAACAACCAAGGTCAAGTACATACCAGAGCAAGTCAAATGCCCAAGATGCGGAATGAGGCAAATAGCCGTACTAAAGTACGGAGAAGACCCACGAAGAACCTACGAAATAGCCAGGAAAGCAAGGAGAAACCAAAGACTAACAAAGGAGGAACAAGAAAAATGGCAAGAACTAACACAAACAGCACTGGCAGTCCTACAATACGGCAAAAAAGCCATAACAGCCCTAGCAGCACACGGAGTAGGACCAACAACAGCAATAAGAAAAATCCTACCAAAAGCCAAAACAGAACAAGAACTCTACCAACAAATCCTAGAAGCAGAACGACAATACCAACGAACAAAACCCTTCTGGAACGAATAAACAACACCAAAAACCACGAAGAAAAAACTTATAAAACACAAAAACAAGGAAACCAACCGCACAATGAGTCCCCCCCAACCAAACCACCCGGGAACAGCCCGGGCGGAAGGTTGGGGGATGATCCAACCCCCCCCAACCACACCCAAACCCAACCCCCCCCGAACAAACCCCCCCATCCCCCCCAAGAAACCGGTTGATCCTGCCGGACCCGACCGCTATCGGG
>NZ_BBBJ01000015.1 GCF_001316005.1 Vulcanisaeta distributa JCM 11217
CCCCCCCTGCCCTGCCATGCCCTCGGGCGTTATTACCTTTATCCCCCCCATTCTCTCAGCCATGACCCTTACGTAGTCGGGGTTCTTATCGCCTATGTATGGCGTTATCGCCAGTATTCTATCAACTGTTCTGCCCGTGGCCTTCATGTAGAGCTCGGCCTTGCGCTTAATGATTATTAAATCGCTCCTCCTTATTGCCGATGATATTTCCACAATCATGGTGATATTATCCTTAACAATTACATCAAGCTCTATTTCGCTTGGGTAGCCATAGACGTAGCCGTCCGCGTCGTAGTACAGCCACTTCTCAACTGTGTAGCCTGCATCCCTAAGGATCTCCCTCACGCCATTTCTAAAGGCATCCTCATTAACCACGCCCCAACGGGCACCAAGGGCATCAAGTTTAATGGATAGGAACTTAATCTGATTATCAACGTACCTCCTTAGTTCCTCGACATCCCTTTTAGTAGCCATCGTATCCTTAATCATTTGTACCTCCTTCCTTAATTCCTGAACCTCCTCCTTAGTTGCCATTCTATTCCTTACATCCTCAACCTCACGCCTTAACTCCTCAACTCCCTCCTTAGTCGCTATTACGTTTTTCATTTCTTGGACCTTATCATCTACGTATTTCTTTACTTCCTGCACCTCCTTCCTTAATTCTTCGAATTTACCATCTACGTACTTCCTTAATTCCTCGATATCGTGCTTCGTGGTTAGGTTTTGCCATGGCGTTAATTTAGCGAGGGCTTGGTAAATAATCTCGGGCCTTGAAACGAGAACCTCGACTAAGATATTTGGGTTCTCCAGCAAAACCCTCTTAATCTCCTCGGCCAGTGACACTACGGGTTATGCTTCACATCCTTAAATTTAAATCTATGGTTTCACCTAGCCGTGATGCGATTAGGAATTGCACTTAATACTTATTAGTTCCACGTTACCCAATCCATTAATCACTATTGCGGTGTTCGTGGCGCTTATGAACCTGTCTATCCACGAACCCGTATTGGCTATGCGTAGTCCATTATTTATATTGGGTACATGCGTGTGCCCAATCACGACCCAATCATCTCTCCTAGCCCTCAGTATGAACCTAACTAACCTGTCGTATGAACCATTAAGTAGTTTATTCATCAGTGATGCAATTAATCCATTCCTAACAACTTAATCACCATGCAGGAACCAGAAGGTCCTACCGCCTATGACCAGCTTCATTATCCCACGAATTACCCTAACGCTAACACCATTAATGCTGTACCTAACCTCCTCATGATCAACCCTTGGATCATGATCATACATAGCCATCACGTAAATCACCTCCCTTAACCCATTAATGCCCGCCAGGTTTAGACGATGTACCAATTCGTGAATATGGTTCTGGCTCAGTACTCGCCCGTGCGCCCTATCAAATATGTCCCCATTAATAACCAGGTAAATGCCATCCTTACCTAAGTTCCTTAGGTAATTACCAATGCAGCCCAGGTCTTTCCTATTTGATTCTAGGTGTAGGTCCGATACGGCGATTATTAATGGGTCATCACCCAACTCTATCGTTGCCACATGGGCATTGCTGTACGTGAATGGCATTTCGTAAATCATCAATGCAATGATCAGTCCCAGCGTTAGTAACGCCGTAATCGTCACTTGGCTCATGATGGACTTATTTAACGTGCATTATTTAATATTTAATGGTCAGCACTCCGCCGTTTATCCTCATCGCTCGTGGCCCTTGAACCTCATCACCAATAATTGTTTAAAGTGGGCTTTAGTTTTAAGGCTTTAGTGATGAAATCCTAGCCGTTGGATGCGATGACGTGGATCACCGGGCTGACTAAATCTATATTATCTATAACCCACGCAATGCTTATAAATAGGTGGTTCATTGCAATACGTTGGGTGGTTTTATTGCCAGGTACGTAATAATCGGGCTTGGTAAAATAGGGACCGCCATAGCCAAGTCCCTGATAAAGTCTGGTGTTGATCCTGCTAATATAAGCGGTAGTGTTAGGAGAGTTGAGAGCGTTAGTAGGGTTAGGCGTGAATTACCCGGCGTGTTTGTGACCACGAACAATGCGGAGGTTGTTAAGGATGCAGACATTGTAATACTGGCTGTTAAGCGTATCAAGTCCCTGATGCCTTGATGCCAATACGTAACGTCCTTAGTAGTGATCAGTTACTCATTTCCGTGGTTGCGGGGGGGGTTACCACCGGCGTTATTGAGGGTATTGTGCCTTCTAAGGTGATTAGGGCCATGCCGAATATAGGCATTGTAATTGAGAGGGGGGGTGTGACTGCCATCGCGCCTGGCTCGAGAACGTCCAATGATGATGTTAAGAGGGCATGCGACATATTTGGTTCCATGGGTAGGTGCATTGTCGTTAATGAGCGTTACATGGATGCGATAACCGCCATTAGTGGCTCAGGACCTGCCTTCATGGCGTTAATACTCGAGGCTCTCTGGGAGGCCGGGCTCCTGCTTGGCGTACCGACTGACATCTCCTGGGAGCTAGCCGTGGGTACCCTGGAAACCAGTACCGAGTTACTTAAGTTTAGAAGACCGTGGGAGGTCATTGAGGAGGTTACGACACCCGGTGGCGTCACCATTAGGGGGGGTATTAAGGTTGCTGAGGAGAGTGGTCTTAGGGGGGGCTTGATTATGAGGATGATTGAGGAGACCGCGAGGAGGGGGGGGCATGAAATTAGTCAGGAGATTGAAATGAACATTAGGTCAAAAATCAGTGATTAGGTACGCAATGCTTAATACCTCTGTCAAAATCGTGAGCCTCGTGGGTAAGGGCACAAAAAGCGTGCGCGGAGGTATAAGGCATGTTAATGATGGTATTGGCTCCATTATCGAGCCCATTTACCAAACCTCACTCTTCGATTATAGGGAGCCCGAGCAAAGGCCATCCTTACACGGCATAGTACCGCTTAAATATAGTAGGGAGGATAACCCAACGGTTCACGCTGTGGAGAGTAAGATGGCTGAGCTTGAGCACGGCGTTGATGCCCTAGGAACCTCCAGCGGTATGGCTGCAATAACCACGTTAATGATGGCACTCCTCTCGAGGGATTCTACAGTGCTCATGCCCCCCCTTGACGTCTACGGCTCAACCCTTGTCCTTATGGAGAGGCTGGGCAGGTTTGGTGTTAAGACAGTAATTACGGACCCCCCCGGCACTAACAACGTCATTAACTCCTTAAGGAACGGTATTAATGTGGTATTTATCGAGTCCGTATCAAACCCACTCCTTAGGGTTTACGACATTCCCAAGATAGTTAGAGCATCCCGCGAGGTTGGTGCCGTAGTCGTTGTCGACAATACTCTAGCCACGCCAATGGGTATCACGCCAATTAGCCACGGCGCGGACTTCGTGATTCACAGCGCCACTAAGTACCTCAGTGGACATAACGATGTTGTGGCCGGCTTCATAATCGGGAGCGATGATAGGATTAAGGGCGTTTGGGAGTGGAGGAGATTCCTCGGCACGATTATGGAGCCCTTCACAGCATTCCTAGTTGACAGAGGATTAAAGACACTCCACATCAGGATGAGGACTCACGAGGAGAACGCTAAAGCCGTAGCTGAATTCCTAATGGACCACCCGAAGGTCGAGAAGGTTTACTACCCATGTCTCGATAGTCACGAGACCTATGAAATAGCCAAGAAATTACTCAGTAACTGCGGTGGTATTGTAAGTTTCGAGGTAAAGGGCGGCCTGAGGGAGGCAATGGCCGTTTATAAGCACGTGAAGATGATAATACCGAGCGTCAGCTTCGGGGGAACCGAGAGCATAATAACGCACCCAGCAAGCACAACACACGCACACTGGAGCCCTGAGGATAGGGCCAGGGCGGGCATTAAGGACAACCTACTTAGGCTAAGCGTAGGTCTCGAGGACCCCCCCGAGGACATAATTAATGACCTCAGCCAAGCACTTAGTTATGCTTAGGTATGCTGAATTACTTAAAAGCTATTCAATGTATTATCAATAATGCAGGCACAGAGGTTACAGAAGCTTTCAGACAATGTGTACGTGGTGCTTGGTAGGACTAATGCCGGCGTGTTAGTGATTGATAATAATGAGTGCGTGATAGTTGATACGGGAATTGACGAAGACTCAGGGCGTAGAATACTCAACGCTATTAAGCCCCCTAAACCTGAGGGTTCGGGCCATAGTCAATACCCACCACCACGCAGACCACATTGGTGGTAATGCATTAATCGTTAAGAGGAGCGGTGCTGCAGTCTACGCAACGCCTGAGGATAAACCCTTCATAGAGAGGCCCGTGCTTGAGCCACTCTACCTCTTCGGTTCGTTTCCACCCAAGATGCTTAGGACCAAGCTCCTCGAGGCCGAGGGTGTGCCGGTTATGGATTTGGATGACCTACGTAGGGAAGCGGGTTTTGAGGTAATACCGCTGCCTGGACACACAATGGGCATGGTCGGTATATCCTACGGTAATGTATTGTTCACGGCTGACTCATTCTTCCCAGTAGACGTTATTCGAAAGTACGGTGCGCCATACCACTTAAATGCGGGGGGGCTTGCACTTGAAAGTCTTAAGAAGCTTGTTGAGAATGTAAGTAAGTATGAGTACATCGTGCCTGCCCACGGCGATACGCTGAAACCTTCTGATGCCATTAACGTTATTAACGAGAATGCAAACGCAATAAATAGGCTGAGGGAGCTCGTCCTAAATAGCATTAATGATTCTGTGGTGCTTGAGGACTTGATTGTGAAGGTATTCTCGTTGTTAGGCATAAGCATTGATTCACCGCATAATTACCTACTCAACCGCTCCGCGCTGGAAAGAGAGGTAATTTAGGCCCGTGGGCCCTGGGCGGGGGGGCAGTTTAGGTTCGCCATTGTCTTAGTTATTGCCTTTACCCTCTTTGTCCTACCCTCGCTCACCGTCTCCTCAT
>NZ_BBBJ01000016.1 GCF_001316005.1 Vulcanisaeta distributa JCM 11217
CCGTGAGAGCGGGAGCCCCGAGATGGGCACTGAGACAAGGGCCCAGGCTACGGGGGGGTGCAGCAGGCGCGAAAACTCCGCAATGCGGGAAACCGTGACGGGGGGGCCACCCCGAGTGCGCCCGAAGAGGGCGGCTTTTGCCCGGTGCAAAAAGCCGGGCGAATAAGCGGGGGGGGCAAGTCTGGTGTCAGCCGCCGCGGTAATACCAGCCCCCCCGCGAGTGGTCGGGGGGGTGCTTACTGGGCCTAAAGCGCCCGTAGCCGGCCCGGTAAGTCGCCCCCTGAAATCCACGGGCTCAACCCGTGGGCTGGGGGGGCGATACTACCGGGCTTGGGGGGGCGGGAGAGGCCGAGGGTACTCCCGGGGGGGGTAGGGGGGGCGAAATCCGATAATCCCGGGAGGACCACCAGTGGCGAAGGCGCTCGGCTGGAACGCGCCCGACGGTGAGGGGGGGCGAAAGCTGGGGGGGGAGCAAAGGGGGGGATTAGATACCCCCCCTGTAGTCCCAGCTGTAAACTATGCGGGCTAGCTGTTGGGCGGGCTTAGGGCCCGCCCAGTGGCGGAGGGAAGCCGTTAAGCCCGCCGCCTGGGGGGGAGTACGGCCGCAAGGCTGAAACTTAAAGGAATTGGCGGGGGGGGCACCACAAGGGGGGGTGAAGCTTGCGGCTTAATTGGAGTCAACGCCGGAAACCTTACCCGGGGGGGCGACAGCAGGATGATGGCCAGGCTAACGACCTTGCCGGACGAGCTGAGAGGAGGTGCATGGCCGTCGTCAGCTCGTGCCGTGAGGTGTCCGGTTAAGTCCGGCAACGAGCGAGACCCCCCCCACCCTAGTTGCTACCCGGTCCTTCGGGACCGGGGGGGCACACTAGGGGGGGACTGCCGGCGTAAGCCGGAGGAAGGAGGGGGGGGCCACGGCAGGTCAGTATGCCCCCAAACCCCCCCGGGGCTGCACGCGAGCTGCAATGGCGGGGGGGACAGCGGGATCCGACCCCCCCGAAAGGGGGGGGAGGCAATCCCGTAAACCCCCCCGCCCCAGTAGGGATCGAGGGCTGCAACTCGCCCTCGTGAACGTGGAATCCCTAGTAACCGCGTGTCACCAACGCGCGGTGAATACGTCCCTGCCCCTTGCACACACCGCCCGTCGCGCCACCCGAGGGAGCCCCAACGAGGCCTCTTCTCTCCAGGGGGGGTTACCCTGGGGGGGGAGGGGGGGAGGACGAGTTGGGGGGGGCTCCCGAGGGGGGGGCGAAGTCGTAACAAGGTGGCCGTAGGGGGGGAACCTGCGGCCGGATCACCTCCTCTGGGGGGGATGGGGGGGTGTTCAAAGGGGGGGTTGGGTGGTACCCACCTGACCAAACCACCACCCGCACCAGCAAGCCGCCCGGTGGATGGCTCGGCTCGGGCGCCGAGGAAGGGCGTGGCAAGCTGCGATAAGCCCGGGGTAGGCGCAGGCAGCCTTTGAACCCGGGATTCCCGAATGGGCCTCCTGCCCGGGCCGAATAGGCCTGGGCGCTCCGGGGTTTTCCTCGGAGCGGGAACCCCCCCCGAACGGAAACATCTTAGTAGGGGGGGGAGGAAGGGAAACCAACAGGGACCCCCTGAGTAGGGGGGGCGACCGAAAGGGGGGGTTAGCCCAAACCAAATCCCCCGCGGGATAACCGTGGGGGGAGATGTGGGGGGGGTTGAGGGCCCGGGTACCGCCGGGGGGGCGGCCTAGCCGAAGTGGGCTGGAAAGCCCCCCCGCCGTAGAGGGTGATAGCCCCCCCGTAGGCTAAAGGCCGCCTGGCGGAGTCCCGGTGTCCCGGAGTACCACGCCTTGGTTTTGGCGTGGGAAGCA
>NZ_BBBJ01000017.1 GCF_001316005.1 Vulcanisaeta distributa JCM 11217
GCATCCTCCTCAGCACCTCACAGACCTTACTAGCGAGCTCAGGGTACTTCTTGAGCGCGTCCATGCCCATGTGGACCACGTACTATCGCCCCGCTTACTCAGCTTAGCCTCCTCATAACCTGCGTTCTTCAGTCTCGTTAAAACCTCCACGGCGTCGTCATAATCATTGCGGACAACCCTCAACTCCACGAAGCCACTTTGATACACATGCACATGTATCCTCATGCCAACAACCTCGATCGATGACCTACTCAAAGGCTTAACCCTCATGTTCGCCAATGTAATTAAGTTCCTAAGCTTCTCAGCATCAGGCAATGAGCCCAAGTCCTCAACCAAGGCTTTGATTAACGCATCACTTAGCATCCTCCTAGCCAATTCGGCAGCCCTCGAGGATGTAACCTCGTACATTACTTCATGCTTCCCATCCCTTTCCCTAAACCCGAGGTTCCTCAACCTCTCAATTAGGTCACCCCCCCCAAGTCTCACGCTTCAACCCACCCATGTAGAGCCTAACCGCCTTCTTCTCCTTAACATCCGCACTACCATCACCCAAGATTGCGAGTAGCAAAAACGTCATGAAATCACCATCGCCTAACTCACAGGCTTGCTTAGCAACCTCGGTCTTATCCTTGAACATGCCTCTATGGTCATTAGCCATTAAATACCATGTAATGCTCACATTATCATCATTAATGCCCAC
>NZ_BBBJ01000018.1 GCF_001316005.1 Vulcanisaeta distributa JCM 11217
GGGGGGGGCCACTGGCCCCCAAGGCTAAGCACGTCCCGAGACCGATAGCGCACTAGTACCGTGAGGGAAAGCTGAAAAGAACCCGAAAGGGGGGGAGTGAAAAGAGCCTGAAACCGGGCGGCTAAAGGAGGGGGGGGCGGCCCGAAAGGGTGCCCTTCCCCGAAGGAAACCGGGGGGGTGAACCCGGGAGTACGAGGGGGGGGAGGGTCCAGGGTCGCCCCTTCCGTCTAGAAACACGGGCCGGGGGGGGAGTTCCCGCCCGTGGCGAGCCTAAGGGGGGGGTTAGCCCCGAAGGCGTAGGGAAACCGAAAAGCCCGTAGCGGGGGGGGTGACCCCGTGAGGGGGGGCTGGGTCTTAATGGGCCCGTAGTCACGGGCGGGAGACCAGAAACCGGGCGATCTAGCCCTGGGCAGGGTGAAGCGGGGGGGCGAAAGCCCCGTGGAGGCCCGAAAGGGTTCTGATGTGCAATTCGTTCCCATGACCTGGGGGGGCTAGGGGGGGCAAAAGACCAATCAAGCCCGGTGATAGCTGGTTCCCCCCGAAGCGGGTCCCAGCCCGGCCTCCCTGGAGGAGGCCCACGGGGGGGGTAGAGCACTGATCGGGGGGG
>NZ_BBBJ01000019.1 GCF_001316005.1 Vulcanisaeta distributa JCM 11217
GGGGGCCACTGGCCCCCCCCAAGGCTAAGCACGTCCCGAGACCGATAGCGCACTAGTACCGTGAGGGAAAGCTGAAAAGAACCCCCCCGAAAGGGAGTGAAAAGAGCCTGAAACCGGGCGGCTAAAGGAGGGGCGGCCCGAAAGGGTGCCCTTCCCCCCCGAAGGAAACCGGGGTGAACCCGGGAGTACGAGGGGGAGGGTCCAGGGTCGCCCCCCCTTCCGTCTAGAAACACGGGCCGGGGAGTTCCCGCCCGTGGCGAGCTAAGGGGGTTAGCCCCCCCGAAGGCGTAGGGAAACCGAAAAGCCCGTAGCGGGGGTGACCCCCCCGTGAGGGGCTGGGTCTTAATGGGCCCGTAGTCACGGGCGGGAGACCAGAAACCGGGCGATCTAGCCTGGGCAGGGTGAAGCGGGGCGAAAGCCCCGTGGAGGCCCGAAAGGTTCTGATGTGCAATTCGTTCCCATGACCTGGGGCTAGGGGCAAAAGACCAATCAAGCCCGGTGATAGCTGGTTCCCCCCCCGAAGCGGTCCCAGCCCGGCCTCCCTGGAGGAGGCCCACGGGTAGAGCACTGATCGGGG